>JAHBWG010000107.1 GCA_019637095.1 Sandaracinaceae bacterium | reverse complement strand
CGGAGCGCGCGCGCGCGGCGGGGCTCGCTCGCGAGCTCGAGCAGGCGGGCGCACGCGGCCAGGCGCTCGAGGCCGAGCTCGGCGACGCGCGCGCCGATCGGGAGGCGGCGCGCCGCGAGCTCGAGCGGGTGCGCGCGCGGGTCGCGAGCCTGGACGCCGAGCTCGCTCGCCGGCCGGAGGCCGATCCGCCCCGAGTGGACTAGCGCTCTGGCGGCGCGAGCCCGTTGTCGAATCGAACGGCGCTGTGTTATTGCCCGAACCCTGGCAGAATCGGGCGACCCCATGATTGGACCGGTGAGCTCCCCCTCCCGCGCTCGGGCGTGTGACGAGGTCCGCGGATGATGTTGTGGATCATCGCAGCGATCGCGGGCGCGGTGATGCTCGCCGGGATCGCGTTCCTGGCGCTGCGAGGCGATGACGCGCCGCCGCCCACCCCCAGGAAGAAGGGGCGCGACGAGGAGTACGAGGAGCCGGACGGTGGGACGCGGCTCGCGAGCGACCCGCCGCCCTCGGGCATCCACCCGACGAGCGGCGCGAGCGAGGAGCTCCCCACGGGCGCGCTCGAGAGCCAGGAGCTGTGGCTCGAGGAGGACGAGGAGCCCACCGGCCCGGTCCCGAAGATCGTCGTCATGGCCTCGGGAGGCACGCACCCCGGTCAACGCCGCGAGCACAACGAGGACGCCTTCCTCGTGCTCGCCGAGCACGACGTCTACGCGATCGCGGACGGGATGGGCGGCTACGCGGCGGGAGAGGTCGCCTCGGCGATCACCGTCGACTCCCTCGCGGAGTGCTTCGCGCTCGGCAAGTTCGGCGCGCTCGAGGACGGCTGGCCGCGCCGAGGCGCCGAGCTCGCGGCGGCGATCCGCGAGGCGAACACGCGCGTGCGCCAGGAGGCGGCCAAGGACGAGAGCAAGCAGGGGATGGGCACGACCATCGTCGCGGCGCGCTTCTCGCCGGGTCGCCGCCGCGTGTACGTCGCACACGTCGGTGACAGCCGCTGCTACCGCATCCGCGGCGGGGAGCTCAAGCAGCTCACCATGGATCACACGCTCGGCGCGGTCGGCATCAAGGGCCCCGCCGCCGGCAAGCTGAGCCGCGCCGTCGGCGTGTTCGACGACGTCGACGTCGACCTCACGATCGACGAGCCGGCCGCGGGCGACTACTACCTCCTCTGCTCGGACGGCCTCTTCAAGATGGTGCCCGAGGCGGAGATCCTGCCGATGATCATGGGCGCGGCCACGATCCAGAAGGCGGTCGACCGCCTGATCGAGGAGGCCAACGCGCGCGGCGGCCGCGACAACATCAGCGTCGTCCTCGTGCGGATCGACGAGCCCGAGTTCGACCCCGGCGAGAGCGGCGAGCACCGTCTCCCCGGCTAGCTAGCCTAGCCTAGCCCTTGGCCGCGCGACCGCGCCGAGATCTCACGAGCTGCGCGCCGTTGCATTGACCGCGGCCGATCGAGCAGGCACGTTGCGCGCTCATCGAGGTGTCGTGATGGTCAGGTCTTCGCTCGTTCTCATCGCTGTCTCCGCCGTCTTCGGGCTCACCGCGTGCGCGGTCGACGGGCGCCCCATGGGTCGCGCCGGCGACGGAGGCAGCTCGTTCGGTGACGGCTCGACCTCGAACCCGGGGCGAGACGCCGGCGACTGCGTGCCCTCGCCCGAGAACACGCCCGAGACGTGCTCCGACGGCCTCGACAACAACTGCAACTTCCAATGGGACTGCTCGGACCCGTCGTGCTCCGGCGTCGGCGACTGCCCGATCTGCGGCCGCATCGACACGCCGCTGGGCTCGCCGCTCGCGCTCCCCGACGGCGTCGGCAACATCACTTGCACGAGCGACGCGTCCTGCCCGACGGGGCAGCGCTGCTACACGATCCAGGGGCTCCTCGGGACGAGGATGGAGTGCCGGCAGCCGTACCGCGCGACGCTCAACTTCATCGGGTTCGGGGGCGCGACGTTCGACTCGGTGAACGACCTCACGTCGATCTGCGTCGTCATGGAGCACTCGTGGCTGCGCGACCTCGAGATCACCCTCGAGGCGCCCAACGGCGCGCAGGTCCGGCTGCAGCGCTTCCTCGGCCAGGAGGGCGGCGAGATCTACCTGGGCCAGGCGAACGACTGCGACGAGAGCGCGACGCCGTCGCCGGGCACCGGGGCCCGCTACTGCTGGACGCCGACGGCGACTCGCCCGGCGATGCTCGACTACGCGAACGGTGGCGGCGCGATGGACTCCGCCCCCTCCTGCCTCATCGGCACCGTCGACATGATGCCGCCGGGCGACTACAACGCCGCCGAGCCGTGGACGAACCTGCTCGGGACCCCGCTCAACGGCAACTGGTCGCTCCTGGTCACCGACCTCTGGCCGATCGACAACGGGTACATCTTCGAGTGGTCGATCTCGTTCGATCCGAACACCGTCGACGACTGCTCCTCGCCCCTGATCTGATCCCCGCGCCGTCGGTGGGTCAGGGCGCGCGGCGGCGCCGCCGGACGAGCCAGGCGGCGAGCGCGAGCACGAGGAGGGTCGGCGCGGGCCGCCCCGGTCGGGCCGCGGCGCACGCGCCGCCGGTGAGGATAGGCGGGTCCGCCTCGTCGATGCCCGCGTCGCCCGCGCAGAGGCTCGTGCACGTGCCGGCGATCGACGCGCCGGGCACGCCGTTGCCCGGATCGCACGTCTCCGTGGCGTCGACGACGCCGTCGCCGCAGAACGGGCGGTGGCAGCTCGTGCGGCAGGCGTCGGGCGCGTCGTCGTCGTTCGCGGCGCCGTCGTCGCACTCCTCGCCCGTGTCCGTCGCGCCGTCGCCGCACCGCGGGAGCGTGCAGTCGGTCCGGCACGCGTCCGCGGCGGTGTCGGAGTTGGCGGCGCCGTCGTCGCACGCCTCGCTCGGATCGATGAAGCCGTCGCCGCACGTCCGGTAGCAGGTGCTCACCGTGCCCGTGCGCTCGACGCACGCCCAGCCCGGCTCGATCTGGCAGAAGGCGTCGCACCCGTCGCCCGCGTCGCGGTTTCCGTCGTCGCAGAGCTCGCCGCGGCCGACCATCGCGTCTCCGCAGGCGGTGAAGCACACGCCGTCGTCGCCGCGCGTGTAACCGGGCGCGCACGTGCACGTCGCGGGCGCGCCGACCTGGTTCTGGCAGAGCTCGCTGGCCGCGCAGACGTGCGTGCGCTCGGCGCACTCGTCGACGTCGACGCAGTCGAACCCCGAGCCGCGCCAGTACATGTCGCACGTGCAGCGGTACGCGCCGATGGTGTTCTCGCAGGTGGCGTTCGGATCGCACGTGGCGGTGCCCTCCGCGCACTCGTCGACGTCCTCGCAGGTGAAGCCGTCGCCGCGGTAGCCCGCGTTGCAGGCGCAGCGCCACGAGCCCGGCTCGTTCACGCACGCCGCGACCGTCGAGCATCGGCTCGAGAACGCCATGTCCAGGCACTCGTCGATGTCCACGCAGGTGCGCCCGTCGCCGTCCCAGCCCGCGTCGCACGCGCACGTCCAGCTCCCCGGCGTGTTGCCGCACGTCGCGTTCGGATCGCAGTCGTGGCTGCCCTCCGCGCACTCGTCGACGTCCGCGCACGCGACGAGGCCGTCGCCGCGCCAGCCCGTGTTGCACCGGCACTCGAACGAGCCGGGGAGGTTGTTGCAAGTCGAGTTGACATCGCACATCCCGAAGAAGACGGGGTCGAGGCACTCGTCGATGTCGGCGCACGCGCGCCCGTTCCCCGTGTAGCCGGTGTTGCACGCGCAGGTGAAGCTGCCGATGGTGTTCGTGCAGGTCGCGTTCGCGTGGCAGTCGTCGAGGCCGAGCGCGCACTCGTTCACGTCGGCGCAGCCGAGCGCGCCGTGGCCCGTCCCGGTGTAGCCGCTCGGGCAGGTGCAGGTGAAGTCGCCCGGCGCGTCCGTGGGGTCGGCGCACACGGCGACCGGGTGGCAGTCGTCGAGGCCGGCGCTGCACTCGTCCTCGAGCGTGCAGGTCGTGCCGTTCGAGTCGTAGCCCGGCTGGCAGGTGCAGGTGTAGCCGGGCGGCGACCACGACCCGAGCGCGCGCTCGGTGCAGCCCATGCCGTCCTGGCCGCCGGCGCCGAAGGGCGCGCACGGGTTGCTCGCGCACTCGTCGATGTTCGTGCAGCCGCTGCCCGACGTGCGGCCGTTGCCCTGGTAGCCGGCGTGCGGGCAGGTGCAGGTGAACGCCGAGCCGCCGCCTGGGACGCACGTCGCGATCGCGACGCAGTCGGCGGTCCCCGCGGCGCAGGCGTTGCTGACCACGCAGCTCGAGCCGTTCCACGAGTAGCCGGTCGGGCAGCACGCGGTGCCGGCGGGGCGCGGAGAGCACGTGCCGACGGAGCCCGCGAGGTTGCACGCGTAGCAGGCCGCGGGCGGCCCGGTGCACCCGTTGTTGCAGCACACGCCGTTGATGCAGTGGCCGGTGCCGCACTGCGCGCCCGACGAGCAGCTCGTCCCTTGCGCCTGGAGGATCGTCACCGTCGAGCTCAGCGCGGTGCCGCGCGGCGTGTCGAGCGTGAGGTCTCCGTCCAGGTTCACCGCGTTCGCCCAGAGCGTGTACGTCGCCGGGCCCGCCGCGCCCGGCGTCCACGAGATCGACCACTGGTAGGGCGCCGTCGTGTCGGGCGTGCTGTGCGAGACCTCGGTACCCGACCAGCGGTGGACGCCGGCGCCCGGGGACCCCGCGAAGCTCCCGCCGCTGAGCTGGAGGTTGAAGCCGCCGCCGCTCTGCGAGGCGTTGGCGACGGTGACCGTGATGGTGTTGGCGACGCCCGAGACGATCGGGCTCGTGAACGCGATCGACGCGGTGGTCGTGCCCGCGCCCCCGCCGTGGCAGCCGGGGCACCCGCTCGCGCCGAACGTCGCCGCGCTGATCCCGCCGGCCCACGCCGACGCCGTCCCGGCGGCGAGCGCCACCGCGGCGGCGAGCACCGCGGCCGAGACGAGCTGGATCCGGCTGCGCATCCGTCGAGGAACCCGGTCCCGATCCTACCACCGCCGCCGGCCGCCATGCACGGTGGGTCACGCGAGCAGCGTGGCGAGCGCCCAGCCGACGGCGACGCCGGCGAGCAGCCACGCCCAGCGCGCGCTCGGCGCGTGGCGCCGCGGCGTCGCGACCTCGCGCACCGCGCCGGCGTCCGCGTCGACGAGCAGGAGCCCCTCGGCCTCGAACGCGTGCGCGTACTCGAGCAGCTGGCGGCGCGTCGCGCGCCCGAGCGGATCGGGGGCGCGCTCGCCGGTCTTGACCTCGGCGACGAAGCGCCGGCCGCCGCGCTCGACCAGCAGATCGGCGACCACCCGCGCAGCGCGCGGCGTGCCATCGACGACGTACGTGAGCGACGCGCGCGCCTGCCGCGCGAGCACGCGGTAGCCGGCGCGCGCGAGGAGCGCCTCCGCGTCGGACTCGCCGCGGCGCGCCCGCGCGAAGCGCCGCGCGAGCGTCCAGCGGCGCGCGCCGGCGCGCCACGCGAGCCGGAGCGTCTGGACGAGCGCGAGCGCACCGAGCACACCGAAGATCCCGGCCCCGATCGTGCGCGCGTCGAGCTCCATCGCGCCTCATCCCACCCCGCCGCGCTCGCCGCGGCAAGAAACCCGGCGGGGCCGAGGCCGATGAGCGCGCATGACCGACTCCGTCCGCCTCGCCCCCAGCGCCTTCCCGCCGGCGCTGGCCGATCTCGACGACCCCCCGCAGGCGCTCTTCGTGCGCGGCGCGATCCCGTCGCCGCCCGCGGTCGCGATCGTCGGCACGCGCGCGGCGGATCGCGGCGCGGCGCGCTTCGCGCGCGAGCTGGCCTCGGCGCTCGCCGCGGTCGGCTACGCGATCGTCTCGGGCGGCGCCGAGGGCATCGACGCGGCGGCGCACGAGGGCGCGCTCGACGCGGGCGGCCGCACGCTCGTCGTGCTGCCCACGCCGATCGAGCGCCCGTACCCCGCCGGGCACCGCCGCCTCTTCGAGCGCGTGCTCGCGGAGGGAGGCGGCTGGGTCTCCGAGCGCGAGCCGGGGGCGAGCTCGCGCGCGTGGCACTTCCTCTCGCGCAACCGGCTGATCGCGGCGCTCGCCGACGCGACCGTGGTCGTGCAGGCGCCGCTGCGCTCGGGCGCGATGAGCACCGCGCGCGCCGCGCTCGCGCTCGGCCGCCCGCTCCTCGCGGCGCCGGCGAGCCCGTGGGATCCGCGCTCGGCGGGCAACGCGCGGCTCCTCGCGGACGGCGCCTCGCCGTGTACGTGCGCGGCCGACGTGGCGCGCGCGCTCGGCGTCACGCTCGACGCGCCCGCGCCCGCGCGCCGTCGTCCGCGTCCGCGCCTCGGCGCCGAGGAGCGCGCGGTGCTCGACGCGCTCGGCCCCGCGCCGGCCGCCGTGGACGAGCTCGTGCGCCGCACCGGCCTGGGCGTCGTGACGGTGCGCGTCGCGCTCGTGCGCCTCGCCTCGCGCGACCTCGCGGACCAGCGCGATGGCGGATGGCTGTCCGTCGGCTAGACCTCCGCGCGATGGGTGACGTCACGATCGTCGGCGCGGGGCTCGCGGGCTGCGAGTGCGCGTGGCAGCTCGCGGAGCGCGGCGTGCGCGTCACGCTCGTCGAGCAGAAGCCGCTCGCGCGCACGGCCGCGCAGAAGAGCGACGGGCTCGCCGAGCTCGTGTGCTCGAACTCGTTCCGCGGCGCGGATCTCGTGAACGCCGTCGGGCTGCTCAAGGAGGAGCTGCGGCGCGCGGGCTCGCTGGTGATGAGCGCGGCCGAGCTCGCGCGCGTCCCCGCCGGCGGCGCGCTCGCGGTGGACCGCGACGTGTTCAGCGCCGAGGTCACGCGCCGCGTCGACGCGCACCCGAACATCGAGCGCGTCGCGCGGGTCGTCGAGCGCATCGAGGACGCGCGCCCGCTCGTGCTCGCGACCGGTCCGCTCACCGGCGACGCCCTCGCGCGCGACCTCGCGCGCGTCGTCGGCGCCGAGCACCTCGCCTACTACGACGCGATCGCGCCCGTCGTCACGGCCGACTCGGTGAACTGGGACGTGGTGTTCCGCGCGAGCCGCTACGACAAGGGCGGCGACGCCGCCTACGGCAACTGCCCGATGACCAAGGACGAGTACGAGGCGTTCGTCGCCGCGGTGCTCGCCGCCGACAAGGTCACGCCGCACGCGTTCGAGGAGCCTCGCTACTTCGAGGGCTGCCTCCCGCTCGAGGTGATGGCCGAGCGCGGCCTCCAGACGCTCGCGTTCGGGCCGATGAAGCCGGTCGGCCTCGTCGACCCGCGCACCGGCGCGCGCCCGCACGCGGTCGTGCAGCTCCGCCAGGAGGACCGCCACGCGTCGGCCTACAACCTCGTCGGCTTCCAGACGCGGATGAAGTGGCCGGACCAGCAGCGCGTCTTTCGCATGATCCCCGGCCTCGAGCAGGCGGAGTTCGAGCGGCTCGGCAGCGTGCACCGCAACACCTACGTCGACGCGCCGCGCGCGCTCGACGAGACGCTCGCGCTGCGCGCGCTCCCGGGCGTCTACCTCGCGGGCCAGGTCAGCGGCGTCGAGGGCTACGTCGAGAGCGCGGCGTGCGGGCTCGTGCTCGGCGTGCAGCTCGCGGCGCGCGCGCGCGGCGAAGCGGCGCCGCTCCCGCCGGAGACCACCGCGCTCGGCGGGCTCGTCCGCCACCTCTCGGACACCGAGAAGGACTTCGCGCCCTCCAACGTCGTCTGGAGCATGGTCCCGCCGCTCCCCGGCAGGAAGATCTTCAAGCGCCGCTTGCGCCGCGAGAAGCTCGTCGAGCGCGCGCTCGCGGACCTCGCGCCGTGGCTCGCGGCGATCGGCGCGCCCCGCGCCGCGCTCGGCGAGGTCGGGACGTGAAGGGCTGGAAGAAGGCGGCGCTCGTCGCGCTCGCCACCGCGCCGATCGGCTTGGCGATCCTCTCGTTCGTGTTCATGGCGCGGAGCGAGCTCGCGTTCGACGAGGCGCGCTGTCCCTTCGTCGAGCGCGAGGTCCGCGACGTCGCCGACGGCGTGCGCGTCCGCGAGCAGGTGCGCACTTGCCAGCCCGACGTGGAGGAGCACCGCTGGGTGGTCCTGCGCGAGGGCGAGCCCGACCTCGCGATCGGCCAGCGCCGTTTGAGCGCGGAGCACTGGCAGGGCTACGCGTGGACCGCGACGCTGCGCGAGGGTCACGTGCGGCTCGAGATCACCGACCGCTCGCAGGACCACCCCCGCGTGTTCAACGAGCGTCGCGACGCGGGCGTCGCCGCGGAGTGAGGGTCTACCGCGTCGTGAACCCGTAGCCGCGCGCCGACGGATGGCTCGGCAGCGCGATCCAGATCATCGCGGGGCAGAAGCCGCCGCACCGTTGCCCGGTGTGATCGTGCAGGAGCACGACGCGCCGGCGGCTGCGCCAGAGGCGGTCGGGGCGCGTGCCGGGCTCGTTGAGCGCTTCGAGCGAGCTCCGATCGATCTCGCGCTCGACGCCTTCGACCCACGCGGGCATCTGTGCGTGCTCGGTCGGGCCCCAGATCTGGATCACCTCGTCGTCGCCGAGGTGGAGCTGGGTCGTGTGCCCGGCGAGCTCGAGCTCGACGAAGCAGCCGGTGCCCGGCTGCGGGCAGACGATCGGCGCGCCGAGCCGCTGGCCGAGCGCGATGGTGCGGGCGTCGGTCGCGCGCCCGGAGAGATCGTGGGCGAGCAGCGTGCGCAGCCACGCTGGCGTCTCGTCGGGCGGCGGCGCGGGCGCGGGGGCCTCGCCGCGCGGCGGCGGGTCGGCCGGCGCGGGCGGGCTGCCGCTCGGGTCGCCGCTCGGGCTGGAGCAGGCGGTCAGGAGCGCGAGGGCGAGGTGCGCGCGCGACATCACCGCGGAGCGTATCGCCACGCGCGCGTGGTCGCCTCGTCGCGGGCGCTCGGCGCTCAAGGATCCGCGTCCGCCGGCGCGAAGCGCTCGCCCGCCGGGCCGACCGAGGCGACGACCGCGCGCGTCTGATAGGGGCCGCCGAAGAACGGCAGGCTCGCGTAGAGCAGCGTGACGCGCGTGTCCAAGAGGACGGGCGCCGGGTAGCGCGCGTCGCTCGCCGCGAGGACGGCGCGCGGGTGGCGCTCGAACGCGAGGCCGTCCGCGCTGCCGGCGACGTAGAGGACGTGCGCGCGCTCGCCCTCGACGAGCCCGTCGCGCAGCGACTCGAAGTAGAGCCGCACGAGCACGCGCCCGGCGCGCGTCTCGACGCGGACCGCGCCCGGGCTCGCGCGCTCGACCTCGGTGCCCTCGCCGTGGTCCTCGCCGCCGATCGTGATCCGCCCGCGCGGATCGAACACGCGCCCGTCCTCGGACCGGGCGGCCTGGAGCGTGCCGGCGACCTCGTAGTACATCCACCACGCTCCGTCGGGCCCGCGGATCACCGACGGGCGCCGCGCCCCCGCGACGATCGGGCCCGCCACGTGCGCGAACGCGCCGTCGACCCGCGGCGCCTCCGCGAGCCCGACGCCGCCGGCCGCCGCGTAGTAGAGGCGCGCGGTTCCGTCCTCGAGGATCACCGGCCACGGGTCGTAGACCTCGCCCCCGTGCCAGGGCTCGCTCGCCGCGAGCACCTCGGGCCCGGCGACGAAGCCGCCGACGCCCTCCTCCCACGCGCTCGCGCGGTGGATCCGGCGCGGCTCGAAGGCGGGCCAGTAGATGTCGCCCGGCGGGTGTCCGTCGGGCAGCTCCGGGCGCGCCTCGCCGAGCCGCGCCGTCGCGTAGAAGAGGAAATCGCCGGCCGGCGCCGCGCGCTCGATCGCGTCGCGCAGCACCATCGCGCGGCCCGGCAGCGCGCCCGCGATCCCGAGCTCGTCGCCGTCGAGCAGGCGGAACTCGCCCGTCCCGCCGTGCGGGAGCCCGTCCGGCGTGCCGCCCGCGTCGCCGATCGTCGAGCACGCGGCGAGCAGGAGCGCGGTGGAGATCGCGCACGGCGCCCTCACTCGAACCGCACCTCCGTCACGAGCCCGCCCGCGAAGATGTGGCCCTGCGCGACGTAGTCGCCGGTCGGGTCGATCGGAGAGCGCTTCGTCATCGCGCGCGCAGGGAGCAAGGAGTATTGCAGGTGGAGGTCGAACCGGAGCGAGCCGGGCAGCAGCGGCCGCAGCGCCCGCAGCTCGATCCCGGCGCCCAGGCTCCACGCGTGCCGATCGGCGTCGACGAGGTTGTACGCGTCGGCCTGCTCGGGCGCGGGGCTGTTCTCGTAGAAGTAGCCGCCGCGCAGGTCCACGGCGACCTCGGGGCTCGCGTGCGGCCTCCACTCGACGCCGATCCGCGGGACGACGCGATCGGAGAACCGCGCGGGCACGGGCTGCGTGTTCGTGAGCGGTGGGACCCGGATGCGATCGCCGAGCTCCGGCGGGACCACGATGCGGAAGTCGATGTCCGTGCGCCCGATCGCGCTGCGGTAGAGCGACCACATCAGCCAGGTGAGCTCGACGCCGATGCGCAGCTCGGGGATCGGCCGCACGCTCGCGCCGAACGAGAGCTGGTGCGGGACGTAGGCGCCGGTCGAGGCGCTCAGGAGCTCGAGGTACGCGGGCACGTAGATCGAGCCGACGGTGAGCCCGGCCGCGTCGTCGCCTGCGAAGTCGGGCGAGCCGACCTGCGCGTGGAGGTCGCTCGAGAGCGCGTACTCGCCGCGGTAGACGGCGCCGAAGTCGAGCCAATCGGTCGGCTGCACCTGCACGCCGACCTGCGGGAAGCGGATCGTGACGAGGTTGCCGAGCACGTCGTGCTCGAGCGCGGAGCCGCGCTCGGGCGCGCCGACGTCGATCGTGCCGCGGATGCGCAGGTCGACCTCCGAGTACGACAAGAAGCCGATCCCGCCGCCGAAGCGGAGCCACGGGACGGGCTCGATCGCGACGTGGGTCGAGAGGTACGCGCGGTGCGGGCGGTTGTCGTAGAGCTCCCAGCGCGGCCGCGTGCGGGGCAGCGTGCGCGTGCGCGAGACGCGCTGATCGTTGAGGTGCACGCCCAGGCCGAACGCGAAGCGGAAGTCGCCGATGTTGCCCGGCACGTTCAGCCCGACGACGAGCCCGTGGACGGGGTCGACGTTGCTGTCCTCGTCGTCGAGCGTCAGCTCGTGGTGCGCGCCGAACCACCCCGCGAGGATGCGGAGCTGCCCGTCTCGCACGATCCCGGCGGGGTTGTAGTAGTTGGCGCTCGGGTCCTCGACGTCCGCGGTGACGGCGCCGGCGAGCGCGACGGAGCGCGAGCCCATGCCGTACGTGTCCATCGACTGCGCCGCGGCCGGCGACGCGAGCCCGAGCACGAGGAGCCACGCCGCGCCCGCGCGCCGCATCAGAACTCCACCCGCGCGGTCCAGCCGCCGTAGAGGATCACGCCGCTCGTCACCATCGGCGCGCCCGCGTCCGCGCGGCCGATCTCGTGCGTGCGGTCTTGCAGGACGTGGAGCTGCCCGAAGGCGTCGATCACGAGGCGCTCGCCCGCCGCGCCGACGTGGATCGTGATGCCGGCGCCGGCGGTCAGGACGTGCCGGTGGTTGTCGAGGAGGCGGTAGGGGACGAGGTCCGTCGCGATCGGCTCGCCGCTGGCGGTGCGCCGCGGCGCGAGGCGCGCGGGCGGCGCGGGCGAGGGCTCGAACGCGTAGCCGCCGCGGAGCGCGAGCTCGAAGCGCTCGTCCCGGACCATGCCCTCGACCGCGACGCGCGGGCTCGGGTACGACGAGAGCTCCGGTGCCGGCGCGTTGCGGCCCATGTCGGTGGTCGGCACCTGGGGCCCCGGATAGAAGTCCCAGATCCGCTGGGTCACGTTGAGCACGACCATCAGATCGGGGATCGGCCGCCAGTAGCCCTCGAGCACGACCGTCGGCGGGTCGTACTGCACCAGCCCACCCACGTTCAGCACGGGCACGTCGATGGGCAGGTCGCGCGCGCGCACGCTGAGGTCGAGGCGCGAGAGGCTCTCGTGCCGGTAGCTCAGGCCGAGGCCCCACGCGTCGGCGCGGTAGTTGATGCCGGCGGTCGGCGCGTAGCTCGCGACGAGCTGCAGCTCGACGATCGAGCTGAACGCGTTCGTCTCGTCGAGGCGCACGTCGAGCTCGCCGAACAGCTGCGCGAGCGCGGAGACGCCGACGCCGACGTGCAGCCCGTCGACGAGGCCGTGAAGATCGACGCCCAAGCCCAGGATGATCGCGATGACCTGCGCCCGGTCGAGGACCGTCCACTGCGGCACCGCCGGGAAGCGCACCGTCCCGCGCATCAACGCCTCGGCGGGGGTGAAGAAGGCGCCGCCGATCGTGATCCGATCCTCGAGCACGTCGCCGAACGGGATCGGGAGCGCGAAGCCGATCGTCATCCCGCGCGGCGGCGTCAACGGCGCTCGCTCCCCGTCGATCCGCAGATCGAAGCCGCCGCCCGCGAGGCCGATCGCGAGCTGGCGCCGGCGCGACGGCCCGAGCCCCGCCGGGTTCGCGAACACCGCCTCGTAGCCCTCGGCGTAGGAGGTGCCCGTCATCGCGAGCCCGCTCGTGCGCCCGCCGTAGCCGAACAGATCTTGCGGGCTCGCCGCCGCGAGCGCGGGCGCGAGCGTCCAGGCGAGGGCGCACGTGGCCAGGGCCGAGGCGAGGCGGGGCACGGCGGCGACGATACAACGAGCGCCTGGCGCGCCGCGCCGGGAACCGCGTGGACGCTCGCGGAGAAGGCACGTAGGCTAGAGACGGAGCGATGGGCGAGCGGGTGAGGAGCGAGCGGACGAGCACGGCGGGGCCCCGGTCCTGGCTCACGCTGGCGGGGACGGCGTTGGCCGGGCTGTGCGCGCTCCCGAGCTGCGGGGAGGAGGCCGAGGCGTCGATCCCGCCGGCGGGCGGCGAGGCGCTGCTCGCGGACGTCGGCGCGGACCCGGACTACGCGCCGCCGCCGCCGGGCGTCGTCGCCAGCCACGGCGGCGCGGTGGTCTCCGTCGGGCCGCACCCCGTCGAGGTGGTCGCCCGTCCGTCGGGCGAGGTGGAGGCCTACTTCGTCGGCGCGAGCCCGCCGCGCGGCGCGGACGCGATCATCAGCGTGCGCCTGCCGACCGACGCCGGCGTGCGGCCGGTGATGCTCACGTGGGACCCCGAGCGTCGCGCGCACCGCGGGACACTGCACGGTGCAAGCCTCGTGGACGGCCCGGTCGCCGTGCGCGTCGTCGTGGGCGGGCAGCCGTATCGCGGCGTCGCGCCGGGGCTCGGCGCCCGCGGGCCTGCCGTCGCCGTGCTCGCGCCGGCGCGCCCCGAGATCGTCGCGAGCGCGCCTCGCCCCGGCGTGATCGTCGAGGCGCCGCCGCAGCCCCAGGTGATCGTCGAGGCCCCGCCGCAACCCCAGGTGATCGTCGAGGCCCCGCCGCGGCCCGACGTGATCGTGGAGGCGCCGCCGCGTCCGGAGATCGTCGTCGACGCGCCGCGCGGTCCGGCCGTCGTGGTCGAGGCGCCGCGCCGCCCCGAGATCGTGGTGGCCGCGCCGCCGCCGCCGCCGCGCCACGCCGTCGTGGTCGAGGCGCCGCGCCCGGGCGTCGTAGTCGTCGAGCGGCCGCCGCCGCCCCGCGGCGCGGTCGTCGTGCACGGGCCCGGTCCGCCGCCGCACCCGCGCGCGAGGGGTCGCGGCCACGTGGTGGTCGAGCACCACCCGCCGCGAGGGCGCGTGGTGCATGTCCAGCAGCGCCGCGGCCGCGTCGTCCGCGTGCGCCGCCGGGGGCGTTGAGGGCGCCGCGTGTCGGGAGGAGGAAGAGCGTCGTGAACCGTGCGAAGGCGGGTGCGAAGACGGGAACGCTCGAGGAGCTGCTCGAGGCCTCGGCGCCCGGCGTGCGTCCGCTGCTGCTCGAGGCGCGGCGCCTCGTGCGCGAGCTCCACCCCGAGGTCGACGAGGAGGTTCGCCTCGGCGACCGCGCGGTGAGCTGGGGGCTCGGGCCCAAGAAGATGACCGAGGGCTACGCGTACGTGATGCCGCACGCGACGCACGCGAACCTCGGCTTCTATCAGGGCGCGCTGCTCGACGATCCGGCGGGGCTCCTCGAGGGGACGGGGAAGCGGATGCGGCACGCGAAGCTGAAGACGGTCGAGGACGTCGAGCGCTGCCGCGGGCTCCTCGTCGCCGCGCTCGAGGAGCGGCGGCGCGCGCTCGGCCGGTGAGCCCGCTCACGGGGCGCGCGCGTAGGTGACCCGCAGGTGCTGATCGCGCCGCGGTGGCGGCAGCCGGAGCGGCGCGAGCGTGCGCGCCACGCAGTAGCGGGCGGCCGCGCCGAGCGGCGGGTCGCTCGGGAACGAGACACGCTCGAGCCGCCCGTCCGAGCGGACGTGGAGCACGGCGACCACGCGCTGCGTCGCGGGCTCTCCGTCGAGGCACGTCCCGACGGACGCGCGCGTCGCGTCGATGGCCGCGCGGACGAGGGGGTGCTCGTGCCAGCCCACCACGCGCGCGAGCGCCGGGCTCGCGAGGAGCACCGCGCACGACGCGAGCACGAGCGCCTGGCGCATGCGTCCTCCGACCGCGCCGCGCGCGCGAGGTTCCGGCGCCGTGACCCGATCCGCCACGCGCGGAGCACGGACCTGACGATCGAGGAGGTGCCGCGTGGAGAGGTGCAGCGTGCAGAGGTGCAGCGTGACTCGAGCGATCGCGATGGGGCTGGCCGCGTGCGTCTGGGTGGCGTGCGATCCGCCGGTGGGCGGCCCTCCCGACGACCACGACGGCGGCGGGGCGCGCGTCCGGGACGCCTCCGCCGCGCGCACGGCGGACGGCGGCGTCGCGCCCGGCGCCGACGGCGGCCCCGCCTCGGGGACCGACGCGGGCGCGCGCGACGCGAGCGCGCCACCGCAGCCCGGAGCGTGGCGCGTCGTCGGCTACTTCACCGCGTGGGGCGTCTACGGTCGCGACTTCCACGTCGACGATCTGCCGGCGGATCGCCTCACCCACGTCAACTACGCGTTCGCGAACCTCTCCGAGGCGGGCGAGTGCGTGCTCGGCGATCCCTACGCGGACACCGAGCGCACCTACGACGGCGATCGCTGGGACGATCCCTTGCGCGGCAGCTTTCGACGCCTCGCGCTCCTCAAGGAGCGGCACCCGCACCTGCGCACGCTGATCTCGATCGGCGGCTGGACCTGGTCGGCGCGCTTCTCCGACGCCGCGCTGACGGACGCGTCGCGGCGGCGCTTCGCCGAGTCGTGCACCGAGTTCATGGTGCGGTACGGCTTCGACGGCATCGACGTCGACTGGGAGTACCCCGTCGGCGGCGGGCTCGAGACGAACGTCACGCGGCCCGAGGACCGCCGCAACTACACGCTGCTGCTCGAGGAGGTGCGCCGCGCCCTCGACGCGCGCGGCGCCGCCGACGGACGACACTACCTGCTCACGATCGCGGCGCCCGCGGGGCCGACGACCCTCCAGAACCTCGAGCTCGCGGAGCTCGGGCGCGTGCTCGACTGGATCAACGTCATGACCTACGACTTCAACGGCGCGTGGGGCACGCACACCGGCTTCAACGCGCCGATGCGCCGCTACCCGGGCGATCCGAGCCCGGAGGGCTTCGACGTCGACTCGGCGGTGCGCGCGTACCTCGCCGGCGGCGTCCCGCCGGAGCGCCTCGTGCTCGGTGTCCCGTTCTACGGCCGCACGTTCGCGGGCGCGGCGGGCGCCGACGGGCTCGGCCAGCCGTTCCGCGGCCCCGCGGACGGGACGTGGGAGCGCGGCGTCGTCGACTGGCACGACGTGCGCGCCAACTACCTCCCGCGCATGACCCGCCACTGGCACGCGCAGGCGCGCGTCCCGTGGCTCCACGATCCGAGCACCGGCACGTTCGTGAGCTACGACGACGCCGAGTCGCTCCGCATCAAGCGCGACTACGCGCGCGAGCTCGGCCTCGGCGGCGTGATGATCTGGGAGATGAGCTCCGACGACCGCGACGGAACCCTCCTCGCCGCCGTGCAGTAGCGCAGAGGCGCGCTCACCCCGTCTCGCGCTCGTCCGTCTCGCGCTCGTCCGGGTCGCAGGCGCCGTCCCTCTCGCCCGACGCGCGGCGCCGGGGCCGTACGAGGCGCATGTGCGAGGACGGCGCCGTCCGCACGAGCGCGTCGACCGTCCGCGTCACGCGCTCGAGGCGGAACGGCTTCTCGAGCACCGCGTCGAACAGCGCCTCGACCTCGCGCGGCACGAAGCGGCTCGCCGTGACCAGGACGAGCGGCGGCGTGCGGTGCGCGAGCCGCGTGCGCAGGGCGCGCGCGAGCTCGTCGCCGCCGAGCTTGGGCATCGCCCAGTCCGTCAGCACGAGCGACGGGACCACCTCGAGCGCGCTCGCGAGCGCAGCCTGCGGCTCGACGAACGCGCGCACGTGGAGGCCACGGCTCTCGAGCAGGCGTGACAGCAAGAGCGTCATCGAGGGGTCGTCGTCGACCACCAGCACGTCGCGCCTCGCCATGCGCGCAGACTACACGTCCGGTGACCCGAAAGCGAGCGGCCGTCCCCCGCGGCCGACTCCGCCATCGAGCGATGGCCGTCGGCCGAGGGACGCATTCGAGGCCAGGCCATCGCGCAGCGATGGCCGTTGGCCCCTGGGCAGACTCAGCGCGGCGTGCAGCTCACCGTGATCGTCATCTCGCCGCGCCGGATCCAGTCCCACACGCGGATGCTGTACGTGCCGGGCTCGAAGGCGCGCGTGATGCGCGCGTTGTTGCCCTCGCCGCTGTCGTCGTCCTGCGCGACGATCAGGCCGTCGCGGATGATCGCCATCTTCGCGTCGCGCCCGTTGCTCGCCGCCGCGTCGCACTGGTAGGTGCCCGGCGCCGCCACGGTGAACGTCACCGCGCGCGCCGCGTCGCGGTCGTTCTGCGGGCGCTGCAGGATGGGGAAGTTCGGGAACTGCACCTGGAGCGGCTGTCCCGGCGTCAGCGTGCCGACGGGCGTCAGCTCCGGGAGCTGCTGGGCTTGCACCTGCGCGGTCATCGCACGCGCGCGGTGCTCGACGATGCGGACGGAGTAGGTGCCGGGGTCGAGGAAGCGCACGATCCGCGCGTTGGTGCCCTCGCCGCCGTCGTCGTTGCTCTCGACGAGGTCGTCCCCGCGGTAGAGGAAGATCTCCGCGTCCATCGGCGCGCCCATCGCGTCGATCTGGTACTCGGCCTGCGCGGCGATCGTGAGATCGAAGCTCGGCGGAGCCGGCACCTGGATGGACGTGGGCGCCGCGCCGAGCGCGAGCGCCTGCGGCGGCCCGCCGGCCGGCTGCGCGGCCGCGGTGCCTTCGCTCGTCGCGGTGATGGGCGCGCCGTCGTCGTCGCTGCTCCCGCCGCACGCGATGATGGCGCCGAGCAGCGCGAGCGCCGCGAGAACGCGCGTGGTCTTCTTCCAGTGGTCCGTCATGTGATGCTCCTCGAGAATGGAAGGGGTGAGCGAACGCCAGGCGCGCTCGGTCCGCACCCTACCAAAAGGGACGCACTCGAGGCCGCGCGAGACGCTCGCGCTCGGCGGCTCGCCCACGTTGCAGCGGCGGGACCCGCCGCGGTGTGGGCGCGCTCGGCGCGCGGTCACGCCATCGAGCCGCGCGTGTCCCACCGTCTGGCGGCATGTGCCACACCGCGTGCGTGCATAGCGACTCGCTATGGGTGGGTTTGTGTGGCGGTATTTCACCTATGCCTGCGTGGCGGCCATCCTCGGTGCATGACCTACCGACACGCCTCCCTCGCCGCCCTCGTCCTCGCCCTCACCGCGTGCGCCTCGAGCCACGACGCGCCGCCGCTCGAGCCCGAGCCGCTCACCGTCGTCACCGTCGCGAGCCCGCCGGAGCTCCCGCCCGTGATGACCTCGCTCGAGAGCTGCCTCCTCGCGGGCGGCGCGCTCGTCGAGGCGGGCGCGGTCCACAACGACGACACGCGCCCGCACGGCGCGATCTGGAGCCTCGCCGTCGCGGCCGATCGCCGCATCGCCGTCGCCGCGGACGACGGCTCCATCAAGCTCTGGACGCTCGACGGCTTCCTCGGCGAGCTCGAGCCGGGCGCGTTCCTCTACGGCGCCGAGGTCGAGGGCGCGCAGGTGCCCGCGCTCGCGTTCCTCGACGACATGGTGATCGCCGGTGACGTGCGCGGCGTCGTGAGCGCGTGGCAAGAGGACGGCTTCCCTCGCATCGTCGGCGGCACCGATCCCGACGTGCGCATCGTCGCCGTCGCCGTCGAGCCGACGCGCCGCTGGGTCGCGCACGCCGACGAGACGGAAGGGGGCCGCGTCATGGTCCGCGGGCTCTCCGATCCGGTGACCTTCGGGCCGCTGCCGACCACGCTCGACGAGGTGAGCGGCCTCGCCTTCGCCGACGGCGGTCTCCTCGTCGCCGGCTCCGTCGCGGGCCGCCCCGCGCTCGAGCGGTTCGCCCTCGACGCGCCGGAGCGCGTCGCCGCGCAGCTCGCGCCGAGCGCCGCGATGCCGGTCGCCGCGATCGCCGCGTCGCGCGGCGGCGAGACGGTCGCGTTCGTCACCGCGGACGCCGTCGGCGCGGCGGACGCGGCGCTCGGGGAGCGCTGGCTCGCGGCGGGCGCGCTCGTGCCGGTGAGCGTGGACGTGACCGCCATGGGTGGCGCCGTGCTCGCGGCGGACGCCGGCGGCTGGCTGCGCGCGTTCGCGGGCGCCGACGGCCGCCCGCTCGCGCGCGTCTCCGTCGCCGCGCCCGTCGCCGTGCGCGTCGACACCGCGGGCGACCTCGCGATCGTCGCCTCGGAGGACGGCTGGATCCGCGCCTTCGCCTGCGCGCGCTGACGCGGGGCGCTGAGCAACCTCTCAGACGGCGCTCGGAGGGCCATGCTAGACCGAGGCGGCATGGCCGACGCCGACCCGTACCGCCTGAAGCACCCCGTCCGGCTCGTGACCGCCGCGGCGCTGTTCGACGGCCACGACGCGTCGATCAACATCATGCGGCGCATCCTCCAGGCCTCGGGCGCGGAGGTGATCCACCTCGGCCACGACCGCTCGGTCGAGGAGGTCGCGCTCGCGGTGGTCCAGGAGGACGTGCAGGGCGTCGCGCTCACGAGCTATCAGGGCGGTCACGTCGAGTACTTCACGTACCTGCGCGAGCGGCTCGACGCGCTCGGCGCCCGCCACGCGCGCATCTACGGCGGCGGCGGCGGCGTCATCGTGCCGCGCGAGATCGAGGCGCTCCACGCCGCCGGGATCGATCGCATCTTCAGCCCCGAGGACGGCCGCAACCTCGGCCTGCAGGGCATGATCGACGTGGTGCTCGCGGGCTGCGACTTCGCGCTCGACGCGCCGATCGAGGGCGAGGGCTGGTTGCCGCTCGCGCGCCGCATCACCCGCGTCGAGCTCGGCCTCGAGCGGCCCTCGACGAGCGAGGGGGGCGCTCCCGTGATCGGCGTGACGGGCACCGGCGGCGCGGGCAAGAGCAGCCTCACGGACGAGCTCGTGCGCCGCTTCGTGCGCGACTTCCCCGAGGAGCGCGTCGCCGTCCTGTGCATCGACCCGACGCGGCGCCGCACGGGCGGCGCGCTCCTCGGCGACCGCATCCGGCTCAACAGCCTCGGGCACGGCGAGGTCTACATGCGCTCGCTCGCGACGCGCGGCGCGCGCGGCGAGGTCAGCGCGGCCGCCGCGGACGTCGTCGCCACGCTCCGCGGCGCGGGCTTCGGCGTCGTGTTCGTCGAGACCGCCGGGATCGGGCAGGGTGACGCGTCGATCGTCGAGCTCGCGGACCTGACGCTCTACGTGATGACCGCGGAGTACGGCGCGCCGAGCCAGCTCGAGAAGATCGAGATGCTCGATCACGCGGACTTCGTCGCGATCAACAAGTTCACGCGGCGCGGGAGCGAGGACGCGCTGCGCGACGTGCGCAAGCAGTACCAGCGCAACCACCGCCGCTTCGACGAGCCGGTCGAGCGGCTCCCGATCTTCGGGACGAGCGCCGCGCACTTCGCCGATACCGGGGTCGACGCGCTCTACGCGCACCTCGTGCGCGCGCTGAACGAGCGCTTCGGCGCGGACCGCACGCCCTCCATCGAGGCGGGCGACGCGCGCGTCACCGACACGAGCCAGCAGGTGATCCCGTCCGGGCGCGAGCGCTACCTGAGCGAGATCAGCGGCGCGTGCCGCGCGCACCGGGCGTTCGCCGCCGAGCAGGCGGAGGCGGCCGACGAGATCGACGCGCTCGCCCGCGCGCTCGCGGTGCTCGGTGGCCCGGCCCACCCGCGCTTCGCGCCCTACGGGCCGATCGCGCTCGACGCGCGGCTCGAGCCGCTCGCGCGCGAGCACGACGCGCGCCTAGCGCGGCTCGACCCCGCGTGCCGCGCGCTCCTGACCGCATGGGACGCGTGGGACGCGGCGTACCGTCAGGACGAGTTCCGCTATACGGTCCGTGGCAAGGAGATCGCGGTCACCACGCGCCGAGCCTCGCTCTCGGGCACGAAGGTCCCGCGTGTCACGCGCCCGCGCTACCGCGGCGCGGGCGACCGGCTCCGCTGGCGGCTGCTCGAGAACGTGCCCGGCGAGTTCCCCTACACGTCCGGCACCTTCCCGTTCAAGCGCGAGGCCGAGGACCCGACGCGCATGTTCGCCGGCGAGGGCCCCGCCGAGCGCACGAACGAGCGGTTCCACTACCTCGCCGCCGGCCAGCCCGCGGCGCGCCTCTCGACCGCGTTCGACTCGATCACCCTCTACGGGCAGGACCCCGACCACCGGCCCGACATCTACGGCAAGATCGGCGAGAGCGGCGTCAGCGTGTTCACCGTCGAGGAGGCCGAGCGCCTCTACGCCGGCTTCGATCTCTGCGACCCGGCGACGAGCGTCTCGATGACGATCAACGGCCCGGCGCCGACGGTGCTCGCGTTCTACATGAACACCGCGATCCGGCAGCGCGCGCGGCGTCTCTTGCGCAGCGAGGGTCGGCTCGCGATCTCCGAGGCCGAGGTGCTCCAGCCCGACGCCAAGCGCGGCTCGACGTGGGCCGAGGTGCGCGCGCTCCTGACCGACGAGGAGCTCGCGCGCTGCCGCACCGAGGCGCTCACGCAGGTCCGGGGCACGGTGCAGGCCGACATCCTCAAGGAGGATCAGGGCCAGAACACCTGCATCTTCTCGACCGAGTTCGCGCTGCGCGCGATGGGCGACGTGCAGCAGTTCTTCATCGACGAGCGCGTGCGCAACTTCTACAGCGTCTCGATCAGCGGCTACCACATCGCCGAGGCTGGCGCGAACCCGATCCACCAGCTCGCCTACACCCTCGCGAACGGCTTCACCTACGTCGAGTACTACCGCGCGCGCGGGATGGACGTGAACGCCTTCGCGCCCAACCTGAGCTTCTTCTTCTCGAACGGGATGGACCCCGAGTACACCGTGATCGGCCGCGTGGCGCGGCGGATCTGGGCGGTCGCGATGAAGCGCCTCTACGGGGCCGACGCGCGCAGCCAGATGCTCAAGTACCACATCCAGACGTCGGGCCGCTCGCTCCACGCGATGGAGATCGAGTTCAACGACATCCGCACGACGCTGCAAGCCCTGTTGGCGACGTACGACAACGCGCAGAGCCTGCACACGAACGCCTACGACGAGGCGATCACGACGCCGACGGAGGAGTCCGTGCGCCGCGCGATGGCCATCCAGCTCATCATCAACAAGGAGTTCGGGATGGTGAGCTGCGAGAACGCGACGCAGGGCAGCTTCCTCGTCGAGGAGCTCACCGACCTGGTCGAGGAGGCGGTGCTCGCCGAGCTCGACCGGCTCACCGAGCGCGGCGGCGTGCTCGGCGCGATGGAGCGGCAGTACCAGCGAGGCCAGATCCAGGACGACTCGCTCGAGTACGAGCGGCGCAAGCACTCGGGCGATCTGCCGATCGTCGGCGTCAACACGTTCCTCCCGCGCCACGCGGAGGAGGCGTCGACGCCGCGCGACGTCGCGCTCACGCGCGCGAGCCGCGAAGAGAAGGTCGGCTGCATCGAGCGGCTGCGCGCCTTCCACGCGGCGCACGCGGCCGAGGCGCCCGCCGCGCTCGCGTCGCTGCGGCGGGCCGCGCTCGCCGGGGACAACCTGTTTTGCGCGCTGCTCGAGGCGACGGAGCACCTGAGCCTCGGCCAGATCACGCGCGCGCTCTACGAGGTCGGCGGCCAGTACCGCCGCAACATCTGAGAGGGCCGAGGTGGACGAGCGGGAGCTGACTCCGCGAGAGGGTGGGTTCGCGCTCTGGACCGCGCTCGGCTGCGGCGGCGTCCTGCTCGCGCTGATCTGTCTGGTCCCGCCCGCGGCGATCGTCTGGGCGTGGCGCGCCGACGCCGAGCCGGCCGATCCGGTCGCGACCGGCGAGCCGCCGCCGCCGCCCGTCGCGCCGCCCGACCCGGTGCACGGCCCCGGCTGGCCCGACGTCCCGCCGCCGCCGCTGGCCGGCGCCACGAGCGCGCGCCACGTGAGCGTGCGGATCACCGAGGTGAGCGGCGTCGCCGGCCTGGGCCCGGGGACGACCTGCAGCTTCCCCGTGACGCGCCACGATCGCCCGGACGGCACGTTCTGGTGTCGCGCCGAGATCACCTGCGCCGGGCGCCTCCTCTACGGCGGCGGCGACGCCGGCTACTTCGACTGCACGCTCTACGAGCAGCCGCAGCGCCACGTCGTCGGGCAGGACTTCGACACCACCTCGGGCGACCGCGACGCCGCGATGCGCCTCGACACGCTCCGCGGCGAGCTCGAGGTGCGCGACGACGCGCGCGGGCGCCTCGGCGCGTTCCGCGTCCTCGCGCAGGTCACCGAGGTCCGCTAGCGCGCGGGCGCACGCAGCCGTCGCGTGAGGCGGACCGCGACGAAGGCCCCGACCGCGAGCACGAGCATCAGCGGCGCGCCGCGCCCGCGCGCCGCCGTGCAGCCGCCGCTCGAGGACGCGCGCGCCGTCCCGCCCATCTCGCGGCAGTAGGCGTCCGCGCTGAGCGTGCGGCCGGGGCGCGCCGGGTAGCGCACGCCGCCGACCTCGAGCACGGCCGGCGCGCGGCCGGGGTAGTAGTCGGCCGAGCACTGCTCGATCAGCCGCGCGTTTCGTCGTTGCGGCACGTCGGGCAAGCCGTCATCGAGCGCGAAGTCCGGGTCGAGGGACATGTCCTCGGCGCGCATGCTCGTGCTCAGCCGCGTCAGGTAGGGGTGCCGCGCCACCATCGCGTCGGCCTCGCGCCGCGGCGCGGTGATCTCCTCCTCGATCGCGCGCGCGAGCCGCTCCGCGTCGAAGCGCGTCGGCGCCCCGCAGCTCGCCGTCGAGCCGCGCAGCGTCAGGCAGTTCACGTAGTCACGCGCCGTCTGCGCACCCGGCGGGCCGATGTACCGCTCGAACAGATCGAGCAGCAGATCGTCCGGCGGGTAGCCTCGCGCGCGGAGCTCGCCGACGAACCGCGCCGGATCGGTCTCGCGCGCCAGGTCGAGGACGTCGGGCAGCGCGATCGAGACGCGCGGCGTCGGCCCCGCGTAGTCGGTCGCGAACGCACGCCCGCCGAGCTCCGCGACGCGGTCGCGGACCGCGCCGTCCCACGTCCTCGTGCGCAGCCAGAGCCTGGGATCGACCGGCACGTCGGCGACCGCGTAGTTCGTCGAGTGGGCCTGCCGGTCCGCGAGGAAGAACAGCGCGATCGGCAGGCTCGGCGTCGTCGCGATCGCGGTGAGGCGGATCGGCAGGCACGCCTCGTCGGTCGCCATGCGCAGCACGATCGGGCGGATCACCGAGCTGTCGCGGTTCGCGTTGAGCCGCAGCGCGATGAACACGAACCCCTGCGCCACGTACGGCTCGAGGAGCGGCGCGCTCGCGGCGGGGATGTCGTAGTCGTTGTCGCCGAGCCACTCGAGGATGTCGGCCGCGCTCGCCGCGCCGAGCACGACGGTGTCGTACGGCCCGACCACGCCGCGCGAGAGGATCTCGACCGAGCCCGCGTCCGCCATCAGGGCCGCGGCGTCGCGGGCGCCGGCCGGTGACGCGTCCGCGGCGCAGCCGAAGCCGCACCCGCCGCCGGACGAGGGGAACGTGCACTCCGTCTGCGCGCACGTCCCCTCGGTGCCGAGCCGGAGATCGAACTGCGGCTCGGTCGCGAGGGAGAGCGCGTCGAAGAGCGCGTCGGTCCCCACCGCGATCGTGCCCGGCGGGACCGGGAGCGGGAGGATCCACGCGAAGTCCTCGTCGCGTCCCTGATAGACGATCTGGACCGCCATCGTCAGCGTGCCGTCGTCCTCGTACGCGTACGCGACGACCTCGCGCGCCTGCACGACCGGCGCGCTCGAGCAGAAGAAGCCCCCGCAGGCGGCGGCCGGCGACGGAAGGGAGGCGGCGAGCCCGCCGGCCAGGCACACGTATCCCCAACGCATGCGAGCAGAGAGGGCAGCTCGCGTGCCACGTGGCGCCGGCAGTCGCTTCCGTCGGCGACGGCAGAGGACGGCACAGCGCCCCCGGCCGAGTGTGCGCACGCGCCCTCCCCGCTGGTCCAGGCGAGCTCATTCGGGCCTGCGAACGCCGACCGACACAAGGGCAAGGGCAAGGGCACGCAAGCTGCCCCGATCGCCGGGAGCCGCGCCCGCGCCCCGCGAGAGGGATCGACGCGCGGGCCGACTCGTGATCTATAGAAGACGAGGTGCGCGCGTGGCGTCAGTCGGCGCGGGCGCGCGCGTCTCGATCCACGCGGCGCTCCCCATGACCCGACGGCTCACCCTCTGCCACACCTCGGATTGGCACCTCGGTCACACCCTCGCGGGCCACGGTCGCGAGGCGGAGCACGCCGCGTTCCTGGACTTCCTGCTCGACGTGCTCGAGCGCGAGTCCGTCGACGCGCTGCTCGTCGCGGGCGACGTGTACGACTCGGCCAACCCGCCCGCGTCCGCGCAGGCGATGCTCTACGCCTTCCTCGCGCGCGCGCGCCGCCGCTCGCCCGCGCTCGACGTCGTGATGATCGCGGGCAACCACGACTCGCCCGGCCGCTTGAGCGCGGCCGATCCGATCCTGCGCGCGATCGGCGTGCGCGTGATCGGCACCGCGCGCGAGGACATGCTCGTCCCGGTCTCGGACGCGGCGGGCGTCGCGGGGTGGGTCGCCGCGGTGCCGTTCCTGCGCCCGAGCGATCTGCCGCGCCACCCGGGCGAGGGGGACCCGATCGTGGCCGGCGTCCGCGCGCGCTACCGCGCCGTCCTCGACGCCGCGCGCGCGCGCCGCGGCCCGCGCGACGCGCTCGTCGCGATGGGTCACTGCCACATGGTCGACGCGACGCCGAGCGAGCTGAGCGAGCGCGCGATCCTCGGCGGGCCGCAGCAAGCGCTGCCCGCGGATCTGTTCGGCGACGACGTCGAGTACGTGGCGCTCGGCCACCTCCACCTCGCGCAGGCGGTGACCGAGCGCGTCCACTACTCGGGCTCGCCCATCCCGCTCTCGCTCCCCGAGGAGACCTACCCGCACCAGGTGCGCGTCGTGCGCTTCGAGGACGGACGGCTCGCCGAGCAGCGCGCGCACCGCGTGCCGCGCCTGGTCGACGTGCACCGCGTCCCGCGCGAGGGCCCCGCGCCGCTCGACGACGTGCTCGCCGCGCTCGCCGCGCTCGCCGTCGACGCCGATCTGCCGCGCGAGCGCTGGCCGTTCGTCGAGGCGCGCGTGCGGCTGACCGCGCCGGCGCCCGACCTGCGCGCACGCGTCGAGGCGGCGCTCGCGGACAAGCCGGTGCGCCTCGTGAAGATCGGCGTCGAGCACGCGGGCGCGCCGGGGGCGCTCGCGGATCGCGCGCCGCGGCGTCAGCTGCACGATCTCACCGTGGAGGAGGTGTTCCGCGAGGCGTACGCGCGCAAGTACGAGGGCGAGCCGGACGCGGCGCTGCTCGCCGCGTTCCACGAGGTCGCCGACGCCGCGCGCCGCGCGCTCGAGGAGAACGCCTCGTGAAGATCCTCGCGATCCGCGGCGCGAACCTCGCGAGCCTCGACGGAGAGTTCGAGCTGCCGCTCGCCGACGGCCCGCTCGGCGAGGCGGGCGTGTTCGCGATCTGCGGCCCGACCGGCGCGGGCAAGAGCACGCTGCTCGACGCGATGTGCCTCGCCCTCTTCGACACCGCGCCGCGGCTGGAGGGCGCGGGCCGCGTGCGCGTCGGCCGCGACCCGGACGACCGCATCACGACGGCGGACCCGCGCTCGATCCTGCGGCAGGGCGCCGGCGCCGGCTGGGCCGAGGTGGACTTCCGCGGCGCGGACGAGCGGCGCTACCGCGCGCGCTGGGAGGTGCGCCGCGCGCGCGGCCGCGCCGACGGCAAGCTCCAGCCCGTCGTGATGCGCCTCGAGGCGCTCGACGTGTCCGAGCGCTGGGAGGGCCGCAAGACCGACGTCCTCGCCGAGATCGAGCACCGCCTCGGCCTCAGCTTCGCGCAGTTCCGCCGCGCCGTCCTGCTGGCGCAGGGGGACTTCGCCGCGTTCCTCGAGTCCGACGCGCGCGATCGCGCGGACCTGCTCGAGCGCATGACGGGCACCGCGATCTACGGCGCGATCTCCGTCGAGGCGCACGCGCGCGCGGGTCGCGAGCGCGCGCAGCTCGAGCTGCTCGAGGCGCGCCGTGGGGCGGTCGAGCTGCTCGATCCCGAGGCCCGCGCCGGCCTCGTCGAGCGCTGCGAGGCGCTCGCGATCCGCGTGCGTCAGGACGAGCTCGCTCAGCGCGACGCGGAGCGCGCGCTCGAGTGGCACATCGCGCGCGAGGGGCTCCTGCGCGAGGAGCTCGAGGCCGCGGGTGAGGGCGAGCGGCTCGATCGTCAGCTCGCGCTGTGGGAGACGCGCCGCCGCGAGCTCGAGGCGTACGAGGCCGTGCGCCCGCTCGCGCCGCGTTGGGACGCGCGCGAGCGCGCCGCGTCGGTCGAGCGCGCGCGAGCGAGAGAGCACGAGGCGGCCTGCGCGCAGGCGACCGAGACGGGCGCGCTCGCGCGGGCCGCGCGCGACGCGCACGCGGAGGCCGGGGGCAGGGCGGCCGAGGCGGAGGCGCGCGCCGAGCGCGAGCGCGCGCAGATCGAGCGGGCACGCGCGCTCGACGAGCAGGTCGGCGCGCTCGCCGCCGCCTCCGCCGAGCGCCGCGCGGCGTGCGCCGAGGCCCGCCTGCGGTACGACGCGCGCGTCGCGGCCGAGGCGGCGCTCGTCGCCCGCGCGACGGAGCGCGCCGCCGAGGCGGCCGCGCTCGCGCGCTGGCTCGAGCACGACCCGGCGGCGAGCCTCACCCGTGACGCCGCGCGCACCGCGGATCGCCTCGAGCGGCTCGTCGCCGCGCACGCCGAGCGCGCTGCGCTCGAGCGCGAGCGCGCGGCCGCCGGGGCGCGGCTCACCCGCGCGAGCCACGAGGACGCGCGCGTGGAGGGGCGCCTGCTCGGCTTCGAGCGCACGCGGATCGAGCGGGAGGCTGCGTGGTCCGCCGCGCACGCGGCGGCGCTCGCGGCGCCGAGTGACGCGCTCGGTGCCCCGCGCGACGC
>JAHBWG010000106.1 GCA_019637095.1 Sandaracinaceae bacterium | reverse complement strand
GCGACCTCGGGCGCGACCTCGGGCACGGGCTCCGGCAGCGGCGCGGGCTCGGGCGCGGCCGGCGCGGGCGCGACCACCTCGAACGCGAGCTCGACGGGCGCGGGGGCGATCTCGAAGCGCGTATGCGGCACGGCGACCGCAGCGGCGAAGACGGCGCCGTGCGCGAGCAGCGAGATGACGAGGACCACCGGGAAGACCACGCCCGATGACGGCGGGCCGGCCATCGGGATCGGCGGCGCGTCGACGAGGCCTCGCGCGGTCGGGAGCTCGGTGGCGGGACTGCTGTTCAACGGGGCTGCTCGGGTGCTCGCGCGGGGGAGCCGAGAACGGCTACGAGAATCGTTCTCAAGCGTGGCTCAAGATGTACGCATGAGGGGGGGCGCGTCAAGGGGAAGGACCACACGCGATCCCATCGTGGCGGCGCCCGGGCTGCCGACGAGCCGAAACTCGGTTAGTTTCCTCGGGATGCGCGCTCGGCTCGCTGCGGTCCTCGGGGTCTTGATCGCCGGCTGCGGGGCCGCGCCGCCCCTCGTCGCGGGGCCCCCGACCGAGGACGGGCCGCGGATCGTGGAGGTCGCGACCGGCGCGTCGATCCCGTTCGACGCGCTGATCGACCGGCTCGCGGCGGCGCGGGTCGTCTATGTCGGCGAGCGACACGACCGCGCGGAGGATCACGAGGTCCAGCGGGCGATCCTCGTCGCGCTCCACACGCGGCGACCGGAGCTCGCGGTCGGGCTCGAGATGTTCAGCCGCCCCTACCAGGACGCCCTCGACGCGTACGTCGCGGGCTCGCTCGACGAGGCGCAGCTGCTCGAGCAGACCGAGTGGTCGAGCCGGTGGGGCTTCGACTTCGCGCTCTACCGGTCGATCGTCGGGTACGCGGGCGAGCATCGCCTCCCGCTGATCGCGCTCAACGCGCCCCGCGAGATCACGCGGACGATCGCGCGCGAGGGGCTCGACGCGCTCGACGAGGCGACGCGCGCCGCGCTCCCGGAGCTCGACCGCGGGAGCGAGGCGCACCGCGCCCGCGTCGAGGCGGCGCTGCGCGAGCACCCGCACGTCGGCGAGGCGGGGCTCGAGCGGTTCTACGCCGCGCAGCTCGTGTGGGACGAGACGATGGCCGAGTCGGTCGCGCGCCACGACGGCCCGATGTTGGTCCTCGCCGGCGCGATGCACGTCGCCCGCGACGCCGTCCCGGAGCGCGCGGCGCGCCGCGGCGCCGCCCCGTTCGTCATCGTGTTGCCCGAGGACGAGCTGCCGGCCGACGCGGCGGTCGACTACGTCTGGTTGACCCCCCGGTGAGGAAGCGCACTCCGGCGCGCGATTTCGGTATGATCCACCTCGATGGGCGAGCACTCCGCCGACGAGGCCCGAAGCGCGCACGAGTCGCGCGCGTTCATGAAGGCGCTGCTCGCCGACGTGCACGCGCTCGAGCTGATGATCGAGCGCGGGATGTTCGACGCGGGACCTCGGCGCATCGGCGCCGAGCAGGAGATGTTCCTCGTCGACCACGACATGATGCCGGCGCCCGTCGCCGTCGAGGTGCTCGACGAGGTCGAGGACGGCCGCATCGTGAGCGAGCTCGCGCGGTTCAACCTCGAGGCGAACGTCGAGCCCCGGCTCCTCCACGGCAACGCGCTCTCGTCGATGGAGGCGGAGATCGCGTCGCTCGTCGAGGTCGCCGACGTCTACGCGCGGCGCCACGACGCGCAAGTGTTGTTGACGGGCATCCTGCCGACGCTCCGGCGGGTCGACCTCGGCCTCGACAACATGACGCCGAGCCCGCGCTACCGGGCGCTCAACGACACCCTGCGCGCGATGCGCGGCGGCGAGTTCCAGATCGTCATCAAGGGGATCGATGAGCTGAACGTCCAGCACGACAACGTGATGTTCGAGGCGTGCAACACGAGCTTCCAGGTCCACTTCCAGGTCACGCCGCAGGAGTTTGCGAAGTTCTACAACGTGGCGCAGCTCGTCACGGGCCCCGTGCTCGCGGCGGCGGTGAACTCGCCGCTCCTCTTCGGCTCGCGCCTGTGGAACGAGACGCGCGTCGCGCTCTTCTCGAGCTCGATCGACGACCGCTCGACGAACCGGCAGCGCTCGATCCGGCCGCGCGTCACCTTCGGCGACGGCTGGGTGCAGGAGTCCGTGCTCGAGATCTTCCGCGAGCAGATCGCGCGCTTCCGCGTGATCCTGTCGACCGCGGACATCGAGGACCCGATGGAGGCGCTCTCGCGCGCAGAGGCGCCCGAGCTGCGCGCGCTGCGCCTCCACAACGGGACCGTCTACCGCTGGAACCGCGCGTGCTACGGCAAGATCGACGGCGTCCCGCACCTGCGGATCGAGAACCGCGTGCTGCCCGCCGGGCCGACGATCCTCGACGAGGTCGCCAACGCGGCGTTCTTCTTCGGGCTGATGAGCGCGATGCTCGAGGAGATCGGCAACCCGCGCGACCGCATCGACTTCGACGAGGTGAAGGGGAACTTCTATGCGGCGGCGCGGCACGGGCTCAAGGCGCAGTTCACGTGGGTCGACGGCGAGACGGTGACGGCCGCGAAGCTCATCTGCGATCGCCTGCTGCCGCTCGCGCGCGAGGGGCTCCGGCACGTCGGCGTCGACGAGGGCGACATCGCCCGCTACCTCGGCGTGATCGAGGCGCGCGTGCGCTCGAACCGCACCGGCGCGCAGTGGATGCTCGACTCGTTCGCGTCGCTCGGCAAGGACTACGAGGCGTCGAGCGACATGGTCGAGCGGCGCATCCTCGGCGCGATGCTCGAGCACCAGCGCGCGGGGACGCCGGTGCACGAGTGGCCGCTCTGCGAGCACACCGCGATCCGCGACCGCGAGGACGAGTGGCGCCGCGGGCTGCAGCGCGTGGGTCAGTTCATGACGACCGACCTCTTCACGGTGCGGCCGACCGATCTCGTGGACCTCGCGGCGAGCGTGATGGACTGGGAGCACGTCAAGCACATCCCGGTGGAGGACGACGCGGGCCACCTCGTCGGGCTCGTGACGCACCGGAGCCTGCTCCGGCTGATCGCGCGCGGGAAGCAGGGGGCCGATCCGGTGGTCGTCGCCGACGTGATGCTCCGCGACCCGGACACGATCTCGCCGGACACGCCGACGCTCCTCGCGCTCGAGAAGATGCGCGAGAACGGCTACGGGTGCCTGCCGGTCGTCGAGCACGGCAAGCTCGTCGGCATCATCACGCAGAGCGACCTGATCCGCGTCTCCTCGCGCCTGCTCGAGAAGTTCCTCAAGGGCGAGCGCTGAGCCGCGACGCGGGGCGCCTCGCGGCTCATCACGCACGAGGCGTCAGGGCGTCTTGCGGCGCATCAGGTTCTCCTGCACGACCGAGGCGACGAGGGCTCCGTCGCGCGTGAAAATGCGGCCGAAGTTGAGGCCGCGCGAGCCGGCGGTGGACTCGCTCTCGGTCGAGTAGAGCAGCCACTCGTCCGCGCGGAACGAGCGGTGGAACCAGATCGCGTGATCGAGGCTCGCGACGTGCAGCGTGCGATCGAACCACGTCAACGCGTGTTGCGCGAGCGAGGCGCCGAGCAGCGTCATGTCCGAGAGGTACGTCAGGACGCAACGGTGCACGTCCGGATCGTCCGGGAGGCGCCCCGCGCTGCGGAGCCAGACGTGGCGCGGCCCCGTCTGGACGATCGGGCGCGTCGGGTCCTGCGGGTCGAGCTCGTGCATCACGATCGGTCGGTCGAGCTTGGCCAACCAGCGGTAGATAGGGTGGTCGTCGCGCGCGATCGCCTCCTGGAGGCGCTCGGCGTTCGACGGCACCGTCTCGGGGCCGGGCACGTCGGGCATCGGGACCTGGTGCTCGTAGCCCGGCTCCTCGACCTGGAAGGACGCGGCCATGTTGAAGATCGCTTCGCCGTTCTGGATGGCGACGACGCGCCGCGTGGTGAACGAGCGGCCGTCGCGGATGCGGTCGACCTCGTACACGATCGGCACCTTCGGGTCCCCCGGGCGCAGGAAGTACGAGTGCAGCGAGTGGACCGGGCGCCCCTCGACGGTGCGCATCGCCGCGACGAGCGACTGCGCCGCGACCTGGCCGCCGAACACCTGCGGGCGGCCCTCGTCGGGGCTCGTCCCGCGGAAGAGATCTCGGTCGATGCGCTCGAGGTCGAGGTGGGCGAGCAGGGTCGCGGTCGCGTCGGACATCGTTCTCGCGGTTAGCACGCCGGAGGCTGCTACGCTTCGCTGCCATGACCGAGCCCAAGAGAGTGCGCGTCGACGACGTCGGCGCCGTCCGTGTGCTGACGCTGACGCGCGCGGACAAGAAGAACGCGTTCGACGTCGCGCAGGCGACGCAGCTCTGGGAGGGCATCGACGCCGCGCGCGCGGACGCCGCGGTGCGCGTCGTCGTCGTCGCGGCCGAGGGGGACTACTTCTCCGGCGGCGCCGACGTGAACCTCTTCCTGAACTTCGGCACCACGGACCCGAGCGGTCTGCTCAAGGTCGCGCGCCTCTACGAGCCGCTGCGCGCGTGCGAGAAGCCGACGATCGCCATCGTGCAGGGGCACTGCGTCGGCATGGGCGTGACGATCCTGCCGCACTTCGACCTCGTGTACGCGGCGGAGCACGTCACCTTCCGCACCCCGTTCGTGCAGCTCGGGCTCGTGCTCGAGTACGGCTCGAGCGAGGCGCTGCCGCGCCTGATCGGGCCGCAGCGAACGAAGGAGCTCATCCTGCGCGCGGCGCCGATCGACGCGCCGACCGCGGCGGCGTGGGGGCTCGTGACGCGCGTGCACCCCGCCGACTCGCTCCACGCGGCGGCGATGCAGGTCGCCGCCGAGCTCGCCGAGCACCCGCCGGGCGCGATCGCGGAGTGCAAGCGCCTGATCGACGCGGGCGGGACCTTCGAGGAGGCGACGCGCGCGGAGGACGACGCCCTCGCCAAGCGCTACGGCTCGCCCGAGAACGTCGAGGCGGTGATGCGCCTCATGGCCCGCAAGCAGCGCCCCGCATGAGGCGGGCGCTCTGGGCCGTGCTCTTGCTCGCGGCGTGCGACGGCGAGTCGCCGGCCGACGCGGGCGTCGCCGACGCGGGCTCCGACGCGGCGCTCGCCGACGCGGGGCCGCCCGTCGTGGTGCTCCCCGACGACCGCGCGCCGTGCGCCGAGCGCTCGCCGCTGCGCCGGCCGCTCTTCGGAGACCTGCACGTCCACACTGCGCTCTCGTTCGACGCCAACCGCTACGGCACCCGCGCGCGGCCGCGCGACGTGTACCGCTTCGCGCGCGGCGAGACGCTCGCGCTCGCGCCGTACGACGCGGCGGGCGAGCCCACGCGCACGCTGCGGCTCGAGCGCCCGCTCGACTTCGCCGCGGTCACCGACCACGCCGAGTTCTTCGCGCAGACCGACATCTGCACCGACCCGAGCTCGCCCGGCTACGGGAGCGCGACCTGCACGAGCTACCGCGCGGGCGATCCGGCGATGCCCGACTGGGGCGAGCTGACGAACCTCCTCATCACGCCGGGCACCCCCGCGCGCGTCTGTCGCTCGCACCCCGAGCTCTGCGTCGAGCGCGCCGCCGCGGTCTGGCAAGAGGTGCAGGACGCGGCCGAGGAGTTCCAAGACCGCACGTCGTCTTGCGCCTTCACGACCTTCGTCGGCTACGAGTGGACGGGCAACCCGGGCGCGGTGAGCCTGCACCGCAACGTGATCTTCCGCGGCCGCAGCGTGCAGCGCGTGCCGGTGAGCTACCTCGACGCGCCGACGCCCGAGCTCTTGCACGCGCGCCTCGAGGCCACCTGCCTCGCGACGGGCACGCCGTGCGACCTCGTCTCCATCCCGCACAACGGCAACCTCGGCGGCGGCCGCATGTTCGTGCCGGTCGCGGACGACGGGACCCCGTTCGACCGCGCCGCGGCGGAGCGCCGCGCGCGCATCGAGCCGCTCGTCGAGATCTACCAGCACAAGGGCGCGAGCGAGTGCCTGCCGCCGGGCCTCGGCGATCCGCTCGCGAGCGAGGACGAGCGCTGCCGCTTCGAGATGTACCACCCGAACCTGTGCGGCTCGCCGGGCGCCGATCCGAGCGCGTGCGCGGGCGTGTGCGCGGGCGGCGGGATCGGCTTCCTCGGCGGCTGCGTCGGGCCGGGCGACTTCGCGCGCGGCGCGCTGCGCAACGGGCTCGCGGAGCTCGCGCGCGTCGGCGCGAACCCCTGGCAGCTCGGGTTCATCGGCTCGACCGACACGCACATCGCGGCGGCGGGCGCCGTCGACGAGGCCAGCTACCCGGGCCACGCGGGCGAGATGGAGGACGAGCCGCGCGAACTGCTCGCGCTGCCGCCGGGCGCGCTGACCTACGGGCGGACCGGCAGCCCGGGCGGGCTCGCGGTGGTGTGGGCCGAAGAGAACAGCCGCGAGGCCATCTTCGACGCGATGCGCCGCCGCGAGACGTACGCGACGAGCGGCCCGCGCATCACCGCGCGCTTCTTCGCCGGGTGGAGCTACCCGAGCGAGCTGTGCGAGCTCGGCGAGCAGCTCGAGCATGCCTACCGCGACGGCGTGCCGATGGGCGGCGAGCTGCGGGCGCGCCCGGAGGGTGCGGCGCCGACGTTCTTCGTGAGCGCGCTGCGCGACGCGCTCGGCGCGCCGCTCGGCCGCCTCGAGATCGTCAAGGGCTGGCTCGAGGTCGGCGGCGAGACGCGCGAGCGGCTCTACACGATCGCCGCGCCGGGCGAGGGCGCGAGCGTCGATCCGGCGAGCTGCGCGCGCTCGGGCGAGGGGCTCGACGCGCTCTGCGAGACGTGGACCGACCCCGACTTCGATCCGAGCGTGCCGGCGTTCTGGTACGCGCGCGTGCTGGAGGTCCCGACGTGTCGCTGGAGCCGCGCGCTCTGCAACGCGCAGGGGCTCGACTGCGCCGCGATCGACGCGAGCCACCCGATGTGGAGCTGCTGCGATCCGACCGTCGAGCACGTGATCGAGGAGCGCGCGTGGACCTCGCCCATCTGGTACGTGCCGTAGGGCTCGATGCGGACGTGCTCCTGACGTCAGCTCATCCGCCCTCGAGCTCCTCGAGCGTCTTGGGCCAGCTCGCCTTCAGGAGGCGCGAGAGCGAGCGGTCCGCGAGCAGGCGGCCTTCGGTCTGGCAGGTCGGGCAGTAGTTCGCCTCGTTGTCCGCGTAGCGGATGCGCATGATCGTGCCGCCGCACACGGGACAAGACGACTTGTACTTGCCGTGCACGGCCATCTCCGGACGGAACGCGGTCACGCCCTCGGGGAAGCCGTCGCCGGTCTCCGCGCGGAGGCGCTCGGTCCACTCGGACAGCACCGCGCGCGTCGCCTCGTAGAGCGCGCGCATCGCCGTCTCGTCGAGCTGGTCGCTGCGCCGCATCGGCGAGAGCTTCGCGCGGTGGAGGATCTCGTCCGAGTAGGCGTTGCCGATCCCCGAGAGCAGCCGCTGATCGGTGAGCGCGCGCTTGAGCGTGTGGCGCTCGCGCGTGAGCGCCGCGGCGAACCCGGCGAGGTCGACCTCGAGCGGCTCCGCGCCGCCGCGGTCGTGCGCCGCGAGCCCCTCGGCGCCGCGCACGAGGTGGATCGACGCGCGCTTCTTCTTGCTCGCCTCCCGCAAGAGGAGCGTCCCGTGCTCGAAGTCGAGCGCGGCGAGCCCGATGCGCGCCGGGATCTTCGCGCCCGGCGTGTCCGCCCACGCGAAGCGGCCCGCGACCATGAGATGGACGACGACGAACCGCTCGCCCTCGAGCGCGAGCACGACGCGCTTGCCGATGCGGCGCACGTCCTCGACCGCGCGGCCGACGAGCTCGGCGATGGGTGGCTCGACCGTCCGCAGCACGAACGGGCTCGCGAGCCGGATCGCCTCGAGCCGGCGGCCCGTCACGCGACGCGCGAGCGCCTCGACGTAGAGCGTGACGTCCGGCAGCTCCGGCATGCCCGGCGGCGCTAGTTGAAGCCGAGGAGGGTCGGGGGCAGGCCGCACCGCGCGACCCGCTCGCGACACCGGTCGCCCATCGCCGCGACGCCGCACTCGCTGTAGTCGGTGATCTCCGTCGAGCAGGAGACGGGGGTGCACACGCCGAGCACCGCGTCGATGGTGCGCGCGCCGCAGTTCTCGACGAGGCAGCACGAGATGACGTCGTAGCGCGCGCGGCAGTCGTCGATCTCGTTGAAGCACGAGAACATGTTGCGGATCGCGCACGATCGGCACGTCTCGTCGCGCACGAGGCACTGCACGATGCAGAACGTGTTGTCGTCGTCGCAGCGCGCGACGCAGTCGCGGGTGCGCGGCTCGCAGACGTCGTCCGTCGGGAACGGCTCGACGGGCAGGACGCACCCGGCGTCGGGTCCGGCGTCGAGCCCGGGGATGCGGCCGGCGTCGCGCATCGCGACCGGGCCACCGTCGCGCCGCGCCGGCCCCGCGTCGAAGAGCGGCGCCGGCCCCGCGTCGAAGACGATCGACGCGTCGCGCAGCGGCGCGACGCCGTCCGGCCCGTGGTTCTGGTAGCAGCCGCCGAGGGCGAGCGCGGCGGCGGCGAGAGAGACGAGACGCATCGCCCGGATTGTCGCCCAGTCCGCGCCGATCCCCAAGTCCGCGGCCTCAGGCGGCGCTCACCGCGGGGGTCTGGGCGGCGCGCTCGACGGGCTCGTGGGCGAAGATCCGCGCGCGCAGGCCCGGGCCCTTCTGCCGCAGCGTGACCGAGGGCCGGAGCATCAGCCGCTCGCCCGGCAACAGATCGACGCGGTAGCGCTGCACGACGAGCGCGAGCAGGAGCGTCGCCTCCATCATCGCGAAGTGGTTGCCGATGCACGTCCGCGGGCCGCCACCGAAGGGGAAGTACGCGTAGCGCGGGAGGCTGGCCTCGTCGCGCCAGCGCTCCGGATCGAACGCCTCGGGGTTCGGGAACCAGCGCGGGTCGCGGTGGACCACCCACTGGCTGAAGAGGAGCTGGGCGCCCTTCGGGATGTGGTAGCCGCCGAGCTCGAGGTCCTCGGTCGCCTCGCGCCCCGTCGTCCACGCGGGCGGGTAGAGCCGCATCGACTCCTTGAGCACCCAGCCGGTGTAGACGAGCCGCTTGACGTCGTCCGCCCCGGGGCGCCGATCGCCGACCGTCTCCGCGAGCTCGGCGCGCACGCGCCGCGCGACGTCGGGGTACTTGCTCAAGAGGTAGAGCGTGTGCGCGAGCGCGAGCGCGGTCGTCTCGTGCCCGGCCAGGAACAGCGTCACCGCCTCGTCGCGGAGCTGCCGGTCGGTCATGCCGGCGCCCTCGTCGTCCTGCGCGGCGAGCAGCGTCCCGAGCAAGTCGGCCTTCACCTCGCCGCTCGCACGCCGCGCGGCGATGATGCGGAAGAGCACCGCGTCGATCGACTCGACGGCGCGCCGCATCCGCAGGTGCCGCGGCGTCGGCACCCACTCCGGCAGCATCACCACGGCCTCGGGGCTGTTCGCGTAGTAGTCGTTGATGACCTCCATCGCGTGGCTCACCGTCTCGACGTCGGCCTTCGTGACGCCGGTCCCGAAGAGCACCTCCGCGACCACCTCCATCGTCAGCCGCGACATCTCCGCGTGGACGTTGATCTCCATCCCGTCGCGCCATGGCGCGAGCGCGTCCGCGCCCACCCGCACCATCGTCTCCGCGTAGCCGTGGATCTTCTTGGGCGTGAAGGCGACGCTCATCAGCTTGCGCTGGCGCCTCCAGAGCTCGCCGTCGCTCGTGAGCAGGCCGTGCCCGAGGGTGCGCTGGAGGATGGTGATGTACTGATCGCGCCCCATGATCTTCGCGTTCTTCACGAGCGCCGTCTCGATGTCGTGCGGGTGGCTGACGAGCACCCACGGGCTGCCGACGACGCTCATCTGCACGACGTCGCCGTACTGCGCCTTGAGCTTGGTGAGCAGGCCGAGCTGGTCGCTGGCCCAGCGGAAGATGTTCGTGAGCCCGAGGTGGTCCTTCGGGCCGGGGGCGGTGCGGTGGCTCATCGTCGTTCCTCCGGTCGGCCGACCCGGCGAAACAGGTCGACCATGGTCTTGGCGGTGCTCTCCACCGCGCCCTCGTCGAGCTCGCCCCAGCGGGCGGCGAGCCAGCGGTCTCCCGCGTCCATCAGCGCGAGCCCGGCGTGCACGAGCAGGTCCGCCGGGACGTCCGTGCGGACCGCGCCGAGCGCCTGACCCTGCGCGACGAGCGCGCCCGTCCACTCGATCATGCGCTCGTTGAGCAGCGTCAGGACGGGGTGCCCCTCGAGCCGCTCGCGCGCCTTGGCGATCGACAGGCACAGCGCGGCGTTCTTCGGGTCCGCGAGCATGAAGCGCAGGCTGCGCGCGTACATCGCCTCGCAGGCGCTCCAGAACGACGCGGCGTCGTCCGCCTCGAACGGGAAGCCGACGTGCGCGAGCCACTGCGCGAGCGCGGTGTCGAGGACCGTGCGGTAGAGGTCGTCCTTGTCCGCGAAGTAGTAGTACATCGCGCCCTTGCTGATCCCGGCGCGCTCGATGATGCGGTTGTAGGAGGCCTGCTCGAAGCCGCGCTCGCCGAACTCCTCCGCCGCGGCGGCGAGGATCGTCGTCTTGCGGGGCTCGTCGAGCCTCTCGAAGCGGGGCAGCGGCATCCGACCTTCCGGTTATACCACTCGGTTCGACCGAGCGGTCTAATCGTGGGCCTGCCGCGCTGGCGCGTCAAGGGGCGCACCTCGGACCCACCGGAGATCGTCAGTCGATGATCTCGTTCGGCTCGGGGATGCGCGGCGGGACGAGGAAGTAGACGATGCGCTCGTCGAGCGGCGTGAAGCCGTCGCCGAGCACGCGGATGCGCGCGCGGAAGAGCTGCGGGCTCAGGGTCGGCCGCACCGTCACGTTGGAGCGCGGCACGATGTCGAAGCACACCGAGGTGCCCGGCACGACGGTGCGGAACGTGTCGTGGTGGTCGTCGTCGTCGATCCCGGGGCGGTCGTAGGTCGCGAGCCCGGTCGCGCACGAGAGCCCCGGCGCCGACGTCGTGCGCGCGACGAGGTGATCGACGAACGCGGCGATGGCGTCGACGGACTCGCCCGGATCGTCGACGTCGGAGGCCTGCGCGGACGCGTCGATCGGCACGAGCGCCGCGCGCAGGACCGCGTCGGCGACCGCGCCGGAGAGGCCGCTGCCGTTCGGCGCGCTCAAGACGTATTGCGCGGCCGGGCCGGGCGCGCCGTTCGCGATCGTCGTGTCGGCGATGAGCCGGTTCAAGAACGCGGTCGCGCCGCTGCCCGTCGCGATGCCGACGACGCGCGCGTCGATCGCGGCGAGCGCGCCCGTCATCTGCGTCCAGGTCGGTGCGCCCGGGACGCCGATGTACGGGCAGGACGCGAACGTGCACGTCGGGGCGTTGTGCTGGTTCTGGTCGGTCATCACGACGAGGATCGGCACCGCGCTCGGGCGGAAGCACGCGGTGGCGTAGCGGCCGGCGGCACAGGTCGGGGGCGTCGAGACGTTCCCGGGGAAGCGCGCGTAGCCGGCGAGGTTGTCGCGGGTGACCGCCGCGTAGAGCGCGGCGACCGCGGACTCGGGCCCGTCGTTGCCGTTGTTCTCGCGGTAGTGGTTCACCGCCGCCTGCACCGCGGCGGGGCTCTCCGTCATCGGCGCGTACTGGAAGAACGGCGCGTCGTGCTGGATGCCCGCGGTGTCGATCCCGGCCGTCGGCCACCCGTAGCCCCCGATCGGGTAGTCGTCGAAGCCGCCGACGCCGAACCACGCGTTCGGGATCGCCGCCCGGATCTCGGGGATGAGCGTCGCCGTCAAGGCCGCTTGCAATGCGACGATCGTCGGGCCCATCGAGTTCGTGTTGTCCATCAGGAAGTAGACGTCCGCCTCGCGCAGGGTCGTCTCGAACCCGAGCGTGTCGCGCACCGGGTCGGGCGGCTGCTCGTAGGGCACCACGAACACGAAGTCGCCGCGCGCCCGCGGGTTGTCCGTCGGATCGAGCGGGTCGGTGCCCGCGCCGACCTCGATCAGGTCGCTCACGCCGTCGCCGTCGGTGTCGGCGCGGCGCGGGTTCGTCCCGGCGACGCGCTCGGCACGATCCGAGAGCCCGTCCCCGTCGCTGTCCGGATCGCGGAAGTCCGGGATGCCGTCGCCGTCCGTGTCGATCGCGCGCGTGCGCCAGTCGTCGTCGCCTGCCTCCTCGGCGTCGCTCCACGTGTCGTCGTCGCTGTCGAGGTCGTAGAGGTCGGGGGTGCCGTCTCCGTCGGTGTCGAGCAGGCCCTCCTCGAGGTCCGCGATCGTGTCGCCGTCGCAGTCCTCCGAGAAGTAGTCGGGTGTGCCGTCGCCGTCGGTGTCGCGCGGGCTCGACGGGTCGGGGCCGATCTCGAAGACGTCGTCGAGGCCGTCCTCGTCGTTGTCGAAGTCGCGGAACGCGGGGCGCCCGTCGCCGTCCTGGTCGGAGTCGCCCTCGACCCGGTCGGGGACGCCGTTGGCGTCGCTGTCGAGGTCGCGAAAGTCGGGCGTCCCGTCGAGATCGGTGTCGACCGGCGGCGTGGTGAGCGACGCGTCGCCCGCCTCGACCGAGTCCGGGATTCCGTCGCCGTCGCTGTCCGTGTCGAGGTAGTCCGGCGTGCCGTCCGCGTCGGTGTCGACGCTCCCGCTCGCCGCGCGCCCCTCGTGGAAGTCGCTGATCGTGTCGCCGTCGGAGTCGCCCCAGAAGTCGATGCCGGCGTCCGTGCCGATGTCGCCGCCGTCGCGGCCGCCGTCCGCCGGCGTCTCCCCGCCGTCGTCGAGCTCGCCCGCGTCGTAGTTCGGGCCGCCATCGAACCCGCCGCCCGCGTCGCCCATCGGGCGCTCCCGGCACGTTCCGTCGATGCACACGCCCGAGGCGCAGTCCCGGTCGTCCGTGCAGTCCGCCCCCGGGGGCGATCCGCCGTCGCAGCTCCAGGCGAGACACGCCCACAGCGTCATGATCCAGCGCCGTCGCATCGGGCCAGCATACCACCGGTTGCGGAGGAGCCGGAGGCGCACCGCGCACGCGGCTGACGGCGCCATCGAGACCGTCGCGCAGCGGCGCGCGTCGGTCGAGGGGGCCCCGCTGCGGCTTTGCCGGAGCGGGCGAGGAGTGCGAAGCACCCCTCGGCAGACTCAGCAAGCTCAGCGCTTGGTCAGGCTGCGCAGCTTCGTCATCGCGTAGAGCGCCTTGGGGAGGTTCCCGCCGAGCAACCCGTGGAACACCTGCGACATCGCGTCGTACTTGCCGGCGTACGGGAACCAGAACGGTTCGAAGTCGAGCCAGCCGCGGTCGACCATGATCGCCTTCTGGTGCGTGAACGAGAGCAGCCCTTCCGGGCCGTGGTAGCGCCCGAACCCGCTGTTCTTCACGCCGCCGAACGGGAGCGCCGGGTTGCCGACGATCGCGACCAGGTCGTTGACCATCACCTGCCCGCACTCGAGGCGCGACGCGAGCGCGAGCCCGCGGTCCACGTCCTCGGTCCACACCGAGCCGTTCAGCCCGTACTGGTGATCGTTGGCGAGCCGGATCGCCTCGTCCTCGTCGGCGACGCGGACGACCGGGAGCACCGGACCGAACGTCTCCTCGCGATAGATCTCCATCTGCGGCGTCACGTCCACGAGCAGCGTCGGCGCGTAGAACTGCCCCGGGCGATCGAGGCGCGCGCCGCCCGTCACGATGCGCGCTCCGTCGGCGCGCGCGGCCTCGACGTGCCGCTCCACGGTGGCGAGCTGCGGTGGGAACGTGAGCGGGCCCATGTCCGCGTGCTCGTCGGGGCCCCCGACGCGCATCGCGCGGACCTCCTTCTCGAGCATCGCGACGAAGCGGTCGTGCACCGCGTCGACGACGAAGATGCGCTCGACCGACGTGCACATCTGCCCGCAGTTCACGAGCCCGCCCCACGCCGCGGCGCGCGCCGCGCGCACGAGGTTCGCGTCCGCACACACGATCATCGCGTCCTTGCCGCCGAGCTCGAGCTCGACCGGGATCGGGCGCTTGGCCGCCTCGGCCATCACCTTGCGCCCCGTCGCCACCGAGCCGGTGAAGAAGATCTTGTCGACCGCCGCGCGCGTGAGCGCCGCGCCCGTCGAGCCGTCTCCTTGGATCACCTCGACGACGCCGCGCGGCAGGCCGATGCGGCGGAAGATCTCGTCCACGATCTCGCCCGTGATCGGCGTCACCTCGGACGGCTTGAGCACGACGGTGTTGCCCGCGATCAGCGCGCTGAGCACCGGGACCATCGAGAGCTGGAACGGGAAGTTCCACGGCGAGATCACCCCGACGACGCCGAGCGGGAAGTGCTCGACGTAGCTCGCCTTGCCCGGGAACAGGATCGGCGTCGGGACGCGGTGCCGGCCGAGCGTCTTCTTCGCGGTCCTGCGGTAGTGGTCGATGAAGAGCGGGATGCTCATCAGCTCGGTGAGGAGCGAGTCGACGAGCGGCTTGCCGGTGTCCTCGCTGATGCGCCGCGCGTACTCCTCGCCGTGCGTGCGCACGACGTCCTTGATGCGCGCGAGCATGCGGAGCCGATCGTCGAGGCCGGTGTCCCGCCACGTCGGGAAGGCCTCGCGCGCCCGGCGGACGGCGGCGTCGACCTCCTCGGGCGTGGTGATCGGGAAGGTCCCGAGCAGCTCGCCGGTGACGGGGCTGCGCTTCTCGATGACGGGGCGGGGCGCGGGCTCGTGCGTGTCGGTCGTCTGCATGTCGTCGCCGAGTCTGCGCCGCGCTCGGCGGCCGCGCCAGAGCGCGCGGCGCGATCGGCGGCCCGCGCCGTCGGGCGCGCGCCGCGCTATCCTCTCTCTCGTGTACCGGGTCGCCGCCCCGCCCGCTCGCCTCGTCGCGCTCGACGCGCTCGCGCCGCGCGGGTGGCTCGGGCGCGCGGCGGCGAGCCCGATCGCGGCGCACCTCGGCGAGCGCGCGCTCGTGACGCCGCGCGGCTACGTGGCGCTCGACGGAACGCGGCGCGTGCGCTTCGTCGCCGGCGACGACGACGCGCGCCTCGAGGCGCTCGATCCGGCGCGCGGGCTCACGCTCGAGAGCCGGCGCTCGCGCGCGCGCGCGCTGCGCCCGGCGCTCGCCGACGAGCGCCCGCGCGCCGTCTGGCACGCGCGGGTGCTCGGCCGGGTGCTCGCGCCGGTGTGCTTCGGGGCTCGTCGCGTCGCGCGCGATCCGCAGCTGGTGCGCGTCGCGGCGTACGCGGACGGAGTGCTCGTCGTGCGCCTCGCCGCGAACGGGGCCGACGCGGGCGACACCTGGCACCCGAGCCTCGAGGGCGCGCTCGCGCAGCTCCGCTACGAGCTCGGCGCGCACCTCGGCGCGCTGCGCGAGGGGGACCACACGCGCCCGTGGCGCCGCGAGCCCGCGTGGACGGGCGCGTGCTGGGCGCCGTTCACGACGCTCTGAGCTTGCCGAGGGGTGCTTCGCACCCCTCCCGCGCTGCGGAAAAGCCGCAGCGGGGCCCCACCCCAGCGCGAACGCGGCGGAGCCGCGTAGGACCCCATCGCGGGGCGATGGGGCCCCTCGGCCAACGGCCATCGTTGCGCGATGGCCTGGCCTCGAGTCGCGCCGTCGGCCGCGTGTGCTCTCGATGAATCGACCGTCTTCGAGCGCGCTCAACAGATGTGGTCGATGCGACGGATCCCCTTGCGGGAGACGACCGCGCGCGCGCGGTGCCACGGCGTGTCGGGCGCGTCGGCGCGGCGCAGCCGGTAGACGATCGCGATGTTGTAGACGCGCGGCGCGCTCGCGCGGCAGATCTCGCCGGTCGTCGGGTCGGCGAACACGAAGTCGCGCTTGGGATCGTCGGTGTGCGCGAGCCAGCTGCGCACGTCGAGCCGGAAGATCTCCGTGAGCGCGCGGAAGCGCGGGTCCGCGCGCGTGACCTGCTCGGCGTCGATACGGACCTCCTTGGAGTGGAAGAGCACCGTCTCGGGCCGCGCGGCCGCCTCGAGCGGGTGGACGCGCGTGAGCAGGCGCCGCTCGATCACCTTCGGCGGCACCTCGCTCCAGGCGACGAAGCCCGCCTGCTCGTCCTGTTCGCCGAGCACCACGCCGCGCTCGCGATCCCAGATGCGCCAGCGTCGATCGGGGAAGTGACGCGCCACCACATCGTTGAAGAGCGTCTGGAGCATCGCCTTGAGGCGATCCTTCGCGGCGTACGCGAGCACGACCGCGAGCGCCCAGCCGATCAGGTTCCCTGCGCGCGGATCGGTGCCGTAGAACAACGCGGCCACGACGGCGAACGCCATCGCGACGCCTGCGGCGAGCGCGTAGAAGAGCTGCAGGACCCACGTGCTCGCCGGCTTCACCTCGGGGCTGAGCCACAGGACCGACGACGTGAAGCGCTTGAGCACGTGGCGCCGGAACTCGAGCTCCTCGACCTTGCGCGTGGGCATGCGGCGCTGCGCCTCGCCGGGATAGCCGCGCTCGATCCGGTAGCGCGCCTCGGCGACGGCGGCCTGCTCGACGCTGGCGAGCAGCGTCTCGGGCGCGTCGGCCTTGCGCAGCGCGAGCACGAGGCTGGCGAGCAGGGTCTCGAGGATCCGCGAGACGTCCTCGTCGACCCATCGGGCCGCCGTCGCGAGCGGGTCGGGCAGGCCGTCGGCGATCGCGAGCGCCTCACGCAGCCGCGCCGTGAGGCGGCTTCCGTCGGCGACGAGCCGCGCGGTCATCGCGAGCGCGCGGCTGCGCGCGTGGTCCCCACCGCGCAGCAGCTCGGCGACGCGGTGGCGCGCCTCGACCCCCGCCGCGCGCACCTCGCAGGCGAACAGGCGCAGCTCGCGCATCGCCGCGCGCTCGTCGCCCGCCTCGAGCGCCTCGCGCAGCCGATCGAGGGGCGCGCCGACGAGCTCGTGGAAGGGCACGTCGGGCACCTCGAACCGCACGTAGCTCTGGAGGTCGGTGTAGAGGTCGGACTTCTGGTACGCGCGCGTGGACAGCCGGAGGCTGTCGGGCGCGAAGAAGTACGCCTCCCACACGTACGCCGCCTTGCGGGTGCGCGCGGTGGCGGTCGGCTCGGGCAGGCGGTAGTCGACGGCGATCTCGAGGTGGGTCCGGTCGTGGACCCGCAGCTCGGGCGCGTCGCGCCCGCGCGACAGGTCGGCGACGAGAGAGCCCCAGTCGCTCGGGCGGTCGGTCCCGGGGAGCGAGGCGTCCCACTCGGGCGCGACGTCGTCGATCGGCTCGACCGGCTGTGTCCGGGCCACGACTAGAAGCTCCCTGCCGCTCGCGAGGTGGTCGTCACCGTCGCGTCACATTGTGACATCTGTGTGGCGGCGGCGCACGGGGACGATCCTCGTCATTTCGTCATTCTCCTCCGCGTGCGCAGGCGCCGAGCGCATCGAGCGCCGCTCGCCCGCCGGGCGCGCGCGGCTCGTCGCGCTCGCACAGAGCGCTCCGCCGGGCTCGCTCAGCGTGGCTCGCGCCACACGGGGGCGAGCGTCTTGACGTAGGCGATCACTGCCTCGAGCGGCTCGCCCGTGAGCGGCTGCGGGCCCATGTTCGTGCCGTCGACGCCGCGCACGATCGCGTCGCGTAGCTGCGCGTCGGTCGGCAGCGCGCCGCCCGTCGCGCCGAGGCGCGGATACTCGCCGCTCGTCAGGTCGGCGGGGCGCGGCTGCATCGACGACGCGTACTGCCCGTCGCCTCGCCCGTGCTGGCCGTGGCAGCCGCGGCAGCGCTGCATGTAGACGACCTCGCCGAGGTTCAGGCGCTCGGCCGGCACGCTCGCGCCGCCGAGGACCAGCGGCGCCTCGAACGAGCGCGGCCCGGGCTCGCACCCCGCGAGCAGGAGCACGAGCGCGAGGGCGCGCGTCACTCCGCCTCTTCGAGGAGCCGCGCGATGTCGCGCTCGAGCCGGTCGAGCCCGGCGCGGTCCGTCTCGTAGAGCCCGCGCAGCGTCATGCGCCGGTCGATCAGCAAGAAGCGCGCGGTGTGCAGGATGTCGTAGCTGCCGTCGTCGCGCTCGAGCCGCTCGCCCGTCGGCAGCCGGAACGAGCGCTGGATCACGCGCTGCACGTCGTCGGGCTGCCCGCTGAGGAAGCTCCAACGGCTCGTGTCCGCGCCGTAGCGCTCCGCGTACGCCCGCAGCACCTCGGGCGTGTCGACCGCCGGGTCCACGGTCACCGACACGAAGCGCACCTCCGGGTGCGTCACGCGACGGTGGAGGTTCGCCATCTGCGTGCTCATCAGCGGGCAGATCTCGGGGCAGCTCGTGAACATCACGTCGGCGATCCAGACCTTGCCTCTGAGCGCGCGCGAGCTCAGCTCCGCGCCCGACTGGTCGACGAGCGTGAAGTCGGCGATCGGCATCATCTCCGGGATCGGCGGCTCGGGCTCGTCGCAGCCGGCGAGACCTCCGAGCAGAGCCGCGAGCGCGATCGCGGTTCGCGCCGCCACGCCTCAGCTCGCCGCGACGTCGACCGCGAGCGCGGCGAAGAGCAGCGGCAGGTAGACGAGCGAGGCCAGGAACAGCTGGCGCGCCCAGCGGTTGCCCGCCTCCGCGCGCAGCCCCGCCAGCGACCAGACGAAGAACCCGGCGCCGAGCGCCCCGGCGACCGCGAGGTAGAGCCCGCCCGCGATGCCGAGCGGCACGAGCAGGAGGCTCACCGGCACGAGCGCGCCCGCCCAGATCACCGCGTGGCGCTTCGCCGCGGGCGTGCCACGCGTCGAGGGCAGCACCTTGATGCCCGCCCGCTCGTACTCCTGCCGGCGGAAGATGCTGATCGCGAGGAAGTGCGGCATCTGCCAGAGGAACAAGATCCCGAACAGCACGATCCCGGGCGCCGCGAGCTCGCCCGTCGCCGCCGTCCAGCCCATCAGCGGCGGCAGCGCGCCGGGCACCGCGCCGACGATGAGCGCGGCCGGGCTCTTCTGCTTCATCGGCGTGTAGATCATCACGTACGTGACGAGCGCGATCGCCGCGAGCAGGCCGGTCAGCGGGTTGGCGACGAGCGTCAGGATCGGCACCGAGAGCGCGCCGAGCGCGAGCCCGAGCGCGAGCGCGAGGCGCGCGTCGAGGCGGCCCGCGGGGAGCGGGCGGTTCTTCGTGCGGGCCATCCGCCCGTCGCTCTCGCGCTCGACCCAGCAGTTCAGCGTGTTCGCCGAGCCCACGACCATCGCGGTCGCCAGCAGCGTCAGCACGATCGCGGACCAGGACATCGACTCGGGCGCGAGCCAGATCCCACCCCCCGTGGTGAGGATCACCATCAGCGTGATCCGCGGCTTGGTGAGGGCCACGAGATCGCGCACGGTCTGCGTGGGGGAGCTTGCGACGAGAGACATCGGTTCGAGCACGGAGGCGCGGCTAGTTAGCAAGCCGACACGCGCTCCGTCAACCCGGGCCCTCGTAGGCCCATCTGGTCGCGGGGGCAAGCCGGCGCGGTGTCGCTCACCGCATCAGGATGGCGAGGATCAACGCGCCGGTCCCGATCAGCGCGAGCACCGCGCCGAGGCCGAGCACGAGCCACGGCGTCGAGGACGCGGCCGGGGAGGGCGCGGCGGCCGGCGTCGGGTAATGCGACGGCGCGGGCTCGTACGGCGGGGCCGAGGGCGGCGAGGGGAGGCGGCCTCCGTCCTCGGGCGCGCGCGGCGCGGTGGACGGCGTCGCGGTCCCTTCCGCGACCGCCTTCAGGGCCTGCGCCAGCTCGGCCGCGCTCTGGAAGCGCGCGTCGAGGTTCTTGGCGAGCGCCCGCTCGAGGACCTCCCAGAGGCCCGGTGGGAACTGCCGATCGGGCGTGCGCTCGGACAGCGGGATCGGCGGCTCCTTGATGTGCCGCTGGATGTACTCCATCGGCTGGGCCGCATCGAACGGCAGCTTCCCGGTCACGAGCTCGTAGAGGATCACCCCGAGCGAGTAGATGTCGGAGCGCCCGTCGAGCGTCTCGCCGCGCGCCTGCTCGGGGCTCATGAACTCCGGCGTGCCGAAGACCATCCCCTCCTGCGTGAGGATCAGCGAGCCGGGTCGCATCTGCCGCTCGCTGATCTTCGCGAGCCCGAAGTCGAGCACTTTCGGGAAGTCGGCGATGCCGCCCTGCGACGTCAGGAAGATGTTCTCGGGCTTCAGGTCGCGGTGGACGATCCCCGCGCGGTGCGCCTCTTCGAGGGCGCCGCACGCCTGCACCATGATGTGGATCGCCCGCGCCGGGTCCATCGGGCCCTCCTTGCGGACGGTCTGCGCGAGGTTCTTGCCCTCGAGATACTCCATCACGAAGTAGCAGGCGCCGTCGTCGAGCTGCCCGTACAAGAACACGCGCGCCGTGTTCGGGTGCGAGAGGTGGCTCATCGCGCGCGCCTCGCGCTTGAAGCGCGTCACCAGGTCTTTGCGGGCGAGGTAGCGCTTGTGCAGGATCTTGATCGCGACGAAGCGCCGCATCTCCGGCTGCTCTGCCTTGTAGACGGCGCCCATGCCTCCGCTGCCGATCTTCTCCAGCACGCGAAACTGCCCGGCGATCTCGCGCCCGAGGTACGGGTCCGACACGGCGGCGAGCATATCACCCCGCCTCGACGGAACCACCGCCGCGCGGTAGGCCCCTCTCGCCCATGCGGCCCTTCCCCTACGACCGGCTCCGGCGCATGACGAAGGCGCAGGCGGTGGAGCTCGCGCGCTGGGCGCGCGCCGCGCCGATCGCGGCGCTCGTGCGGCGTGGTCGCGAGGCGCGCGGCTGGCTCGGCGCGCCGCTCGAGCTCCGGCTCGGCGCGGCGGTGTCCTGGGCCGACGCGGAGGTGCCCGCGAGCGAGGGCGCCTACGCGCTGCTCGAGGGCGTCCGTCCGGCGGGGCTGGTGCTCGCGCCGCGCGTCGCGTGCGCGATCGTCGAGCGCGCGCTCGGCGCAGGGGCCGAGGCGGTCGGCGCGCGCGGCCCGCTCGGCGAGGTCGAGCGCGGCGTGCTCGCCTACGCGCTCGCGCGCTGGCTCGGCGAGGGCGCCTACTCGGTCGGCGCGGTCTTCGCCCACGCGCCGGCGCTCGTCGAGGCGGTCGGGCCGCGGCTGGTGTGGCCGCTCGAGCTCGCGATCGGTGACGTCACGGGGCGCGGCGCGCTCTGGCTGCCCGAACCGGCCGGGGTCGGGGTCGCGCCGCCGCGCGCCGCGGCCGCGTGGCTGCCGCTGCGGTGCGTGGTCGACGCGGGGGAGGCGACGCTCCCCGCGGCCGAGATCGCCGCGCTCCGCGCGGGCGACGTGCTCGTGCCGGACCGGCTGACCATCGACCGCGAGGGGCTCGGCACGGTGCGGCTGCGCCCCCTCGGGAGCGGCCTGACCTGGGTCCTGCGCAGCGACGGCGCGCTGACCCTCGAGCGCATCGAGCACGACGCGTTGCCCCCCACGCGCGGGCGGCGCCAGAGGACGGAGGAGCGGATGAGCGAGGAGACGATCGCGAAGCTGGGCGAGACGCCGATCACCCTCCACGTCGAGGTCGCCCGCGTCGAGCTCACGCTCGGCGACGTGGCGGGCCTGAGCGTCGGGGAGGTCCTGCGGACGGGCCGCACGCTGTCGGAGCGCGTCACGCTGCGCGCCGGCGATCGCGCCGTCGCCTACGGCGAGCTCGTGGACGTCGAGGGCGAGCTCGGCGTGCAGATCACCGAGGTCGTCGGCGAGCCTTGAGGCGCGCTCATGCGCGGGGCGCGAAGCGCATGTTGCCGACGTCGGGGATCGTCATCGTCTCGGCCACGCGCATCGCGCCGCGCAGGCGGGTGTCGCGCCCGAGCTCGGCGGAGCCGTCGCCCCCGCGCGAGGAGAGCTGGAACGAGGGCACCGCGTCCGACGCGAGCTCGAGCTTCACGTCGAAGTCGAGCGACTCCTTCGAGCAGAGCTCGACGACGTCCTTCACGATGGGGAGGAGGTCTCCGTCGCGCAGGAAGCGCCGGTAGTTGTGGGCGTGGAGCGGCCCGATGCGCACGCTGAAGCGGCCGCTCTGGTCGTAGGCGCGCTTGCCGAGGATCGCCTCGACCCCGAGCTCGCAGTTGCGCTCTCCGAGCGCCATGCGCTGGTCCTCGTCGACCTCGATCCAGCCACCGGCGAACTCTTCGATGTTCACCGTGCCGTCCGGCAGGAGCCCCTCGCGGAGCACCTCGCGCAGGGCGAGCGCGAGGACGCGCGGCCCGCGCCCGCGGCCCGCGAGCAGCGGCGCGAGGCGCACCAGCACCGACGGGTGCTGCACGCGCAGGGTCCGCGTCTGGATGCGCGGGTCGAGGTTGGTCAGGCACAGGGCCCGCTCCATCCACGGGTCGCGCTGCCCCGCGAGGTGCTCGCGTGGCGGCATGAACTTGATGACCGCGCGATAGAAGAGCGAGATGAGGCGGTGGTGGAAGACGTCGAGGAAGTCCCGGCGCACCGGGTTCGTGTCGTCCTCGTGGAGGATCTCCTCCGCGATGTAGAGCGGCAGCGGCGAGGTGATCCCGGTGAGCCCGAGGAACGTGGTCTCCACGCGGAACACCGGGATCGGCGCCTCGAGGTACGCGTCCGAGCCGCGCGGCATCCGCTCGACCTTCGCCCGGGAGATGTCGCCCGAGCTGAAGCCGAGATCGCCGTCGTGCCGGAACCGGATGCGCTCGCCCTCGACCGGGCCGTCGCCTCCGACGCGCACCGCGTCGAGCGTCAACCGCTCGAGGAGCGAGACGACGTGGAAGAAGCTCGACTGCGGGGCGGCGGCGAGCGCGGGCGCCGCGCGCTGCATCAGCGCGGCGAGCGGCTCGGGCGGGATCTCGCTGTCGGAGAGCCCCGCGCTCGCCTCCGGGCGCTGTCGGTCGGTCGTCGCCATGCGTCAGAAGATCGGCTGCGTCCCCGTGCGCGGCTCCCAGTCCATGCGCGTGCCGGACGGGTGCAGGACGATCGTGAGCTGGTGGAAGCTGTTGAGCGGCGTCTCCGTCGCGAAGAGCCAGTCGAGCGAGCTGCCGAACGCGAACACGTCGCCCTCGGAGGCGAACGCGGCCTGCTCGACCTCGACCGTCGTGTGCTGGCCGCGGACCGGCACGCGGTCGATCAGCTTGCGCGCGGCGCGCGCGCTCACGTCGCGGATCGACTCGACCCGCAGGCGGTTCTGCTTGCCGAGCTGCTGGTCGGCCGACTCGTGGAAGTTGTAGAGCCCGAGCAGCGCGCGCAGCGACTCGGCGTTCGCGAGCGGGCGGATGTTGAGCGAGAGGTGCGCGACGAGCCGCCAGTGCATCTCCGCGCCGATCGGCGGCCGCACCGGGCGCGTCACCTGCGTGAGGTTGCGGAAGCGAGCGATCGTCGGCGAGCGCGGCGTCGGCACCGAGATGTCGCCGGCGCGGAGCTCGGCCGGCAGCGTGCGGTTCGTGCAGACGAGGTCGATCGAGAGCGTCTCCTCCTCGAAGTCGGGCTCGACGTCGCGCGGCGTCAGCACCGTGAGGTAGGTGTCGAGGCCGTCGTCGATCGGGGAGCGCGCGCGCCGCGTGAGGAAGAAGGCTTGCTCGCCGCGCGGCTTGGTGACGTGCTCGTAGCTATAGAACGGCGTGTAGGTCCGGCGGCCGCGCCGGTTCGCGAGCAGGCCGGTGACGCTCTCGACCGAGTAGACCTCCATGTGGCGCGGGTTCACGCCGCTCGCGCGCAGGAGGTACTCGTGCTGGCGGTGGTCGCGCGCGATCGGGTCGGCGCTCACCTCGAAGAGGTTGACGACCGGCACGCAGTGGAGCCGGAAATTCTCCTTGTCGAGCCGCTCGGGGAGCTTGGGCGGGCGGTCGAAGATGAACTGCAGGACGAACGAGTCGGTGGCGTGCTCCGAGGGAACGCGATCGAGCCCGCGCACGTCGACGAAGAGGAGCTTCTGCGTGAGCGTGAAGTACTCCTGCAGGACGCGCAGGCCGTCGGGCGCGAGGTCGGGCCACGGCAGCATCGGCTGGTGCGGCGAGACGCCGACGGGGAACACGCAGCGTCGGCCGAGCGACATCGTGAACCCGTCGGCGGCCTTGTAGACGACGTCCTTGAGGTGGCGCAGGAGCCACAGGTACGTGGTCGTCGTGAGGCCGAGCGGACCGTGCAGGAACAGGCGCAGCGACTTCGTCTCGGCGAGGAGGGCGTCGGCGGCCTGCGAGGTCCGGAACCCGATGCGGATCTCCGGGTGCGCCTCGACCGAGTGATCGAACGCGAACTCGTGGAGCGAGAGCGGGAGCAGCTCGAGGTCGACCGTCGTGCGGAAGAGCGACGTCGTGCCCTCGATGGGGCGCGCGCCGACCTCGGTCCCGGCGGGCAGCCGGTGCCGACCGCGCAGCGCCGTCTGCTGCGGCAGGAACTCGACGACCGAGCACGCGGGGAGCGTGCGCGTGTACTGCGGCACGATCATCTCGGCGAGCGCGTCGACGACCTCCGGCACCGCGTCCTCGACGCGCTCGCGGATCCGCGCGGTCAGGAACGCGAAGCCCTCGAGGAGGCGATCGACGTCGGGGTCGCCGCCCTGCTCGGCGAAGAGGCCGGCGAGCGAGGGGTTCGCCTCCGAGAACTCTCGCCCGAGCTCGCGCAGGTAGCTCAGCTCGCTCTGGTAATACTTGCTGAACAAGGTCGTCCCGTCCCGAAGGTCGCGAGCGTAGCGCGGTGCCCGCCGCGCAATCCACCGTCAAGTGCCCGCCGTGGCGGATCCGGGGCTTCGAACGCGAAGACGCCGGGCCGCGTGGAGCAGCCCGGCGTCGTTCGAGGTGGCGCGGCGCGAGAGGTGCGTCGCGCGCGGGACATCACGCCCCGTAGTTCGCCCAGTCGTCGACCATCATCGTGCCGCCGGTGACCGACTCCGTCTCGGAGACGTTCGGGACGACCTTCAGCTCGACGTAGTCGTGCAGGCTCGCGGTCTCCGCGTGGAGCACGTTCGGCTGCACGATGCGGATCGAGACGATCCGGCCCTGCTGGATGCGGTACTGGAAGTTCTGCTCGATGACGCCGGTCTCGTGGTGGCGGTGGAAGAAGTGCAGGGTCAGGTCGATGTTCTTGTTCGTCCGGCCCGCGTCGAAGAGCCACGGGGTGCTCTTGCCGAGGCGCAGGACGAAGCGGGCGGGCTTCCACACGCGGTGGCCGGTCGACTGGCTGGAGCCGTGGGTGCCCTGCTGGCCGGTCTCGAGGGCGACCTCGAACTCGGAGCACTCGAGCCACGCGCTCACGTCGGTCTCGCCCTGATTATTCTGGGTGGTGTCCTCGCCGAAGAGGATCGGGGCATCATCACCGGCAGCCTTGATCATGAGGTGAGTATTGAAGGCCATGGTCTCGTTCTCCTTGTTCTCTCGTTGATGTCGATGTCCTCGTCGAGGACCGGGGCAGAATAGGGATCGTTCGGGGGGGGCGATAGGGGTAAACGCACGGGTGTAACCCGGGCGTATCGCCTGGCCGGTTCGGCTTCGGCTTCGGCTTCGGCATCGGCTTCGGCGTCGGCTTCGGCCTCGGCTTCGGCCTCGGCTTCGGCCTCGGCTTCGGCTTCGGCCTCGGCCTCGGCTTCGGCTTCGGCCTCGGCTTCGGCTTCGGCTTCGGCATCGGCATCGGCTTCGGCCTCGGCTTCGGCGTCGGCGTCGGCTTCGGCGTCGGCTTCGGCCTCGGCTTCGGCCTCGGCTTTCGGCATTCGGCATTCGGCATTCGGCATTCGGCATCGGCATCGGCTTCGGCTGCGGATGCGGATGCCGACGCGGATGCCGACGCGGATGCCGACGCGGATGCCGACCCGGATGCCGACGCGGATGCCGACGCGGATGCCGACGCGGATGCCGACGCGGATGCCGACGCGGATGCCGACGCGGATGCCGACGCGGATGCCGACGCGGATGCCGACGCGGATGCCGACGCGGACGCCGACGCGGACGCCGACGCGGCTGCCGACGCGGCTGCCGACGCGGACGCCGACGCGGACGCCGACGCGGATGCCGACGCGGCTGCCGACGCGGCTGCCGACGCGGATGCCGACGCGGATGCCGACGCGGATGCCGACGCGGGTCGAGGTGCCGACAACGTGTCGTGCAATTCTCCAAGGGGCCCGTCGTCCGGCGCCACCCCACTCTGCCCCCGTGCTCGCGCGCGTCAACCGTCGCCTTCGGCGACCCGGCGCAGAGCGCCGGGCTTCGCGGTTGACCCGCGCTGCGCGCGGGGGCGGCGGGGGGGGTCGCCGGACGACGGGCGCGCGTGGGGCGCGGTCGGTGAACGGAGCCGGCGGCGGAAGAAGAGGAACGATGACGCAGAGGACGCAGCAGGCGCAGCAGACGCAGCAGACGCAGCAGACGCAGCAGACGCAGCAGACGCAGCAGGCGCAGCAGGCGCAGACGGGGCGGCTCACGGTGTACGCAGACGCGGTGACGCTGGTGCGGATGTGCAGGCCGCTCTGGGAGAGCATCGGTCGGAGGCACCCCGAGCTCGCGAAGCAGCTTCGGCGGTCGGTGGTGAACGTCGCGCTCAACATCACCGAGGGCGACGGGCGGTTCGATGGCAACGGTCGCGAAAGGCTGAAGACCGCGATGTACGAGGCGAAGGAGACGCGGGACAACCTGGAGATCGCGGCGGCGGCCGGGCTGGTCGACGCGGCGAAGGTCGAGGCGGCGCGGCGGATGGCGGACTCGATCGCGGCGCGGCTCTATCGGATCGTCGGAGCACGGCGCAACGCGTAGGCGGCGTGGCCGGCGGGGCGGCCTCCGTTCGCGGAGGTCGCTACGTTTTCGGCGTCGGCGTCGGCGTCGGCTTCGGCTCGGCGTCGGCTTCGGCGTCGGCGTCGGCTTCGGCTTCGGCTTCGGCTTCGGCGTCGGCGTCGGCGTCGGCGTCGGCTTCGGCTTCGGCGTCGGCTTCGGCTTCGGCTTCGGCGTCGGCGTCGGCTTCGGCGTCGGCGTCGGCGTCGGCGTCGGCTTCGGCGTCGGCGTCGGCTTCGGCGTCGGCGTCGGCGTCGGCGTCGGCGTCGGCGTCGGCGTCGGCGTCGGCGTCGGCTTCGGCTTCGGCTTCGGCTTCGGCTTCGGCTTCGGCTTCGGCTTCGGCGTCGGCTTCGGCGTCGGCGTCGGCGTCGGCTTCGGCGTCGGCGTCGGCTTCGGCTTCGGCTTCGGCGTCGGCGTCGGAGTCGGAGTCGGCTTCGGAGTGGGCGTCGGCGTCGGCTTCGGCGTCGGCGTCGGCGTCGGCTTCGGGCCGCCCACGGCCCCGCTGCAGCTTTGCCGCAGCGGGGGAGGGGTGCGAAGCAACCCCTCAGCAAGCTCAGTCGACCGTCATGTGGCCGCCGGTGTTCATCGAGGTGCGCAGCCGGACCACGCTGCGCCGCGCGTCGGCGAGGCGCGCCACGACCTCGAAGCGGACCTCGAGCGGATCTTCGCTGGGCACGTAGCGCACGCTCACGTTGCGCAGGCGCGGCTCGTACTTGAGGATCGTCGCGCGGATCGACTGCTGGATGGCGCCGATCGCCTCCGGCATGTTGTGGCAGACGTCCGCGAAGTCGACGAGCCCGTAGTCGGGCGCGGTGAGCGACTCGCCCTGCGGCGTGTTCAGCATGTCGCGCAGGTGGTCGACGACCGACGAGACGGTGTCGTTCTGGCGCGCGCCCGTGGCGAGGCGAGAGAGGAGGCCGCGGCTGCTCATGGTGCCCCGAGTCTACCCCAAAAAAAAAACGGCGACGCCGGGCCGCGTGAAGCAGCCCGGCGCCGGCGAGGTGGCGCGGCGCGAGGAGCGCCGCGCACGGAGATCACGCCCCGTAGTTCGCCCAGTCGTCGACCATCATCGTCCCGCCGGTCATCGATTCGACCTCGGAGACGTTCGGGACGACCTGGAGCTCGACGTAGTCGTGCAGGCTCGCGGTCTCCGCGTGGAGCACGTTCGGCTGCACGATGCGGATCGAGACGATCCGGCCCTGGCCGATGCGGTACTGGAAGTTCTGCTCGATGACGCCC
>JAHBWG010000105.1 GCA_019637095.1 Sandaracinaceae bacterium | reverse complement strand
CGAGGATCGTCCCCGCTCACCCGCGCATGGCGGCGAGGGCCAAGGCGGGGGCGACGATCGCGGCGGTCTCGGTGCGCAGGGTGGTCTCGCCCAGCGCGACGCGAGCCCAGCCGGCGCGCTCGAGCAGGGCGAGCTCGGCGTCGGCGAGGCCGCCCTCGGGGCCGACGAGGAGCCACGCCTCACTCACCCCCGCGAGGCGCATCGCGGCCCCGCCAGGGGCGCACGCGAGGAGCGCGGCGCGCTCGGGCGCGCGCGCGGCGACCTCGTCGAGCGGGGCCGGCGGGTGGACGGTGGGCACCGTGGCGCGGCCGGACTGGCGCGCGGCCTCCTCGGCGACCCGGGCGAGGCGCTCGCGCTTCTTGTCGATCGCGCGCGCCTCGGGGCGCGAGACGCTGCGCTCGCTGACCACGAGGTGGATCGCGGCGACGCCGACCTCCGTCGCGCCGCGGATCGCGAGGTCGAGCTTGGCGTTGCCCTTGGGCAGGCAGTAACACAGCACGACACGTTGCGGGGACGCGGCGAGGACGCGGCGCGGGCCGGCGTCGCAGGTCAGGGGATCGAGGGCGGCGATCGTCGCGTCGGCCTCGCCGCCCTCACCGTCGAACAGGACGACGGACTCGCCGGCGCAGAGGCGCAGCACGCGGGCGTGGCGGCGCGCCGCCTCGTCGAGTACGACGCGCCCGCCGTCGCGCGGGAGCGGCGCGCACGCGAGCCGCCGCGCGCTCATGCCGGGCGCCGGTAGGTGAGCGCGAGCCAGTCGCCGTCGACGCGCTCGTGCTCGAACGCGAGGAGCGGGTCGTACGCGGCGCGGACCTCGTCGCGCTCCTCGACCAACAGCCCGCTCAGGATCAGGTGCCCGCGCGTGCGCGCCACGAGCAGGGGCGCCATCGGCACGAGCACCGGCGCGCGGATGTTCGCGAGCACGAGGTCGAACGCGCCCGGCACGTCGGCCACGTCGGTCGTCGAGGCCTCGAGCGGCACGCCGTTGACCTCCGCGTTCTCGAGCGTCGCGCGCACCGCGATCGGGTCGACGTCGATCGCCACCGCGCGCGCGGCCCCCGCGAGCCGCGCGCCGATCGCCAGGATCCCGGAGCCGCAGCCGACGTCGAGCACGTCGCCCCGCGCGCCGACGCGCTCGATCTCGCGCAGCACGAGCCGCGTCGTCTCGTGGGTGCCGGTCCCGAACGCCTGCCCCGGATCGATGACGATCACGTGATCGAGCGGCCCCGCCTCGACCTCGCGCCACGGCGGGCGTACGACGAAGCGCTCGCCGACGCGCGCCGGCTCGAAGAACTCCTTCCAGCGCTCCTTCCAGTCGTCGCCGACGATGAAGTCCACCGCCGCCTCGCGCGGCGCGAGCGCGTCCGCCGCGTCGCGCGCGCTCGCCTCGTCGTCGAAGTGCGCGACCAGCTCGGCGCCGCCGCCCTCGACGCGATCCATGGTCGAGCCGTCGCGCTCCTCGACGCCCGTCGCGCCCAGCTCGAAGAGCGCGCCGCTCACCGCGTCGACCTCGCCCGGCGCGACGTGGACCCGCACGATCGGGTAGCGCGGCGGCGCGGTCATTCGACGGTGATGACGAACGTCCCGGTCGCCGGCTGCGTCGGCTGCGAGAGCGCGTCGGCGATCAGGATCCCGGCGACGAGGCCGCCGACCACGACCACGCCGATGATCGTCCAGAACCACCACTCCTCGAGCACGTTGCCGCCGGGCTCGGGGACGGCGATGCGCAGCGGCGCGGCCACGTCGCCGCGCGCGGCGATCGGGAGGCCCTGCGCGTCGAGCGCCTCGAAGTAGTACTCGACGAGCGGCGGCGCGACCGCGTCCGCGGGGATCGTCGCCTGGTACTCGCCGTTCGCGGCGAGGCGCGTCTCGAGCCGCGTGAAGACCGCGCTCGAGCCTTGCCGGTACGCGAGCACGAGCGAGTCCACGCGCCCCTGCGGGTCCTCGATGGTCGCCGAGAGCGGCACCTCGGTCTCGCGCTCGGCCTCCGGCGGCGAGCGATGGCGGATGTCGACGCGCGCCTCGGGCGCGCCTGGCGACGCGGTCCCCGGGCGCCCCGCCGCCTCCCACGCGTCGCGGACGTTCTGGAAGAACCCGCGGATGCGCGGCGCGATCTCCTCGCCGAAGGTGTGCTCCGGGTCGAGCGGGAGCATGCTCTGGTACGCGCCCGACGCCTCCTCCTCGCGGCCGAGCGCGAGGTAGGTCACCGCGAGCAGGCGGTAGATCGTCGCGTACTGCTGCGGCGTGTTGCCCGAGCGCACGAGCGCGGCCGAGAGCGTCTGCAGCGCCTCCTCGAAGCGCAGCTCGTCGTACTGCTGCTGCCCCTGGCGGATCAGGGGGTTCTGCGCCTGGGCGAGGCCGGGCGCGAGCCCCAGCACCGCGAACGCCAACGCGACGAGCCACCGCGACATCGGCCGCACGATATCACCATTCTGCGAGGCGCAGCACGACGTAGAGCGCGAGCGCGCCCACCCAGACGACGAGGCTCCCCCAGCGCCGATCCTGCGCCGCGTAGAACAACGCCATCGGGGGCACGAGCGCGAGCCAGCGACGGCCGCCGTCCTTGGGCCGCTTGGTGCTGAGCACCTGCCAGACCACGTTGACGTGCGCGACGAGCACGCTCGCCCCGACGACGATCCAGGCCAGCAGCAGCCATGTCCGCGGCGTCAGCACCGGTGGGGGTGTTACCACGTCGAGGTTCGGGCTATGAACGCGCGCGTGAGTCGCCCCATTCGAATCGGGCTCTTCGGCGCCGGCGTGGTGGGTGAGGGCATCCTGCGCCTGCTCGAGGACAACGCCGGCGCGATCGAGCGCCGCATGGGCAGCTCGATCGAGGTGCGGCGGGTGGTCGCGCGCGACACGGGCCGGCCGCGCTCGAGCCGCTTCGACGGGCTGCTCTCGTTCCGCCCCGAGGACGTGCTCGACGACCCGGAGATCGACGTGGTCGTCGAGGTGATGGGCGGGCTGGAGCCGGCGGGCGAGTACGTGCGCCGCGCGATCGAGGCGGGCAAGTCCGTCGTGACGGCGAACAAGGCCCTGCTCGCGGAGCGCGGGCACGAGCTGATCCCGCTGAGCGAGGCGCGCCGCGTCGACCTCTACTTCGAGGCGGCGGTCGCGGGCGGCATCCCCGTGATCCGCGTGCTGCGCGAGGCGCTCGCCGCCGACACGGTGGTGGCGCTGCGCGGGATCGTGAACGGGACGAGCAACTACATCCTCTCGGAGATGCGCGAGCGCGGGCTCGACTTCGCCGAGGCGCTCGCCGGCGCGCAGGCCGCCGGCTACGCGGAGGCGGACCCGACGCTCGACGTCGGCGGCGGCGACGCGACGCACAAGCTCGCGATCCTCGCGACGCTCGCGTTCGGCGCGGACGTGCGGCCCGAGGAGATCGCGACCGAAGGCATCACCGAGGTCGGCGCGGTCGACATCGAGATGGCGTCGCGCTTCGGGTACGTGATCAAGCCGCTCGCGGTCGGCGCGGCGCGCCCGGACGGCTCGCTCGATCTGCGCGTGCACCCGGCCCTCGTCCCCGAGGCGAGCGTGCTCGCGAGCATCTCCGGCGCGCTCAACGTGGTGGTGCTCGAGGGCAAGATGCTCGGCCCCTGCCTGCTCTCGGGCTACGGCGCCGGCGCGCTGCCGACCGCGATGAGCGTGGTCAGCGACATCGTGGACGTCGGGCGCAACCTCGTGTTCGGCGCGAGCGGCCGCGTGCCGCAGCGCGCGTGGCGCGGCGAGCACCTCGCGCGCCCCCCGATCGCGCCGCCGGGCCAGCACGAGTGCCGCTGGTACCTTCGCTTCAGCGTGCTCGATCGCCCCGGCGTGCTCGCGCGGATCGCCGGCGTGCTCGGCGCCTTCGACGTCTCGATCGAGCAGATGGTGCAGGAAGGCCGCGGCGGCGGCTCGGACGAGCCCGTCCACGTCGTGATGCTCACGCACGAGGCGCGCGAGGAGAACGTGCGCCACGCGCTGCGCGAGATCGAGCTGCTCAAGGGCATGGTCGCGCGCGCCCGCGCGCTGCGCATCGAGGCCGGCGCGTGAAGGCGGACGACACGCTCCGGCGCGCGGACGTGCTCGCGCTCGACGAGCACCCGACGAGCCCGAAGGTCACGCTCCTGATCCACGGCGGGCGCGAGGTCTGGGCGCCGCTGATCCACGCGGCGGTCCGCCCCACGCCCGGCGAGGTGGTGTGGGTGATCCACGACCACGCGGACAAACCGCACGCGCGCGTCGTCCTGCCGCCGGCGGAGGTCTTGCCCGAGCTCCAGGCGCAAGGCCTCTTGCGGGACGTCGACCTCGCCGGCTTCGAGGCGCTCACCCGCGCCGCGTTCGCCCGCGGACCGGACGAGCCGGCGCCGACCGGCCTCGACGGGCCGGACATCCTCGCGACGCTGCGCGAGCACTACGGCCGCGAGGGGGACGACGAGACCGAGGACGGCGAGCCGCTGATCTGCGCCGAGTCCCTCGAGCGCGCGGTCGCCGATCGCGTCCTGGTGTTCTGCGACTCGCACGAGACCCCCGCGCTGGTCGAGGACGCGGTTGCCGCCCTCGCCGACGCGCTCTTCCTCGACGTGAAGCTCCCCGAGGAGCCGGACTTCGAGGACGTGTTCGAGGCGCTCGGCGCCGCGCTCCGGCACCGCTCCGAGCACGCCTTCTTGCTCCCGCTCGGCATCAACGACACGGCGATCCTCGTGCGCGAGTCCCTCGCCCCCTCGCGCCTCGTCCTGTTCGAGCGCGCCGAACGCGCGGGGTGACTCGTCAGGTCCCCGGCGCCCAGCGGATCGTGGGGCCGGCGGGGAGCCCGCGCTCGCGCCGCAGGTAGCCGAGGAAGGGGTTCGACGCGAGCTCCTCGCCGAGCGTGGTCATCGGCCCGTGCCCGCTGTGCACGCGCAGGTGCCCGGGCAGCGCGAGCAGCCGCCGCAGGCTCTGGACCGCCTGCGCCGGATCGCTCATCGGGAAGTCCGTCCGCCCGATCGAGCCGGCGAAGAGCGTGTCGCCGACGACGATGTCGTGCTCGTCGAAGTAGCAGCCCTGCCCGGGCGTGTGCCCGGGCGTGGACAGGAACCGCAGCGTCGTCTCGCCGAGCGCGATGGCGTCGCCGTCCTCGACCCAGTGGTCGACGCGCCCGCACGGCCGATCGAGCTGCGGCATCCCGAACATGCGCCCCTGCACGGGCAGCGTCTCGAAGAGCGGGCGCTCCTGGCGCGGCAGGTAGGTGGGCACGTCCCACACCTCCTGCAGGAGCGTGAGGGCGCCGGCGTGATCGAGGTGCCCATGGGTGAGCAAGATCATCTTCACGTCCGGCGCCGGCTCGAGCGCCGACAGCGCGCGCACGAGCTCGTCGGTCTCGCCCGTGTCCACGATCGCGCTCGCGCCCGTCGCCTCGTCGGTGAGGAGGTACGTGTTGACGCCGAACATGCCCACGGTGAAGCACTGCACCTTCATCGCCGGGGGCATAGCAGGCCCGCCCGCCGGGGTCGCGGGCTCAAACACTCTCGACTGGTCGAGAGCGCACGCGGTGGAGCGCTCGTCGAGGCGTCTGCGCCGAGGTCCTTCCCCCTGGCGCGAGGGCGCACTCGTCGTCTCCCGTCTTCCACCTGGGGAGTGTCCTCGGAGCCGCCGCCGACCACGATCACGTCGCCGACCACGATCACGTCGCCGACCACGATCACGTCGCCGACCACGATCACGTCGCCGACCACGATCACGTCGCCGCTTGCGAGGCGGCGCGGCGGGAGGGCGCCGCGTTGACGTGGTCGTTGACGTGGTCGTTGACGTGGTCGTTGACGTGGTCGTGAACGGCGACGTGGACGCTACGCGCACTCTCCTCGCGCCGGTCTCGTCGCCTCCCGTTTTCACGGGAGACGAGGAGAGAGGGGGAGACGAGGAGGGTTGGAACACTGGAACGTGCTCCTCCGGGAGCTCAACGCGCGCGCGCCACCGGCTGCACGTCGAGCTCCGCGAGCAGCGCGCGCAGCGAGCCGGCGTCGAACGGCTTGGCCAGGTGCCCGCGCGCCCCCGCGCGCCGCAGCGCCGCCTCCCGGTCCGGCCCGAAGTGGCCGCTCATCGTGATCACGGGCAGCGTCGGGTCGAGCTCGAGCAGCGCCTCGAGCACCGCGTCGCCGCGCATCACCGGGAGGTCGAGATCGAGCAGCACCGCCGCCGGGCGCGACGCCTTGACGCGCGCGAGCGCCTCGCGACCATCGCTCGCCGTCTCCACGCGGTGCCCCGCGCCGGTGAGCAAGCGCGCTAGGCACCGCTGCACGAGCACCTGATCGTCGACCACGAGGATCGGCGCCGCCTCCTTCGGCAGCGTCCCGCTCTCGCGTGGCGATGTGCGGCGCTCCTCGCGCACCGCCGCCTGCTCCTCGGTCACCGCGCGCGGCAGCGCCGCCGACGTGCGCCGGGCCTCCACGCGCTCCGGACGCGGCGCCGCGCGCTCCGAGCACGCCGGCAGCCACACGCGGAACACCGACCCGCGCCCCGGCTCGCTCTCCACCTCGACGCGCCCGCCCATCCCCTCGGCGAGCTCCTTCACCGTCGCGAGCCCGAGCCCCGAGCCGCGACCGTCCGCCTTCGTCGTGAAGAACGGCTCGAACACGCGCCGCCGCACCGACTCGCTCATGCCCGCCCCCGTGTCGGCGACGCGCACGAGCACGCCCTCGGTCCCGTCGCCGAGCGCCCCGCGCGCCGCCTCGACCGCGATCCGCAGCGTGCCGCCCTCGGGCATCGCGTCGCGCGCGTTGAGGCAGAGGTTCAGCACGATCTGATGCAGCTCGGTCCGGTGGGCGCGCACCACGTGCCCCGCGTGCCAGCGCCGGCGCACCTGGATGTCGCCGCCGAACGTGCGCCGGCAGAGCCGCAGCACCTCGTCGCACACCTCGCCGACGTCGACGGGCGCGGGCCGCCGCGCCGCCTCGCGCCGCCCCTGGCTCCCGATCGCGTGCGTCAGCTCGCGCGCGCGCTCGAGCACGAGCCGCAGGTCGCGCATGCACTCGCCGACCTCACCGTGGCGCAGCGCGCCGACCCGCTCGAGCTCGAGCGCGAGGTGCTCGGACGTCGCGAGCGCCGCGCCCATCAGGTTGTTGTAGTCGTGCGCCACGCGGGTCGCGAGGCGCCCGACCGCCTCCATCCGCTGCCGCGCGAGCCGCCGCTCGTGCACCGGGTCCGGCACGCTGATCGAGAGCATCGCCCGCGGCCCGAGCTGCACGCGATCGCCGGTGGACAGCACCGCGCGCTGCACCCGCCGCCCGTTCAGCCACGTCCCGTTGCGGCTCGCGAGGTCCTCGATCACGAGCGAGCCGTCTGCCTGCCGCACGATCACCGCGTGCTCGCGCGAGACCGCCGTGTCGCGGAGCACCACCTCGCAGCCGGGCGCGCGCCCGATCCGGCACCGATCGCCGATCGTCTGCGACGCGCCCACGGGCCCGCCGCTCGCCACCACCACCTGCTCACTCCCCGGCGGCGGCACGGACGGCGCCGTCTGGGGCGGCACGATCACCCCCGAGGTCGTGCGCTCGGCTTCCTCGGACCACGTCGCGGGCTCGCTCATGTCCCCCGAGAACGGCCGCTCGCCGCGAAAGTTGAGCGGGGACGATCCTGCGCGACAGGCGGAGCGGGCTCGCCCCGCTGCGCGTGACGGCGCGAGGCGGCGCGCAGTAGGCTCGGCGCACGGAGGTGAGCATGAAGATCCGAGCCGCGGTCGCACGGGCGCCGGGGGCGCCGCTGAGCATCGAGGACGTCGAGCTCGAGGGCCCCAAGGCGGGCGAGGTCCTCGTGGAGCTGCGGGCCACCGGCGTGTGCCACACGGACGCGTACACGCTGTCCGGTGCGGACCCGGAGGGGATCTTCCCGTCCATCCTGGGCCACGAGGGCGCGGGCGTGGTGGTCGAAGTGGGCGCGGGCGTGCGCTCGCTCGCGGTCGGCGATCACGTGATCCCGCTCTACACGGCGGAGTGCCGCGAGTGCCGGTTCTGCCTGAGCCAGAAGACGAACCTGTGTCAGGCGATCCGCGCGACCCAGGGCCGAGGGCTGATGCCGGACGGCACGAGCCGCTTCTCGGCGGGCGGCGAGACGCTCTACCACTTCATGGGCACCTCGACCTTCGCGACGCACACCGTCCTGCCGGAGATCTCGCTCGCGAAGATCCGCGAGGACGCGCCGTTCGACGTGGTGTGTCTGCTCGGGTGCGGGGTGACCACCGGGCTCGGCGCGGTGATCAAGACGGCGAAGGTCGAGGCCGGCGCGAACGTGGTGGTCTTCGGGCTCGGCGGCGTGGGGCTGAGCGTGATCCAGGGCGCGAAGCTCGTCGGCGCCGCGAAGATCGTGGGCGTGGACACGAACCCCGACAAGAAGGCGTGGGGCGAGCGGTTCGGGATGACGCACTTCGTGAACCCGAAGGAGATCGAGGGCGACCTGGTGGCGCACCTGATCGAGCTCACGGGCGGCGGCGCGGACTACTCGTTCGAGTGCGTCGGCGACGTGCGGTTGATGCGGCAGGCGCTCGAGTGCTGTCACAAGGGCTGGGGCGAGTCGATCATCATCGGGGTCGCCGGCTCGGGGCAGGAGATCGCGACGCGGCCGTTCCAGCTCGTGACGGGGCGCGTGTGGCGCGGCAGCGCGTTCGGCGGGGTGCGCGGCCGCACGGAGCTGCCGGAGCTGGTCGACTGGTTCATGGAAGGGCGCATCGAGGTGAGCTCGCTGGTGACGCACCGCATGAAGCTCGACGACATCAACACCGCGTTCGACCTGATGCACGACGGCTCGTCGATCCGCTCCGTCGTGCTGTATTGAGCCCTCGAGATCGAGCCCTCGAGGCGTCAGGTGACCGGCGGCTTGATGACCGCTTCGAAGCGGCGGGAGGTCTCGGCGTTCAGCCAGCACACCCAGAGCGCGTAGAGCGCGTAGGCGGTGCCGAACGGGAAGCTCATGAGCTGCATGGACGCGAGCAGGCTCTGCGCGACGCGGCCGCGCGCGCTGCCGACGAGGTAGCCGACGACGACGTGCGCGGCGCCGATGCCGCCGACGAGGAGGAAGGCGAGGACGCCCGCGAGCACGAAGAGCAGGCCCTCGCCCTGCCCGTCCCACCACGCCCAGAGGCCGGGCAGCACGAACATCACGAGGAAGAGCAGGCCCAACAGGAACGTGTAGGCGCCGATCGCGAAGTTGACGAGCTTGAGGGTGCGCAGGTGGCCCATGACCTCGAGAGATACGTCAGGCGGGCGGGCGCTCTCCCTCGCGCTGCTGCGCGAGGCGGTCGTAGTGGCGGTAGCCCAGCCCGTCGAGGGCGCTCGGCGGGGCGAGCCCGATGTCGACCAGCGTCTTGATCGCGTAGGTCCCCGCGAGCACGGGCGGCGCGTACGCGCGGCGGGCGGCGTCGGTGCGGAAGCGCTCGAACGGGTAGACGAGCGCGTGGGCGTGGAGGTGGAGGAAGTGCGCGGCGCTGACGCGGGTGTAGCCGGGCGTGCGCGGCGCGGTGACGACGTGCGGCGTCGCCAGCAAGAGGCCGCCGGTGAGGATCTCGAGCTGCTGGCCGACCTGCGCGACGATGCAGCCGGGCGGCGCGACGCCGCGGACCTTGTCGCCCGAGCGCGTGCGCAGCGCGAGGCCGGCGCCGTCGTCGGGGCGCGCGCACGGGTGGCCGTCCGGGTCGAGGAAGCGACCGCCGGGCAAGAGCGTGAGGAGGTTGAAGTCGGTGTGCTCCTCGCCCCACAGCACGCCCGCCGCGACCTGCTCGGCGTCGAGCGGCAGGTAGCGCAGGAGGCGCAGCACGTGCGCCGCGCCCTCGAGCTTGTGGTCGAACGTGCGCTGCGGGACCTCGAGCGCCATCGCGACGCCCTGGAGCAGGCTCAGCCCCGCCTCGTGGAGCTGCTGGCCGAGCGCGACGTAGTCGGCGGCGAAGCCGTCGTCTCCGTCGGGCCAGACGTTGGCGGCGTAGAGCTCCGGGTACTCGATCGCGCAGCCCGGGTCGGTGGGGACGGGCGCGGCGAAGTAGCACTCCTTGAAGTCGGGCTGGCCCCCCGCGACGACCGCGCGCTCGGTGTTCGGCGGGGTCCAGCCGCGCTGGAACCAGATCTTGGCCGCGTTCAGCCGCTCCTTGTCCTCGCGCGGGCGATCGGTGAAGGCCACGAACCGATCGAAGAGCCGATCGCGCAGGTCGAGGTCGACCCCGTGGTTGGCCAGGTACAGGAGGCCGTACTCGCCGAAGCCGAGGCGGATGGCGTCCGTCGCGGTCGCGCGGACGGCGCGGTCGTGGTGGAAGAGGTCGGCGAGGTCGACCGTGGGGATGCCCTCGGGCGCGGTGGTCATCGGCGGCGAGGATGCGCGCGCCGGCGAGCCGTGCCAAGCACACCCGCGCCCTGAGCCCGCGCACACGAGGCTTTGCACGACCCGCGGGAAGCGTGACAATGGGCGCTCGCTTCGATGTCGCGGATCGTCGGAATCGACCTCGGCACGACCAACTGCTGCGTGGCGGTGGTCGATGGCGGGAAGCCTCGCGTGATCCCGAACAAACACGGGTACTCGACGACGCCGTCCGTCGTCGCGGTGACCGAGGCGGGGCAGCGCATCGTCGGCCAGATCGCCGTGCGCCAGGCGGTGACCAACCCGGAGCACACGGTGCAGGGCGCCAAGCGCCTGATGGGCCGCCCCTTCGACAGCGAGGAGGCGCAACACGCCGCGGCGCACGCGAGCTACCGGGTGATCGCGGGCCCCAACGGCGACGTGCGGATCGTGCTGCACGACAAGGAGCACTCGGTCCCCGAGCTCAGCGCGATGTTCCTGCAGGAGATGCGCGTCGTCGCCGAGGACTTCACGCAGGAGCGCGTCGACCGCGCCGTCGTCACGGTGCCGGCCTACTTCAACGACAACCAGCGACAGGCGGTGCGCGACGCGGGCGCGATCGCCGGGCTCGAGGTGGTGCGCATCCTGAACGAGCCCACCGCCGCGGCGCTCGCGTACGGGTTCGGGCGCGCCGAGCCCAAGACGCTCGCCGTCTACGACCTCGGCGGCGGGACGTTCGACATCTCGATCGTCCGCATCGACGAGGAGGGCGAGTTCCACGTCGTCTCGACGACCGGCGACTCGTTCCTCGGCGGCGAGGACTTCGACGAGCGGTTGATGGACTTCCTCATGAAGGCCTTCTACCGCGACAACGCGATCGACCTGCGCACCTCGCCCATCGCCCTGCAGCGGGTGAGGCAGGCGGCCCAGAAGGCGAAGGCCGAGCTCAGCTCCGTCGAGCAGACCGACGTCAGCTTGCCTTTCGTCATCGCGACACCCGAGACCGGCCCGCTCCACCTGGAGTACACGATCACGCGCGAGATGCTCGAGCGGCTGACCGCGGACCTCGTCACGCGGACGCTCCAGATCTGCGAGCTCGGGCTCTCGTACGCGCAGCTCGCGCCGGAGCACGTCGACGAGGTGATCCTCGTCGGCGGCATGACGCGCATGCCGGCGGTGCAGCGCGCGGTCGAGGAGTTCTTCGGGCGGCCCCCGTGCAAGGGCGTGCACGCGGACGAGGTCGTCGCGCTCGGCGCCGCGCTCGCCGCGCACGCGATCGAGGAGGAGCGCGACACGGGCCTGCACGACGTGACCGCGCACTCGCTCGGCATCATGACCGCAGGGGGCCGCTTCGACGCGCTGATCCCGGCGATGGAGCCGGTGCCGACCAAGGTCGAGGAGCTGTTCACGACGAGCCGCGACGGACAGGCCGCGCTCAAGGTCGTGGTGCTCCAAGGGCAGAGCGAGTGGGCGGCGGAGAACACGCCGCTCGGCCGCTTCGCGCTGACGAACCTGCGGCCGGGGCCGGCGGGCACGGTGCGCGTGCGCGTGACCTTCACCATCGACGAGGACGGGATGTTCAGCGTCGGCGCCAAGGACCTCGACACCGGCGAGGAGAAGGTGATCGACGTGCTCGCCTCGAGCGGCCTCTCCGACGACGAGATCGAGCGGATGATGGCCGACAGCGCGGAGTACCTCGCCCACCGCCGCGCCGAGGAGTCGAAGGAGGACAGCCGCCAGGCGTGCTCGCGCCTCATCGCGAAGCTCGAGGGCGTGCTGCCCGAGGCCGAGAAGAAGATGGCGTGGACGCCGGTCGGCGCGACCGCGGTCGAGAAGGCGAAGAAGGCGGTCACCGCCGTCAAGACGGGCCTCGACGAGGCGGACGCCGATGCGCTGACCAAGCAACACGCCTTGCTCCTGCGCGTCGAGCAGATGATCGAGCGGGCGCTCGAGAAGGCGAGCTGAGTGCAGGAGACGGACCGCACCGTCTCGACGCCGGGGCGGCGGGCCGCCGCGCTCCGCGCGCAGCGGCTCGTCGTGATCGCGTCGCCCGACGCGGCGGCGCTCGGGCGCGTCGTGATGCTCGACGCGCCCCTCGAGCTCGGGCGCGCCGGCCACGTCGCGGGGCCGCTCGCGCTGGCCGACTCGGAGCTGTCGCGGCGGCACGCGGCGCTCGAGCGCGAGGCGGCGACCGAGACCTGGTGGCTCGCGGACCTCGGCAGCCGCAACGGGACCTACGTCGGCGGCGTGCCCGAGAGCCGCGCGGGGCTCGTCGATCAGGACGTGATCCGCGTCGGCGCGACGCTCCTGCTCTACGAGCAGGTCGAGCTCGCGCCCGACGCGCCGATCGCGGCGGCGGAGGAGCCGCCGCTCTTCGGGCGCAGCTTCGCGATGCAGCGCACGCGCGGTGAGGTCGCGCTCGTCGCGGGGCGCGCGCTGCCCGTGCTCGTGCTCGGCGAGACGGGGACCGGCAAGGAGCTCGTCGCCCGCGCGCTCCACGCGCGCTCCGGGCGCAGCGGCCCGCTCGTGGCGGTGAACTGCGGCGCGCTCCCGCCCGACCTCGTCGAGAGCGAGCTGTTCGGGCACGTGGCCGGCGCGTTCACCGGCGCGCAGAAGGCGAGCGAGGGCCTCTTCGCGACCGCCGCCGGCGGGACGATCTTCCTCGACGAGATCGGCGAGCTCCCGCTCGCGGTGCAGCCCAAGCTGCTGCGCGCGCTCGCGACGGGCGAGGTGCGCGCGGTGGGCGCGAGCAACGCGCGGCACGTGGACGTGCGCGTCGTGGCGGCGACGAACCGCGATCTCGGCGCCGAGGTGGAGGCCGAGCGCTTCCGCGGCGATCTCTACGCGCGCCTGGCGGGCTGGACGATCGCGGCGCCGCCGCTGCGCAAGCGACGTGAAGACGTCTTGCCGTTGTTCATGCGGTTCCTCGCGCGGCACGACGAGGCGCCGCGCGCGCTCGACCCCGACGCGGCCGAGGCGCTCGCGATCCACCGCTGGCCGTTCAACGTGCGCGAGCTCGAGCAGCTCGCGGCGCAGGTCGCGGTGCGGGCGGCGAGCGCGGAGCGCGTGGGGCTCGAGCACCTGCCGCCGGCGATCGCGGCGCCGGTCGCCGCGCGGCGGCCCGCGGTCGCGGGGCCGAGCGAGCCGCCGCTCTCGCTCTCGGTGCGTCCCGACGGAACGCCGACCCAGGAGGAGCTCGCGCGCGCCATCGCGCACTTCGGCGGCAACGTCGCGCAGGTCGCCCTGTTCTTCGGGCGCGACCGCAAGCAGATCTACCGCTGGATCGAGCGCTACGGGCTCGACGTGGACGCGTCGCGGTGATCGAGGCGCGGCTGCGCAAGGCCGGCGTGGGCAACCACGTACGCGCCGGACACCCGTGGGTGTACCGCGACGCGCTCGGGCGCTTCGACGCCGCGCCGGGCGCCGTGGTCACCGTGCGCGACGCGGACGCCCGCTTCGTGGGCCGCGGGATCGCCGACGCGGGCCCGATCGCGGTGCGCGTCTGGACCACGAGAGACGAGCCGCTCGACGCGGCGCTCGTCCTGCGGCGCGTGCGCGACGCGGTGCGCCTGCGCGAGCGGCTGACCCCGCCGTCGACGGACGCCGTGCGCCTCGTGCACGGCGAGGGCGACCGGCTCGGCGGGATCGTGTGCGATCGCTACGGCGCGGTCGGCGTGCTGCGGCTCGACGGCGCGGGCGCGGAGCGCTGGCGCGAGGCCGCGGTCGAGGCGCTCCGCCGCGAGGCGGGGCTCGAGGCGCTGCTCGTCAAGACGGGGCGCCGCGGCGACACGCACGTCGAGCGCGCGTTCGGCGAGGTGCCCGACGCGCCGCTCGAGGTGCTCGAGCACGGGATGCACCTGCTCGTCGACGTGCACCGCGGCCAGAAGACCGGCCTGTTCCTCGACCACCGCGAGTCGCGCAAGATGACGCGGCGGCTCGCCGAGGGGATGCGCGTGCTGAACCTCTACGGCTACACGGGCGGCTTCTCGATCGCGGCGGGGCTCGGGGGCGCGCGGCGCGTCGAGACGGTGGACGTGGCCGAAGGCGCGCTCGCGCTCGCGCGCGAGGGCTGGGCCAAGAACGGGCTCACGCCGGGCCTGCACGAGACGCACGTCGCCGACGTGCCGGCGTTCCTCGAGGCGGCCCGCGCGGGCAAGCGCGCCTGGGACCTCATCGTGTGCGACCCGCCGAGCTTCGCGCCGAGCGAGGGCGCGCGCCCGCAGGCGATCAAGGCCTACCGGCGCCTGCACCGCGAGTGCCTCGGGCGGCTCGGCGACGGGGGCCTGCTCCTGGCCGCGAGCTGCTCGAGCCACGTCGACCGCGAGGCCTTCGAGGCGACGCTCTACGACGCGGCCGTCAAGGCGAAGTGCGTCCTCCAGGTCCTCGGGCGCTGGGGCGCCGGGCCCGATCACCCGCGCGTGCTCGGGTTCCCCGAGGGCGACTACCTCAAGGTCGTGCTCGCGCGCGTCTCGCGCTGACGGGCCTCACGGTGGGTCGGGCGGCCCGACGAGCGGCAGCCCCGCCCACGACGCGATGCGGCGCAGCGCGCGCTCCGCGGTCGCCTGCGTGAAGTGCACCTCGAGCGGCGTCGCGCCCGCCCCGCCGGGCAGCGCGACCATCACCCGGTACACGTCGGTCGACGGCGCGCGGTGCACCACGTGCAAGAACACGCCCGACACGTCGGCGAGCGCGTAGCGCCGGCGACGCCATGCGAAGGGCTTGCCCCACGTGATCGTCAGGGTGCCCGCCGCGCGGTCGACGACGGTCAGCCGGCGCAGGCCGCCGAGCAGCCAGCCGGCGGCGACGCAGAAGACGCCGAGCGCCGACTCGAAGAGGCGGTCGGCCTGCACTCCGTAGGTCGAGTAGTCGATGACCGGCGCGAGGGCGAGCACGATCCCGAACGCGAGGAGCAGCCCGCTGACGAACACCCCGAGCGAGGGCGGCAGCTCGAGGGCGGAGAACACGCGCGCGTCCTTGCCCACGGGGACCCGGCGCCAGCCGAGCGCGGCGAGGACGCCCGCGACGATCGCGAGCGTCGTCGCGATCCCGCCGAGCAGGCTCGGCGCGAAGTGCCCGACGAGCTCGGGCGCGAACGCGCGCGCCCCGTTCGGCGCGAGCGACGGCGGCGCGTAGAGCGCGGCGTAGAGCGCGATCGCGAGCGCGGCGAGGGCGTGCGCGCCGGCAGGCACGAGCTCCTCGGCCCGGCTCGAGACGAACCCCGCGCTCATCCTGCCTGGCTACCGTGCCCGCCCCGCGCCGGTCAACAAGCACGCCGCGCGCGGGGGTGGACTTCTGCCTCCGCGGGCGCAGATCCCCAATCGGATGACCACCGAGCTCATCACGCTCGCACGGCGCGCGGCGCCCGCGCGGCGCCTCGCGCTCTTCGACAAGGGCTTCCGGCCGCTGTTCCTCCTCGCGGCGCTGTTCGCGGTCGCCGGCGTGCCGGCGTGGCTGCTCGTGCGGCGCGGCCACCTCGCGCTCGGCGAGCCGCTCTTGCCCTCGGCGTGGCACGCGCACGAGATGGTGTTCGGCTTCGCCGCGGCGGTGATCGCCGGGTTCCTGCTGACGGCCGCGTCGAACTGGACGGGCCGCGTCACCGCCGTCGGCCCCGCGCTCGCCGCGATCTGCGCGGTCTGGCTCGCGGGCCGCGTCGCGATGCTCGTGGGCGGGACGTACGGCGCGGCCGTCGCCCTCGCCTTCCTCCCGCTCGTGGCCATCGCGGTCGGCCGCCCGATCCTGCTCGCGAAGAGCAAGCGCAACTACGGGATCGTCGGGCTGCTCGCGCTGCTCTTCGCGGCGCAGGCGCTCACGCTCGCCGGCGCGTGGATGGGCGACGTCGGCTGGCAGGTGCTCGGCCCGCGGCTCGGGGTCGACCTCGTCATCGTCCTCGTGCTCGTGATCGGCGGCCGCGTGATCCCGATGTTCACGCGCAACGCGACCGGCGCGAGCGACATCGCGAACGTGGTGTGGCTCGACCGGCTCGCGGTCGGCGGCGCGCTCGCGCTCGCGGCGCTCGACGCCGCGCAGCTCCGCGGGCCCGCGCTCGCGATCGTCGCGGCCGTGACCGCGGTCGCCGCGCTGGCGCGCGCGTGGCGCTGGGGCGCGCGGCGCTCGCTCGCCGAGCCGCTCCTGTGGGTGCTGCACGTCGGGTACCTGTTCGTCCCGCTCGGGCTCGCGCTGCGCGCGGTCGCGGTGCTCTCGCCCGCGGTCGACGACTCGACGGCGACGCACGCGCTCACCGTGGGCGCGATCGGGACGCTGATCCTCGGGATGATGGCGCGCGTCTCGCTCGGCCACACCGGACGCGCCCTCGTCGCGGGGCGCGCGCTCGGCGTCGCGTTCGGGCTCGTCGCGCTCGCGGCGCTCGTGCGCGTCGTGGGCCCGCTCGCCGGCCTCGGGGAGCGCGCCCTCGACGTCGCCGCGACGCTCTGGACCGTCGCGTTCCTGATCTACCTCGCGCGCGTGGGCCCCGCCCTGTTCACGCCCCGCCCCGACGGCAAGCCCGGGTGACGGCGCGCAGCACTCCCGTCGCCCCAGGACGACGACGGCGCCGGCGCCTGTCGCCCCGGAGGTGACGCTCGCACGCCGCGCCTGCACGCCGCGCGCGGGGCATGACCGATGCAGTGCTCCGTCGCGATGAGCTTCGTCGCCGCGAGGCGCTCCGTCGCGCGCTGTGCCCTCACCCTCGCCCTCACCGCGTGCGCCGCGCCGCTCGGCGAGCCGGACGACGAGCTCGTGGAGAACACGCTCCTGGGCGGTCGCTACACGTTCGATCGCCCGGAGGTCGGCTCCATCCGCGTCGGCGGCGGCGCGTGCACGGCGACGCTGTTCGGCAGCGCGCGCACGGTGATCACGGCGGCCCACTGCGTCGACTACGGCACGGCGCGCGGCCCCGGCCGCTACGGCACGTTCACCCTCGCGCCGCGCGAAGGCGAGCAGCACGACTACACGATCGCGCAGTACGTGAGCTACGGGCGGAGCAGCGAGGGCAGCGAGGCGGACGTGGCGCTGATCCAGCTCGCCGAGGCGGTGCCCGCGAGCGTGGCGCGACCCGACCCGCCGCCGGGCGCGCACCCGCCGCGCGGCACGCGCATGGCGATCTACGGCTACGGCTGCCAGAACCGCAGCTCGCAGTCGGGGCGCTTCGCCAAGCAGGTGATCGAGTTCGACTGGGGCTCGGACACGCGAAACCTCTGCCCCGGCGACTCCGGCGGCCCGACGCTCACGCCCGACGCAGAGGTGGTCACCGTCAACAGCGCGTACCTCATCGGGCCCGGCACCGATCTGTTCGGCGACGTCGTGCGCTATCTCGACCGGCTGCGCACGCAGGTGGAGCAGTGGGCCGAGGGAGAGCCGCTCGTCTGGGTGGGTGACACCGGGCCCGGCGGTGGGGTCGAGCCGCCGCCCGCGCCGCCTCCGACCACGCCGCCCGACGATCACACCGCGCGCTGCGGCGCGCTCGGGAGCTGCGCCGCGTGCACGGGCGACTCCTACTGCGGCTGGTGCGGCCGGTGCGTGCCGCTCGTGGTCGGCGAGGGAGGGGCCGTCTCGGGCCAGGGTTGCACTGGACAAGTGACGTTGTCGCCCGCGATGTGCGGAGGCGGCGCCGCGCCGCCGCCTCCCGCGCCGCCGCCGGGGAGTGACTGCGGCGAGCTCGCGAGCGTGACGACGTGGACGTGCGACGCGAGCGCCTACCGCTTCGTCCGCTGCGGCGCGCGAGGCGTCGAGCTCGAGGTCTGCCCCGAGGGCTACTACTGCCCTCCGGGATCGACCCGTCACGAGTGTCTGTGGGGGGACTACGGCCGCCGCTGAGCGAAGCGAGTAGACTCGCGCGCGTGCGCGGCCTGTCGATCGCGGGGTGCCTCTTCGTGCTCGGGTGCGGCGGGCCTTCGTTCGTCGAGCGGCCGCCGCCGGCCGCGCTCGACACGATCGGCTGGATGCGGGGCGTGTGGCAGGCGCGGACCGAGACGGGCGCCGCGACGGTCGAGCTCTGGACGCCGACCGGCGCAGACACGTGGATGGGGCTGGGCCGCACCGTCGAGGACGGTCGGGTGACGCACCACGAGGTGCTGCGGATGGAGCGCCACGCGGACGGCGTGCGCTACGTCGCGGCGCCGGCCGGTCAGGCGCGCACCGCGTTCGCGCTGACGCGGGCCAGCGAGGCGAGCGCGCGCTTCGAGAACCCGGATCACGACTTCCCGACCTGGATCACCTACGAGCGATCGCAGCGCACGATGACGGCCTCGATCGGCGGGCGCGGCAGCGACACGCCTCGCGCGTCGTGGCGGTTCGAGCGCGAGGGCGACGCGCCGCCGCTGCTCGACCTCGCGGGGCGCCTCTGCCGCGACGGAGGCCGGCTCGCCGTGGCGCTCGAGGGCTGTCACTGCGGCGGCGCGGTCTACTGCGCGGGGTTCGACGTCGAGGGCGGCATCGACGTCCACCTCGCGCTGAGCGAGGACGACTGCGACGCGTGCGAGCCGTTGCGCGCCGAGTGCGCGATCCCCGACCGCCCCGTCCAGCGCGTGAACGGCCGCGCGCTCGCCGAGGACGAGCGCCGCTGCGTCGGTGCCGCGCTGCCCGTGCTCGTCGCGCCCTGACGTCGGCCGCGACGAGGCGCTACGCGTTCGCCGCGCGCCTCACGAGCCCTCGGCCGGCGTCACGAAGCGCTCGGAGAAGTACGCCCGCACGAACGTGTCGAAGCGCGCGCGCTCGCGGCGCCGGATGAGCTCGGGCCGGATGGGCGCGCCGTCGACCAGGCTCGGCTCGTGCACCCACGCCTCGCCGCGCCGCACGAACGCGTTGTTCAGCGTCTGCGCGTCGTCGTTCACCTGCACCAGCACCGTGTCCCAGCGGCCGTCCATGTCGCGGTCGTACCAGGCCCAGAAGCCCGCGCGGCTCGAGATGACCGCGAAGTCCGCGGAGAAGTGCCCGTCGCGCACGGCCGCCGTGAGGTCGTCGCGGTGCTGCCGCGCGCGGCCGCGCCAGGAGCTGCGGTCGACGTCGACGAGCGAGCTGATGTAGCCGTCGTCCTCGGTGCGCAGCACGAAGTGCTCCCAGCCGTCCTCGCGGAACGAAGCGGTGACGCGCAGGTTGCGGTGGTGGCCGACCGGGTGCGGCAGCCCGCCGACGTCCTCCTCGTAGGCGATCCACGAGTCGACCACGTGCGGCACCGCCATCCGGCGGAGCTGGCTCGCGTAGTTGCCCGCGAAGTCCCCGCGGATGGCGAGCGTGCCGAGCACCGCGCTCGTGTCGAGCGGCGTCGCGCCCTGCATCGGCACCACCGCCGCGATCACGCTCGAGCCGGGCGCGCACCGGAAGGCCAGGTCGTAGCGTCCGTCGTCGTCGCGGTCGTAGAACGTGAACAGGATCGGGTCGCGGTAGACCATCGTGAACTCGGCGTCGAGGCGCCCCGAGCGCACGAGCTCGTCGACGCCGTCCTGCGCCACGCCGCGCGTCGAGCTCTGATCGAGATCGAACGCGACCGCGTGCAAGAGGCCGCTCTGCCCGTGGATCGTGTCCATCACGCCGTCGCGGTCCGCGTCGCTGATGTCGCCGCGGCGCAAGATCGCGGGCAGCGGATCGGGCACGTCGGTCGCGGACGCCTGGAAGATGCGCTCGAAGCGCGCCCGCATGCTCGACGGGACGCGCGAGGCCATGAGCCCGGGACCGGCCGGCACCTCCGTCGCGGACACGTCGCTGCCGCGGACGGTGTGCGCCGCGTCGACGCGCTGGCGCGCGTCGAGCGAGAGCACGAGGTCGAGCGTGCCGTCGTTGTTCGTGTCGTACCAGACGAAGCGGTGCGGGTAGCGCGTGACGATCGCCATCTCCGCGTCGAAGCCGTGACCCGCCTCGCGCCGGCTCAGCCGGTCGAGCGCGCCGTCGGGCGAGTCCTGATCGAGGTCGACGAGGCTCACCGTCACGTCGCGCGCGCGCAGGTAGGCGGTGTCGAACGTGCCGTCGAGGTCGAGGTCCTGCGGCTCCATGTTCTCGTGCTCGATGTGCGGCGTCGGCAGATCGGCGATCGGCTCGCCGGGCACGCTCGTCAGGAAGTCGCGCAGCTCGCGCACGTGGATGTGGTAGTTCGTGTGCTGACCCTCCATGTTGCGGATGGTCATCACGTTGAGGCCGACGAGCGCGCCGTCGTTGTCGACGAGCGGGCCGCCCGAGTCGCCCGGCGCGAGCGGGCAGCTCGACTGGACGACCATCCCCTGCATGTCCTGGTGCATGCGCTCGCGCATCGACTGGCACATCGACGCCGCCGCCGCGTCCTCGCTACCGCAGACCGCGGCGAGCCGCGCGTAGGTCTCCTCGAGGCGCCCGGTCGCCTGCACCTCGCAGCGGCGCACCGCCCACACCATCCCGATGTTGCCGTGCCCGAGCGTCGCGACGGACTGTCCGGGCGACGGATCGCTCGCCGACAGGCTGACGATCGGTCGGCCCTCGAGCGGCTCCTCGATGCGCAACAGCGCGAGGTCGCGCCCGACGTCGCGCTTGAGCACGTACGCCGTACGGAACTGGCCGTCCGGGATCATCGAGCCGGCCTCGCCGATGTTCCCGTACTCGACGGTGACGCGCATGCGGAAGTTGCGGTGCTCCGCGTGCGCGATCACGTGGTTGTTCGTCAGCACGAGGCCGTTCGGCCCGACGAGCACGCCCGTGCCCATCGTCGTCGTCGAGCGCACGATCACCGTGCCGGGCGCGAGCGCGCGGTAGATCTCGCGGGTGTCGGGCGGCGGCGCGCCGGCGGGCCGCGGCCGCAGGCTCGACACGTCGCCCTCGAGGCTCGCGCCCTCGCCGATCGAGAAGACCGGCATCGGCGGCGCCTCTTCGCCCTCCGCGAGCGCGCGCATCGAGCCGCTCTCGACGAACCCGTCCTCACCGCCGGACGAGGTCCGGCTGGCCCCATCCGAGCCGCCGCCGCAAGCGAGCGCCACCCCCACGATCGCGAGCCACACTCCCTGGCGAACACGCATCGACACGCCCTCCCTCATCGCCGTCCCTCGAACGTCCAGCGCGCCACCCCGGACACCTCGCTCACGCCGCTCCCCGCGCGCACGTTCGCGACGAACTGCCCCGAGAGCGCGACCGAGAGCGTCCCCTCGCCGAGCGTGACCGTGCCCTGCTGGATCTGCACCACCGCCGCGGTCGGGCTCTCCTCGTAGACGAAGCGCGACGAGCACTGCGAGGGCGCGACGGAGAGCGGCCCGCCGCCCGCGCGCGTCGCGCCGATCCGGCAGACGTCGCCGCCGTCGACCATGCGCAGCTCGAGCTCCATCCGCTGCCCGTCGTCGCTGACGACGACCGCGGTCCCGCGGTGACGCTCGGGCGGCATCTGCCGGCGCACCGGGTTGGTCACGAGGAAGTCGAGCTCGTTCGGACCGGTGAAGGAGTCGCCCGAGGCGGCGCCGCCGCTCTGGGCTCCGCCGCACGCGACCGCGAGGAGGGCGACGACAAAGGTGGCGAGGGGTTTCACGCGCCGAGCGTACCCCAGGTCGCCGGTCGCGCGATCCGACCTTTCGCGATCCGCGCCCGACGTGTCACGATGAGGCGTGCAGACGGAGCTCGCCCCCGGTCTCCTCGTGGCCGCGCCAGGGATGACGTGCCCGTTCTTCAACCACACCGTCGTGCTGCTCGTCGAGCACGGCGAGGGCGGCGCGCTCGGGTTCGTGGTGAACCGACCGACCGAGACACCGGTGACCTCGCTCCTCGACGGCGACGAGGACGAAGACTTCGCGGACCGGCTCGAGGGCGAGGTGTGGATCGGCGGGCCGGTCGCGCCCGACACCGGCTGGGTGCTGTTCGACCCCACGAGCGGGCACGCCGACGACGTCGAGTGCGTCGAGCTCGACGAGCGCATCGCGGTGAGCGCGTCGCGCACGTTCCTCGATCTGCTCGCGGCGGGCCGCGGCCCGGGCCGCTACGCGCTCCTGCTCGGCTACGCGGGCTGGGGCCCCGGCCAGCTCGACGACGAGATCCGCGAGGGCAGCTGGATCCCGATCGACCTCGACCCGCGCCTCGTGTTCGACGCGCCGCCGGAGGAGCGCTGGCAGCGCGCGCTCGCGACGCTGGGGATCGACCCGGCGCGCGTGGTCGGCGTCGCGGGCGGAGTGGCGGAAGCCTGATGACCGAAGGGCGCTCCCCGCGCGACTCGCTCACGGAGATGACGGAGCTGGTCCTGCCGCAGCACGGCAACGCGATCGGCACGGCGTTCGGCGGGACCGTGCTCGCCTGGATCGACGTGTGCGGGGCCATCGCCGCGCAGCGCCACGCCAACCGGGTCGCGGTCACCGCCGCGATCGATCAGGTGCAGTTCCTCGCGCCGATCCGCGTCGGGGACGTCGTCGTGCTCTCGGCGCGCCTCAACGCCGCGTTCCGCTCGTCGATGGAGGTCGAGGTCGAGGTGAAGGTAGAGGACACCCGCACCGGGCAGCGGCGCCGCTGCGTCGACGCGTTCATGACGTTCGTGGCGATCGACGAAGCAGGCTCGACCTGCCCGGTCCCCGCGCTGGTCGCCGAGTCCGCCGACGACGAGCGGCGCGCCGCGGCGGCCGCGGAGCGCCGCGCGGCGCGCTTGACGAAGCGGTAGGCGGCGGCGGATGGCGAAGGACGCCGAACCCCGCGGGCTCGGGCGCTGGCTCTGGTTCTTGCTCTCGATCCTCGTCGGGCTGCCGCTCCTGATGGTGTGCGGCCTGGCGCTGATCGGGCCGCCGACGCCCGAGACGGCGATCTTCTCGCTCGGCGTGCTCGTGACCGTCGTCGGCGGGCTCGTCGCGCCGTGGCGCGCGAGCGCGGCCTGGGCGGCGCGCGCCGGGCTGCTGATCGTGCTCGGCGTGGTCGGCTATCGGCTCTCGAGCGCCGGCTCCTCGGCCACCCTGCGCACCTACACCGGGCCGGCGATGAGCGCGGGGCGCTGGCTCGATCGCGTCGTGCCGGAGCGCGACGTGGCGATCGGCGGCTCGCGCCTGCTCATCGCCACGGGCGAGCTCGACGAGCCGGGCCTGATCGAGGCGCTGCAGGACGGCTACGCGCGCATGCGCCGCGCCGAGGGGCCGGTGCCCTCGTCCGTGCTCGGCACGTTCGTGCTCGGGCAGACCCCCGAGGACCACACGGTGCATCGCGCGTCGCCGGGCGGGCGCTTCGACGCGCGCGACGGCGTGCTGATCTTCCTGCACGGCTACATGGGCAACGTCACGCTCCAGTGCTGGCAGGTCGCGCAGGCGGCGCTGCCGGTCGGCGTCGAGGTGGTCTGCCCCTCGACGGACTGGCGCGGCGCGTGGGAGGAGCCGGCGGGCCGGGCGATCGTCGAGGCGCACATCGCGCGGCTGCGCGCGGCGGGCGTGCACCGCGTCTACCTCGCCGGCCTGAGCGCCGGCGCGATCGGCGCCAGCCGCATCGCGCACGAGCTGTCGATCGACGGGCTGGTGCTGATCTCGGGCGCGTCGTGGCAGGCGAGCCCGACCCGCGTGCCGACGCTGATCGTGCAGGGCGCGCGCGACACGATGACGCCGCCCGAGCCCGCGCGTCGCTACGCCGAGCGCCTCGGGCGGCGCGCCCGCTACGTCGAGCTCGAGGACGCATCGCACTGGCTCTTGCTCACGCACCACGAGGCGCTCACGAGCGAGCTGCGCGCCTGGCTCACCGACCGCGAGGGCGGCCTGCGCGGCGGCGCGCCGTGACACGCGTGACGCGCCGTCAGTTCGGACCGAGCTCGGGCGGATCGTCCTCGGGCGCCAGCCACCGATCGTTCGCCGGATCGTACCGGTAGACGAGGGTGCGCTCGCGCACCGCGCACTCGTCGGGTCGCGGCCAGGGCGGGGCGGGCTCCGGGCACGGGTGCGCCAGCCAGTCGATCACGTCGAGGGCGAGGTCTCGGTGCGCGCCGCGGCGCAGGAAGCGCAGCTGGGCGACGCGGTTGCGCTCCCCGTCCGGCTCCGCGTGCGGGTGGTGCTGCGCGCGCATCGTCAACTTCACTTGCTCTCGTAGATCGGCGGCGAGCACGAGGCGGACCGAGCCCTCGCCGGCGACGATCCGCTCGCCCTCGCCGTGGCGCAGGTCGCGCCACGCGTACGCGAGCACGATCTCCGGGGCGCCGTCGCGATCCTCGTCGCGGACGGCGAGCGACTCGACCTCGAACGAACAGATCTCGCCGACGCCGATCGGGAGGATCGTCACCTCGCCGAGCAGCCCCTCGCGCTCCCCGCGCGGCGGCGCGATGTCGATGCGCGCGAGCCCGCCGAAGACGCAGCCGCGGCGGTTGACCGCGAGCGCGCCCGGGCCCGCCGAGAGCAGGCACTCCTCCGGCGGGGTGCCCGTCGTGATGCACCGCTCGAGGTGCTCACCGGTGTACGCGGCGAGCGTGGTGGTGCTGCCGTCGTCGCGACGGTAGTGCCGCGTCGTGACGAGCGTCGGGCGCGTGCGGATGCGCTCGCGGATCGCGTTGCGCACACGCGCGGCGGTGCGCTCGTCGAAGCGGACGGGCGCCCCGAGGTCGGCGGTGATCTCGTCGGCGAGATCCGCGAGCGCGTCGAGCTCGCTCACGGCGACCGGCTCGTCGGGCTCGGCGAGCTCGGTCGGTGGGGTCACCTCGGCGGCCGCGGCCGGCGGCGCGCGGGACGGCTCCGGCAGGACCTCCGGCGGCGGCTCGCCGCACGCGGTGAGCGCGACGAGGCAGAGGGCCGCGGTCGGCGGTCGCGCGCGCGCGCTCACGGCGCCTCCGTCGGGATCCACGCGCCGACCGCGAGCCCCGCGAGCACGTCCGGCGCCCCGAAGCCGGGCGTCACGCCGCCACCCGCCCACGCGTGGACGCTCAGCCCCTCGGCCGCCCACCGCACGCCGGCGGACGCGCGCACGGGCGTGTGCGACGGATCGAACGCGCGCGCGAGCACCGTCGCGCCCTCGAGCTCCAGCGTCAACGACGCGTGCGATCCCACGGTCACCGCGGCGCCCGCCGCGAACGTGAGCATCGGCCCGACCTCGAGATCGCCCAGGCGCGCCTCCGCCCGCCCGTCGACGCCCACCGAGAGGCCGACGAAGCCGCCGCGCTCGTCGAGCGCGCGCGCGAGGAGCACGCGCGGCCACACGCTCGCGTCGGCGTCGGTGGCGAACGCGGCGTGCGAGCCCGCGGGCAAGCGCACGGTCGCGGCGATCGCGAGCTCGATGGGCTCGGTGCGATCGAGGAGCACCACGCGTCCGTCGAGGGTCGGCGGCGCCGGCGCGACGACGTCGAGCGGCGGGCCCGCGGCGTCCACCCCCGCCAGGCCCGCGCCGCCCTGCACCACGAGCCCGGCGCCGATCGCGACGAAGGCGCGGTCGAGGAACGCGAGCGACGCCGCCCCGGTCACCCCGAAGCGCTCCGCGACGAGCGCCCGCGTGTCGGCGCCTTCGACGGCGACGAGCGGATCGTCGACGTACGCGAGCGCGAGCCGCGCGCCCGGCCGCACGGTGGCCGCCTCGGGGGCGGCGCGCTCGAGCGCGCCGAGGTCCCCCGGCAGGGCCGGCGGCGTGCGATCGAGGCGGAAGGCGGGCTGCGCGCGGGCCGGCGCGCCAGGGAGCGCGAGCGCCACGAGCACCCCGACGAGGAGCCCCCGCCGCGAGCGCGCGACGAGCGCGACGAGCGCGACGAGCGCCGCGAGCGCGAGGCCGCGGGGGCCGCGCCCCGTCGGCGGCGCCGCCGCGCACGCCCCCCCGCGCACGTGCGGGATCGTCGCGCCGTCCGCGCCCTGCCCTCCGGCGTCCTCGACGGCCCCGTCGTCCGCGCCGCCGTCGTCGCTGGCGTCTCCGGCGTCCGCCCTGCCGGCCTCGCCCGCGTCGAGCGCGCCGGCGTCACACCCGGGGACGCCGCGGTAGGCGCACACGCCGAGCTCGCAGTGCGCGCTGGTGCAGCCCACGAGCGGGCAGTCCTCCGCGTCCCGGCAGCACCCGGGGAGGGCGATGTGCACGCACTCCCCGCGCGTGACGTCGCAGCGATCCGTCGTGCACGGATCGTCGTCCTCGCACGGGTCCGTGGGGAGCGCGCACTCGTGGCTCGCGAACCGGCTCGCGCCGAGATCCGCGCTCGGTGCGCAGGCCACGAGCCCCACCCCGATCCCCCAGACGAGCCGCGCGCCACCCATCGTGCCGAGCGCAGTGTAGCGCCGACCCGCCGCGTCGTTACCACCTCGGCCGGGTACACTCGGGTCGTGGGCGGTCCCTCCCTCGATGGCGCCGGACGACGCCCGGTGCGCGGCGAGGGAGCCCGCGCGCCGAGGGGCCCGTACGCGCTCGCCGCGTGGCTCGCGTGCGCGTGGGCGGCGCACGCGGCCGCCGACGCGACGCCGCGCCCGCGCGTGGTCGTCGTCAGCGCCGCCCAGCAGAGCGAGGAGGGCGTCGTGCCCGCCCTCCTCGGCCTCGTGGGGCCGGACGCCGAGATCGTGGTCGTCGTCGCGACGCCGCCGGAGGATCGAGGCGCGCTGGCCCCCTGGTGCCTCGCCGTCGCCCGCAGCGAGGCGGCGGACGCGCTCGTCCTCGTCGAGCGGGGCGCCGAGCCCGACGCGGTGACGGTGTGGGTCGCGCGCGCGGCGCCTGGCGACGAGTCCGTCGAGTCCGTGCCGCTGCGCGAGCCCAGCGCGTTCGACCGTGGGCGCGCGGTGGCGCTCGCAGCCCACGCGCTCCTCGCCCCGCTGTTCGCCCCCCGCCCCCCGCCGCCGCTCGACGCGCCGCCGCAGGAGGAGGATGTGGGGATCGAGGCCGCGGCGCCCGCGGCGCCCGACGCGGCGGGCCCGGAGGCGCCCCGCCCCGCGCCGAGCGGACGGGCGCCCGTGACCGCGCGCTTCGCGCTCGGGCCCTCGCTGCGCGGTGACGGCCCGTCGCCCGCGCTCGTCGTGCGCGCCGAGCTCGTCGCCTTCGACCACGCCTTCGCGCAGGTGACGGGTGAGCTCGCGCGGCCCGAGGCGGGGCGCGAGCGCGCCCACGTCGCCGCCGCGTTCGGCGCGGAGCTGTCCTGGGAGTGGCTGCGCGGTCGGCTCGGCGCCTCGGTGGGCCTCGCGCTCGGCTGGCTCGAGGGGCAGGACACGCCCGCGCTCGGCGCGACGCTCGGCGCGGTGCTCGGGCTCGCGGCGCGGCTCGCCCCGGAGCTGTTCCTCGAGCTGACCCTCGGCGTCGATGGCGCGCTCGCGCGGGAGCGGGCCGAGGCCTTGCCCGACGTCGAGCCGTGGGTGGGGCTGCTCGTGGGGATCGAGCCGGCGCTGTGAGCTTCGGCGAGGCGTTCCAACCCCGCCCGACCGACGCCCATCGCTGCGCGACGAGCGCGTCTCGACGGCGCGGCCGCGGCGTGGCCGAGCGACGGGGGTCGACCGCCTCCGAGCCGCGGCTCGTCCCGCGAAGGTGAATCCCTCGCGCCTCGAGCGGGTACAATGGTCCACGTGGCGGAAGATCGCCGGCACGACGCCTCGGAGGCGGCGCCCCTCGGGCGCGCGGCGCCGAGCTCCGAGGTCGTGCGACGCGCCGCCACGGGGGACCGCGCCGCGCAGGAGGCGCTCCTCGTCGCGCACCTCGGCCGCATCCGCCGCCGGGTGCGCCGGCTCGTCGGGGCCTCGGGCGAGGCCGACGACCTCGTCCAGCAGGCGTGCGTGGAGCTCTTGCGGAGCATCGCGCGCTACCGCGGCGACGCGAGCCTCGAGCTGTGGATCGACCGCATCACGACCCACGTGGTCTACAAGTTCTTCCGCACGAGCGGCCGCCGCGCGCGCCGCGTGACCGTCGCCGAGGACGTCGACCGGGCGGGCCCCGAGGACGCCGAGCGCCGGCTCGAGTGGCGCGAGGGGCTCGACGCCGCGGGCGAGCTGCTCGATCGCCTGCGCCCCGAGCGCCGCATCGTGTTCCTGCTGGTCGCGGTCGAGGGCCGCTCGCTCGCCGAGACCGCCGCCATGCTCGATCTCAGCCTCCCGGCGGCCAAGTCGCGCTACCTGCGCGCGCGTCACGACGTCGATCGGCTCGTCGCGTGCACCCCGCGGCTCGCGACGCTGCTGGAGCGTGAGGAGGCGCGGCGATGAGCGACTGCCGCCACGCCCGCCGGCTCGCCGCGGACGCCGAGCTCGGGACGCTCGACGAGGCGGACCGGCTGCGCCTCGAGCTGCACCTCGAGGGATGCCCCGCGTGCGCGGCAGAGACCGGCCGCGTGCGAGGCCTCGCCGCGCTGCTGCGCGCGCAGGCGGACGCGCAGGACGCGGCGGACGCAGACGACGCGCGGAGCGCCCGCGCGCTCGCG
>JAHBWG010000104.1 GCA_019637095.1 Sandaracinaceae bacterium | reverse complement strand
CTCGCGCCCGCGCCGCCTCGGCCTCGCGCGAGGCCGCCTCCTCCTCGGCGCGCCGCGCCTCGTCTTCGGCGCGCGCGAGCTCCTCCGCCCAAGCGCGCGCCGTCGCCTCTTCGTCGGCTCTCGCGCGCGCCTCCGCGGCCTGCCGCGCCGCCGCCGCCGCGCGCGCCTCCTCCTCCGCGCGTCGCTCGGCGCGCTCGAACGCCTGTCGCTCCGCCTCGGCCTGCTCCGCCTCGCGCGCCCGCGCCTCGGCCGCCTCGTGGGCCTCGCGCACGGCGACCGCCACCGACACCGCGTCCATCTCGTCGGTCGCCTCCACCGGCGCGGACGACGGCTCGCGCAGGTGGCTCCGCAGGCTCGCCGTGGCCTCGCGGTCGAGCCGCAGGCTCGCCGGCGCGTCGAGGTCGAGCAGGTCGGCGAAGAGCAAGAGCACCGCGACGACGCCCGCCTCCTCCGGCGGCAGGACGCGGCTCGCGAGCAGGTCGGCGAGCGGCCGCCCCTCCATCGCAGAGAGCAGGCGCAGCTCGTCCGCGCTCATCCCGAAGCGCGCCGCGATCGCCTCGGGCGTGTCGCGCAGCCGCATCTTGCGCGTGCGCTTGGCCACGAGCACCCCTGGCCACCGATACGACTGCGGGTCCTCGAGCAGCGCCGTCCGGAGGGTCGGCTCGAGCGCGACCGCGAAGCGCGACGGCGAGGGCGCCTCGCTCTCGTCGAGGTGCCACTCGCCCTGATCGAGCGTCAAGCAATGTTGCAGCTTCGAAGCGACCTGTGCGTGGAGCGCCTCGTCCAGCTCCTCCTCGGTCAGCATGCCGAGCTGGATCGCCACCTCGCCGAAGCGCCGCACCTCGCTCTGGGCCGTCGGCTCGGCCATCTGCTCCAGGATCAGCCCGTACTCCTCGCGATCGATCGCTCCCTGGCGCAGCAGCAGCCGCCCGAGGGTCTCCGCGAGCGCGCCTCGGTCCACGTACGTCACCGCGCCGCCGGTGAGGTGGACGTGCATCGTCAGCTCGCCCTCGTCGACCGTGAGCACGCCCGAGGTCCCGGCCCGCTGCGCGGCGAAGAGCGCGCGCGCGAGGTGCGTCTCGAGCAGCCGCTCGGGCTCGATCCGACCGAAGCGATGCGCCGCGCCGCTCACCCTCGCGAGGGTACCGCGAGCGCGGCCGCGCACGGCGAGCTTCGTGCCGCCGCGGGCCTCGCCGGTTGACGGCGCGCGGGCCCGCGTGCGATCGAGCCCCCATGTCCGACGACGTGTTCACGCTCGAAGCGAACCCGGTGCACCTCGGCCTCGGCGCGCGGGTCTACGTGGAGGAGCCGTTCACCGGCGAGCTCGCCTGGTACGAGGCCTACGGCGCGCGACGCGGCGACGACGGGGACGAGGGTCGCCTCGTCTCGATGCACACCTTCGACGCGCCGTGGACCTCGTGGGAGATGCACCCGCGCGGCGACGAGCTCGTCGTGTGCTTGCGCGGCGTGATCACGCTGCACCAGGAGCGCGACGGCCTGCGCCACACCGCGGTGCTGCGCGCCGGCGAGGCGATCGTGAACCCCCCGGGCGTCTGGCACACCGCCGACGTCGACGGCGAGGCCACCGCGCTGTTCATCACCGCCGGCGCGGGCACCGAGCACCGCCCGCGCGCGTGAGCGCGCCGGTGGCCGCGCGGCTGGGACGCCGCCCGATGTGAGGATCTGTAATTCCAGCGCCGGCCTCGCCGATGGCAGAACGTGGGCATGCGAAGCACCGGCGGGCTCCTCTTGCTCCTCCTCCCCCTGTTGGGCGGGTGCCTCTCCGTCCGCACCGAGACGTACTGCGATCCGCGAAGACCCGACGCGTCCGGGAGCCCGCGCGACTGTCGCGCGTGCCGCGACGACGCCGAGTGCACCTTCCAAGGGAACGTCTGCGAAGGGGTGGTCTTCTGTGCGCACCGCGACGTCGCCCTCGTCAGCACGGACCTCGGGTGCGTACCCGAGCCGCCGATGCCGAGCCGCGAGCGCTGCGGCTGTCGAGACGGCTACTGCCAGGTCCGCTGACTCGCCCCCGCTTCGGCGCTCACTCGCGATCGGCGTGGATGCCGTACTTCTTCATCAGCTTTCGGAAGTACTTGCGGTCGATGTCCGCTTCCTTCGCGGCGTGGCTGATGTTCCCGCCGTTCTTCTCGAGCAGCTTCGCGATGTAGTCGGCCTCGAACGACGCGATCCACGCCTCCTTGGCGTCCTTGAACGGCCCCGCGAGGTCGGCGGGCGCCGCGCCCTCGGGCAAGACGACGTGCGGGTTCGTCTGCTCGGAGAGGGACTCGCCGCGGCGCGGGTACGCGATGTGATCGGGCAGGTCCTCGAGCTCGACGACGTCGCCCTCGGCGAAGCTCACGGAGCGCTCGACGACGTTGTGGAGCTCGCGCACGTTGCCGGGCCACTCGTACTCGACGAGGCGCTCGAGCACGTCCGCCGAGAAGTCGGAGACCTTGCGGCCGCCGAGCCGGTCGCGGTTGAACCGGCCGTGCGAGAGGAAGTGCCTCGCGAGCAAGAGGACGTCGTCCTTGCGCTCGCGCAGCGCGGGGAGCCGGAGCCGCACGACGGTGAGCCGGTAGAAGAGGTCCTCGCGGAAGCGGCCCGCGCGCACCGCCGCCTCGAGGTCGCGGTTGGTCGCCGCGACGATGCGCACGTCGACCTTGATCGGCTTGCCGCCGCCGACGCGCTTGACCTCGCGCTGCTCGATCACGCGCAGCAGCTTCGGCTGCAGGTCGAGCTGCAGCTCGCCGAGCTCGTCGAGGAACACCGTGCCGCCGTTGGCCATCTCGAAGACGCCGAGGCGCGTGCCGACCGCGCCGGTGAACGAGCCCTTCTCGTGGCCGAACAGCTCGCTCTCGATGAGGTTCTCCGGGACCGCGCCGCAGTCGAACACCATGAACGGCCCGTCGCGACGCCGCGACTGCTGGTGGATCGTGCGCGCGACGACCTCCTTGCCCGTGCCGGTCTCGCCCTCGATGACGACCGTCGTGTCCGTCGGCGCGATCTTCTCGAGGATCGTGTAGATCTCGCGCATCGAGCGGTCGCGCCCGATGATGTCGCCGTAGCGCTCGCGGTCGCTCGGGACGATGCGCAGCTTCTCGTCGATCGGCTGGAAGCGGATGTCCGTCTTGCCGAGGGTGATCGTGCAGTTCGGCTGCAGGAACGCCTCACGGATGCGCACGCGGTTGATGAAGGTGCCGTTCGTCGAGCCGTTGTCGACGAGCACGTACTGGTCCCCCTCGCGCACGATGCGGCAGTGGTTGCGGCTCACCGTCTCGTCGTCGACGACCAGATCGTTGTCCTCCATCGCGCCGAGGGTGACGACGTCGCGCTCGAAGACGTACTCCTTGAGCTCTTCCCCACGAAGCAAGGCGAGTTGACACCGCCGCAGCGTGAGGGTCGTCGGCCGACCGTCGATGTAGGTGATCTTCGTCGCAGGCCCGGGGCCGAGCCCGTCTTGCACGTCCATCCCGGCGAGACGTTAGCGCTTCTCGCCCGCTGGGGTCAACGGTCCCCATGACCCACCGCGAGCGCGGCTGCAGCCGACTCAATGCGGCGAGGCGAGGTCTTCGTCGCCGAGCTCCTCGCCGTGCGGATCCATCCCATCGAGCTGGGGCAGGCGCGGCGGGCCGTCCTCGTCCTCGCGCGCGGGCTCGTCCAGCGTGATGCGCCGGAGCAGGTCGTAGTCGATGTTCTCGAGCCCGGCCTCGCGGCGCAGCCGCGTGACGAAGCCCTCGATGCCGCCCTGGCGGCTCTGCCGCCACATGCGCAGCCGGATGGTCGGCTCGGCCTGCTCGTACGTACGCACCTCGGCCGGCCGCACGCTCGTCAGCCGCACGATGCTCCACTCGTCGCCGACGGCGACCACCTCGGCCGCCGTCTCGCCCGCCTCGCTCAGCGCGAACGCGGCGGCCGCGAGGCCCTCGTCGACGCGCGGGTCGCGCTGGTTGCGCGGGCGCCCCTCGCGGTCGAAGTAGCGCAGGTCGCCGCCGCGCAGGCGCGTCTCCGGGTCGGTGCTGTGCTCGCGCGCGAGCTCGCGGAACGCGCGCGTGTCCGCCGCGCGCGCCTGCGGCAGGAGGCGCAGCGCCTCCTCGCGGCTCGCGACGCGGATGTGCGCCGCGCGGCGCATCTCGGGCGTGTTGAACTCCTCGGGGTGCGCGTCGTAGTACGCCTGCACGTCGGCGCGCGGGACCGCGTCGACCGTGTTGCGCTCGTCGAAGTCGCGGCGGATGAGCTGCTGGACCGCGTTCGTCTTGGCGGCGCGGCGCACCTCCGGGTCGTCGCCGAGCCCCGCGCGCGCGGCGGCGCGCGACAGCAGCTCGAAGCGGACCATCCCGCGCACGAGCTCCTCGAGCTCGGCCGGGTCGCGGTAGCGCACGCGCACGAACGGCGACTGCTCGTTGACCGCGTCCTCGACGTCGCCGACGGTGATGCGCACGTCGCCGACGCGCGCCACCTGACGCGCGCGGCGCGCGACGTCCTCGGCCGAGCGCTCGGGCGCGGCGACGACGGGCGCGCGCGACGCCGGCGAGGTCGGATCGCGCGGCGGCGGCTCGCCGTCCTGCGCGAGCGCGGCGCCGACGACGCCGAAGGCGAGGATCGAGGCGGTGACCGACCCGACGCGGAGCGCGAAGTCCCGACGCATGGAGCGAGTCTAGACGGCGCGACGCGAATGGCAATCGCGCCCTGCCGCGCCCCCGCGCGGCTTGACACGCTGCGTCATGGGACCTAAGCCGAACGCGCTGAATCGTGGTTCAGCGACGGAGGTGTCCGCATGGGAAAGAAGAACGGCAAGGGCCGCGTCGCGATCGTCGCCGGGCTCCGCACTCCGTTCGCGAAGCAGGGCAGCGCGTACCGCTCGGTGAGCGCGCTCGAGCTCGGCACGGCGGTGGTCGGCGAGCTGCTCGATCGCGCCGGCGTGCCCGCGAAGGACATCGAGCAGTGCGTGTACGGCCAGGTCGTGCCCTCGCTGTCGGCGCCGAACATCGCGCGCGAGATCGTGCTCCTCGCGGGGCTGCCGGCGAGCGTCGAGGCGTTCAGCGTCTCGCGCGCGTGCGCGACGAGCTACCAGTCCACCGTGTCGGTCGCGCAGGCGATCGAGGCGGGCGCGATCACCTGCGGGATCGCGGGCGGCGCGGACTCCGCGTCGGACGTGCCGATCTCGGTGAGCAAGAAGCTCGCGGGCGCGCTGATCGCCGCCAACTCGGCCAAGTCGCTCAAGGGGCGGCTCGCCGCGTTCGCCGGGCTCGGCCCCAAGGATCTGCTGCCCGTGCCGCCCGCGCTCAAGGAGTTCACGACCGGCCTCACGATGGGCGAGAGCGCCGAGGCGATGGCGAAGGACTTCGGCATCACGCGCGCGGCGCAGGACGAGCTCGCGCACGCGAGCCACGTCAACGCCGCGGCGGCGTGGGCGGACGGACGCTTCGACGACGAGGTGATGGAGGTGTGGGTGGCTCCGAAGTACGAGTCGATCCGCAAGGACAACCTCGTGCGGATGGAGAGCAGCCGCGAGAGCTACGACAAGCTCCGCCCCGCGTTCGACAAGCGGCACGGCACGATCACCGCGGGCAACGCCTCGCCGCTCACCGACGGCGCGAGCGCCCTGATCCTGATGAGCGAGGAGAAGGCGAAGGCGGACGGGCTCAGCCCGCTCGGCTACCTGCGGAGCTACGCGTTCGCCGCGCTCGACCCGAGCGAGCACATGCTGATGGGCCCGAGCTACGCGACGCCCAAGGCGCTCGATCGCGCGGGGATCACGCTCGCCGACCTCGACCTGATCGACATGCACGAGGCGTTCGCCGCGCAGGTGCTCTCCAACCTCGCCGCGTTCGCGTCCACGAAGTTTGCGAAGGACAAGCTCGGGCGCGCGGCGCCGCTCGGCGAGGTGGACCGCGACAAGCTCAACGTCACCGGCGGCTCCATCGCGATCGGGCACCCGTTCGCGGCGACCGGCGCGCGACAGATCACCCAGACCTTGCGCGAGCTGCGGCGCCGCGGCGGCGAGCTCGCGCTCTCTACCGCGTGCGCGGCCGGCGGGCTCGGCGCGGCGATCGTCCTCGAGGCGGCGTGAGGGAGGAACCGATGAGCATCTTCAGCACCGAGAAGCGCAGCGATGGCGTGGCCGTCGTGACGATGGACCTCCCCGGCGAGAGCGTGAACAGCCTGCGGGCCAGCTTCGGCCAGGAGCTGTCGGCGGTGTTCACCGACCTCGCGGACGACCCGAACGTGAAGGCGGTCGTGCTCGCGAGCGGCAAGCCGGACTTCATCGTCGGCGCCGACATCAAGATGCTCGAGGCGCTCTCGACCGCGAGCGAGGCGGCGGAGCTGAGCCGCGGCGCGCACCGCAACATGGAGCGGCTCGCGAGCTTCCGCGCGCCGATCGTCGCGGCCATCCACGGGGCCTGCCTCGGCGGCGGGCTCGAGGTCGCGCTCGCCTGCCACGGCCGCGTCGCGTCGGACCACAAGCGCACGAAGCTGGGCCTGCCCGAGTGTCAGATCGGCTTGCTGCCGGGCGCCGGCGGGACGCAGCGGCTGCCGCGCCTGCTCGACATCCAGAGCGCGCTCGACCTCTTGCTCACCGGCAAGCAGGTCGACGCGAAGAAGGCGAAGAAGCTCGGCCTCGTCGACGAGGTCGTGCCGCAGGCCATCCTCGTCGAGGTCGCGTGCGAGCGCGCGCTCGCGCTCGCCGACGGGCACGCCGAGAAGAAGAAGCGCGCGCTCAAGGACGAGGCGATGGAGTGGGCCCTCGCCGAGAACCCGCTCGGCCGCAAGGTCGTGTTCGACCAGGCGAAGAAGGCCCTCCTCGCCAAGACGCGCGGCAACTACCCGGCGCAGGAGCGCATCCTCGAGGTGGTCAAGCTCGGGCTCGAGAAGGGCATGGAGGCGGGCCTCGCCGCCGAGGCGGACGCGTTCGGCGAGCTCGTCGTGAGCCCGCAGGCCGCGGCGCTGATGAGCATCTTCTTCGCGACGACGGAGCTGAAGAAGGACCGCGGCGTGGACGCGAAGGACGTCGAGCCGCGCCCCGTCGATCGCGTCGGCATGCTCGGCGCGGGGCTCATGGGCGCGGGCATCGCGTACGTGACCGCCGACCTCGCCAAGACGCCGGTGCGTCTCAAGGACAAGGACTCGGCGGGCGTCGGCCGCGGCCTCGCGTACGTGCGCCGCATCGTCGACCAGCGCGTCGCGCGCAAGCGCATCTCGAAGATCGACCGCGACAAGGTCATGAACCGCGTGCGCGGCACGGTGGAGCACGTCGGCTTCGCGGACGTCCCGCTCGTCATCGAGGCGGTGTTCGAGGACCTCGCGCTCAAGCACCGCGTCCTCGCCGAGGTCGAGGCGAACGGGCCGGCGGACGTGATCTTCGCGTCGAACACGAGTTCGCTCCCGATCACCAAGATCGCCGAGGGCAGCCGCCACCCCGAGACGGTGATCGGCATGCACTACTTCTCGCCGGTCGAGAAGATGCCGCTGCTCGAGATCATCGTGACCGAGAAGACGGCCGACTGGGTGACCGCGACCTGCGTCGAGCTCGGCAAGAAGCAGGGCAAGACCGTGATCGTCGTCAACGACGGCGTGGGCTTCTACACCTCCCGCATCCTCGGGCCGCTGATGAACGAGGCCGCGTACGTCTTGAGCGAGGGCGTGGCGATCGAGGACATCGACGGCGCGCTCGTCGACTGGGGCTTCCCGGTCGGGCCCATCACGCTCCTCGACGAGGTCGGCATCGACGTGGCGGAGAAGGTCGGCCACATCGTGCACGCCGCGTTCGGCGATCGGATGACGCCGCCGCCCGGCTTCGAGAAGCTGATCGCGGACGGAAGGCAGGGCCGCAAGAACGAGCGTGGCTTCTACCTCTACGGCGAGGCCGCGAAGAAGAAGGGCAAGAAGAAGCCCGTCGACACGTCGGTCTACGGGGTGCTCGGCATCGAGCCGAACAAGAAGCTCCCCAAGGACGAGATCGCGCAGCGCTGCGCGCTCGCGTTCGTGAACGAGGCGGCCCTCTGTTTCGGGGAAGGCATCTTGCGCAGCGCGCGCGACGGAGACGTCGGCGCGATCTTCGGGCTGGGCTTCCCGCCCTTCCGCGGCGGGCCGTTCCGGTACGTCGACGCGGTCGGTGCCAAGGAGATCGTGCGCCGGCTCAACCGGTTCCGCGATCGGCTCGGCAACCGCTTCGCGCCGGCGCCGGTGCTCGTGGACATGGCCAAGAGCGGCAAGACGTTCCACGGCGAGGCGCGCGTCGAGCCGGGCCGCCATCGCGGCGAGGATCGCGGCGCCGGCGCGTCGGCCTCGGCCTAGGTCAGCACGACCGTGAGCGCGGGCGCGAGGCGGTAGCCGTCGCGCCCGCGCGTCAGGATCGGGCCGAGCCCGAGGCGGCGCAGCGTCGCGATCGCCACGTGCACGCGGCCCGCGCGCGCCGAGGCGAGGATCCGCTCACCCGGCCACGCCCGCGCCGCGAGCGCGTCGACGTCGAGCTCGACGTCGCGCGCGTGCGCCTCCGCGAGCGCGCAGAGGATCGTAGAGAGGACGCGGCGGCCGCCGAGGTACGTGCGCTCCGCGTCCGGCGTCTCGAAGAAGCTTCCGTCCGCCGCGACGAGCCAACCGCGCGAGGAGGCCGGGTCCTCGTCGAGCTCGAGCACCGCGGGCGGCGCGCCCCCGTCGTGGCGCCGGAGCCTCCACCCGAGCTCCGCCTCGAGGTCGCGCACGTTGCCGGGGAAGCGCTGCGCGAGCAGGTGCCGCGCGAGGCGCGACCCGATCGCGACGGCTCGACCGGCGAGCCGCGCGAGCACGGCGCGCGCGATCGGGAGCACGTCCTCGCGGCGCTCGCGCAGCGGCGGTACGGAGCGGCGCACCACCGCGCCGAGGTGCGCCTCGACGCGATCCGGCAAGCGCGCCGCGGCCTCGGGCTCGGTCGTGATCACGATCCGAGGCGTGGGCCGGCCGCGCGCGGCGGCGCGGAGCAGGGTCGCGCACTCGTCGAGGACGCGCGGGCTCGCGAGCTCGAGGTACGGGAAGAGGCAGGTGTCGGCGGGCCCGAACGGATCGTCGGGTGGAGCGGGCCCCTCGACGACGCGCAGCCGCCCGCTCGCGCCGCGCGCGCGGTGGAGCTCCGTCGCGAGCGCGCGCTTGCCGACGCCGGGCTCGCCGTGGAGGTGGACCGGCAGCGGCGCGTCCGCCGCCGCGCGCACGTCGCGCAGCAGCGCGTCGAGCGCGAACGACTCGTGCGCGAGCGCCCCGTCCGGGGTGGGCAGGAACTCGCTCGGTGCCGACGTCACGAGCAGCCCGAGCTTGCCGGCGGTGACGAGGTCTCCCACGCCCAGCGTGACCGCGCGGTGGGTCCGCACGCCGTTCACGAAGGTGCCGAAGCGGCTGTCGAGGTCGCGCACGACCAGCGCGCCGCCGGCGCGGCGCAGCTGGGCGTGCCGCCGCGACAGCGACCGGCTGAGCCCCTCGAAGCGCGCGTCGTCGCGGCCGATCAGGAGCTCGTCACCTACGACGATCCGCCGGCCGAGCTCGGGCTCGGGCGCGCCGAACACGACCAAGAGGACCGGCCCGCTCGCCGGGCCCGCGCGCTCGCTCTCGACGCTCGAGGTCGGCGGAGCGCCGGCGCGCGGGTCGACGAGCTCGAGCGAACGACGCCGCATCAGCGCTCCCCGAGGAGGCGGCCGAAGCCCGGCAGCTCCACGCGCACGAAGCGCTCGGGCCGCACGACGCCGAGCGCCTCGAGCGTCTCTTCGACGGCGTGTACACCGGCGCCCGCGAGCACCCCGAGCCGGATCAGCACGTAGCCCGCGAGCGCCTCGTAGAGCCGATGCGACGACGCACGCGCGAGCGCGCGCGCGGCCTCGAGCTCGCGCACCGCCGCGCCTCGATCTCCGTCGAGCGCGGCGCACCCCGCGCCGAGGAGCCTCGCGCGCACCTGCGCCGGCGAGAGCGGATCGCGACCCAGCCGCGCGCGAGCCAGCGCCAACCACGCGCGCTCGCGCCACGCGTCGGCGCCCTCCTCGCGCGCGCCGATCACGAGGCGCCCGAGCGTGAAGTCGCAGGAGATGCGCACCGACTGGAGCTGTCGCAGGACGGAGAACGCGAGCCGCGGCAGCACCGGCGCGAGGCGAGCCATCGCGCCGCGCGCGTCGCCCTCGTAGAGCGCCGTCTCCACCTCCGCCTCGGCGCGCAGCCAGTGCTGCACGTGGAAGGCGCCCTCCATCTCGGGCCACGGCAGCGCGCCGACGACGTGGCGCGACACCTCCGGCGCGTCCGCGGCCAGCCAGTTGACGTGGCCGCCGAACGCCGCGCTCGTCTCGAGGAAGCGGTCCGCGCGGTCGTCCGCGACGCGCAGCACGCGCTCGACCTGCGCGGCCAAGCGCGGCAGCTCGCCCTGCATCCGCAACGCGTGGCCCACGATGATGCTCACGTCCCCGACCGCATTGTCTCCGGGGCGCAAGACCGCGGTCAACGCGTCCTCCGCGCGCGAGAGCAGATCGCACGCTGGCAGCCCCACGCCCGCCTGGAAGGCGAAGATGGCGTGCACGCAGAGCTCGATGGCCGCGACCGCCGGCGGAAGCCCCTCGGGGAACAGCGCGCGCGCCTCGCGCACGCGCGCGTCCACGCGCCGGCGTCCGCTCTCGCCAGCCGCCGCCAGATACACCGCGTCGCGCAGGAGGAGCTCCGCGAGCTCGGCCCGCGTCCCGCAGCGCCGCGCGATGTGGAGCGCCTCGAGCTTGAAGAGGCGCCCGCGGACGTTGTCGATCATGCCGAGCGCGTTGGACGCCGAGGTCAACAGCTCGAGCGCCACGCGGCGCCCCACCGGATCGACCTCGTCGACGGAGCTCGCCGCGCCGAGCTCGGCGGCCGCGATGCGCGCGAACGCCTCGAGCTCCGTGCGCGGCCAGCGGCGGCCCACCGCGCCGAACGCGCGATCCAACAGCGCGTAGCCGCGGCCGAGCTCTCCCGCGCACACGTGGTGGTACGCCGCGCGGATCGCGAGCCGCGCGCGCTCCGCCGGCTCGCGCACGAGCGCGAGCAGCGCCTCGGCGACCTCGCCGGCGCGCCGGCTCAGCTGCGCGCGCTCGAGCACGTCGAGCTCGTCGGCGAGCAGGCGCGCGCGCTCCTCGTCGCGCTCGGCGGCGGCGCGCGCGAGCGCGTAGAGCTCGGCGGCGCGACCGTACGCGCGCTGTGCCGCGGCGTCGCGCGCGGCCTCCTCGGCGCGGGCGGCCGCCTCGGCGCGACGACCCGCGCCGAGCAGGTGCTCGACGAGCGCGGACGCGTCGGGCGCGCGCGCGCCGGTGAGGGTCGCGAGCACGCGCTCGTGCAGGGCGCGCCGATCGCGCGCGTCGAGCTCGGACAGCACGCGCTCGCGCACGAGGTCGTGCAGCGGGACCACGCCGTCACCGCTCGGGCGCACGAGCCGCGCCTTCTCGAGGGACGCGAGCACCACGCCGATCCGCCCGCCCGCCTCGGGCACGAGCCGCTGGAGCCGGGCGGCGGGCAGGGCCCGCGCGCCGAGGCACACGAGCGCGAGCGCGCGCCGCTCCACGCTCGAGAGCGTCGCGAGCCGGCGCGCCACGAGGTCGGGATAGGTCGTCGCCGTCACGTCGTCCGCGCCGAGCTCGCGCAGGAAGAGGGGCTGCCCCCGTGCGCATCGCACGAGCGCGGGCGCCGCGTCCGCGGGCGTCCCGCACGCGCGCAGGAGCGCGTGCGCCTCGTCGTCGGCCAGCGCTCCGAGCTCGATCGTCGTCACCGGCGCCGGCAGCGAGAGGCGCGCATAGCCCGCCGCGTCGGGCCGCGACGCCAAGAGGAACAGCACCCCGGGCGGCAGCGGCGGCCGCAGCAGCCGCTCGAGCACCGCGACGCTGTCCGCCGCCGCGAAGTGCACGTCGTCCACGACCACGCAGATCGGGCCGTCCTGCGCGCGCCGCCGCAGGGATTCGGCGAGCGCGCGGGCGAGGGCCTGGCGCGAGGGCTCTGCGCCGAGGGCCTCGGGCTCGCACATCGCGAGCAGGCCCTCGATCGCGGCGTACGGGAGCCGGTCCCGAGCGCTCGCCTGCGAGCGCACGACCCGCGGCGGCGGCGCGCGGCGGCTCCAGCGCGCGAGCACCGCCCTGAGGAACGCGGTCTTGCCGTAGCCCGCCTCCGCGCGCACGAGGATCGCGCGCCCGCGTCCCCGCGCGACCTCGTCGTAGACGCGATCGACGAGCGCGAGCTCGGCCTCCCGGCCCACGAAGGGCGCCGCGCCGTCCCGGGCCGCGCGAGCGAACGCGCCGCGCGCGTGCGGGTCGGGATCGAGCCAGCGATCGACGCGCTCGCACAACGACGGCGGCGCCCACGGCGCGACCTCGGACAGCGACGCGGCGCGCCGCCGGCGCTTCTCGAGCGTGAGCTGGAGCCCCTCGCCGTGGAAAGGCGCCCGCCCCGCGACCAGCTCGAACACCACCGCGCCCACCGCGTAGACGTCCTCCGCCGGCGTGGGGTGACCCGGGCCCACCTCCGGCGCGGCGTAGCGCCGCGTGCCGGCGAAGCCGTCGCGGATCTCCTCGCGCTCGAGCGCCATCCCGAAGTCGAGCAGCACGAGCTGTCCGTCGGGGCGCACGAGGATGTTCGACGGCTTGACGTCGCCGTGCACGTAGCCTTGCGCGTGCAGGTACCCGAGCACGTCGGCGAGCGCGTCGACGCAGGCCTCGAGGCGCGCGAGGTCGACCGCGTGGGCCGCGGGCACGCGCGGCGCGCTGGCGGAGGCGGGCTCGCCGGCCACCGACGACCACTGCGTCGAGGCCTCGGCGCCGCGCGGCTCCGCGGCGCCGACCCACGCGTCGAGGGACACGCCGTCGACGAGCTCCATCGTGAAGAAGAGCCGGTCGTCGACCGCGTGGAGCTCGTAGAGGGCGGGCAGGCACGGGTGCGCGAGCTGCGCGAGGTCTCGGAACTCGCGCTTGAAGCGCGCCACCGAGGCGCCGTCGCGGCGCCGCAGCACCTTGAGCGCCACGCGCTCGTCGCGCTCGAGGTCGTCGGCGGCGAGCACGGTGCCGAACGCGCCTCGCCCGAGCTGCGAGGCGACGCGGAAGCGCGCGGGCAGCCACGCGCGCGGGTCGTCCTCGGCTGCGCCTCGCGAAGGGTTCGTCGCGAGCTCGCGCGCGCCCGTCGCCGTCGAGGTGCTCGGCGCGTCGTGGGCATGCGGCGGTGGAGCGCGGCGCGTCATGGCGGGCGCGCCAAGCGAGCCCCAGCGCCGCCTCCGCCGTCAAGCCCGCTCGGGAGCACCCGCATCGGCGGCGGCCGCACCGAAGCAGGTGCTACGCTAGGCGGCATCCCGTGCGAGCTCTGGAAGATCTCCGGCCGCTCTTCGAAGGCGCGCCCGCCGTCGCGGCGGCGTGGGTCTTCGGATCACTCTCGCGGGGCGAGGCGCGCGAGGACAGCGACCTCGACGTGGCGGTCCTGCTGCGCGATCGCGAGGCCAGCGCGGTGACCCATCGGCGACAGCTCGCGGACCTCGCCGCCCGGCTGGAGCGGGAGTCGGGCCGCCCCGTGGATCTCGTCGTGCTCACGCTTCGCGATCCGATCCTCGCGCACCGCGTGCTCAGCGAGGGGCGGCTCGTCCACGACGCGGACCGACAGCGCCGGATCGAGTTCACGAGCGCCGCGCTCGCACGCTACTTCGACTGGGCGCCACGCTACGAGGCCACCGCGCGCGCGAGCCTCGCCGCGAACCGCGCCTGGGCGGCGCGCGAGGGCTCCCGATGACACGCGGGGATCTCGCCGACGAAGCGGCGTTCGTGAGAGCAGCGCTCGCGGAGCTCGAGGCGATCCCCCAGTCGACGTACGACGAGTTCCTCGCCGATCGACGGAACCTCCCCGCCGCGATCCACTGGATCCAGACCGCTATCCAGGCGCTGATCGACATCGGGCTCGTCTCGATCGCGGCCAGGGGCCTGCCGACACCACGTAGCAGCGCGGAGGTGCTGGAGCGGCTCGAGGCCGCGGGCGCCCTGCCGGCCGGGACCTCGGTGAAGTACCGCCCGGTGGTCGGCTTCCGCGACCGCGTGGTCCATCTCTACGATCGCGTCGACCCAGAGATCGTGTACCGCATCCTCACGGAGGACCGGAGCGACCTCGCCGACCTCCTCGGACTGTTGCTGACCAGCTCAGAGGAGTGAGCGCGGTCTCGTCGCGCGCCGCGCGTGCGGCGCCGCGTCAGTGGCCGCCGCTGCCCTTGGGCTTGGCGTTCCAGATGCGCGTGGTCAGCGCGAAGCCGATCACCGCGAACGGGACGAGGAACCAAGGCCAGTACGACCAGTCCTGCGTCGTCAGGTAGCCCAGCGCGAAGCTCTGGATCGCGGTGCCGAGGTAGACGAACCCGTCGATCACGCCGACCGCCGTCGCCGCGCCCTTGCGGCCGCCGAAGTCCATCGTCGCGGTGCCCGACAAGAGGCCGTGCGTGCCGATCACGCAGAGGCTCATCAGGAACGCGAGCACGCCGAGCGCCCACGGGCTGAGCGGCAGGATCGGCCGCGCGCGCAAGAGGCGCAGGTCGCCCGCGCGCTGGACCGCGGCCGGGTCGGGCAGCGCGAGCTCGCGCCGCGCGCCGCCGCGCTCGATCGTCGCGGGGATCGTCCGGTCGGGCTCGACGGGCGGCCGCTCCGCCACACCGCTCGCCGTCGTGCAGGCGCACGACGCCGGGTCCCACCGCGACGCGCGGCAGCTCGGCTCCCAGCACGCGACCGCGTCGCGCACCTCGGCCCAGCCGTCGATGCCCTCGACGCCCGCGATCGCGACGATGCGATCGCCCGCCTCGAGGCCGCTCGAGGCGTCGGCCCACTCGACCTCGTTGGTCGGCGGCGCGAGCGCGAAGATCATCAGGACGGTGAGCACCGCGAGGAACCCGTACATCCCCGCGGCCGCCGGCCCGCGGCGGCTCTGGAAGAACAGGTCGGAGACCCAGCCCGCGACGTTGCCGCCGACCACGCCCGCGACGAACAAGAGGCCGCCCCAGCCGCCTTGCACGAAGGGCGCGAGGAACGCGAGCGCGCCGAGGATCACGAGCCAGCCGCGGCGCGCGCCCTTGGCGAAGAACGCCGCGATCAGCGCGCTCACGAGCGCGACCGCGAAGCAGCCCGCGACGATCCACCAGTTCTCCCACGAGCCGTTGCGGAGCCAGTGCTCGTTCGGCAGGACCCAGATCTCCTTCGCGTAGATCGGGAACCAGTGCATGACGCCGTTGCGCAGCACGCCGGTGCACAGCTCGATGAAGGCGACCGTGAGCAGGATCGGGTTGGTGAGGATCCGCTTGAAGAGCGTCAGGGTCGGGATGGGCGCGTCGTCCGTGTCGCCGCTCGAGGCGTCGCCCGTGTCGAAGTCCTCCTGGCCGGCCTGGCCCGGCCGGTCGCGCAGCAGGAAGAGCTCCACGACCCAGAGCACCGCGAGCAGCGCCGCCGGGAACGCGAAGACGACCCACGCGCGCGCCGCGCTCGTCGTGTCGGGCAGGAAGCGCTCGGAGACCGTGAGCACCCAGTCGTTCACGGTGAACGCGAGGAAGATGCCGCTCGAGATCATCGTGCCGAAGATCCCGGAGAAGCCGCCGCGCTCGCTGACGTGGAACCAGTGCGCGTTGACCTTGACGATCGAGACGGCGCCGTAGCTCTGGAAGTACATGTTCACGGCGTAGAGCACGCTGAACACGAGCCGGAGCGGCGCGTCGGCGGCGTCGCCGCTCGACAAGACCCATTGCAGATAGACACCCATCGCGGCGTTCGCGACGAGCGCCCCGCCCGCGCCGATGAGCATCCCCTTGCGGCCGCCGATCCGATCGACGAGCGGCCCGTTGAGCAGGAACGCGAACGCGTACGTGACGGTGCCGGCGCCGAAGATGATGCCGAAGTCCTCCTTCGTCATCAGCTCGCCCAGCGAGTTCTTGGCGACCGTGAGGTTGTAGCGCCCCATGTAGAGGAGCGCGTAGGTCAGCCCGAGCGGGAACCAGTTGAGGAAGCGCCGGACGCGGAACGCGCGCGCGTGCTCCATCGCGGGGCCCCTCCCGGACGACGCGCCCGCCATCAGCTCGCCCGGAAGTCCGCGATGACCTCGACGCCCGGGGCGAGCAACGGGGCACCGGGGACCTTCTGCGTCTCGAGCTGCACCACGATCGCGTCCTCGAAGAGCGAGCGCGCGAGGTTGCAGTTGGCCGGCTCGTTGTCGAAGAACGCGGCGACGTCGCCGACGCGCGCGAGGGTCGGCAGCGCGCCGCGCTTGAACGCCTCGTCGTGCATGTGCTCGTCGGGCTTGAGGATCAGCTCGGTGCCGGCGACGGCGAACGGGAAGCCCTCGTCGCGCAGCTTCGCGACCGTGCCCACGAGCATCCCGGGGATGTCGCGCCCGGTCAGGTACGCGACCACGGCGCCGCGCTCGTAACAGGCGCGCACGAACTCGGGGGCTCCTTCGAGGGGCACGTCGCAGGCGATGTACTCGTCGGTGAAGAAGCGCTCGTGCCAATACTGCGTGATGTTCTTGACGATGTCGGCACGGTAGATGCGGCGCGCCTTGAGCGTGTCGGTCAGGAGGTACTGCACGTCGTCGAGCTCGAGGGTCAAGAGGGCGTCGGCGATCTCCGGGTCATCTTCGGCGATCTCCTCGCGCAGCTCGTGGAGGATCTCGAGGGTGCGGGGCCGGTTGTCGAACAGCGTCGCGTCGAGGTCGAACGTGACGATCGGCGGGCGCTCCGCGCTCCAGCCCTCGAGCAGCGCGAGCACGCGCGCGAGCACCTCGAGCTGATGGGGCAGGGGCGGCGGACGCACGCCGCGAGGATGGTACGCGGAGGGCACCGGGCGCAACCGCGGCGAGCGTCCGGCCGGGCGGCCAATTGTCGAGGGCTTCCCGGGGATTGCACATGGCCGGCGAGATCCCTATCATCGTGACCACCGCCGGGGAATGTGGCGGTCCCTTGGGTGGTCTTGGCCTAGCCGCGAGCGTCTCGACACGAGATCCGCACGATCTCGTGGCCCGACCTCGACCCGTGCTGCCCGCGACCCATGCTCCGATGACGGCCATGAGCGAAGAGCTACGAGACGACTCCGACCCCAGCGCCCGCGTCGAGCCGGCGACCCGCCCGCGGACGGTGCCCCCCGAGGAGCAGCGCAAGCTGGCGCGCGCGCGGCGCGCCGTCGCGACGATCCCGCCGGTGCGCGTGCGCGGCGTGCTCGTCGTCGAGGACGACCCCGACCTTCAGTGGCGCCTCGCGCGCATGCTCACCGTGCGCGGCAACCGCGTCGTCGGCACGAGCTCCGCGGAGGGCGCGATCGAGCTGCTGCGCCAGTGGCCGGTGGACCTCGTGCTCGTCGACGACTCGCTCCCCGGCATGAGCGGCGTCGAGCTCGCGAAGGTCGTCGCGGCCGAGCACCCGGAGACGGCCGTCGTGCTGATGTCGAGCGAAGACGACGAGGGCGGCAGGAGCGCGCTCGCCGCCCGGCTCGCGGGCGCGGTCGCGACGATCGCCAAGCCGTTCCGCCCCGAGGCGTTGCTCGAGCTGCTCTCGTCGTTCCCGAAGGGTGAGCCCGAGCTCGCCTGAGGCCTCGAGCTTGCGCGCGCGCCACGCCTGCATCGCGAGTGTGTTCGCCGGCCTGCTGGTCGCGTCGGTCGCGCTCGGCCAGGTGCGCGGCACGCGCGCGGGCGTGATCCCCGTCTCCGAGATCACCCCGGGCATGCGCGGCTACGGGCTGACGGTGTTCCAGGGCACCACCGTCGAGCGCTTCGACGTCGAGGTGATCGACGTCCTGTCGAACTTCCGCCCCGACCAGGACCTCATCCTCGTCCGTACGCCGCACCCGCTGCTCGATCGCGCGCACGTGGTCGCCGGCATGAGCGGCAGCCCCATCTTCCTCGACGGCCGGCTCGCCGGCGCGTACGCGTACGGCTGGCCGTTCAGCAGCGACCCGATCGCGGGGGTGACGCCGGCCGCGCCGATGCTGACGGAGATGCGCCGGCCGCTGCGCCCCGACCCGTTCGCGGGCACCGGGCCGCTCGGCGCGGCGCCGCCGCGGCCGCGGCGCGTCGCGGGGCCGCACCTCGCGGGGCTGCCCGCGTACCGCGGCGCGCCGAGCGTCACCGCGACGAGCGCGCTCGCCGCCCACGTCGAGCGCGTCGGCGCGCCGCGCACGCCGGACGGCGCGACGCTCCGCCCGGCCGCGACGCCGCTGCTCGTCGGCGGCTTCGACGACGCGATCGTGCGCATGCTCGACGCGCAGCTCGCGCCGCTCGGGATCGTGACGCTGCAGGCCGGCGGCGCCGGCCGGCGCGAGCCGACGCCCGGGACGCCGGGACGATACGAGCCCGGCGGCGCCGTCGGCGTGCAGCTCGTGCGCGGCGACGTCTCGTCCACCGCGGTCGGCACGGTCACGCACGTCGAGGGCAGCCGCGTCGTGGGCTTCGGCCACCCGATGATCGGCGCCGGACAGACGAGCTTGCCCGCGACGCTCGTGCGCGTGCTCCACATCCTCGTGAGCGAGAACCGCTCGTTCAAGATCAGCGAGCCGACGCGCGCGCTCGGCACGCTCGTGCACGACCGGCAGAGCAGCGTGGTCGTCGACAGCGGGCTCGACGCGGTGGTCGTGCCGGTGCGCGTGCGCGTGCGCGGCGTCGAGGGCGCGCCGCGCGACGAGTGGACCTTCGAGGTCGCGAGCCACCGCGTGCTCACGCCGGTGATCCTGAGCGCGTCGATCCAGAACGCGCTCAAGGCGACCGTGCCGGACGCGGCGGACGCGATGTTCGAGGCGACGAGCCGCGTGTTCGTCGAGGGACGCCCGAGCCCGGAGGTGGTCGTCGATCGCGGCTTCAACGCGATGGGCCCCTCGAGCGCGGGCGCGCTCGCGTCGCTGCGCCTGTTCCAGCTCCTCGAGGCGATCTACGGCAACCCGTTCGAGGTCGCGCGGCCCTCGCGCATCGAGATCGAGATCGACGTGCGCTTCGGCCGCGAGACGCTCGAGATCGTCGACGCGTCGGTGCCCTCGGACGAGGTGGACCCGGGCAGCACCGTGCCGGTGCGCGTGGTGATGCGCCGCTGGGGCCAGCCGGGCGAGACCGTGCGGATCGTCCCCGTGCGGATCCCCGGCCACCTCGCGGGCAGCCGCGTGCGCGTGGATCTCGCGCCGGGCCCGAGCGTCGCGGTCGAGCCGGTCGAGCCGCGACGCCTCGACGACCTGTTCGCCGCCGTGCACGCGCGCTACCCGACGACCTCGATGGTGGTGACCCTCGAGACCTCGGCGCGCGGGCTCCGCTTCCCCGGGCACGTCGCGCGCAACCTGCCGCGCTCCGCGCTCGACTCCCTCCAGCTCGTGAACGACGCCGACCGGGCGCGCCCCTTCATCACGTACGACCGCCACGAGGTCGGGCTCGATCACGTGGTGAGCGGCGGCGCGCGCCTCGAGCTCGACGTCCGGAGAACCCCGCGTTGACCCGCCGACCCCTCAAGGCCCTCGCGCTCACCCTCGGGAGCGCGCTCCTCGCGCTCGCCACGATCGCGCCCGCGCTCGCGACGACGACCGAGCGCTTCGTGCTCGACGACGCCGACTCGCTCGCCGCCGGACGGCTCGAGCGCACCGCCGTGCACTCGGACGGACGGGTGACGATCGGCCCCGCGCTCGAGCGCGTCGCGCTGCCCGACGACGTCGCGCTCGTGTACTCGAGCGCGCGCGCCGCCGACGGCACCATCTACCTGGGCACCGGCAACGACGGGAAGATCTTCCGCGTGCGCGGCACGACGGTGGAGCTCCACGCCGCCACGGGGCAGCTCCTGGTCGCCGCGCTCACGCTCGGCGAGGGCGGCGCGCTCTACGCGGGCACGTCCCCCGAAGGCCGCATCTACCGAGTGGCCGCGGACGGACAGCTGACCGAGCTGCCGCGTCCCGACGGAGTCGAGCACGTGTGGGACCTCGCGTACGACGCGCGGCGCGGCACCCTCTACGCCGCGACGGGCCCCGAGGGGCGCGTCTACGCGTTCGACCGGGGCGGGCGCGCGAGCGTGCGGTGGGACTCGACGGCGAGCCACGTCATGAGCCTCGCGCTCGCGCCCGACGGAACGCTCTACGCGGGCACGAGCGACGACGCGCTCGTCGTGCGCATCGACGACGCGGGGCGTGTGAGCGTCGTGCACGACTTCGACGGCAACGAGATCACCGCGCTCGCGCTGCGCGCGGGCGTGCTCGCGGTCGCCGCCAACGACTTCCCGGATCCGCCCGCGATCACGAGCGCGCACGCCAAGACGCAGAGCGGCCCGAGCACGCGCGCGCCGCGGCCGCGGCCGGGCAAGGGGCGCATCTGGCGCGTCGGCACGGACGGGCGCGCGGAGCGCGTGTTCGCGCAGGACGAGGGCCACGTGACGAGCCTCGCGTTCCTCGACGACGGAACGATCGTCGCGGGCACCGGCCACGACGGCCGCATCGTCCGCGTCGCGCCCGACCGCTCGACCTCGACGTGGATCGACGTCGACGAGCGGCAGGTGCTCGACGTGAGCTTCGGCGCCGGTCCAGGGTACTTCGTGACGGGGGACGGCGCCGCGCTCTATCGCGTGACCGCCGGCCGCCCGAGCGACGCGGCGTGGCACAGCAAGGTGCTCGACGCGCGCTTCGTCGCGCGCTGGGGCCAGCTCGCGTGGCGCGGCGACGGTCAGCTCGCGCTCTCGACGCGGAGCGGAAACACCGCGACGCCGGACGAGACGTGGAGCGAGTGGTCGGCGGAGCTGAACGCGAACGGGCCCGTGCGCTCGCCGCCCGCGCGTTTCCTCGAGGTGCGCGCGCGCTTCACGCGCGACCCCGACGCCGTGCTGCGCGCGGTCACCGTCTACTTCCTTCCCCAGAACCAGCGCGCGTACGTCACCGAGGTGCGGCTCGAGGGGCCGAACAAGGCCGCCACCGATCGCATGCGCGCAGAGCGGCAGAGCGACGTCCCCGACGCGTCGACGAGCTACAAGCTCGCGTGGAGCGTCGAGAACCCCGACGGCGATCGGCTGCGCTACCGGCTGCGCTACCGCGCCGAGGGGCAGCGGATCTGGCGCGAGATCTTGCGCTCGGATCACGTGCTCACGCAGACCCACCACGAGTGGCAGACCGAGGCCATCCCCGACGGCTTCTACGTGGTGCGCGTCGAAGCGTCCGACGAGCTCGACAACCCGCGCACCCTCGCGCTCACCGATCACCGCGACAGCGAGCCGATCCGCATCGACAACCACGCGCCGCGCGTCGAGGAGCTGCGCTTCGCGCAGGGCCGCCTCAGCGGCCGCGCGGTCGACGCGCTCGGCCCGATCGCGCGCCTCGAGTACGCGGTCGACGGCGGCGAGTGGATCGCGTTCTTCCCCGCCGACGATCTCTTCGACACCGCGACGGAGCGCTTCGAGATCGACCTGTCTTCGCTCGCGCCCGGCGAGCACGTGGTGAGCGTCCGCGCGACCGACGCGAGCGGCAACCCCGCGAGCGCCGAGGCGCTGATCCGCCGTTGAGCGAGGCGCGGTTTCCACGTGCGTTTCGCGCGACGGGCGCGCGTCGAACACATGTGCGAGAGTGTGCGTCCAGATGTCCATGAAGCACACTCTGTTGTCGTTCTCGATCGCGCTCGGTCTGTTCGGCTCCGGCTGCGCCAACCGCGCGCTCTGCATGGAGCGTTGCGAGGCGCAGCTCGCCGAGGCCTGCGCGATCAGCTCCAACTGCGAGGGGATCTGCGACGCCTACGAGCGGCAGGCCGCGGGCAGCGGCTGCGTCGCCGAGTACGACGCGACCCAGCGCTGCATCCTCGACGGCGACGTCTGCATGACCGACCGCTGCAACGCTGAGACGAGCGCCGCCGCCGCGTGCCTGGTCGCGTTCTGCGACGCGAACCCGGGCCACGAGGTCTGCCCCTCGCGCCCCTGACGGAGCGGCTCGGCTATACTGCGCTCGATGCAGCGCGGCGTGTTCGTCCTCGCGGGAGCGCTCGCGCTCGTGGCCTGCGACGCGGGCGGTCCCGAGGACGGCGGCGCGACCCCACGCGACGCTGGCTCGGGCGGCGCGCGCGACGCGGCGCCGGGCGACGCGGGACCGCCCGGCGCGTGCCGCGCGGTGCTCGAGGGCGCCGGCGAGGGCACCTACTACGACGCGACGGGCGCCGGCGCGTGCGGCTTCCCCGCGCAGGCGGGCGGCGCGCTCCTCGTCGCCGCGATGAACGCGCCGGACTGGGCGGGCTCGAACGTCTGCGGCATGTGCGCGCACGTCGTCGGCCCGACGGGCGAGGTCACCGTGCGCGTCGTCGACCTCTGCCCCGAGTGCGCCTCCGGCGACCTCGACCTCTCGCCCGAGGCGTTCGAGCGCATCGCGCCGCTGCGCCTCGGCCGCGTCCCGATCACGTGGACCGAGGTCCCGTGCGAGGTGTCGGGCCCGCTCGTCTACCACTTCAAGGACGGCTCGAACCAGTGGTGGACCGCGCTGCAGATCCGCGCGCACCGCCACCGCGTCGCGTCGGTCGAGGCGCGCGAGGCCGGCGGCACGTGGCGCGCGATCCCGCGCCTCGACTACAACTACTTCGTCGCGGACTGGGGCCTGGGCCCGGGCCCGTACGCGCTGCGCGTGACCGACATCCACGGGCAGGTCGTCGCCGACGAGGCCGTCCCCGGGGGGCTCGACGACGCGGACACGCCGTCCGCGAGCCAGCTCCCCCCTGCGACTGACGCGCGCCTCACGCGGCGCTCGGCGCGAGCGGCAAGGACACGGCGAAGACGGTCCCCACGCCGAGCTCGCTCCGCACCTTCACCGCGCCGCGGTGGGCTCGCACGATCCCCGCGACCGCCGCCATCCCGAGCCCTCGGCCGAACTCCTTGGTGGTGAAGAACGGGTCGAACAGGTGCGCGAGCGTGGCCTCGCTCATGCCCACGCCGTCGTCCTCGACCTCGATCACCACGAAGCGCCCGGGCGCGGCCTCGGACGGGAGCGCCGGGCCCGCGAGGTAAGCGCGATCGTGCGTCGCCACCCGCACGCGGACGATCACCTCGCCCTCGTGGTCGCCCACCGCCTCCACCGCGTTGAGCAGCAGGTTCATGATCACCTGGCGCAGCTGCGACTCGTCGGCGAGGACGTCGGGCACGTCGGCCTCGTGCTCGGTGGTGACGCGGACCGTCGCCGGGATGGAGCCGGCGACGAGGCGCAGGACGTCGTCGATGAGCGCGCTCGCCGACGTGGGCCGCGGGCGCCGCACGTTCTTGCCCGCGTAGTCGAGCAGCTGCCGGCAGAGCTCGGCCGCGCGCACCGACGCGTGCTCGATCTCCGAGAGCCGCCGCTCCGCGCGCTCGTCCCCGTCGAGGTGGCGCTGGAGCAGCTCCGCGTTGCCGCGGATCGCGACGAGCAGGTTGTTGAAGTCGTGCGCGACCCCGCTCGCGAGCACGCCCAGGCTCTCGAGCCGCTGCGTGTGCTCCATCTGGAGCTGGACCGCGCGCCGCTCCTCCTCGGCCGCGCGGCGCGCCGCCTCCGCGTCGTCGCGCTCCGCGACCGCCGCGGCGAGGATCACCGCGCAGGCGCCCATGCACATGGAGTACGCCCACAGGATGAGCAGGCTCTCGTGCGCCCTCGGCCCGGCGAACGGGCCGTGCCCCGCCGCCGTGCCCGCGACGGCGATCGCGGCCACCGTCACCGCCGCGAGCACCGCCCCGCGCGGACCCAGGCGCAGGCCGGACCAGATCAGGAACGGGAACGGGAGCGAGGACAGGACCAGCCCGAGCCAGCTCCAGCGCGGGCCCAGGACGCCGCCGAACGCGGCGAGGGCGAGCAGGACGATCACCCCGAGGACGACGAAGGACTCCGGGCGCCGCGCGAGCGACGACCAGGTCGGTCGCCCGCGCAGCCCGACGAGGATCAGCGGCGCGACGAGCACCGCGCCGCCCACGTCGCCGAGCCACCAGATGAGCCAGACGAGCGCGCCGTCGCGGCCCTCGAGCCCGCCGGTCGCGCCGAGGCTCGCGACGCCGACGCTGGCGCTGATCACCGTGCACGGCATGAGGCCGAGGCCGAACACGAGCACGTCGCGCAGCCGCGAGAGCGCCGGGTCGAGGCGGCCGACGCGCACGAGGAGCAGCGCGCCGACGACCGCCTCGAGCGTGTTGCCGGCGGCGATCGGGAGCGCCGCCGCGAGCGAGGAGCCGATCGAGAGGTTCACGAGCAGCGCGCCGAGGAACACGCCCGGCCAGAGCCGGCGGCCGAAGAGCACGAGCGCCGCGAGCGCGAGGCCGGTCGGCGGCCACACCAGCGAGGCGTTGTCCTGGTAGTGCGCGAGCGCGAGGCCGAGGCGACCGAGCACGACGTAGGTGATCGCGAGCGCGGCGACCGCGCTCGCGAGCTTGAGCCCGACGAGCGGAGCGCCGACGGACGGCGGCGCCACCCGCTGCGCCTCGATGACCTCGCTCCGCACCCGCGCGCAAGGATACCAGCGCGCGAGCGCCCCGCACGGCGGCGGCGCGCGGCGCTCACCCGAACACGACGCGCAGGAAGCGGCCGAGCAGCGCCGAGGCCTCGGGGCTGTCCTCGAAGGACGCCATCGCCGCCTCCACCTCCTCGGGGCTCAGCTCCGGCGAGTAGTTCTCGAGGTAGTGGCGGTAGCGCGTGCAGCTGCCGTCCCGGTCGAGCTCGGGGTGGAACTGCACCGCCCAGACCGGCGCGCCCGGCACGCGCAGCGCCTGGTACGGCGCGCGCTCGCTCGAGGCGAGGTGCACGAGCCCCTCGGGCAGCCGCGCGGCGCGGTCCTTGTGGCCCTGCTGCGCGACGAAGCGGCGCGGCAGCGCGCCGAACAGCTCGTCACGCCGCGCCTCCTCGGTGAGCGAGAGCTCGAACGTGCCGACCTCGATGTTCTCGGGGTCGTGGATGACCTCGCCCCCGAGCGCGTGCACCATCGCCTGGAAGCCGTAGCAGGACGCGAAGGTCGGCACGCGCGCCGCGACCACGTCGCGCAAGAGCGCCAGCGTCGGCTCGAAGTTCGGCTGGTCGCCCTGCGAGACGAGGAAGTCGCCGCTGCCGCCCATCAGCAGGCCGTCGAAGGCGCGCACCTGCGCGAGGGTCGGCGGCCCGGACAGCAGATCGTGCGGGACGATCTGGGCGGGCGCGAGCCCGGTGCGGTCGGCGAAGCAGCGATGCTCGTGGTCGCGCATCGGGTCGCTCGCGTGACGGGCCTGGAGCAGCAAGAGCCGCAGCGATCGCATGGACAGCGGCGGAGCATAGCGGCTCCGCCAGGCGCGAGCGAACCGGCGCGTGGTAGCGTCGGCGCGCGATGGGCGGCGCGAGCGAGACGTGGGGCTTGGCGCGTCCGGCGCCGCGCCTGCGCGAGGCCCTGCGCGAGCTCGGCGAGTGGCTCGTCGTCGGCGGGCTCACCCCGATCCTGTTCGCGCTGTCGTGGCTCGCGCGCGAGCCCCTGGGCTTGTCCGACGCGGAGTACTGGACGGGCTTCACGTTCTTCTACGCGGCGCACCTGTTGAACGACCCGCACTTCGCGGTGACGTACCTCTTGTTCTACCGGGACGTGCGCGCGCGAGCGCTCGGCGACCGGCTCCCGCGCGGGCAGCGCGTGCGCTACGTGCTCGCCGGCTTCGTCGCGCCGCTCGCGCTCGCCGCGCTCGCGATCGGCGCGATCGCGACCGGTTCGGCGGCGACGCTCGGGCTCCTGATCCAGCTGATGTTCCTGCTCGTCGGCTGGCACTACGTGAAGCAGGGCTTCGGCGTCGCGATGGTGCTCTCCGCGCGGCGCGGCGTGCGCTACTCGCGCCTCGAGCGCGGGGCGCTCCTCGCGCACGGCTACGCGGGCTGGGCGTACGCGTGGGCGAGCCCGTTCGACCCGGGCACGGCCGCCGAGGAGAAGGGCGTGCTCTACACCACGATCGCGCACCCCCCGGGCCTCGAGGCGGTGACGCTCGCGCTCTTCGCGGCGTCGGGCGTGTTCCTCGCGCTCGTGATCGCGCGCAAGCTGCGGCGCGAGGGGCGGCTGCCGCTGTTCACGCCGATGACCGGGCTCGTGGCGAGCGTGTGGGCGTGGTCGGTGTACTCGCAGCTCGACCCGCTGGTCCGCTACGCGGTGCCCGCGCTGCACTCGGTCCAGTACCTCTACTTCGTGTGGCTGATGAAGCGGAACGAGACGCGCGAGCGCGAGCGCGAGCCGTACTTCGAGACCGCGTCGCGCACCCGGCTGGTGATCCTCGCGGTCTGTGCGCTCGGCCTCGGCCTCTTCTTGTTCGACCTCGCGCCCGCGATCCTCGACGGCGCGCTCGCGCCGCACGGGGGCCGCGCGGGCGGCGATCCGCTCGGCCCGACGCCGTGGCTCGCCGCGCTCTACGCGTTCGTGAACCTGCACCACTACGCGATGGACGCAGTGATCTGGCGGCGCGAGCACCCCGAGGCGCGCTACCTCACCCTGCCCTCGGCTCGAGGATGAGCGGCAGGCCGTCGAGCGGCTTGGGGATCGGCACCTGCTCGGGCCGGTACACGTAGCCCGGCGCGAGCCGCAGGTGGAAGCGCGAGAGGAGCTGGTGGAGGAAGACCTTCGCGAGCAGGTACGCGAAGCGCTTGCCGATGCAGGTGTGCGCGCCGGCGCCGAAGGGGACGAACGCGTACGGGTGCCGCTCGTGCTCGGCGCGCGAGGGGCCGAAGCGATCCGGATCGAAGCGCCAGGGCTGCGACCAGAGGCGCGGGTCGTGGTGCGTGAAGTCGGGCACGACGGAGACGTGCGTGCCGGCCGGGAGGCGGTGGCCGCGAAACGCGACCTCGCGCAGGGCGCGGCGCGGGATGTACGGGACCGGGGTGTGGAGGCGCAGCGCCTCGTCGAAGACCTGCTGGTGGAGCGCGAGCGCGCCGAGGTCCTCGTAGCGCGCGGGCTCGGCGCCGAGCGACGCGCTCGCGTCGCGCAAGCGGTCTTGCCACTCGGGGTGCGCCGCGAGGTAGTACGCGGTGCTCGTCAGCGCGCTCGTCACCGTGTCGTGCGCGGCCATCAGGAGGAACACCATGTGGTCGACGACCTCGTCGTCCGAGAACGCGCGGCCGTCGTCGTCCGTCGCGCGGCAGAGGTGGCTGAACACGTCCGTCTGCGCGCCGCCTCGGCGCGCCGGGATCTGCGCGCGCAGGAACTCGACGAGGCTCGCGCGACCGCGCAGGCCGCGGTGGAGGGCGAGACCCGGCACCGGCACGCGCACGAACGCGAGCGAGGCCTCGACGGTGTCGACGAACGCGCGGTTGAGCCGGTCCGCCTCGGGGCCGAGCGCGACGCCGAGGAACACGCTCGCCGCGTTGTCGAGGGTGAGCTGCTTGAGCCGCGGGTAGAACCGGAGGTCGCGTGCGCGCCCCCACGCCGGCAGCGCCTCGGCGATGCGCGCGTTCATGCCGTCGAGGTAGTCGGCGAGCGCCGCCGTCGTGAAGGCGGCTTGCATGATGCGGCGGTGCCGGCGGTGGTCGTCGAGGTCGCGCAGCATCAGGCCGTTCGGGAAGAGGCGCCCGAGCGACAGGTCCCAGCCCAGGCGCGCCGAGAACGCCTGCGCGCGGTCGCGCAGCACGAGCTCGAGCGCGTCCTCTCCGAGCAGCACCACCGCGTGCGTGCCGAGGAACGACGTGCGGAACACGTCTCCGTAGCGCGCGCGCAGCCGCTCGGTGAGCCGCCGCGGGTCGCTCGCGAACTCGAGCGCGTGACCGAGCAAGGGCAAGCCCCGCTCGCCCGGGAGGTGCGCGATGGCGCGCAACGGCGCCGCGGGCTCGACCTGCACGGCGCGAGAGGATACTCTGTGCAGGCGCAAGATGTGGGCACCTCGTCCTCTTCCGCCGGACCGCTTCCAGATCTTCGCCCGGTGGTGCGGCTGCGGTCGCACGACGCACGAGCCGGTGCGCGCCGGGAGGTCCTGATGCCGATGAGCCGCGCCGAGCTCGAGCGGCGGCTCGAGGAGGCCGCGCGCGCGCGGGCGACGCTGAGGCGGGCCACGCTCGAGTGGCGAGCGTTCGGGGCGCGACTACTACGCGAGAGGGAGCGGACCGTCGATGACGAGCGATCTGGCCGACCCAACGACGGCGACGCTCGCCGTCGCTGACGCGCTGCGCGCCGCGCAGATCCCCGGCGTCGTCTACGGGGGACTGGCCCTCGGAGCGTACGGAGAGCCACGCGAGACGAAGGATGCCGACTTCGCGGTCGTCGCGACCCCCGTCGCGACGGTGCTCGCGGCGCTCGAGCGTGCTGGCGTCGAGGCATCCGTCTCGTTCGACGCCGTTCGCTTCGGCGGCGTGCGGATCACTCGCATCCTCCTCCTCGCTGCCCCCGACGCGAGCGGCCTGAACGTGTTGGATCTCGTCGAGCCTCTGTCGATGGACTACGGACGACGGATGTTGTCGCGCGGCCTCACCGGCTCGATGCGCGGCACCGAGGTGTCGCTCGTCTCTCCAGAGGACTTCGTCGTGCTCAAGGTGCTGTCGACCCGTGAGCGCGACCTCGAGGACGCGGCGAGCGTGATGCGCAGACTGCGCGAGCACGTCGATCGCGGCCTCGTGGAGCGGGAGATCGACGAGCTCGCAGCGCTCATCGATGACCACCCGATCCGAGCCCGCTACGAGCGGGTGCGCGAGGCGGCGCGGGCGGGCTGAGCGCCATCACGCGTGAGCACACGCGTCGCAGCGCCGGTTGGGAGGCGATCAGGGCGCGACGAAGACGGTGGTGCCGTCGCCGTCGCGGCCGGGCGTACCGCTCGCGCCGGGGGAGAACCCGGCGCTGCCGCCGTGGCCGGGCACGCCGGTGCGCTCGATGGTGAGCGCGCCGAGCAGCTCGGCCTGGTACATCGCGGCGTCGAGCCGGTCCGACACGATGTAGACGGCGTGGCTGCCGCCGCCGCAGCCGCCGCCGCCGCCGCCGCCGGCGCCGCCCCGGCC
>JAHBWG010000103.1 GCA_019637095.1 Sandaracinaceae bacterium | reverse complement strand
GGCGGCGGCGGCTGGGGCGGCGGCGCCGGAGCGAGCGGCGCGAGCCCGGGTGGCGCGGTGAGCCCGACGGTACAGGGCGGGCTCGGCTCGCTCTTCGGGATGCTCACCGGCGGAGGCCAGCGATGACCGTGACGCTCGCGCTCACGACCTCGGCGGCGGACCCGGAGTGGGAGGAGGCCTACGAGGGGCTCGCCTTCAGCGCCTTCGCGCTCGCGACGCAGGCGGACGACCCCGAGCTCGGCAAGCTCGCGACCGAGGTGCGCGGCCTGCTCGGCGACTGGGAGCAGGTCGAGGGGGATCGGCGGCGGGCACGGGCCGACGCGATCGCCGCGCGGGCGCACGTCGCCGTCGCGGACGCGGCGCTCGACCTGGCGCTGACGCGGATCGCCGAGGCGATCCTCGCCGAGACGAGCGGCTCGCGCGAGCACGGGCTCTACCGGCGGTTCTTCCCGGAGCCCCACGAGCGCGTGATCGCGCTCGGGCTCGACGCCGAGCTGCCGATCGCGGCGGCGGCGATGGCGCAGCTCGACGAAGGCGAGGCGGTGCCCGACGCGCTGAAGGCGTACGTCGAGACGCTGCGGCGCTGCCTCGCGATGGGCAACGCGTCGCTCGGCGCGCGCGCCGAGTGCTACGCGAACCTCGGCCGGCTCGAGTCGCGGGTCGAGGCGTGGCTCGAGACCGCCGACGCGACGACCCGCAACGTGCACGGGGACTTGACGCGCATCGCCGACGAGCGCGGCCTGCCCTACCACTGGGTCGCCTCGTTCTTCTCGCGCTGAGCGGCGCCCGCTCAGTCTGCGGGATCGGCGCCGAAGAGCACGCCGACGTCGAGCTCGATCGCGTCGAAGGGCTCCGCGCGCACGCGCTCGCCGCGCTCGGCGGTGAGCACCTCGAGGTACCCCTCCGCGGCCCACCGATAGACCGCGAGCGTCTCGTCCGCGGGATCGGCGATCCAGTAGTGTCCCACGCGGTGCCGGTGGTAGACCCGCTTCTTCTTGACGAGGTCGTTGCGCTTGTTCGTCGAGAGCACCTCGCACGTCCAGTCCGGGACGAGCCGGACCGGGACCACCGAGGGCAGCTCGGCGAGCCGCTCGCGGCGCCAGCCGACGACGTCGGGACGCAGCGTGTTGTGCACGTCGAAGTAGACGTCGGCGTCGGTCGCGAAGCTCCAGCCGCTCGGGCCCGACGGCCGGGCGCGACGATCGAAGGGGCCGAGCACCCGGAAGAGGCGCCCCTGCGCGGCGCCGTGCCGGCCGGAGCCCGCCTCCCGGTCCACGAGCTCGCCCTCGATCAGCTCGCAGCGGCGCGCTTCCTCGTCGATCGCGAGCAGGTCCTCGAGCGTGGCGGACCCCGGCCCCTTCGGCGCGATCACGGTACTCACCTCGCCGAGCGTAGCGACCTCGAGCGCCGATCGCACGGCGCGGCCGGCCTCGAGCGAGGACGCTCAGCGCAGGCGGTCGCGCAGGCCTTGGACGACGGCGTCGCCGTCGAGGTGTTGGCGCAGCGTGAAGCCGAGGATCTGGAACGCGTAGCCGTCGTGCGCCTCTTGGGTCGCGGTGGGCTCGGTGTGCGAGTGGTACCAGGAGCCCGCCTTGGTCGCGAGCTCGACGGGGCGGCCGAGCTCGTGGACGAGCGCGGCGTTGGCCGGGTCGGCGTTCTTGCGGCGGTAGCGCTCGACGTCGGCCTGGTCGTGGCCCTCCTCGGGCTCGGCGAGGTCGCGCGCCGCCGTCGCGAGCGCGTGCACGCCGTCGACCGCGTTCACGATCGCGGTCGCGAGCACGGCGCCTTGCTGCGTCTCGTACCACTGGCGCACCTCGCGGCGCACCTGCTCGGCGAGCTCCCACGCGCTCCAGATCTCCTCGAACCCGGAGCCGCGCCGCGCCCAGAGGGTGACCGCGTTGACGATCTGCGTCGGGCGCGCGTCGGTCGCGCCGCCGCTCCAGTCCGCCCACGCGTCGCCGACGGTCTTGGCCGCGGCGAGCAGGATCGTGTCGACGGGCAGGCCGGCGGCCGCCGCCATCTCGATGAGGAAGCGCGGCTTCTGGCAGGTGTCCCAGACGCGCTGGTAGTCCTTGCCGAGACCGTGCACGAGCATGACGAGGTCGTCGGTCGTCAGCCCCGCGCGCGCGGGGAGCGTGAGCCATCGCTCGGTGGCCATGGCGACGGACACTACACGCTTCGCGCACGCGGTCGAAGCCGTCCGTGCGCCGAATGCGAGGGCCCGAGCGTTCGCGCCGCCTCGCGGGCCCGACCGGAGGTATCCTCTGGGCGTGCGTCGGGTGAGCCACGCCGTGCCGATCGACGCGCCGCCGGGCGAGGTGGCGGCGCTCGTGGGCGCGTTCGATCTCTTCGCGGACTTCCACCCGCAGGTCGCCGGCTGCGAAGCGGACGGGGTGGAGGTCGGCGCGCGGCGAGCGCTGCTCCTCGCCGACGGGCAGACGATCACGGAGCAGCTCGTCGAGGATCTCGCGCCCGGGTACGTGTACGCGAGCCTCGGTCCGTCGGAGAACATGGCGTCGTGGCGGGGCCGCATCGAGATCGCGCCGCGCGGCGAGCACGCGCTCGTGACGTGGACGCTCGAGGTCGAGCCGCGCGAGGGCGTGGACGCGGACGCGCTCATGCAGCGCGCCCAGGGCCTGCTCGAGGAGGGGCTCGGCGCGGCCAAGCGCTTCCTCGAGAGGCTTGACTGAGCGCGGCGCGCGACGCATCCCACCGCATGCCCGCTCCCTTCCGGCTGTACAACACGCTCTCGCGCGAGGTCGAAGACTTCACGCCGGCCGAGGCCGGCAAGGTGAAGCTCTACTTCTGCGGCATGACCGTCTACGACCACTGCCACGTCGGGCACGCGCGCGCGATGGTCACCTCGGACATGGTCGCGCGCTACCTCGCGCACCGCGGCTGGGACGTGGTGTTCGTGCGCAACTACACGGACGTCGACGACAAGATCATCCGCCGCGCCGCCGAAGGCGGGGAGGCGCCGCTCGCCCTCGCCGAGCGCTACATCGCCTCGACGCAAGAAGACTTCCGCGCGCTCGGGCTGATCACGCCGACGCACGAGCCGCGCGTCTCGACGTCGATGGGCGCGATCGTGCAGATGATCACGGCGCTCGTCGAGCGCGGCCACGCCTACGAGAGCGAGGGGTCGGTGTGGTTCGACGTGGCGACGTTCCCCGAGTACGGCAAGCTCAGCGGTCAGCGCGTCGAGGACATGCGGCAGCCGGACGAGGCGGTGCCCGGCAAGCGCTCGCCGGTGGACTTCGCGCTCTGGAAGGCGGCCAAGCCGGGCGAGCCGGCGTGGGACAGCCCGTGGGGTCCGGGGCGGCCGGGCTGGCACATCGAGTGTTCCGCGATGGCGCTCGACACGCTCGGCGTCGAGGTCGACATCCACGGCGGCGGGCTCGACCTCGTGTTCCCGCACCACGAGAACGAGATCGCGCAGTCGGAGGCGGCCCACGGCTGCGCGCCGTACGCGCGCTACTGGATGCACAACGGCCTCTTGACGATGGCGAGCGGCCAGAAGATGGGCAAGAGCCTGGGCAACGTCTTCGGCATCAAGGAGGCGCTGAAGGCGTTCCCCGCCGAGGCGCTGCGCATCTACTACCTGCAGGTCCACTACCGCTCGCCGCTGCCGTGGAACGTGGAGGCGCTCCCGGACGCGCTCGGGCTCGTCGCGCGGCTCTACGAGGCGAAGGACAACGCCGAGCAGATGGAGGGCGACGAGCCGCTCGCGGTCGTCACGCGCGAGCTCGGCGCGGACGCGGCGCGGGTCGTCGAGCTCGCGTCGAGCTTCCGCGAGCGCTTCTACGCGGCGATGGACGACGACTTCAACACCGCCAAGGCGCTCGGCTTCGCGTTCGAGCTCGCGCGCGCGGTCAACCGCTTCTCGAACCACAAGAAGGCGAAGAAGCGCGGCGGCCCGGTCGCGCGGCTCGCGCTCGACGCGTTCGCGGTGCTCGCCGAGGCGCTCGGCCTGCTCGGGCAGAGCGGGGACGCGTTCGTCGAGGAGGTGAAGGACAAGCGCCTGCCCGCGCTCGGGCTCACGCGCGAGGGCGTCGAGGAGAAGCTCGCGGCGCGGGTCGCGGCGCGCGCGGCCAAGGAGTGGGAGCGCGCGGACGCGCTGCGCGCCGAGCTCGAGGAGGCGGGCATCCAGGTGATGGACCGGCCCGATCGAGTGGACTGGCGCATCCGCCTCGACGTGCGCGAGGACGCCTGAGCCTCCGAGGGCGATTGCAAGGGATGTTGCGGAGCCCGCTCGCGCTCGCGCTCGCCGCCGCGGCGGCGGCGGGTTGTCGCCCCACGCTCGAGCCGCCGCGGCCGAGCGTCGACGTCGAGGTCGGCTACGTCACCACGCGCGAGCGCACCGGCACGAGCGATCCGCGGCGCTTCTACGGGCCGCGCGTCGGCGAGCCCGAGCGCGGGCGCGCGACGGTGCGCCTGCCGCACGACCCGCGGCGCGGCGAGCGCCCGACCGGGCCGCCGGTGCGGCGCTCGACGCTCGTGGCGATCGCGCCGGGCGAGGTCCCGCCGGCCGAGGGCGACGAGCTCGTGTTCGTGCACGGTCACGACGTGACGTTCCCCGACGCGGCGCGGCGCGGGGCGCAGCTCGCGTACGACGTCGGGTTCGAGGGGCGCACGTCGCTCTTCGCGTGGGCCTCGGGCAGCACCTACGGGACCGACGACGTGCGCGCGGCGCGCTCGGGCGAGGTGCTCGCCGGCTGGCTCCTCGAGCGCGCGAGGCACGCGCGCGTGCACGTCGTCGCGCACTCGCTCGGCGCGCGCGTGGTCGTCGCCGGGCTCGTCCCGCTCGCCACGACCGAGCCGGCCCCGCACTTCGGCGAGCTGATCCTCGTGGCGCCCGACGTCGACGCGGACGAGTTCGTGGAGCGCACCGGGCCGCGCATCGCGCCGCTGTTCGACCGCGTCACGGTGTACGCGTCGTCGAACGAGCGCGCCCTGCACCACGACTTCGAGGCCGCGGCGCTCGGCGACGCGGAGAACGGGGTGCGCGTCGACGCGCGGTTCGAGACGATCGACGCGAGCGCCGTCGACACGAGCCTGCTCGGCCACGCGCTCGACCCGCACCGCCGCTCGGTCGTGACCGACATCGCGGCGCTCCTCGCCGGCGGGCCGCGGCCGGAGCGGATGGAGCAGCGCATCGGGCGGGCGACCTACTGGACGCTCGAGGGGCCGCCGCTCGGGGACGGACGCTGATGCGGCGCGCCGCCTGCAACTTGGTTTGTGCGCTCTCGATCTCCGTGCTCGGCTGCGACGAGCCCCGCACCGCCGCGCCGGCCGCGCCCGACGAGGCGATCCCCTCGCGCGCGACGCAGGACGAGGACACCCGCCGCCTCCCGACGGAGGCCGAGACGATCGCGGCGATCGATCGGGCGCTGCGCGGCGGGCTCGAGGCCGTCGACGAGGCCGTCGACGAGGCGAGCGAGCCCGATGGCGCGCCGGACGACGAGCCCGCGCCGCCGGACCGCGCGGCGTTCGAGGCGCTGTGGGGCCGCCTCCTGCGCATCGACGAGGTCGCGCCGCTCGAGGGCCGGCGCGACGCGGTGGAGTACCGGATCACGGTCCTCGCCGCGCGCGGCCTGGCGTCGATCGGCCTCCACGCGAGCTGGCCGCGCATGTTCCCGGAGGAGCTGACCATCGAGGCGTGCGCGCGCGGCGCGGCCCGACGGATCGATGGCGGGCAGCGGCGGCTGATCGCGTGCCAGGGCGACCGCGTGGTCCTGCGCGTCCCCGTCGCGAGCCCGCCGCCCGAGTGGACCGAGGGGCTCACGCCGGCCACCCGGCCGGCGGAGGGCGCGCTGCGGCTCATCGGCGAGCCGGGCCTCCCGGCGGCGATCCGCGCGCTCGCGCCCGAGCTCGGCGAGGCGCGCACGAGCGCCGCGGGCGACGCCGTGCGCGTCACCTACTGGATGCGCGCGCGCGCCCCGGGCGCCGTCGCGATCGCGCTGCCGCTCCACGTCGCGACCCCGGTCGTGCGCGTGATCGAGCGCGGCGCGCCGCTCACCGAGCGCGCGGACCTCACCGCCTCGCCCGAGCCCGCCGAGCGCGAGCTGCGCGTCGGCGACGAGATCGCCATCGGCTACCTGCGCCCCTGATCCCGCGCTCAATCCACGCAGCGGCGCTCGGGGCCGACGTCGCGGAAGACGACGCGGCGGTCCGTCACCGCGCAGTCGAAGCCGTCGAGCGAGCTCACCGTGGCGCCCGCCGCGCCGGCGGTCACGCGCCCGCGGCAGACGCGCGCGCCCTCGGCGAAGTCGAAGTCGACCACGTACTCGCTGCCCTGGTCGAGCACGCCGGGCAGCGTGCGGATCACTTGCCCGCCCTCGACCGCGCCGACGACGAGGATCCCGGGCGTGGTGCGCTGGGGCGGCGCGCCGGGCGTCTCGCGGAACTCGCGCGTGACCGACACGACGAGCAGGCGCCCGTCCTGGTCGTCGATCCCGGTGAGCGCGACCGACAGGTCGCCGAGCGGCTCGCGCGCCGGGTCCGCGCCGATGTCGTCGAACATCGTGTCGTGGATGAACTCGAGCACGCCCTCGCCGTTCGCGCCGGTCGTGAGGTTGCGCCGCCAGAGGTGGTCCTCGCCCGGCGGGCTGATGGCGCCGTCCATGTTCAGGTCGGCGTAGAAGTCGACGCGGGTCGCGGCGAGCGAGGTCCCGAGCGGCCAGAACAGCTCGAAGCAGCCGACGGGCAAGGGGTCGAGGATCGCGCGCGCCTCCACCTCGGAGCGGCTCGTCGGGTCGGACGGGTCCCCGGGCCGGATGATCTGGACGTCGTTGTACTGGCCGATGTGCGGGTGCATGTCGAGCAAGGTGACGCGCACGTCGCGCTTGGCGTTGAGGTTGGTGACGAGGTCGCCGACCTCGTCCTCGACGATCAGCGAGCAGCCGGCCGCGGCGAGCGCGAACAGCGCGAGGACCACCCGGTGCGCGCTCAAAACACACCCCCGATCGCGCCCTGGCAACCCTCGGGCGTGCAGGCCGCGCTCGCTCGAGGCGCGCTCTGGTCGCTGCGCCCGAGCCCGAACACGAGCCCGAGGATGAGCCCCGTCGCGGCGACGAGCCCGCCGCCGAACAGCAAGAAGTCCCCGACGAGCGCCATCGCGCGCGCCTCGTCTCGCCGGGCCTGCAGGTTCACTTGCGGGAGACATTGACCCATCGCGTCGCACTCGCTGCGCAGCGTGCTCGCCGCGCCGAGCGCGAGACCGCCGGTGATCGCGCCGGCGATCAGCGCCGCGCCGCCGACCCCGAGGATCACCCAAGGCCACGCCTCGGGCGCGGACTCCGCGGCGCGGCGCGCGGCGGCCTCCTGCTCGGCGCGCTGCGCCTGCGCGAGCGCGCGCTCCTCGGCGTCGGAGAGCTGCGCCGTGCGCGCCTCGTCTTGCGCGATGACGCGGCGCAGCTCCTCGAGGCGCGCCTCGAGGTTCACGCGGTCGGGCGCGTCCGGGACGCCCCGCAGGTAGCCCTCGAGCATCGCCGCGGCGCGCCGGGCCTGGTGCGCCTCGCGGTACGCGATGTACGCGTTGTACTGCAGCTCGGGGCGGCCGCTCAGCTCGAAGGCCTCCTCGAACTGCTGCGCGGCCTCGATGAAGCGCCCCTCGTCGTAGTAGCGGGTGGCGATCTGGAAGTGCTCGCGCGCCCGCGCGTCGTCGAGCTCGCGGTCGTTCGTCATCCCGCCGCCGCGCATCGCCTGCTGCGCGTTGGGCTGGCCCTGCTGCTGCGCGGCGGCCGGCGCCGTCCAGGCGAGCGCGAACCACACGCCCACCCACCCTGCTCTTCGAGGCATGGACCGCATCCTAGCGCAAGCGAGAGAGGGAGACTCCAAACCGGCGAAGAGCATACGCGCGAGGGCGCGGATCGGTTCGAGGACTGCGAACACTCAGTCGGGGCCGGGGCAGCGCCACTCGACGCCGACGCGCCGCACGCGCGGCGCGCCGACGCGGCCGTCGACCTCGAGGGTGAGCCGCACCTCGAGCACGCCACCCTCGGGGACCTCGAGCGCCCACGGCGCCGGGCGCGCGGGGATCACGCCGAGCTCGACGAACGCCGCGGCCGCGAGCGCGGCGCGGTCCGGCGCCTGGCGCGCCTCGACGGTCACGCGGCCGTAGGCGCCGGGATCGGCCGCGACGTGGACGCGCGCCCACGCCGTCGGGACCTCCGCCCCGCAGCCCTCGAACACGTGCGTCGCGCTGCCGCGCTCGACGTGCGCGTGGCGCACGCGGTTGCCCGCGAGGTCGCCCTGCACGTGCGGCGCGCGGCCGACGGGCACCTGCGCGCTCACCTCGCCGCTGACCGGGTCGAGCCGCGTCGCGACGCCGGTGCCGCCGGCGCCGCCCTGCGAGCTCACCGCCCACACCTGCCCGGACGCGTCGACCGCGACGCCGATCGACTCGATCGGCACGACCATCGCGTCGATGAGCGAGCGCGTGTCGATCACGCGCAGCGGGTCGAGCGCGACGGCGCTGACCTCGGCGCCCGTGTGCGCGATCCAGAAGCCGCTCGCGCCGTCGAACGTGGCGGCGCGCGGGCTCGCGGGCGTCGCGCGCGTCTGCCAGAGCCCGATCGCCGGGTCGTAGCTCGCGACGCGATCGCACGAGAACCCGGTGAGCAAGAGGCGCCCCTCGCAATCGGCGGCGAGCCCGTAGAGCAGGTAGCAGGGCAGCGGCACCTCGATGAGCTCGACGGTCGGCTCGACCGGCCGCGGATCGATGCGCGCGAGGATCCCGTCCCGCGAGATCATCCAGAGGATCCCCCACGGGTCGAAGGTCGCGTCGTAGGGCTGAAAGCCCGGCGTCTCGACGCGCCGCAGGAGCGCGCCGGAGAAGCCGTCGAGCTCCACGATCGCCTCCGCGTCGTGCAGGCCGATCCACGGGTCGCCGCCGCTGATCCCGTCGAGCCCGGTGTCTCCGTCGATCGCGATCGCGCGCGCGACGCCGCCCGCGTCGCCGAGCTCGACGCGCAACGCGACGCACTCCTCCTCTGCGAGCGGGCGCACGTCGGACGCGCCGCTCGAGGTCTCGACGACGCCGTCGCCGTCGCGGTCGACGCAACGCTCGGGCTCGCCGAAGATGCGCGCCGCCGAGGGGACTCCGTCGAACTCGCGGTTGAGGACCCACGCGTCGCCGAGGTGATCGACGGCGACGCGGCTCGGCTCGGCGCCGCCGCTCGGGTAGCGCGCGGTCTCGAGGGCGCGGTCCGCGTCGATGCGCGAGACGGTGCCCTCCGCGCTGTTGGCGACCCAGACGACGCCGAACGTCTGCTCGATCATCGCGAGGGTGAGCTCGCCGAAGCGGGTGAGCGCGAGGCCGCCGCCCTCCTCGAAGGGCGCGGCGCCATCGCCCCACACCCCGCCGAGGCAGCCGGGCGTGCAGCCGCCGCACGGGCTCTGGACGCCGTCGTCGACGAGGCCGTCGCAGTCGTCGTCGAGCCCGTTGCACTGCTCGGCGCGCGGCGCGACGCCGCCGCGGCAGGCGCCCCAGAAGCCGTTGGTGCACACCGTCGTGCCCGCGAGGCAGGCGCCGACGCCGGCGCGCTCGTCGAGGCAGACGTTGAGCGCGCCGGCGAGGCAAGGGCAGCCGGTCGCGTTGGGGGTCGCCGCGCAGTCGGGCGGCGGCGTGGAGACGCAATCGACGTTGCGGTCTGCGTTGTTCGGATCGCAGTCGTCGCCGAGCGCGCAGCCCGGACCGTAGCCGTCGCGATCGAGGTCGACGCACTCGGTCGCGCCGTCGCACGCGGCGAACAGGCCGAGCGAAGCACCGAAGAGAAGCCACGGGCGCGACGCGCGCACCCGCCGAGTGTAGGCCACGCGCCTCGCGAGTTCAGGCGCGCCGCCCACGCCGACGATCAATCTCCGCCCGCCGCCGCGACCTGGCGATCGACCGCGCTCGCCCCCGGCGGCGGCTTGCGCCGCGCGGCGATCGCGGCGACGCCGCCCTCCGCCTCGACCCAGCGGGCGGTCGCGGCGAGCCCGTCCTCGAGCGAGATCTGCGGGTCGTAGTGGAGCTTGCCGCACGCCTGGCTGAAGTCGAACAGCGTGCTCTTGCCGCGCTGCAGGAGCTCGACGGCGCCGCGGCCGCGCACGCGCGCGATCGGCCACGCGATCGCGAAGGGCGCGCCGTCGCGCGGGCGCGGCAAGCCGAGCGCCTCGCTCAGGGCGCCGAAGAAGTCGCGCGCGTGCTGGAAGACGGGGTCGACGACGTGGTAGGCGCGGCCGGGCGCGTCGGGCGCGTCGAGCGCGGCGAGCGCCGCGTCGACGAGGTGCTCGACGTAGGTCGTCGCGAGGTACGTGCGCCCGTCGCCGACGAGCCGGATGCCGCCGTCGAGGCCCTCGGCGCAGAGCTGCGGCAGGCGGCTGGTGTCCCCCGGGCCCCAGACCCACGCGGCGCGCAGCGCCACCGTCGCGAGGCGATCGTCCGACGCGCTCAGCGTGAGGTCCTCGGCGAGCTGGAGCGACTGCGCGCGCGGGCCGAACGGCTCCCCGGGCACCGGCTTGAGCTCGTCCCAGTGCACGCGGTCGTGGTTGGCGAGCGTCACGTCGGTGCAGCTCACGTGGACCAGGCGCGCGACGCTCACGTGCCGGCACGCCTTGAGGAGGTTCTCCATCCCCGCGACGTGCGTCCAGCGCAGCGCGCGCGGGTGCGCGTCCGGGTCGACGATGCCCGCCGCGTTCACGACGACGTCGCAGCCCTGGGCCGCCGCCGCGATCGACGCGGGATCGCCGAGGTCGCCGTCCCGCGCGTCCCCGGTGAAGCGGCTCGCGTCGCGGCAGAGCGCGCGCACGTCGTGGCCCTGCGCAGCGAGCCGGCGCGCGATCGCGCCGCCGATGAACCCGGTCGCGCCCAGGACGAGGACCTTCACTCCGAAGCTCTAGCACGCGCGGCGCGCGGCCCCCTCCGCGGATGGTCTTTAAAAGGAAGGCCCCGCCACACGCTGGGCACCACTACCGTTGCTCCCTTCCGGGCCTGGCGGGGTTCGCGGGCCAGCGTTGGCAGGGCCATGAGTCCGAGCGCGGACGCTCGGAGCGGAGAGGGCGGGATTCGAACCCGCGGTACCATCGCTGGTACACACGATTTCCAATCGTGCACCTTCGACCACTCGGTCACCCCTCCAACACGCTGTGGATCCCCCGGGTGAGCCGGGGGCAGAGCTCAAAGAACGAAACGGCTCCCCCTTCGGGAGCCGTGGATTCAGCGGAGAGCGTGGGATTCGAACCCACGATACCGTTGCCGGTATACTTGATTTCGAATCAAGCGCCTTCGACCACTCGGCCAGCCCTCCGCGGCGGAACATAGCAGGGGTGCGAGGGGCGTCAAACGCGACGCGCGCGCCGGATGCTCTGAAAGAACGTGCTCAGGAGCGCGCCGCACTCCTCGCCGAGCACGCCGTGCCGGATCGGGTAGCGGTGGTTCAGCCGCAGGTCCTGCCCGAGCGCGTACAGGCTGGTCAGCGCGCCGGCCTTGGGATCGGTCGCGCCGAACACGACGCGATCGACCCGCGCGTTCACGAGGGCGCCGGCGCACATCGGGCACGGCTCCAGCGTCACGTAGGCGGTCACCCCGCTCAGCCGCCAGGTCCCGAGGCGGGCCGCCGCCGCGCGCACGGCGATCAGCTCCGCGTGCGCGGACGGATCCTGCGCGCGCTCGCGCAGGTTGTGGCCGCGGCCGACGACGCGGTCGTCGAGCACCAGGACGGCGCCGACGGGCACCTCCCCCGCCGCGTGCGCGAGCCGCGCCTCGGTGAGCGCCTCGCGCATCCAGCGCTCGTCGGCGTCGTCCATCCGCGCGTCGTCCATGCGCCGGTTCCTCCGTACCAGAAAGCGAACGGCGCCGCCTCGGGAGAGGCGGCGCCGTCGTCACGCGCCCAGAAGGATTCGAACCTCCGACTTCCGGTTCCGTAGACCGGCGCTCTATCCAGCTGAGCTATGGGCGCTCGTTCGATCCAGGATTTTCAGGGGAGCGGAGAGGGCGGGATTCGAACCCGCGGTACGTGGTTAGACGTACGCTCGCTTAGCAAGCGAGTGCCTTCGACCACTCGGCCACCTCTCCCACACGGGGGGCGGTTTCATACCCTCGCCGAGCGAGGCTGTCAACGCGTCCCGCACCTGCTATCTCCTCGGCGTGCGAACCCCGACGCTCTGGGCGGCTCTGTCGATGATCTCGGTGCTCGCCGCGCTCGCGCCGGCGCGCGCGGCGGCCTGCTCCTGCATGGCGATCACCGCGCTGCAGGCGTACGAGGGCCACACCGTCGTGTTCGAGGGGCGCGTGCTCGAGGTGCGCTCCGCGGCCGACCCCAGCGGCGCGAACGTGGTGCGCTTCGAGGTCGTCCAGCACTGGAAGGGCGTCGAGACCGAGGCGATCGAGGTCGAGACCGGGACGAGCTCGGCGGCGTGCGGGATCGCGTTCGAGCCGGGGACGAGCTGGCTCGTGTACGCCAACGACGACGCGGGCGTGCTGCGCACGGGGCTGTGCGGCCGCACGCAGCGCATCGAGGACGCGGCCGAGGACCTCGCGACGCTCGGCGCGGGCGTCGTGCCGGTCGAGGTCGGCGACGCGGACGAGGTGGAGGGGCCGGCGACGCGCGAGCCGCCCGCGCGCGGCGGCTGCGGGAGCTGCGCGAGCGCGTCGCGCGGCGCGTCCGGGCCGACGTGGCTCGCGCTCGCCGCCGCGCTCTTCGCCGCGCGCCGGCGCCTTCAGCGGCGCGCGCCGCGCACGACGAACTGATACGGCAGCGGCGCCTCGACGACCTCGGCGGCGAGGCCGCCCTCGGCGAGCTCGCGCCGGACCGTCTCCGCGCTCAGCCGCATCGACTGCGGCGGCCCGTGCGGGCTCTCTTCGGTGAAGTCGACCACGAGCACGAAGCCGCCCTCGCGCAGCGCCTCGGCGAGCTGGCGCGCGTAGCGCACGCGGTCCTCGAGGTGGTGCCACGTGTCGACGACGAGGACGCGGTCCACCGAGCCGGGCGCGAGCCCCGGGTCGTCAGGCGCGACGCGGCGCGCCTGGGCGTTCTCGAGGCCCGCCTCGCGCAGGCGCCGCTCCATGTGCGCGACCATCGCCGGCTCCGTGTCGAGGGCGAGCACGCGCCCGCTCGCGCCGACGGCCGCGCTCAGGTGCGGCACGAAGTAGCCGGTCCCCGCGCCGAGGTCGGCGACGACGGCGCCGGTCGCGAGCTCGAGCCGGGCGACCACCTCGGCGGGGCGCTGCCACGCGTCGCGCGCCGGGTCGTCGAAGATCGACGCGAAGCGCTCCACGTCCGAGAAGTCGTGGTGATGGCCGGGGCCGTGGTGGCCAGGGTGGTGGTGCTCGCCGCCCGCGTGCGGGTGACCGGCCGCGTGGTCCGCCGGCTCGTCCGCGCCGCCGCAGCCTGCGAACGAACAGAGCGACACCAAGACCCCCGCCGAGACCTTCAAGCGCACGCGACACCTCCACGAGGGCGCCGCCGCCACGCGGCGAGCGCGACGATCGACACCAGCAGCCCGCCTCGCGCTCGACGCGACGCCGCGCTCGCGCAGCCCGAGGGCGGGGGCTCGCGCGGCGCGGCCGCCGGCGCCTCGCGTGCGGTTCGGTCCGGCTCGCGCGCCGGCGCGGGGCTCGCCTCGCTCGCGAGGACGCAGCGCCGCTCGGCGCGGCACTCGCCGCCCGCGGGGCAGCGCCCGTCCAGGCACTCCCCGCGCGCGACGCGGCGCGTCGACGTCGGCGGCGCCGCGGCGTGCAGGCCCCCGAGCGTGTACTGCTCCTCCACCACGCAGAGCGCCGCCTCCCGGCACACGCGCGACCCGTCCGTGGAGTAGCCCAGGCCCTGCCGCCGCAGCCCGACGCCCGTGCAGTCCGCGTCGCGCTCGCAGCGCGTCGCCGCGCACCACTCGCCCGCGTGCTCGGTCGTCCCGACGGCACCGCGCGGGCAGCGCTCCGGCGGCGGGCTCAGGTCGTCCGCCGCCGCGTGCGCGGAGCCGAAGAGCGCGAGCGCCAGCGCGGCGAAGGCGCGCACCTCAATCAGCTCTTGTAGATCGCCATCGCGTCGGCGAGCAGGCTGAGCGAGTCGTCCCAGCTCCGCTGGAACGCGTTGCGCCCCATGATCGAGCCATCGCCCCCGCCCTCGTGGATCCCGCGGATGTCCGCGAGGACGCCCTCGCGGTCCTTCGCCTCGCCGCCCGAGAAGATCACGATCCGCCGCCCGTCGAAGGCCGCCTGCTTCACGTGGCGGATGCGATCGGCGAGCGTGTCGCGCGGGATCTCCGCGTAGAACTTCTTCGCGTCGTCGCGCCCGAGGTGCGCGGTCGGCGGCTTGACCTTCACGACGTGCGCGCCGAGCTGGCAGGCCACGTGCGCGGAGTAGGCGATCACGTCGAGCGCCGTCTCGTCGTCCTTCGTCATGTTGCCGCGCGCGTACGCCCACAGCACCGTGGGCATGCCCGCCTCGCGCGCCTCCGCGATCAGGTCCCGCAGCTGGTGGAACGTCTGGTTGCGCAGGGTCGAGCCCGGGTAGATCGTGAAGCCGATCGCCGAGCAGCCGAGGCGCACCGCGTCCTTCACGCTCGAGGTCAGCGCGGACTGGAAGCCGCCGACGTCCGAGAGCAGGTCGCTGTTGTTGACCTTCAGGATGAGCGGCAGCACGCCGGCGTACTGGTGCGCGATCGCCTCGATGAAGCCGAGCGGCGCCGCGTACGCGTTGCACCCGCTCGCGACGGCGAGCTTCGCGTGGTAGCCGGGGTCGTAGCCGGCGGGGTTGGGCCCGAAGCTGCGCCCGGGGCCGTGCTCGAACCCCTGGTCCACCGGGAGGATCACCATCTTGCCCGTGCCCGCGAGCGCGCCGTGCATGAGCATCCGCCGCAGGTTGCCGATGACGGCCGGGCTCTCGCCGGCGTAGTTCGCGAGGATCTTCTCGACGGCTTCACTCATGGCTCTGCTTCCCTCCGTTGTCGCCCGGTCCATACACTCCGTCGGGCGCCGGGGCCACCTCGGGCCCGCTCATTCGCTCCAGCGCGCGCGCCATCGCCCGCTGCGCCAACAGGTGCTGCGCGCCCGCGCTCGGCTCGACGCGCGCCGCGGCCCAGCCGCACGCGCAGCGGAACACCAGCACGCGCCCGCGCGGTCCCTCGTCGTGCACCTCCGCCTCGAGCGCCGCGTCGCACGCGCCGCACGCCCGAACGGAGGAGAAGGGATTCGAACCCTTGGGACCCTCACGGGCCCGGCGGTTTTCAAGACCGCTGCCTTCGACCACTCGGCCACTCCTCCCGGGGACACGATTAGCAGAGGGCGGCCGATCGCACTACCGGGCGGCTTTGACACGACGCGCGGCGTGGCCGACGCTCGGAGCATGGCTGGGCGACGCCTTCGCTTCCTCGGGGTCGCGCTCGCGCTCGCGGCGTGCGACGGCGAGGGCGCGAGCGACGCGGGCGCGAGCGACGCGGCGACGAGCGACGCGGGCGCGAGCGACGCGGCGGCGGCGGACGCGGGGAGCGCGACGGCGGACGCGGGACCGGACGCGGGCGCGCTCGACGCCGGTGGCCCGACCGACGCGGGTCCGCCCGTCGACGCCGCGCTCGGGCCGGGGGCGTGGGAGAACCGCGCGCCGCTGCTCCAAGCGAACTCCGAGTGCGCGGTCGCCGAGCTCGAGGGGAAGATCTACGTGATCGGCGGCTACCCCTCGAGCCGCGTGACCGTGGACACCGTGCAGGTCTACGACGTCGCGATGGACTCGTGGCGGCTCACGACGCCGCTGCCGATCCCGCTCAACCACACCGTCGCCGCGGCGGTGGGCGGGCGCATCTACGTGATCGGCGGGCAGGGCTCGGCGAGCGGCACCGAGTACCTCGACGTGACGCTCGAGTACGACCCGGCGAGCGAGTCGTGGCGCGAGCGCGCCCCGATGCCCTCACCGCGCAGCGCGATGGCGAGCGCCGTGATCGACGGGCGCATCTACGTCGCCGGCGGCCGGCCGCCGCGCGGCGACGACTTCGCCGTCTACGAGCCGGCGCGCGATCTGTGGACGCCGCTGCCGCCCGTCCCGACGCAGCGCAACCACCTCGCGGCGGCGGCGATCGGCGGGCGGGTCTACGTCGCGGGCGGTCGCTTCGGCGGCGGCTTCACGAGCGAGGTGACCGGCGTGCTCGACATCTTCGATCCCGAGACCAGCACGTGGTCGAGCGGCGCGCCGATGCTCACGCCGCGCGGCGGAGTGAACGGGATCGCGGTCGGCGGCTGCTTCTACGTGTTCGGCGGCGAGCACGCGACCGGCGTGTACCAAGAGAACGAGGTCTACCACGCGGCGAGCGACTCCTGGCGCGCGCTCGCGCCGCTCCCGGTGCCCGTCCACGGCGTGACCGGCGCGGGGTTCGTGGGCGGCTACGTCTACGCGCCCGGCGGCGGCACGATGCAGGGCGGCAGCAGCGGCTCGACGATCCACCAGGTGTTCCGCGTCGCCGGGACGTGCCCGCCCTGACGGCGGCTTTCATCGGGGCCGTTTCGGTGCGATGATGTCCGCGTCGTGCCGGTGAGGAGTCGAAGCACGTGGCTGGCCGCCGCCGCCCTCTCGACGTTCGTGGGCGGCTGCGCGTTCGGCGACCCGGGGGTGATGCCGCGCGAGCCGGACGGCGGCCGCGGGGACGGCGCGAGCCCCGCGATGGACGGCGGCGGGACGGACGCCGCGACCCCGCCGCCGTGCGACCCGCCGTGCCCGGCCGCCGAGGTGTGCCGCATGGGCGCGTGCGTGCCGCGCAGCGTGGACGAGGACATGGACGGCGTCGACGCCGCCATCGACTGCGACGACGGCGACCCGCGGATCGGCGCGGTCTACGAGCGCGCGTGCTCGAGCGCGTGCGGCGCCGGCGTCGAGCGCTGCATGGACGGCGACTGGGAGCTCTGCAACGCGCCGCTCACCTGCGACTGCACCGACGGCACGCCCCCGCGCGAGCTCGACTGCGGCATGTGCGGCCGGCAGCGCCAGATCTGCAGCGGCGGCGCGTGGGTCGACGACGGCGCGTGCATGACGGCCGGCGAGTGCGCGCCCGGCGACGTGGACATGGGCGCGCTCTGCGGCAACTGCGGGCGACAGGAGCGCCGGTGCGGCATGGACTGCCGCTGGGGCGCGTGGTCGTGCGTGGACGAGGGCGAGTGCGCGGCGGGCGCGACGCAGACGGACACGCGCACCTGCACGACGACGTGCGGCGGGACGCAGAGCCGCACGCGGACTTGCACCTCGATGTGCCGCTGGGGCGACTACGGGCCGTTCACCGCGTGCCCGACGTGCGGGCCGGTCTGCGGCAACGGCACCTGCGAGTCGGGCGAGACCTGCGCGTCGTGCGCCGACTGCCGCAACGGTCACCTCGGCACGGGGAACGGCGGTGACTCGTGCGCCGGCGTGCCCGACGGAACGTGGCGCTGCGTCACGGTCGCGAGCGGCTCGCTCGCGGGGAACCGCGTCTCGCAGGTCTGCCGCAACGACTCGACGCGCTGCTCGCCGGCGCCCTGCTGGATCAACTTCAACCTGACCCCGCGCGACTGCCCGAGCTGCGTGTGCAGCTTCAGCACCGCGTGCTGTCAGACCGGCTCGGCCAGCACCGGCTGCTGAACGCGTCGCGCGCGCGCGGCGCGCGTGTATGATGCGCGCTCTCAGACGTTCCCGGAGGGGTGAGTGGCGGACACGATCGTTCATCGGCTCTTCGAGCAGGCCAAGAAGCGCGGCGAGGCGCCCGCGTACCTCGTGAAGAGCGGCCCCGTGTGGCAGGCGACGAGCTGGACCGACTACGGCCGCGAGGTGGAGCAGGCCGCGCGCGCGCTGCTCCGGCTCGGCTTCGCCGCGGGCGACAAGGGCTGCGTGCTCGGCTTCAACCGGCCCGAGTGGGTCGTCTTCGACCTCGCGCTGATGGCGGCCGGCGGCGCGCCGGCGGGCATCTACACGACGTGCAGCGCCGAGGAGGTCGCGTACATCCTCGGCCACTCCGAGGCGCCGATCGTCCTCGTGGAGAACGCGGAGCAGTGGCAGAAGGTGCTCGCCAAGCGAGACGAGCTGCCCGCGCTGAAGCACGTCGTGACGATGAAGGGCCAGAAGCGCATCGACGACCCGATGGTGCTCAGCTGGGAGCAGTTCCTCGAGAAGGGCGCGGCCGACGACGACGGCGCGCTCCAGGCGCGCATCGACGCGCTCGCGCCCGATCAGATCGCCACGCTGATCTACACCTCGGGCACGACCGGCCCGCCGAAGGCGGTGATGCTGAGCCACGAGAACCTCGCGTGGACCTCGCGCATCCTCGGCCAGGTCGCCGGCATGGAGGCGGGCGGTCGCGTGCTCAGCTACCTGCCGCTCGCGCACATCGCCGAGCAGATGGCGTCGATCCACGGCCCGGTCACCACGGGCGGCACCGTCTACTTCGCCGAGTCGATCGAGAAGGTCGCCGACAACCTCAAGGACTGCCGGCCCACGCTCTTCTTCGGCGTGCCGCGGATCTGGGAGAAGTTCCACACGGCCATCGGCGCCAAGCTCGCGAGCGCGACCGGCCTCAAGGCCAAGCTCGTCGGCTGGGCGCGCGGCGTCGGCACCGAGGCGAACGCGCTCAAGATGCGCGGCGAGGAGCCGGCGGGCCTGCTCGGGCTCCAGTACGCGCTCGCGAAGCGGCTCGTGTTCGACAAGCTCAAGGCCGCGGTCGGCCTCGACGCGGCGACCACGCTCGTCAGCGGCGCCGCGCCGATCAGCAAGGAGATCCTCGAGTTCTTCGCGAGCCTCGACCTCGTGGTGCAGGAGATCTACGGCCAGTCCGAGGACTGCGGGCCGACCTCGTTCAACCTCGTCGGGCGCACGAAGCTCGGCACCGTCGGGCCGGCCTTCCCCGGCGTCGAGATCCGCATCGCCGAGGACGGCGAGATCCAGGTCAAGGGCCCCAACGTGTTCCTCGGCTACTTCAAGGACCGCGAGGCGACCGACGAGGCGCTCGTCGACGGCTGGCTCTGCTCGGGGGATCTCGGCCGCGTCGACGAGGACGGGTTCCTGCACATCACCGGCCGCAAGAAGGACATCATCATCACGGCGGGCGGCAAGAACATCACGCCGAAGAACATCGAGTCGGGCATCAAGAACCACCCGCTCGTGCACGAGGCGGTGGTGATCGGCGACCGGCGCCCGTACCTGACGGCGCTGATCTCGGTCGACCCCGAGGCGTTCGCGGCGTGGAAGAAGGAGCGCGGCGAGGACGGCGCCGCCCACGAGCTCGAGGAGGTGCACGGCTCCATCTGGGCGACGGTCGAGGAGGTCAACGCGAAGCTCGCGCGCGTCGAGCAGATCAAGAAGATCGCGATCCTGCCGCGACCGCTCAGCATCGAGCACAACGAGCTGACGCCGACGCTCAAGGTGAAGCGCGCCAAGGTGAGCGAGCACTTCGCCGACACGATCGAGGCGCTCTACGCGTGAGGGGCGCGGCGGCAGCGCTCGGGTGCGCCGCGCTCCTGCTGCTCTCGCCGGTCGCGCTCGCGCAGCCGCGCGCGGACGCCGACGCGGGCGCCCAGAGCGCGAGCGAGCCCGCGCCGCGGAGCCTCGCCCAAACGCGCGCCGAGGCCGGCGCGGTACCCCTCTGGCAGCGCGCGATCAGCCTGTGCGGCCTGGGCGTCATGGTCGCGCTCGCGTGGCTGATGTCGGTCCGCCGCGACCAGTTCCCGCTGCGGCTCGTGCTGTGGGGCCTCGCGCTCCAGCTGCTCTTCGGCGCGCTCGTGCTCGAGACGCGCGCCGGGCTCGCGCTCTTCGCGTTCCTCAACGACGTCGTCGCCCAGCTCCTGCGCTTCACCGACGACGGCTCGCGGTTCCTCTTCGGCGCCTACCTCGACGAGCGCTTCACCGTCGCGCTCAACGTGCTGCCGACGATCATCTTCTTCTCGTCGCTGATGAGCGTGCTCTACCACGTCGGCGTGATGCAGCGGCTCGTGCGCGCGGTCGCCTGGGTCATGCAGCGCACCCTGGGCACCTCGGGCGCCGAGACGCTGAGCGCGGCGGCCAACATCTTCGTCGGGCAGACCGAGGCGCCGCTCGTCGTGCGCCCGTTCGTCGAGCGCATGACGCGCTCCGAGCTCATGGCGGTGATGACCTGCGGCTTCGCGACCGTCGCGGGGGGCGTGCTCGCGGCCTACGTCGGGATGCTCCACCACGACTTCCCCGACATCGCCGGCCACCTCATCGCGGCGAGCGTGATGAGCGCGCCCGCCGCGCTCGTGTGCGCCAAGGTGATGATCCCGGAGACGGAGGTCCCCGAGACGCAGGGCACGCTCGAGATGAGCGACGAGCGCACGCACGCGAACGTAATCGACGCGGCCGCGAGCGGCGCGGGCGACGGGATGAAGCTCGCGCTCAACGTCGCCGCGATGCTCCTCGCGTTCCTCGCGCTCGTCGCGATGATCAACTACCTCGTCGAGCTGCCCGCGCTCCTCTTCAACCGCGGCGTCTGGTCGGACGTGCTCGTCGCGCTCGAGCGCGCGGCGGTCGCCGTCCCCGACGGCTGCGCGAGCCCCGCGAGCGCCGCCGACTACCAGGCGTGCGTCGAGCGCGCGGTCACGGCCGGCGCGCTCGAGGGCGACTTCGGCACGTGGACCCCGTGGAACCTCCAGCGCATCCTCGGCACCCTCTTCTGGCCGCTCGCCTTCGTCATGGGCGTTCCGTCCGAGGACTGCTCCACCGTCGCGGCGCTGCTCGGCGAGAAGCTCGTCCTCAACGAGTTCGTCGCGTACGTCCACCTCGTCGAGCAGATCCGCGCGGGCGCGCTGAGCCCCCGCTCGGTCGTCATCGTCACCTACGCGCTCTGCGGCTTCGCGAACTTCGGCTCGATCGCGATCCAGATCGGCGGCATCGGCGGCATCGCCCCGAGCCGCCGCGCCGACCTCGCCAAGCTCGGCCTGCGCGCGATGATCGCCGGGACGCTCGCCGCCTTCATGACCGCGTGCGTCGCCGGCGTCCTCGTGTGACTCGAAGCATCGAGCGCGAGGGGTGCGAAGCGCCCCTCGGGGCTCTCAACCGCCCTCGGCCGTCGCGTGGCAGTTGAAGCAGCTGAAGCCCGCGCCCGTCGCCGGGTCGAACGGCGGCTCGCCGAGCAGCTCCGCCATGCGCGGCCACACCCGCTGCGTCATGAACTGCGCCATCGGCTGCTCGGACGCGAAGATCGCCCCGAGCTGCGACGGATCGAGCGGCGCCACGCCGTTCGGCATGTGGAAGCCCACCTCGCGCGCGTTCTCGCCGTGACACGTCGGGCAGCCGAAGTCGGCGAAGCGCTCGGCGTCGTGCTCCTGGAACATCGCGCGCATCTCCGGCATCACCGTCTCGCGCATGTACGCGCCGCGCTGCTCGTCGTTCATGTCCCGCCACGCGATCGCCGGGCTCTCGCCGCCCGTGCTCGTGGGCTCCGCGCCCTCGTCCTGTGCCGCGCCGCCACCGCACGCGCCGAGGAGCGCGGCCATCACCGAGACTGCCAAGTACTTCTTCATGAGAACCTCCGGCAGAGACCATAGTCCGCTCGGCGCGACGCGCATGCGCTCGCGCGCCGCGATCGCGCTATCGTGAGGCGTGGCCCGCGTCGCGCCGCTCTTCGGCTCGCTCCTCCTCTTCGCCGCCTGCCACCGCCCGCCGATGGCCGCGGTCCCGAGCGCCTCGCGCGCGGTGACCGCAACCGACATCACCTTCGACGGCGAGCCGCCGCCGGAGGACCTCGCCGAGACGGTGCGCGAGCACACGGACGCCCTCCTCGCGCCGATCGAGCGCTGCTACGAGGACCGCCTCGCGAGCCGGCCGGCGCTCGGCGGCGAGCACAGCCTGCGCGTGTACGTGTCGGCGGCGCGCGTGATCCGCGTCACGACGGAGACGTCCTCGCTCGACGACCCGGCGCTCGAGGACTGCGTGAAGCAAGCGATCTTGCGCTACGAGCTCCCGCCGGACGCGCCGCGCGGCGGCGTGTTCGTCCGGTTCCGGCTCGCGTTCTCCCCGCCCGCGTGACCAGGTGCCCGAGCCATGAGCGACGCGAACGAGACCCCGCGCGCGGTGCGCGGCCCCTTCACCCTCGAGGTCACGCGCATCGCGCGGCTCGTCGTCTGCGACGTGGCCGGCGACCCGACCTACGCCGCGATCGAGGTGCAGGTCTTCGACGACGACGCGCGCGGCGCGGGCTTCGTCGTCCTGCTCGGCCGCGGGGATGGCCTCGTCGACGTCTACCGTCAGCCTGGCCTGCGGCTCGAGCCCGACGCCTACCGCATCGGCCGCGGCCTCGGCCGCTGGCTCGAAGCGCCCATCGACCCCGCGCGGTTCGAGATCGATCCCGACGGCGTGGCCCTGCACGTCGGCCTCACGGACGCGGAGGGACGCGCCATCGAGCTCGCGATCGACGACCGCGACGGGCGCGCGCGCCGTCGCGGCGACCTGCTCGCTCCGATGGGCTCCACCATCGAGGCGCCCGTCTCCCTCATGCTCGTCTACATGCGCGGGTTCGACTTCGTCCGCACCTCGGGCGTCCGACCGCGCGTCACGATCGGCGGCCACGCGCGCGCCCTCGCGCCGTTCCCCGGCCCGCTCTCGTTCGGCCGCCTCTACGCGCGCTACGCGAGCGCGCCGCTGATCGTCACCCTCAACCGCGCGTGCGACGGGCCCCTCGAGCGCCTCGTCCTCGACGAGCCCGCCACCCTGCGCGCCGGCGCGGGCGCAGACGCCGCCGTGCTCCGCCTCTCACCCGGCTGGCCCGACCTCGCCGCCGTCTCCCCCGGCGAGCGCCGCGATGGCGAGTGGGTGCTCGGCGTCGCGGACGTCGAGCGCTTCCTCGCCGGCACCTGGACCGTCACTGGCACCGACGACGGCGCCGCCCTCGAGCTCGCGGTCACGCGCGGCTGGACGCCGCGCGGGCTGCCGCCGCTCTACCGGTTCGTGACCGCGGTCGGCAAGGTCTTCCGCGAATGGCCGACCACCTACCGATGGCGCGCGTCCGTGCGGCGCGCCGAGCCACCCACGCTCCGCTCGCGCTGGGAGCGCACGCGCTGAGCATCCCGCGCTCGAGGTCGATCACCCGCGGTGTCGCCGCGTGCTCAGGGACTGCAGCACGGGAGAGGCCGAGCGCCGGAGCGGGAGACGCGTGCGCGCCCGGCGCGGGCGCGAACGATCTCGGCTTCGCCGGCCCTACCTCCGCTCCTGGTCTCGTCGCCTCCCCTGTTGTATCGCAAGTCACTGTGACGCGAGGAGGGGCCTCTCTACGCAGTTACAGTTCAAGCGGCGCGGCGCAAGAGGCCTCGGTCGCGCGCGAGCGCGGCGAAGGCGGTGTCGGTGCGGGAGAGCTTGGCGACCAGGTCCAGCGCGGCGAGCGGGGCCTTCGCCTCGAGGTTCGCGGCGGCGCCGAGTGGGAGGTAGATGGCGACCTTCGTCTCTCCGCCGTGGCGCACGAGGCGCGCGACCGCCTTGGTCATGCCGAGCTTGCGCGCGTAGGCCTGCGCGGTCTTCGCGGCGGCCTCGCGCTCGCGCTGCACCTCGGTCGGCGGCGCGGTGCTCGCGCCCTTGAGCAGGCGGATCGCCTCACGCAGCTTCACGCCGGAGATGTCCGCCGCCCGCAGGCGCCGGCCGCGGCCGTCGTCGCTTCCGTCGATGAGCTCGTTCTCTCTCAGGATCTTGGCGGCCTGGCCCTCGCGACCGATGGCCTTGGCGTAGACGGTGAGCGCGTAGCACTTCTCGATGCCGGTCCTCACGGCGATCTCGCGCTCGAACGAGCGCGCGACCATGACGTACTTCTGCGCGGTCATGTGCGCGATGCCGAGCTCGGCGCGCTCGACGAGCTCCTTGATGTCCTTGGCGCCGGCGCTGCGACCGCGCGGGAGCAAGAGCGCGATCAAGTGACCCGTCTCCCAGAAGGAGCGCGCGCGCAGGCCCTCGTGCTCGGCGAGGCGCGCGCGGACCCAGTCGGTGAGCTGCTGGGAATCGAGGCCGGCGGGCGGGACGCGGGGGATCGGGGGCTCGAGGGTGCTGGGAATCGGCGCGACCACCCCCGGCGCGGGGCCGCCCGCGGGCGGGGCGACGCGCGGCCGCACCGCGCGCTCGGTCACGACCGGGGGGGTGCTGGGAACCGGCTCGGGGCGCGGCGTGACGGCCGAGGAGATGGCGCCGGGCAGCCGCGTGCCGATGACGAACGGGGGACGAGCCATGGGGCGATCGTACGTGGTTCGCCGCGCGCCGACCACGCCGCGCCGACGAGGCGCGCCAAGCCGGCGAGGGCGTGCTCGCTCGTAGCGGCGACGAGGCTGGTCGATCCCAGGGTCGACGGGCTGATGGAGCGAAACGGCCGACGTCCAGGAATCATCCATCCTCCGACGGATCGCGGTCCGGACGGGCCCCGCACCGGCGGCCGGGCCAGAAATCGCTAGCGATTCCGATCCGCGGACCGGCGCAGGGCGCCCGCCGGAGCCACGCATAGTTGACGGCCGGCGCAACCCTACGTACGAACGAGGTCCGAGGTGGGCGATGGCGAGCGAGAAGAACGACGAGCGGGTGGCCTCCGAGGGCGTCACGGTGACCTCGGCCGAATTCCGAGCTGACGCCCGGGCCGTCATTCGCGAAGTCTCCGCGGGCAAGACCGTCACCGTCACGGGCAAGAGCGGCGAGCCGCGCATGTTCATCCTGCGGCAGACGGAGCCGCTCGAAGATTGAGCGAGGCGGACGACGAGCCCTTCGCGCGGGTCATCCAGGCCCACATGCGGGGCTTCCTGCGCTCGACGGTCACCGGATGCGCGTTCGCGGCGGCGCACGCGCCCGAAGCCAGCGATGCGCTCTACGACGCGGTTCACGTCGGCCCCCTCGACGAGGACCTCCCGACCGACATCGAGTCCGCTCTCGACACGGCCGCGGAAGCACGCGCCGCTGCCGTCGTCGTCTTCCCGGAGCTGCGGACCGCGCCCGATATCTGCTCCCTCCTCGCCCTGCTCCACGGCCGGGAGCGCTGGCGGATGGAGCGCGTGCCTTGGAAGACGCACGCGCGCCCGGACGCGCTCGTCGGACTCTGGTGGCGCACGGCCGCGGGCAATCACACCAGCGTGATGGGGCTCGCCCCCCTAGGGTCGATGCCCGCGACGCGCCGCGCGCCGTACGTGGCCCTGGTCGCGTGGACGGGACGCCACGAGAACGAGCACTGGACCAAGCGCACCCGCGGCGAGGTCGGACTCGTCGACATGCGACTCCCTCCGAGCCTCACCGAGCCGGACAAGTACCGCACTGCATTCAAGCGTACGCGCGACGAGGTGAAGGCTATCGAGGCCGCGCTCGCCGAGGGCGCCGCGGAACCGAACGTCGCGTTCTGTCTCCCCGCCGAGTACCAAGACCGCCTGGCCCACATGGCGGCGTGGCCGACCTGATAGGGTACGGGGGTCGCTTCATCGGCGGCCGACGGAAGCGAAACGGCCGGCGAGGTGAGCACCTCGAACCGGCCGTCGTCGCTAGCGTCTACTCAGAGCGGGAAATGGGATTCGAACCCACGACTTCAACCTTGGCAAGGTTGCACTCTACCACTGAGTTATTCCCGCGAAGGACGGGCGCTTTACCGCGCCGCCAGGGGGCTGTCAAGGCGGCGGTCACTCGTGGCGCACGCCGTCGGCGGGGAGCAGGCGCGCGGCCCACCAGCTCGGGATGAGCGTGGCGACGATGCAGATCACGATCGCCGTCGAGACGGTGATGACGAACTCCGCCGCGCTGGTGCGCACGGGGAGGTGGTCGATGAGGTAGACGTGCGGGTCGAGCGGGAATCGGTACGCCTCGAGGTAGAGGCAGACGCCACCTCCGAGGACGAGCCCGAGCAGCGTGCCGACGAGGCCGATGAGCAGGCCCTGCACGACGAACACGAGCAGGACGCCGGTGCTCTTGGCGCCCATCGCCTTGAGGATGGCGATCTCACGCTTCTTCTCGAGCACGATCATGATCAGCGTCGCGACCACGTTGAACGCGGCGACGAAGATGATCGTGGCGATCACCAGGCTGAGCATGACCTTCTGGATCTCGAGCGCGGTGAAGAGGTTGTGGTTGAGCTCCTGCCAGTCGAGGGTGTGGTAGGGGCCGCCGCCCAGGACGCGCTCGAGGCGCCGCGAGACGGTCGGCGCCTGCGCGAGGTCGTGGAGACGAATCTCGACGCCGGTGACGCTGTCGCCGTGCTCGAAGAAGTGCTGGGCCTCGAAGAGGTCGACGTAGACGAGGCGCGTGTCGTACTCCTGGAAGCCCGCCTCGAAGACGCCGATGACGCGGAACTCGCGGCTGCGCGGGGTGCTCGCGCGGCCGGTGAAGCGGGTGTCGAGGCCGGCGAGCGGGCTGATCACGCTGACGCGATCCCCGAGGGAGAGGCCGAGGTTCTGCGCGAGCGTGCGGCCGACGATGATGCCGGGGAGCGCTTCGGTCGGGCGGGCGCGGACCTCGCCGTCGATGGCGCCGAAGTCCTCCTCGAGGAAGCGATCGAGGACGTCGTCCTGTGGCAGCTCGGGGCCGCCGCGCTCGGCGAGCGCACGCTCGGCCTCCTCGGGCGTGGGGACGTCGACGTCCGGCAGGACGTCGGGCGCCTCGAAGCCGTCGTCGAGCTCGGGGAGCACGACCGGGCGGGTGTCGCTGCGCTCGGAGAGCGCGAGGTCCTCGAGCCAGTCCCAGTCGTCCTCGACCGACGCCATGACGTCGTCCGGCGTGATGGGCGGCGCCGCGCCCTCGGCGCGAAGCCCCTCGAGGCCGCCCTCGACGAGGTGGCTCGGCAGATCGAGCACGGTGGGCATGAGCGCCGGGTCCACGCCCTTGACGAGGATGCCGCCGATGCGGTCGCCGTTGGCGAGCATCATCTCGTTGATGAGGAACGGCGCGGCGCCGGCGACCTCGGGCATCTCGCGCGCGCGCTCGATGACCATCCGGTACTCCTCGAAGTCGATGCCGTACTTGAGCACGAGGACGTGCGCGTTGACGCCGAGGACCTTGTTGCGGAACTCGTCCTGGAAGCCGCTGGTGATCGAGAGGACGGCGAGCAGCGCGGCGACGCCGAGCGCGACACCGCCGATCGCGACCGCGGTGATCACGCTGACGGTGCGGCGCTTCTTGCTCCGCAGGTAGCGCCAGCCGATGCGGCCCGCGTAGGGATGCACGATCAGCGCGACGAAGAGCGCGAGGAGCAGCGCCAGCGCGGGGATCGAGAGCGTGAAGGCGGCGAGCATGGCGGAGGCGGCGAGACCGAATATCACGCCCGAGCCGGAGACGCTCGACCGGCGCGCGGGATTTCAGAGGAGTTGCGCAGTGGTTTGGTGCCCGCGCGCAGTACCGGTACAATTGCGGCAGCCCATGCGTGGGGTCTTTCTTCTCTTCTTCTCTTCGACGGCGATCGCGCTGTCGGGCTGCGAGCCGATGGAGGTGACGCTCGACGGCGGCGCCGCAGGCGACGCGTCGAGCGGGCCGTCCGGACGCATCCTCGTGGAGTCCAACGCGACGCTGACGCTCGGCTACGGCGAGGCGGCGGAGCTCGCGGTGCGCTACTTCGAGGAGGGCGCGCCGCGCGCGGGTGAGCCGCTTCGCTTCGCGCTCGACGGCACGGCGCAGGACGCGGCGCTGCGCGCCCTGACGGTGACGACCGGCGAGGACGGGCGCGCGCGGACGCGGCTGACGGCGGGCTCGGTGCGCTCGGTGTTCCGCGTGCGCGTGAGCGCCGAGCGCGCGGCGCCCGCGTGGATCGACGTGTCGGTCAGCGACGCAGGCTTCGGCGGGCTCGCGGTCGACGCGCGCTACGAGGGCGCGCGGACGGACGAGGCGCGGCGGATGGTCACGGTCTACGCGGGCGTGGCGTGCGATCCGGCGGGGAGCTACCCGGCGAGCGCGATCGCGCGGCAAGCGGGGATCGAGCCGGGCGCGGCGCCCGAGGTGACGTTCCAGACGCTGCCGGCGGGCCTCGCGTACACGGTCGTCGGCGAGGTGCTCGGCGCGACGGGGACGCGGCTCGCGTCGGCGTGCAAGGACGCGATCGAGGTGGTCGCGAACGAGACCACCGCGGTCACGCTGCGCTGGGAGGACGCGGCGCTCGCGCCGAGCGGGGAGTATGCAGTGGAGCTCGCGCTCGAGCTCGACGATCTGGGCGCCGTGACGACCCGCGGCCTCGACGCAGGGCTGGCGGTCGCGCCGCCCACGGCGCCGGAGATGCTCGGGGCGCTGGTCGCGGAGCTGCGCGCGCGCGGCTTCGAGCTCGAGGCGGACGCGCTCGCGCTCGAGGTCGCGACGGGGACCGCCGCGGCTGACTTGGCGAGCGCGCTCGACGCGGCGGGCGCCGATCCGGCCGAGGGGCTGCGCGCGTTCTTCGCCGCGCTGCTGCCGTTGCTCGGGACGGTGCGCGTCGAGGGGCCGCTGCGGCTGACCTACGAGGCGGCGCGGATCGGCGGCGCGTGGGACGCGCGCGCGCTCTCGGTCGGCGGCGCGCACGACCCGGACTCGCCGCCGCCGCTGCCGGTCGCGCTCGGCGACGCGCGGCTCGACCCGTCGCTGAGGCTGGGCTGGCAGCCCGACACGGACACGCTCGCGGTGGAGTCGCTCTCGCTCGCGCTGCCGCTCTCGACGCTGGTCGGCGCCGCGATGGAGGCGGCGCTCGCCGAGCGCACGTCGGTGCCGTGGCTCGCGCTGCGCGAAGCGGCGGGGTGCGAGGTGCTCGCGCGTTGGGTGGCCGACGACGCGGCGCTGCGCCCGGTGTGCAACGCGGCTTGCGCGGAGGCGGCGTGCCTCGCGGCGCTCGACGGCGCGCTCGAGGCCGCCGCCGCCGCCGTCCGCGGCGAGCCCAGCGGCGGCTCGCTGACGGTGCGCGGGACGGTGGCGGCGCAGGACGACGACGGAGACCTCGTCGTCGATCGGCTCGAAGGCGACCTGCGCGGGCAGTGGGGCGGCGGCGTCGCGAGCCCCGTCGGCGTGAGCGCGACGTTCGACGGAATGCGCGCCCACCCGTAGCGGGTGGTCGCGCGCGCTCGGGTGGGACATCCTCGGGGCGTGACGCGCTACCCGCTCGAGGCGGCCGAGACGGTGCGCGCGGCCTCGCGCGAGCGCACCGAAAGAGCGCTCGCGGGCGCGGAGCGCGCGCTGCGCGAGGCGACGGAGGCGACGGCGCG
>JAHBWG010000102.1 GCA_019637095.1 Sandaracinaceae bacterium | reverse complement strand
AGCCCGCTCCAACGATCTCGCGCACTTGCGCGCGCCGAGCGGCGAACCTGGCGCCACCGGCGCGGCGATCGCCGCGATCTCGCGGGTCGAGGACCGCGCCGTTCTCTCGGGACGCGAAGCTCGCTACCCTCGTCGCCGAGCCGCGCCGTGAGCGACAAGAAGAAGCCGCCCCTGTCCGAGCCGGTGTCCCTCAGCGGGCGCACGGTGGCGGGCCGCTACCGCGTCGTCGGCGTGGTGGGCCAGGGCGGCATCGGCAAGGTCTACGAGGCGGAGCAGATCGGCCTCGACCGCACGGTGGCGGTGAAGGTGATCCGGCCCGAGCGCCGCGGCGACGAGGTGACGACGCGGCGCTTCCTGCGCGAGGCGCGCGCCGCAGGGCGCATCGCGAGCCCGCACGTGGTCACGCTGTTCGACTGCGGCACCGACGAGGGGTCGGGCGAGCTCTACATCGCGATGGAGCTGCTCTCGGGGCAGAGCCTGTCGCGCCGACTCGCCGACGACGAGGCGCTGCCGATGTCGCTCGCGCTGCGCATCGGGGCGATGATCGCGCGCGGCCTGCGCGCGGCGCACGAGGCGGGCGTGCTGCACCGGGACCTCAAGCCGGCGAACGTGTTCCTCTGCGACGACGGCAACGTGAAGGTGCTCGACTTCGGGATCGCGAAGCTGCTCGACGAGTCCGTCGACGAGCCGCTCACGCAGGTGAACCGCATCCTCGGCACGCCCGTCTACATGAGCCCCGAGGCGGCGACGCGACGGCCGCTCGGGCCGACGACCGATCTCTACGGCCTCGGCCTGCTGCTCTACGAGATGATCGTCGGCACGCCGCCCTTCAAGACCGGCGACGCGATCAAGACGCTGGAGGCGCACGTCAAGACGGTGCCGCCGCGCGTGTCGGCCGCGGCGCCGTGGCGCGCGATCCCGCCCGCGCTCGACGAGCTGGTGGCGCGCCTGCTCGAGAAGCAGCCGCAGGCACGGCCGCGCGACGCGGGCGAGGTGGCGGCGGCGCTCGATCGGATGGCGATGGAGCTCGCGCTCGCCGAGTCGCGCGCGGGCGAGCTGACCGAGGTGGAGCTGCGCCTGCCTCCGGCCGCAGCGCGCGCGACGGAGCTGCCCGCGACGCCCGTCTCGGAGGACGCGCTCGACGCGACGGCGGTGTGGGTGGGCGACCCGTCGCTCGCGCGGCCGCGCGAGGAGATCATCGGCCGCCCGTTCCCGAAGGAGGCGCTCGAGGCCTACCGCCGCCGGCTCGAAGGCCAGCCGGCCGACGCGCCGCCACCTCCGCCCGAGCCCGCGCCGCCCCCGCCGCTGCGCCGCCTCGCCGGCCTCACGCAGCGCCAGATCGCGATCGCCGCGGTCGGGCTCGGCGTGGTCACCTTCGTGACGATGCTCGTGATCCGCTGGCTCTTGCTCTGAGGCCGCGGTGGCGCGCACCCGAGGCAAGACGAACCTCGTCGAACCGCCGGCGCCGCTGATCGGCCGCGACGCCGAGCTCGCCGCGCTCGCCGCGCACTTCGACGAGGCGCGCCGGCTGGTCACGATCGTCGGGCCGGGCGGCGTCGGCAAGACGAGGCTCGCGACGCGCTTCGCGCTCGACCACGCGCACGCGTACTCGGCGCACGGCGGCGGCGGGAGCTGGTTCGTCGATCTGACCGGCGCGCGCGGCGCGATGGAGATCTGCGGGTCGGTCGCCGCGGCCCTCGCGGTGACGCTCGATCCGGCGACGCACGAGGACGCGATGGTCGCAGAGCTCGGCCGGCGGCTCGCGCGGCGGCGGCGCACGCTGCTGGTGCTCGACAACGGCGAGCACGTCGCGCGCGCGCTCGCGGCGGCGCTCGGCGAGTGGGTCGGCGCGGCGCCGCACGCGCACTTCCTCGTCACGTCGAGGGTCGCGCTCGGGCTGCCCGCGGAGCAGCTCCACCCGCTCGCGGGGCTCGACGCGCCGCGGGGGCGTGATCTCTTCCTGCGCTGCGCGCGGCAGCTCGCGCCGGAGCTCGCCCCCGGCCCCGAGGACGACGCGGCGATCCTGGAGATCGTGGCCCGCGTCGACGGGCTGCCGCTCGCGATCGAGCTCGCCGCGGCGCGCGCGCGCGTGCTCTCGCCGGTCGCGCTGCGCGATCGGCTCGCGCTCGGCTTGCTCGTGCGTCCGGGGGACGCGAGCCGCCACGGCTCGATGCGCAGCGCGATCCTCGACTCGGTCGCAGCGCTCGAGCCGGACGTGCGCCGCTTCTTCGGCTGGTGCGCGACGTTCGCAGGCGGGTTCGACGTCGAGGCGGCCGAGGCGGTGCTCGAGGGCGCCGACGTGCTGGGCTCGCTCGAGGCGCTCGCGCGTCACTCGCTCCTGCGCGCGTTCGACGCCGGGACCGGCGAGCGGCGCTTCGCGCTCTACGAGACGATCCGCGAGGTCGCCGCCGAGCAGCTCGCGAGCGACCCGGACGCGTCGCAGCTCGCGCATCGGCACGCAGCGCATTTCGCGGCGCTCGGTGCGCGGCGCTCGGCGCACGACGCCGACGACGCGCTCGCGCGCGAGCTCGACAACCTCGTCGCCGCGCACGCGCACGCGATCGCGACGAAGGACGGCGCGCTCGCGCGCTCGCTCGCCCTCGCCCTCGACCCGCTGCTCGCGACGCGCGGGCAGTCGCCGCTGCGCCTGCGCCTGCTCGACGCGACGCTCGCGCTCGCCGACGACGCCGCGGCCGTGGCGGTGCTCCTCTCGCGCGGCCAAGCGCACCGCGAGCTCGGCGCGCTCGACGCGGCGCGCGCCGACTTCGAGCGTGGCCACGCGCTCGCCGAGGCGGCCGGCGATCGCGCGGAGCTCGCGCGCGCCGAGCTGCGCCTCGCGGAGCTCGACGAGGTCGGCGGCGGCACCTCCTCCGCGCGCGAGCGCTGCGCGCGGGCGCTCGAGCACCTGCGCGACGCGCGGGATCGGGCGAGCCTCGCCTGCGCCGCGGAGGTGTACGCGCAGCTCGGGCACGCGCTGCGTCGCGAGGGTGAGCTCGACGCGGCCGAGGCGCACTTCGCGCGCGCGGACGAGCTGCACCGCGCGGTGAGCCGGCGCGAGGGCCTGGGCGCGGTGGCCTACGAGCGCGCGGTGATCGCGATCTTCCGCGGTCGGATGGCGCTCGCGCGCGAGCGGCTCGAGGAGGGGCTCGCGCACGCGCGCGCGGCGGGCGCGCGCTCGCTCGAGGGGCTGCTCGAGAGCGGGCTGGGCGTGCTCGCGCAGGAGCGCGGCGAGCTCGAGGCGGCGATCGCGCACCACACCGCGGCGGTGCAGGCGTTCCGCGAGGTGGGCAACCGGCACCGCGAGGGCAGCGCGCTCTACTACGTCGCCGCCACCTACCTCGAGCGCCGCGAGCTCGCGGAGGCGCACGCGGTGCTGGACCGCGCCGCCGCCGCGATCCGGTCCGTCGGCGCGCCGCGGTACGCCGCGCTGATCGAGGGCGCGCGCGGCGCCGCGTACGCCCTCGCGGATCGCGCCGACGACGCGGCGCGCGCGTTCGAGCGGGCGGACGAGCACGCCGCGCGCTGCCTCAGCGAGCGCTCGCTGGCGGTGACCCTCGCGATCCATCGCCTGCACCTCTGGCCGCTCGACGACGACGCGCGCGCGGCAGCGGCGGACGCGCTGGTTGCGTCGGCGCCCGGAGACGACACGCGCCTCGCGCGACGCGTGCTCGAGGCGCGCGAGCGCGCGGCGGGCCGGGGCGTGTGGATCATCCGCGCCGACGGACACGCGTTCCGCCCGCCGGGCGCCGCGCAGGACGTCGACCTGAGCCGCCGCAAGCCGCTCGGTCGCATCGTCCACGCGCTCGCGCGCCGCCGGGTCGACGCGCCGGGGGACTCCCTCGGGCTCGACGACCTGCTCGCCGCCGCGTGGCCGGGCGAGCACATCGCCCAGCGCGCGGCGATCAACCGCGTCCACGTCGCGCTCTCGACGCTGCGCAAGCTCGGCCTGCGCGATGTGCTCTCGAGCGACGAGCGCGGCTACCTGTTCGATCCGTCAGTCGCGCTCGTGGTCGAGTGACGCGCGCGCGATGCGCAGCACGACCGCCTCGATCGGCGCCTCGAAGCCGCCGCGCTGCATCGCGACGTAGATGCCCGTCTCGTCGAACACCGGCACACCCTCCTAGGTCGGCGGAGCGGTGATCAGCGGAATCGCGATCGTCCCGCAGAGCTGATCGAGGGCCTTCCACGCGGCCGAGTGCAGAGCTACGCCGGGCGCGACGACGCCAAGCAGGCTTCGCCCGTCGCCGACGAAATCGACCGCCGTCACGTCGGCGATGAACTCGCACACGAGCGCGTCCTTCCAGTGCGCGCGGACGACACCTATATAGCGTGGCAGCGAGAGGGCTTCCTGGAACCGCCGCATCTGCATGGGATCGAGGCCGCGCTCCCCGAGCGCGGCACGATACTCCACACCCGTGGTGACCCGAACTCCGTAGTCGAACTCGATCGGAAGCACGACCGGGAACACTTGGCATGCGAACGACCACATCAAGTCGAACAGGTTGTCGAGCGGCATTCGCAGCTTCGGCGGCTTCGGGACGAGCGCGCCCTCGATGATCCACTCGTCCGCGGTCCACCACTCGGGCGGCGGTCGATCGGAGCGGCCCCGTAGAAGACCGAGCGCTGGGTCGCCCGAGGCGGACTTCACATCGTCCCAATCGAAGAGCTCATAGTGCGCGTGGGAGCCGAGGTTGTCGTCGTGAACGTAGAGCGTTCGCACCGACGCAGCGATCATCGGGAGCGACGGGGAGGAAGGACGTGCGGCCGGCACATCGACCGCCTCTGCGCCGGGCTCGATGGCGAAGCCCGTCACCGCGACCGCGTGCCCGACCCTCACGGTGCCTGCGCCGGTCGTCTCGTCCCTGGAGAGTAGGAGGATCACCGGCAGCCGCGACTCCAGCGCAGCGACGAGCTTCCCGCGGAAGAGCGGGCGGTTCTCGGCGGGCACGAAGTGGTCCGCCGCGTAGCCAAGGTTCGCGAGCGCGCTCGCCATCTGGCGGTCGTCCAAGCCGTAGCTCGCTGCGAAGGGCGAGCCGGAGGCGGCGGTGATCTCCGACGGGGTCGGCGTTCGGTAACCGGCGATTCGCGCCACCTGTTGTTGCTGGTACGCGAGGCCTTGCACGTCGAGATCGAGACCGTAGAGGTGCGCTCTGTACGGTCTGACGGTCGTGTACTGGCGCCGGCCACCGTCGGCTGGGTAGGTCACGAGCACGGAGCGCCCCACCGGTGCGCCGACGAGTGGGCGGCCGACGACGAACCCGAGGTAGCGGTCGGAGAGCCATACGCGCGCGTCAGCGCGCGTCGTCGCCTCACCCGCGAGCGCCTCGTCGAGCGCCTCGTCGATCTCGTCCGCCGTCGCGCGGAAGAAGTGGAACCGCCGGCAGTGCGCGGCCGGGACGCGGAAGGCGCGCGAGTAGTATCTGGCGAAATCGTCGAGGAAGTGACGATCGACGTAACCTTCCTCGACGATGACGCTCGCGGCCTGAAGCGCCTCCAGGTACGACCAGAGGTACTCGATGCTCGCCGATTCGAAACGGCCCTCGCCATTCGTCCGCACGCCGAGCATCTCGGCGTACGACTCGCGTGTGAGAGCCCGGACGCTCATGAGTCGATCGCGTACGCCGATCGACGAATCGCGTCAACGATAGCGAAGCCGCGGATCGAGCGCGGAGGGTCGCGGCGCCTCGCTCGCCTTGCGAAACTGCTCGCGGCTTCGCTCCAGAGCAGCACGGATCTCCTGCTCCGTCGGGACCTTCACCCGCGCGAGCGCCGCTTCGTCGAGGGTCCGAAGCAGCTCCTCGGGGCTCGCCTCGCTCACGTCGCTCATGGCGAGGGGAGCCTACTTCGCTCGGATCGAAGCGCGCAAGAAGTCACCTTCGATCCCACGACCAACCGGGGAGACGGTTCCGCTTCCTCTCGTCGAGCGAGCCGCGCAGGACGTCGACCTGAGCCGCCGCAAGCCGCTCGGTCGCATCGTCCACGCGCTCGCGCGCCGCCGGGTCGACGCGCCGGGGGACTCCCTCGGGCTCGACGACCTGCTCGCCGCCGCGTGGCCGGGCGAGCACATCGCCCAGCGCGCGGCGATCAACCGCGTCCACGTCGCGCTCTCGACGCTGCGCAAGCTCGGCCTGCGCGATGTGCTCTCGAGCGACGAGCGCGGCTACCTGTTCGATCCGTCAGTCGCGCTCGTGGTCGAGTGACGCGCGCGCGATGCGCAGCACGACCGCCTCGATCGGCGCCTCGAAGCCGCCGCGCTGCATCGCGACGTAGATGCCCGTCTCGTCGAACACCGGCGGCGACAGGCCGGGGCCCTGCGCGAGCGACTCCGCCTCGCCCGATCCGTCGGCGCGGATGCGCAGCAGCTCCGCGCCCGTCTCGCCCTCGCCGCGCAGGAAGTAGAGCCACCACCCGTCGCGGCGCAGGTGGTTGGGCGGGCCGAGCGGGATCTCGGGGTGGACGGGCGCCGTGTAGAGGTGCTCGCGGGCGCCGCCGCGGCCGACGCGCCAGATCTCGTAGGGAGCCTCTGCGGTGGTGAGGTAGACGTAGTCCTCGTCGGCGGCGAGGCGGCCGAAGCAGCCGAACGACGTGGGCGCGTCGGTGACGAGCTCGGACTCGCCGCCGCCCGTCGCGACGCGGCGGATCTGCGCGTCGTGGCAGTAGTAGAGCGTGTCGCCGACGACGCCGATCGGCGTGCCGTGCTCTGAGGTGACCGGGCGCGGCACGCCGCCGTCGAAGCGCAGCTCGATCACCGGCCCGCTCGACGCGGAGTGACCCGAGCGACGCACCGACGCGGCGTAGAGGCGCCCGTCGCGCGCGACGAACGGGGCCATCGGCGTGTAGCCGTGGTCCTCGACGACGACGCGCGGGGCCTCGTCGGGCGTGGGCCGGTCGGCGGCGATCGCGACCAGCGCGGGCGCGATGTAGCCCTCGCGAAGGACGCGGCTCGGGAAATAGAGCGCGCCCTCGTGCACGACCGTGCCGAGCGCGCGCGCGTGCGCCGTAGACGGGCTCGCGCGCACGTCGCGGAAGAGCCGCTCGCGCATGCCGGTCGTCACGTCGCTCGCGAAGAACGTCGCCGCCGCGGTGACCGTGTAGACGGCGCCGTCGTCGACCGCGATGAGCCCGACGCCCGGCGGCAGACCGCACGCGACGACGGCGCGCCCCTCGGGCAGAGGCTGCCCTTCGTACGCCTCGTGCGCGCAGCCGAGCGCGCTCGTCTCGGTGTGGTGGCTCGCGCACCCGGCGAGCGCGCTGAGGAGCAAGAGGCCCGCGGCCCGGCGGTGGGTCATGCGGCGAAGATGGCGGCGGGCGCCCGCATCGACCGCTTAAATCGCGGATTAAGTGGGGATCTGGAGCGGCTCCCACGCCTTGGCGCGGCGCGCGGCGCGCGCCTTGGACGCGACGGACAAGAGCGGGCGGTCGCGCCGCCAGCGCGCGCGGTCGTCCGCGGGCATCGCGTCCTCGTCGAGCGCGGCGAGCACGCGCGCGCTCGCGCCGATCGCGCCGGCGAGCGCGAGGTGGGTCGTGGGCGCCGAGGGGTCCTCGCGCGCGATCGCCGACAGCCCCGCCGCGAGCGCGAGCGCCTCCTCGAGCGCGGGCTCGGCGAGCGCGCCCCAGCGGCGGGCGCTCGCGATCAGCCAGCCCAGGAGCGCGAGGTGGACGTGGGCGTCCTCGACGGTGCGGAACGGGCGCACGTAGTCGTCCCAGCCGTCGCCGGGCAGGCGCGCGGCGGGCGCGCCGTCGAGGCGCACGGCCGCGTGGCCGATCTCGGGGACGAACGGCGCGGGCGGGAGCGGGCGGAGCGTGACGCCGGGGCCGCGCGCGTCGACGACGACGAGCGCGAGCCGCGGGCGTCCGTCGCGCTCGCCTTCGCGGGCGAGCACGTAGAGCTCGTCGGCCGCGTCGGCGAGCGTGACGAAGGTCTTGTCGCCGTGGACGACGCCGCCGACGTAGCGGGCCTCGATGGCGCGCGGGTGGACGCCGCCCGCCTCGGTCGCACAGAGCGCCGCCGTGCGCGCGCGGTCGCGCGCCGGGACGAGCGCGTTCAGGGCGGCGACGTACCCGCCCGCGAAGGCGTACCCGAGCCGGTCCGCGCGGCCGCCGAGCGCGAGCGCGGCGAGGTGCGGTGCACGCGTCGCGGCGATCGGCGCGGCGCGCGCCCACCACGCGGAGACCCCCTCGTCGGGCCAGGGCGGCGCCGGCGCGAGCAGCGCCGCGAACGTCGCGCCGAGCGCGTCGTGATCCGTCATCCCGCCACGATACGCGGCTCACGCGCGGTTGCGGGCGAGGAACCGGGAATGACGAGATGACGAGGATCGTCCCCGGTCCTCACGGCGACCCGCTCGACGCGGTGGGCGACAGCCGGTTCTCGATGACCGCGTCGCGGCGCAGCGCGACGAGCAGGCGGTCTTCCGCGCTCGCCATCGCGGCCTCGAAGAGCGTGGCGGTGAGCTCTTCGCGGACGTCTTCGAAGGGCGTCTGCGGGCCGCCCGCCGCGAGCTCCCGGTCGTAGTGGGCGCGGACGTCGTCCTCGGTGACGCTCACATGGGCCCTGACGAACCTGAGGCGTCGCAGATAGCGCGAGAGGTCGAAGCGGTACTCCTCGGGACTCAACCCTTGCGCTGCCGCAGCCTGCCAGAGCTCCTCCTCGGTCATGCCGGCCCGCTCGCGCACGTTCCGGATCGCCTGCTCGATCTCCTCCGGCGTGGCCGCGATCTGCATCCGGTCCGCGGCCTCGAGCAGGAGCTCCTCGTCGATGATCTGCTCGAGGGTGAGGAGCTCGTCGCCGGGGTCGGTGCGCCCGAGCGCGCGCCGGCGCAAGAGCGACAGGAAGATCGGGCGTCCGTTGACCACCGCGACCACGCGGTCGCCCGCGGCGGACGGCGGCGGCGCCTCGGAGGCCGGCGCGGCAGGCGTCGTCGGCGTGCTCGCGCTCGTCGACGCGCACGCGCCGAGGAGCGACGCGCCGGCGAGCGCGAGCGCGACGAGGCGGGGCGAGCGCGCGCCACCGCGTGGCGACCTCCTCGTCGGGCCAGGGCGGCGCCGGCGCGAGCAGCGCCGCGCGCCGAGCGAGTCGTGAGCCGTCACCGCGCCACGATACGCGGCTCGCGCGCCGTTGCGGACGAGGAACCCGACGATGACGAGATGACGAGGATCGTCCCCGCTCGACGCCGCTCGACGATCAATCGAGCTCGCCGTTGCGGGCGCGCTCGACCCAGTCCTTCACCTCGCGGTCGATGATCTCGATCGCGCGGCCGCGGAAGATCCGCAGGATGAACGGAACCTCGAGCTCGACGTAGATCTCCGGGCCTTGGATCTCGATGTCGCCCTCGACCTTCACGCCCTTGGCGCGGAAGCCGAGGCGGCCCTTGGTCTCGTTCGCCCACGCGAAGGTCGGATTGAACTCCGAGAAGCGGGCCGAGTACGCGTCCATCGCCTTGTCGATGGCCTTCTTCGCCAGCGGCAAGGAGAGGCCGTGGTGGATCTGGTGCTTCATCCCCATCGGAACGGTCTTCGTAGCCCGGTTCGCGCCGCGCCTCAACTCTTCTTCGGGCCGTCGCGCCGCGGGCGGCGCGCCGTCTCGAGGATCTTCTTGCGCAGGCGCAGCGCGTCCGGCGTGACCTCGAGCAGCTCGTCGGCGTCGATCCACTCGAGCCCGCCCTCGAGCGTGGCGAAGCGCGGCGGTGACAAGACGATGTTCTCGTCACGGCCGGCGGCGCGGATGTTCGTGAGCTTCTTCTCGCGCGTGACGTTGACGTCGAGGTCGTTCTCGCGGTTGTGCTCGCCGATGATCATGCCCTCGTAGACGACCGCGCCGGGCGCGACGAAGAGGACGCCGCGCGGCTGGAGGTGGAAGAGGGCGTACGGCGTCGCGGTGCCCTTGCGGTCCGCGACGATCGCGCCGTTCGGGCGCCGGAGCATCGGGCCGAGGTCCGACTCCCACCCCTCGAACAGCGTGTTCAAGAGGCCCATCCCGCGCGTCATCGTGAGGAAGTGCGTGCGGAAGCCGATCAGCCCGCGCGAGGGCACGCGCAGCTCGAGGCGCGCCCGGCCGAAGCCGAGGTTCGCCATCTTCATGAGCTGGCCGCGGCGCGAGCCCAGGCTCGTGGTGATCGCGCCGACGTACTCCTCGGGCACGTCGACGACCACGCGCTCGACCGGCTCACAGCGCTTGCCGTCGATCTCGCGCGTCACGACCTCGGGCATGCCGACCGCGAGCTCGTAGCCCTCGCGGCGCATCGTCTCGAGCAGCACCGCGATCATCAGCTCGCCGCGGCCGTAGAGGATGAACTTGTCGGGCTCGTCGGTCGGCTCGAAGCGCATCGCGAGGTTGCGCTTGGCCTCGCGCTCGAGCCGCTCGCGCAGGTGCCGCGAGGTGACCCACTTGCCGCTCCGGCCCGCCATCGGCGAGGTGTTCACGTGGATGGTGACCTTGAGCGTCGGCTCCTCGACGGAGATGCGCGGCAGCGGCTCGACGTGCTCCGGGTCGCACAGCGTGTCGCCGATCTGCGCGTCCTCGAGGCCGGCGATGCAGCAGATGTCGCCCGCGCCGACCGCGTCGACCTCGACGCGGCCGACCGCCTCGAACGAGTAGACCGCGGCGATGCGCGCGCGCGTGGTGGCGCCCTCGCCCGCGAGCGCGACCGTCGTGCCCTTGCGGAACGTGCCGCGGTCGACGCGGCCGATCGCGAGGCGGCCGACGTAGTCGTCGTGCTGGATGTCGGTCACGAGCATCCGCATCGGGCCGTCCGGGTCCGCCTCGGGCGCGGGCACGCGCTCGAGCAGCGTCTCGAAGAGCGGGGCGAGCCCCTGGCTCGGGTCCTCGAGGCTGCGCTTGGCGATGCCTTCCTTGCCGATCGCGTAGAGCGTCGGGAAGTCCGCCTGGGCGTCGCTCGCCTCGAGCTCGCAGAACAGATCGAACACCTCGTCGAGCACCTCGTCCGGGCGCGCGTCGGGCCGATCGATCTTGTTGATGACGACGAGGATCGGCAGGCCGAGCTCGATCGCCTTGCCGAGCACGAAGCGCGTCTGCGGCAGCGGGCCCTCGGCCGCGTCGACGAGCAGCAGCGCGGCGTCCGCCATGCGCAGCGTGCGCTCGACCTCGCCGCCGAAGTCCGCGTGGCCGGGCGTGTCGATGATGTTGATCTTCACCCCGTCGAGGCGCACCGAGGCCTGCTTGGCGAGGATCGTGATCCCGCGCTCGCGCTCGAGGTCGTTCGAGTCGAGCACGCGATCCTCGACCTGGGCCTTCGCGTGGAAGGCGCCGGTCTGGCGGAGCATCGCGTCGACCAGGGTGGTCTTTCCGTGGTCGACGTGGGCGATGATCGCCACGTTGCGCAAGTCATCGCGTCGCATGATGGGGCCGCCCTCTTGGCACGACCCGGGGGCCCGAGCAACGTCGGTGCTATCCTCCTCGCCGACGTGATCGACGCCGAAGGCACCGTGCTGGCAGGTCGCTACCAGCTCGTCGAGCGCTCCGGCCAGGGCGGGATGGCGACCGTCTGGCGCGCCGTGACGCGCGGCGCGGCCGGGTTCATCCGGCCCGTCGCGGTCAAGCGCATCCTCGGCGGGCTGAGCCATCAGCCCGAGTTCGTGCAGATGTTCGTCGAGGAGGCGCGCGTGGGCGCGACCCTCGATCACCCGAACGTCGTGCAGATCCACGACTTCGGGCGCGACGTGCTCGACAACTACTACCTCGTGATGGAGTGGGTCGAGGGCGTCGACCTCGGCCGCTGGTCGCAGAGCTACGAGGCGGCGGGCTGGCACGCGCCCTGGCACCTGACCGCCGCGATCGGCATCGAGTCGCTCCGCGGGCTGCACGCCGCGCACACGCGCGCCGACCCCTACGGCAACCCGGCCCCGACGTTCCACCGCGACGTCACGCCGGGCAACGTGCTGATCGGGCTCAACGGCATCGTGAAGATCGCCGACTTCGGGCTCGCGCGCGCGATGGATCGTGCGCGCATCACGCGGCCCGAGATGGTCAAGGGCAAGACCGGCTACGTCGCGCCGGAGATGCTCGACGACGGGCTCGAGGCGAGCGCGCAGTCGGACATGTTCTCACTCGGCGTCGTGCTCTGGGAGGTGCTCGCGAGCCGCCCGCTCTTCAGGGCCGCGCACGACCTCGACAGCCTGCGCAACGTGATCAAGTGCGAGGTGCCCTCGCTGGCGGAGATCCGGCCGGACCTGCCACCCGCGCTCGTCGGGACGATCGAGCGCGCGCTCCGCCGCGACCCGCGCGAGCGCTTCGGCTCGGCGCGCGAGATGCTGCTCGAGCTCGCGCGCGTGCTGCGGCGGGTCGCCGAGCCGACCGACGCGGCGCCGCTCGGACAGAGCGTCGCGCTCGCGCGCGAGCGCCTCGGTATGCCGCCGCGCGATCTGCCGCCGGAGGAGCTCGTCCCGCTCGAGGGCGCGCGCTGGCTGACGCCCGAGGACGGCCTCGACCGCGAGGAGCTCGCGATCCCGCTCATCCCCGGCCGCCGCCGCGAGTGAGCGAATGACGAAATGACGAGGATCGTCCCCTCACTTCGTGAGGGAGAGCAGCAGCACGACGCCGATGATCGTGAGCTGCACGATGGTGTACGCGCGCGCTTGCTTGCGCAGCGAGGACCACGCCTTCGCGGCGACGATCATCACCGCCATCATGAGCACGGTCGCGATCGAGGACTCGAAGAGCCCGAGCGAGCGCGTCTCGAGCATGCCGTTGCGCGTGACGCCGGGCGCGATCACCGAGCCGTGCAGGATGAGCAGGTGCGCCACGTAGATCACCAGGCTCTCGGCCGCGAGCAGCGTCACCCACGGCGCGAGCACGCGCACGACGCGCGGGCCATCGTCGGCGTCGAGCCAGCCGCGCCGCGCGGCGAAGCGCTCGGCGAAGCAGAGCAGCGCGAGCACGAACAGGACGTTGCCGAAGCGCCAGAAGAAGAAGAGCGGGTTGGCCTTCCAGAAGCTGTGCGGGGGCCACGGGAACGGGCCGAAGCGGTCGATCACGACCGGCACGAGCATCGTGGCGAGCGAGAGCGCGAGGAGCGGCCACGCGAGCCGGCCGCTCACCGACTCGGTCGAGGGCGCGCGGAAGAGCGCCCACGCGAGCACGATCCCGGCGTAGGTGAAGCCCGCCCACGGGAAGAGCGGGAACCAGCTGTAGTCCGCCTGGTTGACGTAGCCGCGCAGCCAGAGCGGCAGGCCGCTCACGTCCAGGCCCCAGACCCAGGGCGCCGCGAGGACCGAGACCGCCGCGAGCACGGCGACGATCGCGATCACGGCGTCGCGGCGCTTGAGCACGCCGACGAGGAGCTGCACGAACGCGAGGCTGACGCCGATGTGCTGAAGGACGTTGACCGAGAGGAACTGCGCGAGCCGCGGGCCCTCCTGGAGCGCGAGCAGCTCCGTGAGCGAGAGCGTCGGCAGCTGCAGGCCGTAGCCCAGGACGAGCAGCCACACGTAGCGCTTGAAGCGCTTGGACACCGCCGGGCCGAACGAGGTGTGCTCGTGCCAGCGCGGGAACGTCGTGTAGCCGAACGCGAGGCCGGCGCCGAAGAGGAACATCGGCGCGGTGAACCCGTGGAACGCGTTGTGGTGCGGGAACCAACCCGTCGCGCGCGTGGCGTCGTCGAGCAGCGTCGAGAAGACGTGCCCCTGCACCATCATCAGGACGGCGAAGAAGCGGAACACGTCGAGCGCGAGCCAGCGCGGGGACTTCGCGACGACCGCGGGCGCGACCGCGTCGAGCTCCTCGGAGGAGGTGCGCGGCTCGGGGAGGAAGGCGTCGGCGACGGCGCGGCTCATCGGGACCAGAGACGGGAGCGGAGGACGGCACGGACTGGGGCCCGACGAGGCCCGATCCGGGCACAATTCCGCACGCGTCGAGCGATCCGTCAAGTCGGCGGCAGACCGAGCGCCGCGGACCGGGGCTCGACAGGCGCGCTCGCGCGGACAAAGTACGACCCACGATGCGACGCTCGAGCCTCGGCGCCCTCTCGCTCACCCTCGTCCTCTGCGCGTGCGCGCAGGGCGGCGGCGTCGGCCTCCGAGACGCGGGATCACCGCGGGACGCGGGCACCCCGAGCGACGCCGGCGCGCCGCCCGACGCCGCGCCCCCGGACGCGGCGGTTCCCCCCGGCGAGGACGGAGGGCCGGAGGACGGCGGCCCGCCGCCCGAGGACGCGGGCCCGCCGCCGCCCGAGGACGCGGGCCCGAGCTGCGCCGGCGTCGACTGCCGCCACCTCGACGGACCGTGCGCGGTCGGGACGTGCAACCCGGCGACGGGCGCGTGCGTGCGCGAGACGCTGACGGACGGCACCACGTGCGACGACGGCAACCGCTGCAACGTCGCCGCGTGCGCTGGCGGCGCCTGTCTCGGGACGCCGCGCGACTGCTCCTCGCTCGACGCCGTGTGCGTCGTCGGCGCGTGCGACCCGGCGACCGGCGCCTGCACCACCGCGCCGCGCGCCGACGGAATCGCGTGCGACACGAACCCGAACGACTGCTCCGTCCACGCGTGCCGCGCCGGCGCGTGCACCCCCGCGCCCTCGCCGGACTGCCACGGCTGCAACGAGGGCGGCGGCACCTACTGCACCGCGGGCACCTGCGGCCCCGGCGCGAGCACGATCACGCACGGCTTCGAGACGGGCCTGCCCGGCGGCTGGACGGTCGGCGGCACCGCCGGCTGGCTCGTCGACGGCGCGCGCCCGCGCAGCGGCGCGATGAGCGCGCGCTCGGGGATGATCGGCCACTCCGCGACGAGCTCGATGAGCGCGTCGCTCTCGTTCGCGACGACGATCGAGCTCTCCTTCTGGCTCACCACGAGCACCGAGAGCGGCTACGACTTCCTCCGCTTCTTCGTGAACGGCGTCGAGCAACAGCGCTGGAGCGGCGCGACCGCGTGGACGCGCGCGGCGGTCACCCTGCCGCCCGGCGCGCACACCGTCGAGTGGCGCTACACCAAGGACGGCTCGAGCTCGGTCGGCGACGACCGCGTGTGGATCGACGACGTGGCGATCGCCGTCGCGCCGCCGTCCGAGGGCTTCGAGGGCGGCGCGCTGCCCGCCGGCTGGACCGCGAGCGGCCACCAGGGCTGGACGGTGACCAGCGCGCAGCGGCGCACCGGCACCTTCTCCGCGCGCTCGGGCGCGATCACGCACAGCCAGACCTCGAGCCTCACGCACTCGAGCACCTACGCGAGCGCGGGCGCGTTCAGCTTCTGGCGGCGCGTCAGCAGCGAGTCGAGCTTCGACTACCTCGAGATCTACATCGACGGCGTGCGGCGCGATCGTTGGGCGGGCTCGCTCACGACGTGGACGCAGCAGACCTACGCGGTCGACGCGGGCGCCCACGTGTTCGAGTGGCGCTACATCAAGGACGGCTCGGTCTCGAGCGGCGAGGACGCCGCGTACATCGACGACGTCGTCGCGACCGACACCGTGCCGGCGGTGAACCTCTGCGCGCCTTGAGCGGGCGGCGCGCGCGGCCGCTCGTCGTCGCCGCCGCGGTCCTCGCCGCGCTCGGCGCGCTCGCGTACGCGTGGTGGCCCGAGGCGCCGGTGCCCGCGCCGTCGCGGCCGGCGAGCGCCTACGCCGCGATCGACAAGATCGACGTGCACGTCCACGTCCCCATGGAGCGCGCGGCGGAGGCGCGGCGCGTGTTCGCGCGGCACGGCGTGCGCCTCGCCCTCAACGCCAACGGCGGCGACACCGCGCCCGGCCTGCTGCCCTACTGCCACGTCGACTTCGCCCGCGCCGAGGCGCCCGACTTCGCGAGCTACGCGCGCGACGCGCTCACCCGCTGCCGCGAGCGCGGCGGCGTCGGGCTCAAGATCGGCAAGGCGCTCGGCCTGGGCTACCGCACCTCGGACGGCCGCCTGCTCGCGGTCGACGATCCGCGGCTCGACGTCGTCTTCGAGGTCGCGGGCGAGCTCTCGCTCCCGGTCCTCATCCATACTGGAGATCCGCAAGCCTTCTTCCGTCCGCCGACGCGCGACAACGAGCGCTACGACGAGCTCTCGGCGCATCCGTCGTGGAGCTTCTGGGGCCCGGAGTGGCCGAGCTGGGAGGACCTGTTCGCGGCGTACGAGGCGCGCGTCGCGCGGCACCCGGGCACGCGCTTCGTCGGCGCGCACTTCGGCAACGCGCCCGAGGAGCCCGAGCGCGTCGGCGCGATGCTCGCCCGCTACGACAACCTCTACGTCGAGACGGGCGCGCGCATCCCGGAGCTCGGCCGGCACGACGCGGCGCGCATGCGCGCGCTGTTCGTGCGCTGGCGCCGCCGGATCCTCTTCGGCACCGACGTGCAGATGGGCCGCGAGGGGAGCTGGGTGCTCGGCTCGGCCGGCGCCCAGCCGGATCCGCCCGCGCGCATCCCCGTCTTCTACGAGACGCACTGGCGCTACTTCGAGACGACCGACCGCCGCTTCGCGCACCCGACGCCGATCCAGGGCGACTGGCGCATCGACGGGCTCGGGCTCCCGCGCGAGGTGCTCGTCGACCTCTACCACGACAACGCGGCGCGCGTGTTCGGGCTGGATGACCGCGAGGCCGCGCCGGGCGTAGAGTGACCCGGTGGCGCCCGTCCACTTCCGCCGCTGCCCGCACTGCCAGCTCCCGCACGAGGTGGGCATCGCGGCGTGCCCGTTCACCGACAAGCCGCTGTTCGACACCGAGACCACGCGCCGCGCGACGGACGACCTGGGCCTCGTCGGCACGCGCCTCGACGACAAGTACCAGGTGCTCGAGGAGATCGGGCGCGGCGCGACGGGGCGCGTCTACCGCGCGGAGCACGTGCGCATCGGGCGCGAGGTCGCCCTCAAGGTGCTGCTCGGCGAGCTGGCGCGCTCGCCGCGCGTGCGCGATCGCTTCCTGCGCGAGGCGCAGGCGACCGGGCGCGTGGAGCACGCGAACGTCGTCCAGATCTGGGACGTGGGGCTCACCAGCGACGGGCTGCCGTTCATGGTGATGGAGCTCCTGCGCGGCGAGCCATTGTCGAAGCGGCTCGCGCGGGAGCGACGCCTGCCGCTCGGCGTGGCGCTGCGCGTGGCCGCGCAGGTGCTCGAGGGGCTCGCCGCGGCGCACGCGGCCGAGGTCATCCACCGCGACGTGAAGCCGGAGAACGTGATCGTGCTGGGCGAGGAGCGCGTGAAGCTCGTCGACTTCGGCGTCGCGCGGCTGCTCGACGCGGCGGCGCTCGCGATCACCGGCCGGGGCGATCTCGTGGGGACGCCCGCGTACGTCGCGCCGGAGCTCGCGTCGGGCGGCGCGGTCGGCGCGGCGTGCGACGCGTGGGCGGCGACGGTGATGCTCTACGAGATGGTGGTGGGCGAGCTCCCGTTCGCCGGCGGGACGGTGGTCGAGCAGCTCGCGGCGATCGCGCACGCGGCGCCGACGCCGCCGAGCCAGGCGCGCTCGTACCTGCCGCCGCGGCTCGACGGCGTGATCGCCTCGGGGCTCGCCAAGGACCCGGACGCGCGCGCGACGGTGCCCGCGCTGCTCGAGATGCTGCGGCGCCTCGAGCGCGAGCTCGAGGGCCGCGTGCCGGTCGAGACGGGCGAGGAGGCCGCCTCGAACGCGGACACGGCCCCGAGCGCAGACACGCTGCCGACCACGGACACGCTGCCGACCACGGGCGCGCGCACCCCGCGCCGCGCGCACTTCGCCGACACGCTCCGCGAGCCGCCGTCGGTGCTCGACACGATCGTGCTCGACTCGGGCGACGAGCCGCTCGATTGAGGTGTCTCGTCGGGAGGCGTCGTTCCCGACCTCCTCGTCCCGCATGTCTCCTCGTGTTTCTTCGAATGACGAGATGACGAGGATCGTCCCCTCGCTCTTCGAATGACGAGATGACGAGGATCGTCCCCTACTTCTTCTTCGCGAGCTTGCGCTCGAGCTCCTCGAAGCGGCGCAGGACGGCGGCCTTCTCGGGGTCGAGCTCGCGGGACGAGGGGAGGTCGTCGTCGTCGTCTTCGTCTTCGTCTTCGTCGCGGCCGCCGACCTCGGCGCGCAGGCGGCGCCACAAGCTCTCGACGCCGCCGGTGGCGCGGCGCGCGAGCGGCCCGAGGCCACCGCGGGCCTCCTCGAGGAGCTCGCGCGCGTTCTCGCCAGTCCGCGAGAGCACCGGGACGACCGCGTCGCCCGCGCGCTGCGCGGCCGGCGCGAGCACGTCGCCCGCCTTGCCGACCGCCTCGCCGACCTGCGCGGCCGCGCTCGCGAGGGCGTCGCGCCAGCCCTCGCTCTCGGCGTCGTCGTCGACGTCGTCTTCGCGGCCGCGGCGCCGCTTCGGAGCAGCGTCTCCGCGCGCCTCCGCCACAGGGTCGTCGTCGGCGCGGACGCGCACCTCGACGTCCCCCTCACGCGGCGGGCTCGCGCGCGGCTCGTCGACGAACGCGTCCTCGCTCGCGCGGAAGCGGGCGCCGCACGCGGAGCACGCGAGCAGACGCCCCATCGCCGGCGCGCCAGGCTCGTCGAGGAGGTAGCGGCGGAACGACTGCGCCGGGCGGTGCTCGACGAACGTCGCGCGCTCAGCGCACGCGGGGCAGGTGCGCTCCACGCGGCGCCCGCCGGGGACCGGCTCCGTCCGGGTCTTGTCGTCGATGCGCGCCAGCGACACGTCAGCTCGCTCCGAGCGTGATCTTGCCCTGATGCGCGCCCGCCTGCATCCGCGCGAGCGCGGCGGGCAGCTCCTCGAACCCGAACGCGCGCTCGTCGATCACCGGACGCAGCGCCGCCGCCTCGATCGCGCGGTTCATGCGCTCGAACATCGCGCGCGAACCGACGAACACGCCCTGCAGGCGCACGCCCGTCATCAGGATCCGCGTGAGCGGCACCGGCCCCGCCGGCCCGGCGAGCACACCGATCACGCTGACCGTGCCGCCCGCCCGCACCGCGCGCAGCGACTGGTCGATCGTGCCGGCGCCGCCGACCTCGATCACGTGCTCGACCCCCTCGCCGGTCAGCTCGCGCGCGCGCTCGCCCCAGCGCGGCTCCTTCCGGTAGTCGATCGTCTCGAAGGCGCCGAGCGCGCGGGCGCGCGCGGCCTTCTCGGGCGAGCCCGACGTGACGATCACGCGCGCCCCCGCCATCACCGCGAACTGGAGCGCGAAGCTCGAGACGCCGCCCGTGCCCTGTACGAGCACCGTCTCGCCCGGCTTGATCGCGCCGAGCTCGAAGAGCGCGTTCCACGCCGTGGTCGCCGCGCACGGGAGGCTCGCCGCCTCGCGGTCCGAGAGGTGCGCCGGGACGCGCACGAGCCCGCTCGCGGGCAAGCACCGCGCGCGCATCGCCACGCCGTCGCCGGGGCTGCCGAGCGCCGAGCGCATGTCCTCGGCGCTCGGCCGGCCGTCGATCCACGCCGGCGCGAACGCCGGACACACGCGGTCGCCGACCGCGACGCGCGTGACGCCAGGGCCCACCGCGTCGACGACGCCGGCCGCGTCCGAGAGCGGCACGAGGGGCAACTTCTGTTTCGGGTTGTAGAGCCCCGCGACGATCAGCGCGTCGCGGTAGTTCAGGCTCCACGCGGTGAAGCGCACGCGCGCCTCGCCGGGCCCCGGCTCGCCCGGATCGTGCGGCCCTCGCGCGAGCTTGTCGGGCCCGAAGCCCCCCTCGATGCGCCACGCTTCGTTCACAGCATCCCCATCACGCTGACTCCCAGGGTGTCGCCGCCGACCATCGGCAGCACGGTGATCAACGGCGGGTCGTGGCCGGTCAGCGGAGGCCGCGCGCCGCCCTGGAAGTGGAGGATCCACGGCACGAGCAGGCCGACCGCGGTGCCGACGACGGCCCCGCTGAGCACGTCGGTGACCCAATGTTGATCGCTCATGATGCGCAGGACGCCCGTCGTCGCGGCGGCGGCGAGCGCGGTGCCGCACGCCACCCCGTCGGCCCACGCCTCGCCGAACAGGTCGAGCGCGTCGTGGTACATGCACACCAGCGCCGCGCCCGCGAACGCGTTGGACACCTGCGGGCTCCAGAAGCTCTCCGCGGGCGGCTGGTCGTCGCAGATGGGCGCGTCGTAGCCCGGGTCCTCGCGGCAGAACCGGCCGAGCGGGCGCTCGCGCCGCGCGAGCAGGCGCGCGAGCACGTTGAGCACGTGGTTGAGCGAGAACACCTCGAGCCCGATCAGCGCGAGCTGCCACGCCACGTCCCACGCGTTCTCGCCGATCCCCGCGTAGAGCACCGCGTCGAAGAGCACCGGCCACGCGATGAGCCCGACGACGATCCCGTTGCTGACCTGGTCGAGCGCGTCGCGCGTCGCGAAGCTCGGGATCGAGAGCGCCCGCGCGACCTCGAGGTCGAAGTCGGTCACGCCCTGCCAGTTCGCGTCGGTGCGCGTCGGCAAGAGCTCCTCGAACAGGATCACGAGCCCGGCCCCGACGGTGATCACCAGCTCGTCGAAGCGGTAGCGCGGCCAGGTCGGGTCCCAGCGCACGCGCTGCCGGGGCTCGGGCTCGGGGGCGAGCGCGGCGCCGAGCTCGCCGATGCGGCCGAGCGCGCTCATCACGTCCTCGCTCTGCGCGCCGCCGTTCGGCGGCCCGGCCCCGTCGTCGGGGTCGGTGTTGGACTCGCTCTCGTTCGCGGGCGCCTCGGGCTCGGGCGCGTCGTCCTGCGCGCGCGCCGTCGCGGGCGCGAGCGCCGCGATCAGGAGCAGGGCGTACGAGGCGCGCGGCATCCGGCCCGCACCCTATCGCGCTTCGCGCGCGCGATCACGCGAGGGCGATCTGACGGACCGTGCTCGCGTAGTCGACGGCCGGGCGCGCGAGCGGGATCTTCGGCGGGACGCCAGCGAGGCCGACGAAGAGCGCGACGCGCGCGTCCCAGTCCATCTCGGTGAACGCGAGCCCCGCGCGGCGCAGGTCCCACGTCACGTTGCGGACCTCGGCGACCGCGTCGATCACGGTGAGGCCGAGCGGGAAGCTCACGACGAGCTCGTCTCCCTCGACGAGGGCGACGTCGCACTCGAGCATCGCGCCGTGGTGCGACAGGTCGATCAGGCGGACTCCGACCTGGCGGAACGGTTCGAGCAGGATGGCCTGGCAGCGGACGGAGATCCCACGGCGCAGTGCCTTGCGGCGGCGGAAGGGCTGGAGCATGCGGCCATGCTACGAGCGACGCCCCAGAGCACCCAGAAACCGGCGAGCTGCCGCCTCACCGCCCGCGCAGCGCGGCGGCCATGTCGTCGGCGGTCTGGAAGCGGGTCTCGAGGTCGGGATCGAGCGCGCCGTCGACCGCGCGCACGAGCGCGGCGGGCGCCTCGGGACAGACCTCCGCGAGCGACGGAGGCCGCGAGGTGACGAGCTTGAGCAGGAGCGCCGGGATGCTCGCCTCGGCGAACGGGGGCCGGCCCGCCGCCGCGTGGAACAAGAGCGCCCCGGTCGACCAGAGATCGGTCCGCTCGTCGATGGTGGCGGCGCGCGCTTGCTCGGGGCTCATGTACGACGGCGTGCCGATCGTGGCGCCCGGCTTGGTCAGCACCCCGCTCGCGCCCGTGCTCTGGAGGTTCTTCGCGACGCCGAAGTCGAGGATCTTCACGCGCGAGCCGCCGCTCGCGTCCTCGAGGACGAAGATGTTGTCGGGCTTCATGTCGCGGTGGACGATCCCGACCGAGTGCGCGGCGGCCAGGCCCCCGAGCACGTCGAGGCCGATCGCGATCACGTCGTCGAACGGCATGCGCGGGCTCTCGGTGAGCAGGCGCCCCATCGTGCGGCCGTGCAGCAGCTCGAGGCAGACGTACGGCATGCGGTCCTGCGTCTCGCCGGCGTCGAGCACCTCGACGATCGCGGGGTGGCCGATCTTGGCGACGGACTTGGCCTCGCGCAGGAAGCGCGCGACCGCGTTGTCGTCCGAGAGGAGCTGCTGGTGCATCACCTTCACGGCCACGCGCTGGTGCGTGTACTTGTGGTGCGCCTCGTACACCGCGCCGGTCATGCCGGTGCCGAGCAGGCGCTTGAGCTCGTAGCGCCCGTCGATCACCTCGCCCACCCGGCGCTTGGCGAAGGTCTCGCCGATCATCGGCCGCAGAATACACCAGCGGCGCGGGCCCGCTAGCGCGCCCGGCGGCGCGTCGTCGGCCTGCTAGGCTGCTCCCCGTGACGCGCTTCGCCTCCAGGTACCGCCGGATCGCGCGCTCGCTGAGCCACGTCGAGCTGATGCGCAGCTCCATGGAGGAGACGTTCGCGCTGACCGACGCGGACCTGCTCGACAAGGACGGCGGCCGGCGCTTCCTCGACTACTACGGCGACGAGGGCATCGCCGTCGCGCTCGAGCGCTACGGCCTCTACGACGCGATCCGCAGGCGCGGCTGGGACGACTTCACGATCCAGACGCACGCGGTCGACGAGCGCCACACGCTGCTCGTCGACGGACACACCAGCGACGGCGGCACGGGCCGGCTGCTCGAGCTCGTCGTGCGGCGCGACCGGCTGCGCGTCGACGGCTTCGATCGCACCTGGGAGGTGCTCACGATCGACTGGCTCGGCCTGCGCAACCCGCGCGCGCGCTTCACCGCGGAGCGCATGCGGCTGCCCGGGCAGGACACGCCGGGGCTCGGCGTGGGCGAGCGCGTGCTCGAGCTGCTCTACCGCGTCGTCGACCGGCTCGGCCTCGACGGCCTCTTGACCGTCGCCGAGTACTTCCACAACGCGGTCCTCTACTCGCGCGAGCTCGTCTACGTCGACCCGTGGTACCGCGCGCAGCTCCTCGCGCTCGAGGCGCTGCTCTTCGAGCGCGAGGCGCTCGGGTTCGCCGAGGCCGCGTGGGCCGTCCACTGGGGCCACGTGCGCGGCCCCGACGACGCGGCGCTCGCGTGGCGCGGCGAGGCGATGGTCCACGCGCGCGAGCCCACGCTCCACGCGCACCTCACCGCGCGCGCGCACGCCGAGCGCGCCGAGGAGCTCGCGAGCCACCTGCGCTACACGCTCGCGCGCAGCGAGCACGACGAGCGCTGGTCTCGCGAGCGCGACGCGCTCGTCGGGGATCCGCCGGCCTGACCGCGCCGTACGGCGTGCTAACACCTCAGCCGTGAGGCACTCCATCTCGAAGCTGATGTGCGCCAATCGGGGCGAGATCGCGATCCGCGTGTTCCGCGCGGCGACCGAGCTCGGCCTGCGGACCGTCGCGATCTACAGCCACGAGGACCGCGTCCACCTCCACCGCTACAAGGCGGACGAGGGCTACCTCGTCGGCGCGGGCCGCAGCCCGGTCGGCGCGTACCTCGCGATCGACGAGATCATCCGCATCGCGAAGATGGCGGAAGTCGACGCGATCCACCCCGGCTACGGGTTCCTCTCGGAGAACGCCGCGTTCAGCCGCGCGTGCGCCGAGGCCCAGATCGCGTTCGTCGGCCCGACGCCCGAGGTGCTCGAGGCGCTCGGGGACAAGACCGCCGCGCGCACGATCGCCGAGCGCGCCGGCGTTCCGACGGTCCCGGGCACGGACGGCCCCGTCGCGACGCTCGCCGACGCGCGCGCGTTCGCGGCGAGCGCGGGCTTCCCCTTGATCGTGAAGGCGGCGATGGGCGGCGGCGGGCGCGGCATGCGCGTCGTGCGCGACGCGGCCGAGCTCGACGCGGCGTTCGATCGCGCGCGCTCCGAGGCGCAGGCGGCGTTCGGAGACGGCACGGTGTTCATCGAGCGCTTCGTCGAGCACCCGCGCCACATCGAGGTGCAGGTCCTCGGCGACGCGGCGGGCGACGTGATCCACCTCTACGAGCGCGACTGCAGCGTGCAGCGGCGCCACCAGAAGGTCGTCGAGATGGCGCCCGCGCACCGGCTCGACCCGAGCGTGCGCGAGGCGCTCTGCGCCGACGCGGTGAAGCTCGCGCGCGCCGTCGGCTACCTCAACGCGGGCACGATCGAGTTCCTCGTCGAGCGGACCGGTCGCTACTACTTCATCGAAGCCAACCCGCGCATCCAGGTCGAGCACACCGTCACGGAGGAGGTGACCGGCGTCGACCTCGTGCAGTCGCAGATCCGCATCGCGGGCGGCGCCACCTTCGCGGAGCTCGGGCTCGCGCAGGACGCGATCACCACGCGCGGCTACGCGATCCAGTGCCGCGTCACGACGGAGGACCCGGCCAAGGGCTTCTCGCCCGACACGGGCCGCATCGAGGTGTTCCGCTCGGGCGCCGGGATGGGGATCCGGCTCGACGGCGGCAGCGGCTACGCGGGCGCGACGGTCAGCCCCGACTACGACTCGCTGCTCGTGAAGGTGACCGCGCGCGCGCTCGGGTTCGAGAGCGCGGCGCAGAAGCTCCACCGCGCGCTCGCCGAGTTCCGCGTGCGCGGGGTGAGCACCAACATCCCGTTCCTGCAGAACGTGCTCCGCCACCCGCGCTTCCTCGCCGGCGACACCGACACGACGTTCGTCGACGACACGCCGGCGCTGTTCGAGCTGCCGCGGCGCCGCAACCGGGCGCAACGACTCTTGCGGTTCCTCGGCGACGTGGCGGTGAACGGCCCCTCCATCCCGGGCATGGGCGCGACGCCCCCCGCCCGCGTCACGCCGATCGTGCCCGCGCTCGACCTCGACGTCCCGCCGCCTCGAGGGTGGCGCGACATCCTGGTCGCGAAGGGCCCGGCCGCGTTCGCCGAGGCGGTCCGCCAGCACCGCGGCCTGCTCGTGACCGACACGACCTGGCGCGACGCGCACCAGTCGCTCTTGATGACCCGCGTGCGCACGACCGATCTCGAGCGCATCGCGCCCGCGACCGCGCGCCTCATGCCGAGCCTCTTCAGCCTCGAGATGTGGGGCGGCGCGACCTTCGACGTCGCGCTCCGGTTCCTGCGCGAGTGCCCGTGGGACCGGCTCGACCGGCTGCGCGAGCGCGTGCCGAACGTCCCGTTCCAGATGCTCCTGCGCGGCGCGAACGCGGTCGGGTACACGAGCTACTCCGACGACGTGATCTTCGCGTTCGTGCGCGCGGCCAAGGAGCATGGCGTCGACGTGTTCCGCGTGTTCGACTCGCTCAACTACGTCGAGAACCTCAAGCTCGGCATCGACGCGGTCGGCGCCGCGGGGGGCGTGATCGAGGCGGCGCTCTGCTACACGGGCGACGTCAGCGATCCGTCCCGCAAGAAGTACACGCTCGACTACTACGTCGAGCTCGCCGGCCAGCTCGTCGAGCTCGGCGTGCACGTCCTCGCGGTCAAGGACATGGCGGGGCTGCTCAAGCCGCGCGCCGCGAAGATGCTCGTCACCGCGCTGCGCCGCGCGTTCCCGCGCGTGCCGATCCACGTGCACACCCACGACACCGCGGGCACCGGCGTCGCCTCCATGCTCGCGTGCGCGGAGAGCGACGCGGACGTCGTCGACCTGGCCCTGCCGGCGATGGCCGGCCTCACCTCGCAGCCCACGATGGCCGCCGTCGTCGGCGCGCTCCGCGGGACCGAGCGGGACACCTCGATCGAGCCCGACGCGATCATGCAGCTCGACGGCTACTGGGAGGGCACGCGCGAGCTCTACGCGCCGTTCGAGACGGGCCTGACCGGGTACGCACCCGACCTCTACGAGCACGAGATCCCCGGCGGGCAGTACACGAACCTGCGCTTCCAGGCGCAGCAGCTCGGGCTCGCACACCGCTGGGGCGCGATCAAGCGCGCCTACGCGGCGGCCAACCGCGTGCTCGGCGACCTGATCAAGGTGACGCCGACCTCGAAGGTCGTCGGCGACCTCGCGCAGTTCATGGTGCAAAACGACTTGACGGAAGACGACGTGCGCGCGCAGGCCAAGACGCTGTCGTTCCCGACGAGCGTCGTCGAGCTGCTCGAGGGGCGGCTCGGCCAGCCGCTCGGCGGCTTCCCCGAGCCGTTCCGCAGCGACGTCTTGCGCGGCAAGAAGCCGATCGAGGGCCGCCCCGGCGCCGCGCTCCCCCCGCTCGACCTCGACGCGCTGAAGAAGGAGCTCGAGCTCGAGCACCCGCTCGCGAAGATCCGCGACGTCGACGTCCTGAGCGCCGCGCTCTACCGCGACGTGTTCCGCGAGTACCGGCGCGCGCGCACCGCGCACGGCGACGTCTCGCGCCTGCCCACCGGCGTCTTCCTCGCGCCGCTCTCGATCGGCCAGGAGATCGGCGTCGAGATCGAGCGCGGCAAGACGCTGGTCATCGTCCTCAAGGCGGTCGGCGAGCTCGACGCGACGGGGCAGAGGAGCGTGTACTTCGAGCTCAACGGCCAGCCGCGGCAGGTGCGCGTGCGCGACCGCGCGGCGACCGCGACCGTCGCGACGCGCGAGCGCGCCTCGAGCGAGCCGGGCTCGATCGGCGCGCCCATGCCCGGGAGCGTCGTCGACATCGTCGTGACCGCCGGCGCGCGCGTCGCGGTCGGCGAGCCGCTCGTCGTCCTGTCCGCGATGAAGATGGAGACCGTCGTCGCGAGCCCGGTCGCGGGCACGGTCGCGCGCGTCGCGGTGAAGCCGACCGACGTGCTCGAGGCGGGCGACCTGCTCGTCGAGGTCGCCCTGCCCGGCGCGGGGGCCGCGTGAGCGCGCGCGCGGCGTACGCGGGCGCGAGCTGGATCGCGCTCGCGTTCGCGGCGAGCTTCGCGCTCGGCGCGCTGCCCGCCCTCGCCGCGCTGCCGCTCGCGGCCGTCGCCGCGCCCGCCGAGGCGCGCGTCGCGTTCGGCGTCGTCGCCCTCGCGCTCACCTCCGCGGTGCGCGTCGCGATCCTCGTCGCCGGCGTCCGCCGCGCCGGCCGCGCGAGCGAGCGCCCGCCATGGGTCGGCGTCGTCCTCGCCGGGGTCTGCGCCGTCTTCGCGTACCCGATCTCGGTCGGCGCGAGCATTGTCTCGTCGGCGGTCGCCGCGCGCGAGCTCGGCCCGGAGGGCCTCGCCGCGCTCGCGGTGAGCGGCAGCGTCCTGTCGCTGATCGGCGGCGCGCTCGACGTGCTCCTGCTCGTCGGCGTGCTCGTCGCGCTCGCGCTGCGCTGGCAGCGCGCCCTCGACGCCGACGACCGCCCCACCGCGCGAGGAGCGGACGACTCCCCGCCCTGAGCCGCGTCCGGGCGGCCGTGGCGCTGGTGAGTCGCCTGCTCGCGCTAGCTCCGCCCCCTTCAATCCCAGAGGCAGCGGACGAGGCGCGCGTCGTGGATGCGCTCGTCGCTCGTCACGAGCGGCGCCTCGTGCGCACGTGCGGTCGCGACGATGAAGCGATCCGCCGGGTCGCGGTGCGCCCACGAGAGGCGGACGGCCGCGACCGAGATGCGAGGCGTGAGATGTAAGAGCTCGACGCGAGGGTCCTCGGTCAGCGCCGCGTCGATCCACGTCTCGCAGGGCCGGTCGAAGCGCAGCTTCCCCGCCTCGGCCTTCGCGGCGACCTCCCACGGACAGATCGCGGGCACCCCGACGCGCGCGGCCTTGTCGAGCGCACGGCGCGCGCGGCGCCCGACCTTGTCGGGCTTCGTGAGCCACCACACCCAGGCGTGGGTGTCGAGCACGATCACGTGTCGGCTTCCCACGTCACGTCGAGGGGCTCCGCGAGGTCCTCCTCGTGGAGCAGGCTGCCGATGAGGTCCCCGCCCGCCTTGGGGAGCGGGACCACGCGCGCGACGGGCCGCCCGCGCTTCGTCACGACGATCGTGTGCCCGCGCGTCTCGACCTCGTCGAGCAGGGAGAGGCACTTGGCCTTGAACTCGCCGGCCGGAATCGACCTCTCGCGTCGCGAACGTGTCATGGTCACGAGGGTAGCACACATGACCACGATGGCTCGGCGGACGCGCTCAGATCGAGCCGGCCGCGAGCACCATCGAGAACGCGACGAGGCTCGGAGCGCAGCACGCGAGCGCGCCCACCGCCATCCCGCCCGCCGCCCACGGGCGGCGCAGCGCGAGCGCCACGATCATCGACGGGATCACGTGCACGAGCTGCAGCAGCCACGCGAAGCCCGCGAGCATCAGCTCGGGCGGGATCATGTCGCTGCGCCCGCGCACCGCGAGCAGGCCGACCACGCCGAGCAGCACGTCGAGCACGAAGGTGATCGCGAAGCCGGCGAGGCCCTCGACCAACCGCTCGCTCCCGCGCCGCTCGGCCATGGGCTCGTTCGTACCACGGGAATGCGCGCCGCCGGCCGAGCGTAAGCCGAGGCGGATGGACGAGATCGGCACGGCGTACCTGGTCATGGTCGGCACGCTCTCCCTCCTGCTGGCCGGCGCCGCGGTCGCCACCGCATGGATGACCCACGAGCGCTGGCTCGGCGCGCCGGGCCGCCGCCTCCTCCAGGGCGGCGCCTTCCGCTCGGCGGGCGTGACCACCCCGCCGCGCCGCCAGGTGCGGCGCTTCGTGGTGCTCGGCGCCGCCGGGCTCATGATCGCGTGGTCGCTCCTCACCTTCTTCTTCTTCGCGCCCGCCGGGATGCTCGCTGCGCTCGTCGCGACGGCGGGCGAGCTCGGCGTGACGCGCGCGTGGTTCTGGCGCGTGCTCGGGGTCGCCGCGCTCGACGCGTTGCCCCTGACCATCCTCACGATCGCCGCCGCGTTCCTGCTCGTGTCGCGCAGCGACCAGGCGGCGCGCCTCGGCACCTACGCCGCGATCTGGGGTGCCGTCCACCACGCGGCGCTGATCGCGCTCGGGCTCGGCTACGAGCTGTCGTCCTCCGTCGGCGAAGGGCTCGGCGTGTTCACCGCCGTAGCCGCCGCGCTCGGCCTCGCGCTCAGCGCCCTGTCGGCCACCGCCGCGCTGCTGACGCGCCGCGACGTCTGAGGCGCGTACTGCGGTCTGCGCTCGATTCGCCGACGGCCGTCGAGCCGCTGGAGGTGTTCCCACCCGCTGGAGTCGACTCGGACCCGCACGCTCGGCCGAGGCCGACCTCACCCGCGCCGGCGCTCATCCAACGTCCTTGCCGTCGGATCCTTCGAGCGACCCGAAGAGGGCGGCGAAGAGGGCGGCGTCGTATTGCACGTAGAACGTGTTCCGATCGACCCAGGGGCGCGCGCCCAGCGCGACCTCGTCCCACTCGTCGCGCTCCTTCTGCGCGACGTAGCGCGCGGTCCGAGCGCTCTCGTCGCTCGGGAGGCTCGCGACGAAGGCGTCGAGCAGCCGCTGGTGGGCCCGCGCCCACGCCTCGAGGGCGCCGGGATCCTCCGCGCGCAGCGCGTCGGAGCGCCGCGTGAGCTCGGCGCGCAGCGCGGCGAGCGCTTGGTCCGCGGTGCGGATCTGCGCCTCGACGTGGGCCCGCGCGTCCGGGTCGCGCACGCCCCAGCGATCGAGCGCGTCGAGCGACACGAGCGAGTCGACGGCCTGGCGGATCCGCGCGGCGATCGCCTCGAGCGCGCGGGCCGGCGCGGGGAGCAGCTCGGACATCGACGCCGAGGATAGCCGAGCGCCGGACGGAAGCGCGCGCATGCCTGCCATCCGGCCGCTGCTCTCGCGCGTCGGGCAGACGTCGACGCGGCGCGCGCGCTCGTCTGCGCCGCGAGGCGCGCTCTCCCGTTTCGCGCGAGGCTCGGCGCCGGTACCCTGGCAGGCCCGATGAATCGACCCATCGAACGATGCTACTGGGTCGTCCCCGGTCGGCTGCTCGCGGGGGAGTACCCCAGGAACGAGGAAGAGGCGTCCTCACGAGAGAAGGTCGGCGCCTTCCTTCGGGCCGGGGTCGCGGCCTTCATCGATCTGACGCAAGAGCGCGAGCTAGCGCCCTACGCGACGTGGATCGGCGAGGCTGCTCACCACCGCTTCCCCATCCGGGACGGCTCGATCCCGACGTCGGTCGACGCGGTGATGACGACGCTGGACACGATCGATGGGTACGTCGAGCGCGACCAGCTGGTCTACGTGCATTGCTGGGGCGGTGTGGGCCGAACGGGGTCGCCAGAGACGGAGGCACAAGCGCGGTACGTCTCGCGCTGGGAAGCGGGACGCTAGGGGGGG
>JAHBWG010000101.1 GCA_019637095.1 Sandaracinaceae bacterium | reverse complement strand
TGCGGCGCGACCGCGCGCGTGTCGTCGCGCAGATCGCCCTCGACTCGGGCGTGCGGCTCGCCCGCGCCGTCGTCGGAGCCCGGCTCGCGCGCGTCGCCCGCCGGTGGCGCGCCCGCCACGTCGGCGCTCGGGTCGCCCGCGACGCCGGCGCCTTCGTCGTCGCTCGCGCCCCTCGCCCCCTCATCGGCGCCCTCGGCGGCCGTCTCCTCGCGCGCCTCCGCGTCGCGACGCGCGCTCGTCCCCCACGCGGCGAGCGCGAGCCCGGCGGCGAGCGCGAGCGCGCCCACCGCCGCGACGCTGCCCCAACGCGGCGTGTCGTGCGCGGGGATCTCGACCCTCACGCGGGCTCCTCGAAGAGCTCGCGCGTGGTCGGCTCCGCACGCGGCGAGTGGCAGCGGCGGCACCGCGCCTCGTAGGCCTCGAGGGCACCGACGAGCACCTGCGCGCCGTCCGGCACCAGCCGCTGCGAGCGCCCCGCGGGCGCGCCGCAGCGCGTGCAGATCGCGAGGGTCTTCGTCACGTACTCGGCCGCCGCCATCAGGCTCGGCATGCAGCCGAACGGCGCGCCCGTGTAGTCCTGATCGAGCCCCGCGCACACGACGCGCGCGCCTTGATCGGCGAGCCGCTCGACGACCCCGACGATCGCGTCGTCGAAGAACTGCGCCTCGTCGATGCCGACGACGCGCGTGTCGCCGCGGATCGCGCGCGCCAGCTCCGCCGACGAGCCCACCGGCTGCGCGTCGAGCGCAGCGCGCGAGTGGCTGACGATCTGCCCCTCGGCATAGCGCACGTCGATCGCGGGCTTGAACACCTGCACCCGCTGCCGCGCGATCTGCGCGCGCCGGAGCCGGCGGATGAGCTCCTCGCTCTTGCCGCTGAACATCGGGCCGCAGATCACCTCGATCCAGCCCACCTCGGCGTGCATGACGTGCATCGGTCCGGACCCCGCCGCGGAAACGCTCGTGCTTTCGGAGACTTTGCCGCGCGGTCCCCGAGCCGGCGGGACATAGCCGGTCGGCGAGACGTTGTCATGTGTACAAAACCGCTTTTGCCACCACCAAGGCCGTGCTAGTTTGATCCTCGTGGAGGTCCTACTTCGCAAGGTCGGTCGGAAGCCGGGCCGAGCGGTTGTCGGGCGGCTTCTCCGGGCTCCGCGCAAGGGGAACGTCCTCGTCATCGAGTTCCCCGACGGGCTTCACGAGTACGTGACGACGCCGGTGCGCCGCATCCTGCGGCTGTGCGGCCAGGACGTGTACTACCTGCAGACCGCGAACAGCCGCTACCGCCTCGAGGTCCGCTCGGGGGACGCGGTCTCCCTCGAGGTCGGCGGCGCGCGCTAGCGCGTCGTCCTCACCGCAGCCCAGCGATGGCGAGGCGCAAGAGCCGCGTCACGAGTCGTCGCGGCGCGTCTGCGCAACCTTCGCGATGGACTGCCGCGCGAGCTCGGCGGCGAGCCCCCTCAGGTCCTCCACGAAGCGCTCGACGAGCGCGTCGAGCGCCTGTGCGGCCGAGGCGCTCGGCGTGGCGACCGCGAGCGGCGCCGCCGGAGGCGACGAGCGCGGCGGATCGTCGTAGTTGCGGATGAGCAGCTCTCGCCAGCCGTCGCGTGCGCGCGCGTCGCGGTTGACCGGGCGGCGCGTGGCGAGCACCTCGACGACGCGCCCGCGGTAGAGCGCGCGGACCTCCGGCGCGTCGGCGTTGCTCAGCACGACACGGCACCCACGTCGATCGAGGTCGTCGAAGAGGGCCGCGAGCCGCTCGTGCCCTTCGACGCCGAACCCTTGCGCGCGATAGCGCACCTCCGCCCGGGGAGCGGCGAAGTAGGGCGGATCGAGGTAGACGAGATCGCCGGGGCCCGCGTCCCGGACGCACTCCGCGACGTCGGCGCAGCGCAGACTCACCCCCTCGAGCCGTGCCGAGACGCGGCGGAGCGTCGCGGCGTCTCGGAAGTTCGCGTGCGCGATGCCGCCGTAGGGGACGTTGAACGCGCCGGCCGCGTTGACGCGGTAGAGACCGTTGAAGCAGGTCTTGTTGAGGAAGATGAACCGGGCCGCGCGCTCGACCGGCGGCAAGTCCTCGGGTCGCTGAGCGCGGACCGCGAGGAAGTGCTCGCGCGTATTGACGTGGCGATCGAGCGCCCGCACGAGCGCCTCGACGTCGTCACGGATCACCCGATAGCAGTCCACGAGCTCCGCGTTCGCGTCGCCGAGCACGGCGCGCTCGGGCGCGAGCCCGAGGAAGACGACGCCGGAGCCGACCATGGGCTCGAAATAGCGGCCGGTCGGCGGTGCCATCCGGGCGAGGATCGCAGACAGGACGCCTTGCTTGCTCCCGACCCACTTCACGAACGAGGCGGCGGGACGGCCGGGCCCTCGGGCGCCGCCTCGACGTGCCGGCGGCCGCCTCATCGCTCATCCGAGCGCAGCCGGAGCGCGCCGAGCTTGCCGACGAGCTCGAGCAGGAGCGCCTCGATCGCTTCGAAGTCGCCGTCCTTGGGGCGGCTCGTCGCCTCGTCGACGTAGAGCGCGCGGTTGAGCTCGAGCTGGATCGCGTGCCACCCCGCGTCCGGCCGGCCGTAGTTCCCCGTGGTCCAGCCGCCGCGGTACGGGTCGTCGTGGCGCACGGTCAGGCCCGCCGCGCGGAAGTGGTCGGCGACCAGATCGATCACGCGCGCATCGGCGGTCGTCCGCCCGCGTGTCCCCGGGACGACGTCGGCGCGGCGCGTGGTGGTGCCGCCGACCTTCGAGACCGACGGCATCGAGTGCGCCGCGAGCAGGATCGCGTGGCCGAACCGCGCGCGCTTCTGCGCGAGCCGCGCGGCGAGCGCGTCGTGGTAAGGCGTGTGGTAGCGCTCGAGCCGATCGCGGAGCCGCGCGTAGCTGAGCGGCGCGCGCAGCGCCGGCATGCCGTCCGAGGTGACGCGCCACACCACGCCGCGCGGCTGCACGCCGCGCGGGTCGGGGTGGTCGGGCACCGTCTCGAGGTCCACGTCGTCGGGCGCGCGGTTGAGGTCGACCACGTAGCGCGAGACGTGCGCGGCGAGCAGCGTCGCCCCGCGCGAGGGCGCGCGCGCGCAGAGCGCGTCGACGTACACGTCGCTGTCGCGCAGGCGCACGTCGGCCGACACGGTCAGCTCGTCGCGCACCCGGTCGGGCACGGCGAGGCCGGCGTGCGGCACCTCGACGATGACGGCGGTCTCGGCCTCCGCCGGCTCGACGAGCGAGAAGATCAGCCCTTCTTCGGCGGCGGCGGAGGCGGCGGCGTCTGCTGCTCGATCATCCATGCGTCACTCGAGACGAACTCGATGCCGTCGACCTCGTCGCGGTCCGCGAGATCGGGGTGGTCGGTGACCACCCGCCCGACGCCGGCGGCGCGCGCCGCCGCGACGAGCGACCCGGTCCAGTCGGCGGGGTCGTGGTCGTCGGCCTCGACGACGTCCACCAGATCGCGGATCAGCTTCACCTGAGGCTCCACCGCGTCCTTCTTGAACGCCGGGTGCGCCGACAACATCTTCGCGGTCGTCGCGAGGACCCACTCCGTCGTCTTCTGGCGGGCCTTCTTGTTCCCGAGGACACGGTCGACGACCTGCGCGGGCGCGAAGCCGGCCCCGGCGACCGAGGCGTTCACGTACACGTCGGGTGCAAGCAGGATCTTCACTCGTCCACCTCCTCGCGCATGCGCGCGCAGCCCCTCTATCTCCGAGACGCCGTCCCGGGTCAACCCCCGCCGGCGTTTGCCGGGAAGTTTCGCGGTCGCTATACCCGTCCCCTCGGTCGTGCGGCGCAACGGTCTCATCCTGCTGGCCGCGCTCACCGCGTGCGTGGGGCTCGCGTGGGCGCTCGCGGCCGCCTTCACGGCTCCCCCGCCGGGGGCTCGCGTCGTGCCGGAGCCCGAGGTGCGCGCAGCGAGCGACGCGCCCGCCCCCGAGGCTCCCGACGAGGACGCGCTCGCGCGCGCCGCGCTCGAGGCGATGCTCGACCGCGACTACCCGCTCCACGGCCTCGTCACCGCGACCCAGATCCCGGTGCGCGTCGCGGCGGACCGCGACAGCCAGGTGATCGGTTGGCTGCGCCTCGGCGGCCACGTGCGCGCGCGCCGCGAGCCGGTGGAGGCGCCGCGCTGCGCGTCCGGGTTCTACGCGCTCTACCCGCGCGGCTTCGCGTGCGCCGGACAAGGCGTCGACTTCGCGGAGGCGCCGCCGGAGCGCGACGACGCGGCGGCGCGCCGCGACGCGCCCCTGCCCTACCGCTACCTCCTCGTGACGCAGCCGCAGACCCCGGAGTACCACCAGATCCCGTCGCGAGAGCAGCAGCGCGAGGCGACCGAGCACGGCGCGCGGTACGCTGCGCTCTTGACGGAGGGGCGCGAGCGGCAGGCGACGAAGCTCCGCGAGGGTCGCCTCGCGAACGAGCCGCGGCGCCCCGCGATCGTCGCGCGCTACCTCCAGCGCAACTTCTACGTCGCGAGCAACGGCGGCGAGACGCGCGCGCAGCGGCGCTTCGCGCGCACGGTGCGCGGGAGCTGGGTCCGCGAGGCCGAGCTCGAGGAGCGCACCGGGAGCGAGTTCGCCGGCGTCGCGCTCGACGAGGAGCGCACGCTGCCGATCGCGTGGGCCGTCCGCGCGAGCCGGCCGATGCGGCGGGTCGTGCACCCGGACGACACCGTCCACATCCGCCCGATCCCCGACGCGCGCGGCTGGGAGCGGCTCGAGGTCGTGCCGTGGCTCCGCCGCGAGAACGTCGGCGGGCGCGACTACCACGTGCTCGACCTCGGCGGCGGCGAGGAGGGCTACGTGCGGCGCTGGTTCGTCTCGGTCGCCGAGCGGATCGAGCCGCCCGCGGGCGTGCGCGAGGACGAGCCGTGGGTGCACGTCGACGTCTCGGAGCAGACGCTCGTGCTCTACCGCGGGCCGACGCCGCGCTACGCGACGCTGGTGTCGACCGGCGTCGACGGCCACGACACGCCGCGCGGCGAGTTCCGCATCCACCGCAAGTACGTCTCCGACACGATGGCGAACCTCGGGCCCGAGGCGGGCGACGACAGCTACCGCATCGACGACGTGCCTTGGACGCAGTACTTCGCGGGCTCGGTGGCGCTGCACGGCGCCTTCTGGCACCACCGCTTCGGCTTGCCGCGCAGCCACGGCTGCGTGAACCTGTCGCCGCGCGACGCGCAACACGTCTTTCGCCACACGTGGCCGGACATCCCGCTCGGGTGGCATGGCGTCTCGACGGACCGGGGGACGGGGTTCGTGGGCAGCCGGGTGCTCGTGACGGATTGAGCAGGGGAGGAGGGGAAGCGTGGAGCCGATCCGAGTGTGCTTCGTGTGTCTGGGCAACATCTGCCGCTCACCGACGGCGGAGGCGGCGTTCCGCCACCTCGTCGAGTCGGAGGGGCTCGCGGCGCGGTTCGTGATCGACAGCGCGGGCACCGGGAGCTGGCACGTCGGCGAGCGCGCGCACCCGGACACGCGCGCGGCGGCCAAGGCGCGCGGCGTCGAGGTCACGTCGATCGCGCGGCAGTTCACCGCCGAGGACTTCGACCGCTTCGACTACGTGGTCGCGATGGACCACCAGAACGTGCGCAACCTCCGGCGCCTCCCCGGCGGCGCCGAGCGCACGATCCACCTCTTCCGCGACTTCGATCCGGGCTCCCCGGCGGGCAGCGAGGTGCCCGATCCGTACTACGAGGGCGGGTTCGACGCGGTCTTCGACATCTGCCGCGCGGCCGCCGCCGGCATGCTCGCCCGGCTGCGCGACACGCATGGGCTCTGAGCGCGCGCTCGAGGCCGCGCTCGAGGCCGCGCTCGGAGGGCTCGCCGAGGCGCGCCCGATCGCGGGCGGAGACATCAACCGCGCCCTGTGCGTGCGCCTGCGCGACGGGCGGAGGGTCTTCGTCAAGACGCATCCGTCGCCGCCGCCGGCGATGTACGCGCGCGAGGCGGAGGGGCTCGCATGGCTCGGCGAGGCGGGCGCGCTCCGCGTCCCCGCCGTGATCGCGGTGAGCGAGCGGTTCCTCGCGCTCGAGTGGATCGAGCCGGGAGCGCCGGCCCGCGATCACGACGAGCGGCTCGGCCGCGGGCTCGCCGCGCTCCACCGCGCGGGGGCGCCGGGCTTCGGGCTCGCACACGACAACTTCATCGGCAGCCTCCCGCAGGACAACCGCGCCGAGCCGAGCTGGGCCGCGTTCTACGCCCGGCGCCGCCTCGAGCCGCAGCTCCGCCGCGCGGTGGACGCGGGCCGCGCGAGCGCGGCGATGCGCAGAGGAATGCAAGACCTCTTGTCGCGCATCGACGCGCTCGTGGGCCCGACCGAGCCGCCGGCGCGCCTGCACGGCGACCTCTGGGGCGGCAACGCGCACGTCGCGGAGGACGGCGCCCCCGTGCTGATCGACCCGGCCGTCTACGGCGGCCACCGCGAGATCGACCTCGCGATGATGCGGCTCTTCGGCGGCTTCTCGGAGCGCGTCTTCGACGCGTACGCCGAGGCGTGGCCGCTCGCCGACGGAGCGCGCGAGCGCGTCCCCCTCTACCAGCTCTACCCGCTGCTCGTGCACGTGAACCTCTTCGGCGGCGGCTACGTCGGCTCCGCCGAGCGCGCGCTGCGCGCGATCCTGTGAGCCGCCCCTCACTCGGGCACGGCGACCGCGCCGAGGCGCGCGTCGAGAGCGGCGGTGACCGGACACTCGTCCCCCGCGACGACGAGGAGCTCGGTGTTGCGCCCGAAGGTGTAGACGCGATCGCCAAGATCGGTCCCGCGCGCCGCGCGCAAGCTGGCGAGCGGCAAGCGCATCGTGCGACCCGAGCGCGCGCGCGCGTACACGTAGCGACGCGTGACGAGCACCTCCGTGGGATCGAGCCGGCGCGGGCGCGGCACGAGGTGGCCGGCGAGCCACGCGAGCAGCGCCGGCGCGCCCTTGCCGATCACGCGGTGCGCGACGATCGGATCGGGCACCGCCGGCGCCGCGCGGTAGCCCTGGCTGAGCGCGACCTGCGAGCGCTCGTCCGGGAACGGCGCGGCCTCCCACGCCAGCTCAGGCTCGTCGAGCCAGCCCGGTTGCGTGACGCGCGCCACGCGCCGCCGGCACGCGGCGACCGCCTCCTCCACGCGCCGCGCGCACTCGTCCTCGCGGCCGGGCGGCGGCGTCAGGACCGCCGAGTACGCGCTCGCGCCCTCGACCCAGCCGAGCGCGATCGACGGCCACGGGTCGACGGGCTCGACGTGGTAGAGCTGCGCGTAGGGCACGACGACCGAGGCGATCCTCGCGCCGAGCACGAGCGCATCGCCGCGCACGGCGAGCTTCCACTCGGGCTGCTCCCAGCCCCAGGGCTGGGCGCGCGCCGCGAGCGCCGCCGGGTCCTCGCGCTCGGCGGCCGTCCGCGTGATCGGCTCGGTCGAGCGCGCCCGCGCCACGATCGAAGACCACCGCTCGCCACGCCACGACACGAGCCGCTAGATAGCACGCCCCGAGGCCGGACCGCGCGCGCCTACTCGACCTCGGCCAGCGCGGCCTGCGCGGCCTCGAGCTCGGCCTGCACCTCTTCCCAGCGCATGGTCAGCTCCTCGATCTTGCCCGCGTCGACCTGCAGCGCGGTCAGCGTCTCGAACCGCTCCGCGTCGCTCGCGAAGCCGCCGGGATCGCAGAGCCGCTCGTTGCGCGCCTTCTGCGCCGTCTCGAGCGCGTCGATCCGCGTCAGCAGCTCCTGCGCCCTCTTCTCGAGCTTGCCGGCCGAGCGCGCGTGCGCGGTTCGGCGCTCCGCGTCCTCGCGGCGGCGGCGCTTGTCGTCCTCGCGGCTGCGCTTCCTCTTGCCGTCGTCGGTCGGCGCGGGCGCCGGCCCGGCCGTCCCGCTCGCCTCGACCGCCGTCGGCGGCGCCGGCTCGTCCTCGCCGCCGTAGCGCGCGCGCCAGAGGCGCATGTAGTCGTCGAGGTTGCCGGGGTACTCGGTGACCTCGCCGCTCTCGACCGCCCAGATCTTCGTCGCGAGCCGGCGCACGAGCGCGCGGTTGTGGCTGACGAACACCATCGTGCCGTCGTAGGTGTCGAGCGTCTCGACGAGGCTCTCGCAGCTCTCGAGGTCGAGGTGGTTGGTCGGCTCGTCGAGGAGCAACAGGTTGCCGGGATCGAGCAGCAGCTTCGCGAGCGCGACCCGCGCCCGCTCGCCGCCGCTCAGCACGGCGACCCGCTTGTCGACGTCGTCGCCGCTGAAGAGGAACGAGCCGAGCACCGTGCGCACGCGCGTCTGCCCGATCTCCCGGTTCACCGAGGCGGCCTCGTCGTAGACGGTGTTCGCCGCGTGCAGGAGCTCGGCGTGGTGCTGCGCGTAGTACGACGGGACGACCTTGTGGCCGAGCGTGATCGTCCCCGCGGTCGGCGCGATCTCGCCCGCGACGAGCTTGAGCAGCGTCGTCTTGCCGGCGCCGTTCGGGCCGATGATCCCGATGCGGTCGCCGCGGTAGATCGTCAGGTCCACGCGAGGCAACACGACGTGCTCGCCATAGGCCTTGCGCAGCCCCTCGATGCGCACGATCTCGTGGCCCGGGCGATCCGTCTTGGGGAACGAGAAGCTCATCACGCGGCGCTTCCGGTACGTCTCGACCGTCTCCATCTTGTCGAGCGCCTTGATGCGGCTCTGCACCGCCTTGGCCTTGCTCGCCTTGGCGCGGAAACGGGTGATGAACTGCATCGCCTTGTCGCGCTCGCGCTCGAGGTTGACCGCCTTGTTCTCGAGGATGACCTCCTCCTCGGCGCGCTGGACGACGTACTCCTCGTAGTTCCCCGCGAACTGGCGCACGCCCTCGACCTCGAGGCTGACCACGCGGTTGATCTGCTCGTTGAGGAACTCGCGGTCGTGGCTGATGAGCACGAACGGGCGCCGGTAGCGCTGGAGGAACGCGCTGAACCAGGCGACCGACGGCATGTCGAGGTGGTTGGTCGGCTCGTCGAGCAGGAGCACGTCGGGCTGCTGGAACAGCAGCGACGCGAGCACGCCGCGCATGCGCCAGCCGCCGGAGAGCTCGCCGACGTCGCGATCGTGATCGGCGTCGGTGAAGCCGAGGCCCGCGAGGATGCGCTTGGCCTCGTGCTCGCTGAAGGTCGTCTCGAAGTGCGCGATCCGCTCGTGCAGGTCCGCGAGGCGCGCGGCGCCGTCCATCACCGCCTCCTCGTCGCCGCCCTCGAGGATCTGCGCGTAAGCCGCCTCGGCCCGCGCGAGCTCGGCCTCGATCTCGGCGCGCCCCGGGACGCTCCCGGTGCAGAGCGCGAGCAGCGTGCGGCCTCCCTCGACGTCGAGGTCCTGCGGGAGCCACCCGACCCGGACGCCGCGCGCGCTGCGCACCTCGCCGCCGTCCGGCGACTGCTCGCGCGCGAGCAGGCGCAGCAGCGTCGTCTTGCCCGAGCCGTTCGGACCGATCAGGCCGATGCGATCCCCATCGGCGATCCGGAGGCTCAGGTCGTCGACGATGCGCTTGCCGCCGAAGTGCAGGGACACGTGCTCGAGGACCAGGAGGCTCACCGGCGCGGAGCTAGCATGCCCTCGCGCGGTTGTCCGGGCGCGAGGCGCGCCGACCCGTGGCCGCGAGAATGACGAGATGACGAGGATCGTCCCCGGGGCATTCCCCAAGCTTGGCTTGGCGCACCGTCATCTCGTCATTCGCCCCCAACCCGCGAGAATGACGAGATGACGAGGATCGTCCCCTCAGCGCGCCGGGCGCAGCGCGTGGACGTGCATCGGCATGCGCTCGCGCGCGCAGGCCGGGTCGCGCACGCCGGAGCGGAGCTGGAGCTCGGAGAGGCGGTCCGGCGGGCGGCGCGCGAGGTAGGCCGCGCGCGCGAGCTCGGCGTCGTCCGCGCCGGCGGCGTCGAGCGCGAGGTAGCGGGTGCGCAGGAGCTCGCCGCTCTGCGGCGTGAGACGCAGGCCGACGTCGGCGGCGAGGAGCGCCTCGGCGTCGCGGCCCGCGCTGCCGAGCGCGCGCGCGAGATCCGTCCAGCGGCCGTCGTCGCCGGGCGCGCCTTCGGCCGCGCGGCGGTACGCGGCGGCCGCGTCCTCCCACCGCCACACCTGCGCGTACGCGTCGCCGCGCACGCGGTGGATCGCGGGCCCCTCGCCCGCGAGCCGCTCGGCGCGGCCCGCGGCGGCGAGCGCGGCGGCGAGCCGACCCTGCCGCGCCTCGAGCCGCGCGCTCTGGAGGTGCACCCTCGCGCGCTCGCGGTCGGTCGTCGCCGCACGCAGCGCCGCGGCGAGCGAGGGGCGCGCGTCGTCGAGGTGCTCCGAGACGTCGCCGATCCGCGCGAGGGCGTGGTCGAAGAGGCGCGCGAACGCGGGCGCCGTCGCGCCTCCCTCGGGCGCGCGCGACGACGCGCCCTCGCCCAGCCACACGCGCGCGGAGGCGAGCTCCACGATCGGCTGCGGCACGCACGCGTCGATCGGCGCTCGGCCGAGCGTGACGGCGGTCGCGAGGAAGGCCCGGCCGCGCTCACTGCGCGTGGCCTCGCACGCGGCGTCGTACATCGCGCGCGCGTGGCGGCGGTGCCGGAGGCGCACGTCCACCGAGAGCGGCTGCGCGACGCCGGGCGCGAGCTCGAAGGCGTAGCGGACGACCTCCGCGTCGCGCGGTGCGATCGTGCGGTCGAACACCATCGCGCGGAAGTGCTGGACGTGGTGCAGGAGCTGCACCTCGGCCTCGTCGTCCACCGGCGCCGCGAAGAGGCGGTGCGCCGTCTCGTCGGGCGTCTGCGCGTGCCGGGTGCCCGCCTCCGCGACGAGCGCACCGTCCGCGTCGCGGACCTCGACCTCGAGCCACGTGTCCTGCAGGTCGCGGGTGCCGCCCGGCAGGTGGTGGCCGACGCCGAGGTTGCGCACGACGACGTCGAGCTCGATCGCGCCCGGCGCGAGGCGCGCGCCGTCCGCCGGCCTCGTCGAGCGGCCGCCGGACCGGAGCGCGGCGACGTCGACGCGCGCGACGTCCGCGAGCCGCGCCGCGATCGCCTCGCGCTGCGCGTCGTCGCCGCGCGCCGCGGCGAGCGCGGTGTGCGCGCCCGGGACGCGGTGGGTCGCGATGTGTCCGTCCGTCGTCGCGAAGTCGCGGTCCGACGCGGGCACCTGCGCCATGTGGCAGCCCTGGCAGGTCGCCTCCTCGACCGGGGCGTCGAGGCGGCTCGCGCGGCTCCCCGCGAACGCCGAGCGCGCCCAGGGCGTGAGGTCGTCGACGCCGCCGAGGAAGTGCGGGTTGTGCATGTCCGGACCGAGGAAGCCTCGATGACACGTCCCGCAGAGCGCGGCGGTGCGCAGCGGCGCCGGCGTGAGGGCGGCGACGTGCACCGCGACCTCCTCGCGGTTCGCCGGATCGGGGATCGGCACCGGCGAGGTGCTCAGCGTGTAGCTCGCGTTCCCGTCGGCGCGCACCTCGACGGCGCCGTGGCAGACCATGCACGTCACGCCGAGCTGCGCGCGCGGATCGGTCGCCTCGATGGGCACGTCGACCGCGCCCGCGAGCAGCATCACCGGGTCGTGGCAGCCCGAGCAGAACCGGCTCGCCTCCGCGCCCTGCTCCGCGCGGAACGCGTCGAACGCCTGCCGGTACCAAGGGTTGTCGAAGGACGAGGCGGCGTGCACGCTCGCGCGCCACGCGTCGTAGACCTCGACGTGACACGGCTGACAGAGCGCGACGTCCCCGAGCCGGACCGCGTCCCGCGGATCGCCCGGCACGAGCTCGAGCAGCGTCTCGGGGTAGATCCGGACGCCCCCGCGCGACGCGCCCGGCGGCGCGCCCGCGGGCTCGCGCGCCCCGGGGTCGGGGGCGCCGAGCGCGACGGGCGCCGGATCGCTCGGCGGCGCCGCGTCCAGAGGCTCGGGGACCGGCCCGCACGCGACCGCGAGCCCCGCCGCGAGCGCGGCGATCGGCGCCGCGCGCCGCCTCGAGCCGATCGCTCCGGTTCGCTCGCGCACGTCGTGCCGCCCGCCGGTGAGCATACGAGCGTTCGGACGCCGCGGGCAGGGCCAAGTTCCGAGCCCGCGTTGCGGCGCGGACCCGCGCCGGCGGGTACGCTCGCGCCATGAGGTCATGGGCCGCGCTCGCGCTCGGAGCGCTCACCGCGTGCGGAGGTGCGAGCGCGACGCCGCTCGAGCCCGCGCCGCGCGGCGAGCTCACGCTCACCGTCGTCGGCACGAACGACCTGCACGGACGCGTCGGCGCGTTGCCCGTGCTCGGCGGCTACCTCGAGGTGCTGCGCGCGCTGCGCAGCGAGGACGGCGCCCTCGTCGTGCTCGACGGCGGCGACATGTTCCAGGGCACGCTCGAGTCGAACCTCCTCGAGGGCGCGCCCGTGGTCGAGGCATACGGCGCGCTCGGCTACGACGCGGTCACCATCGGCAACCACGAGTTCGACTACGGCCCCGTCGGAGAGGCCGCCGTCGCGCGGGGACCGGGCCAGGATCCGCGCGGCGCGCTCTTGGCTCGCGCCGCCGAGGCGAGCTATCCGTTCCTCGCCGCGAACCTCCGGCGCGAGGGCGGCGGCCCGCTCGGCTGGCCGCACGTGCGCCACTCCGCGCTGCTCGAGCGGGCCGGCGTCACCGTGGGCGTGATCGGCGTGACGACCGAGGACACCCTCACGACGACGATCGCGGCGAACGTGCGCGACCTCGAGCTGGTGCCGGTCGCGGACGCGATCGCCGCCGAGGCGCGCTCGCTGCGCGACCGCGGCGCCGCCATCGTGCTGGTCGCCGCGCACGCCGGCGGACGCTGCGAGCGCTTCGAGGCGCCGCGCGACCTCTCGAGCTGCGATCCCGAGCAAGAGATCTTCCGGGTCGCGGCCGCGCTGCCCGAGGGCGCGGTCGACGCGATCGTCGCGGGGCACACCCACCAGGCGATCGCCCACGTCGTCGCCGGGATCCCGATCGTCGAGTCGTACGCCTACGGGCGCGCGTTCGGCCGCGTCGATCTGGTGGTCGATCGCGCGCGCGGCGCGGTCGTACGCGCAGAGGTGCACCCGCCGCGCGAGCTCTGCGCGGAGGGGACGAGCGGGCCCGACTGCGCGCCCGGCACCTACGAGGGGCGCGAGGTCCGGCCCGATCCGCGGATCGCCGCCGTCCTCGCGCCGGCGATCGCGAACGCCGCGAGCGAGCGCGCGCGCCCGCTCGGCGTCACGATCGCGGACGGGCCGATCGAGGCGGTGCGCGAGCGAGAGTGCGCGCTCGGGAACCTCTTCACCGATCTGATGCGCGAGGCGCGCGGCGCGGACGTCGGGCTGACGAACGGGGGCGGCCTGCGCGCGAGCCTCCCGGTCGGGCCGCTGACCTACGGCCTCTTGCACGAGGCCACGCCGTTCGACAACGCGATCGCCCTCGTGCGCCTGTCGCGCCGCGAGCTCGAGGCGCTCCTCGCCGACAACCTCGGGCGCACCGGCAGCTTCCTCTCCGTCTCCGGCGTGCGCGTGCGCGCCGGCTGCGAGGGCGGCGAGCTCCGCGCGCACGTCACCCGCGAGGACGGGACGCCGATCGGCGACGACGCGACGCTCCTCATGGTGACGAGCGACTTCCTCGCGACGGGCGACGAGGCCGCGTTCGCCGCGCTGCGCGCCCGCGCGGGCGCGATCGAGATCGACGCCGCCCAGGGGCTGCGCGAGGCCATGGCGGCGCGCCTGACGGCGCGCGGCGGCACCCTGCGCCCCGCGGACCTCTACGATCCGGCCCGCCCCCGCGTCGCGTACGAAGGGACGCGCCCGCTCTCCTGCGCGCCCTGACGCTGCTACGCTCCGCGCGTGCGCCCGTCCCTCCGCGTGCTGCTCGCCCTGCTCGCGCTCGGCTCGTCCGTCGCCGCCGCGCAGCCGGCCGCGCCGGACCCAGCGACCCGCGCGATGGCGCGCGCGCTCTTCGAGGAGGGCGTCGCCTTCGTCGACGCGGCCGACTGGGGCGCCGCGCGCGAGCGCTTCGGGCGCGCGCTCGCGCTCTACGACTCGGCGGTCATCCGCTTCAACCTCGCGCGCGCCGACGCGGAGCTCGGCCACGTCGTCGAGTCCGCCGAGCACCTGCGCGACGTGATCCGGCGCGCGGACGCGAGCGCCGAGGTGCGCGAGGCGGCGCGGGAGCTGCTCACGACGGTCGAGCCGCGGATCGCGCGGCTGCGGGTGCGCCTCGAGGGCGTCGCGGACGAGGTGCGGCGCGGCGAGACGCTGGTGCCGCGGGCGGCGCTCGACGCGCCGATGCCCGTGGACCCGGGCACGCACGAGCTCGTCGCGCTGCGGGACGGGGAGGAGGTCGGACGCGCGAGCATCACGCTCGCCGAGGGCGAAGCCGGCGAGGTGGTGCTCCGCGCGGCCGAGGCGAGCGCCGAGATCGAGCCGCCGATCATCCTGCCCGACCCGGCGCTCGTCACGCCGCCTCCGCCGACGCCGATCTGGGCCGAGTGGTGGCTCTGGACGGTGGTCGGCGCGGTCGTCGTCGGCGTCGTCGCGGGGATCGTGCTCGGGGTCACGCTCTCGGACGGGGGCTGCGAGGGCCCGTTCATGCCGTGTCGGATCGACGTGCCCTGAGCCGCTCCTTCACGCGCGCGATCTCGAAGGACGGCGCCGGGTCGGTCGGGTCGAGCGCCTGCGCGCGCTCGAACGCGAGGATGGCCGACTCCTGGTCGCCGAGCGCGACGTGCAGGTGCCCGACGACGAAGTACCCGAACGCGAACGTCGCGTCCCACTCGAGCGCGCGGCGCGCCGCCTCCTCGAGCTTGGGGACGATCGCCTCTCGACGCGCCGCCGACGCCGACGCGTAGCCCGCCCACGTGGCGTAGAGCACGTAGTCGGGGCGCGGGACCAGCTCGGCCGCCTCGCGCAGGATGCCCTCCGCCTCCTGGGGCTCGTCGTAGACGAGGCGCTTGCCGCGCTGGAACGCCGCGGCGGCGCGGACCTCCTCGTCGCTCGGCGGCTGCGGCAGCGTGATGCGGATGCGGTTGCCGGTGACGAGCTCGCCGCGCGGGCGCACGCCGAACGGCGGCGTCTCTTCGCCGCTCGGAGGCTCGGCGCGCGAGAACTCGAGCCGGCCGCTGTAGTGCAGCGCGACCACGAGGTCGAGCTCGGGCCCGCCCTCGGCGGGGAGCTGCTTGGCGAGCGGAGCCGACGCGTCGAGGCCCCGCAGGAAGCGCTCGTCGCGCGGCTGCAGGCGGTACTCGCGCGCGACGTCGTCCGCCGACCGCGTGAGCCGCGGCAGCCGCGCCCCGTAACGACCGAGCAGCTCCGCGCGCTCCGGAGCGCCGAGGTGGTGGCGCAGCCCTTGGAGCACCAGCACCTCGACCGCGCAGGGAAACGTCGGGAGCCCCTCGAGCACCTTCGGGCGCGCAGAGAAGCGGCAGTAGTCCGCGTCCCAGCCGAGGCAGCGGACGAAGTTGCGCTCGACCTGCGCGGCGACGAGCGAGCTCGCGAGCGAGGGCTCGAGGAGGCCCATCGTGGCGGCCCGCTCCACGAGCGCGAGCAGCGGGCTCGCGGCCTGGCTCTTGGCGACCTCGGTCGCGATCGCCTGGTACTGCTCGCGCGTGAGCAGCCGCTGCTCCACGAGGTGCGCGCCGATCGTGCGGCCGAGGCTGCTCTGCTCGACGAACACGAGCCGCCCCGCGCGAAAGTAGAGGAGCGCGCGCTCGGTCTCCTCGCGCACGTCGAGCACGCCCGTCTCGCCGCGACGCTCGAGGTCGAACACCGCGCGCACGATCTGTCGGAGGTGCCGGAGGGACACGATGCCTGGAGAATAGCCGAGACGTCAGAAGTCTGGATCTCGGAAGATTCCGCCACCGCTGGTGCGGGGACCCTCGGTGGCCCGGCCGCGCCGCCCCCGCGTCGAGCCTGGCTCGCCGGGCGCGACGGGCGCGGCCACGGGGTCGGGCGCGGCGCGCGGCGTGAGCTCGACGGAGACGGTCCGATCGACGTCGGCGACGAACGCGGTGCTGAACACCTCCGCGCCCTCCGCTTCGACCCGCAACGAGTGTTGCGATTCGTCACGCGCGAGGGTCAGCTCGTCGCCAGTGGCCGGCGCGCCGTCGAGGAAGACGGCCGCGCCTGCGGGCACGCCGCGCACGCGCACGGTCACCATCGGCGGCGGCGTCGCCGGCGTGAGGAGCGCCTCCGTGGTCGGGGCGCCCGACGGTGGCGTCTGGGGCGCGTCGTCGCCGCGGAGCGTGAGCCAACCGACGAAGGTGAGCGCGGCGACCGCCGCCGCCGCGGCGAGCGCGTACGGCAGGATCGCGCGCGGGCGCGGCGGCGCGGGCACCTCCGCCGGCGCGTCGGGCAGGCCGAAGTCGAGCTCGAGCGGCTCGTCCGGCTCCTCGCGGCCGCTCCACGGGAGCGGCACCTCCGGCGGGTCCATCGTCGGCGCGGGCTCCGGGCCGCCCCGCTCGACGACGCGCGTCGAGAGCGCCTCGAGCTCGGGCGCGCCGGCGCGGATCGCCGCGAGCGCCTCGCGCATCGCCGCGGCGCTCGGGAACCGATCGGCGGGGAGCTTCGCCATCGCGCGCTCGACGAAGCGGGCGAGCGCCTCCCCGAGCTCCGGCCGCAGCGTGTCGAGGCGCGGCGGCGTCGCGGTCGCGATCGCGATGACCAGATCGCCGACGTGCTCCGCGTCGAAGGGGAGGCGCCCGGCGAGGTGCTCGTAGAGCACGACGCCGACGCTGTAGACGTCCGTCGTCGGGTCGAGGTCGCGCAGCCCGCGCGCCTGCTCGCTCGACATGTAGTGCGGCGTCCCGACGAGGTAGCCCTCGACCGACGTCGAGGTGGAGATCGGGCCGTCGTCGGTCTGGATCTTCGAGACCCCGAAGTCGAAGATCTTCGCGAGGGTCGCGCCGGCCGGCGCGCGGACGAGGAAGATGTTCTCGGGCTTCACGTCCCGGTGGACGATGCCTGCGTCGTGCACCGCGCCGAGGCCCGCGAGCACGCCGTCGATCACGTCGAAGAGCTCGCCGAGCGTGAGGAGCGGCGTCTCGCGCGCGCGGTCCGCGAGCGAGGCGCCCTCGAGCAGCTCCATCACCATGTACGGCGTCTCGCCCGCGACGCCGAAGTCGTAGACCTCGACGACGTTCGGGTGCCGGACGGCCGCGGCGATCCGCGCCTCGCGCAGGAACCGGCGCTCGACCGTGGCCGGGTTGCGGTGGCGCGCGGTGAGGAACTTCGCGGCGACCCGGCGCTCGAGCGTGACGTCGAGCGCCTCGAAGACGGTCGCCATGCCGCCGCTCCCGATCGGCCGGCCGAGGCGGTACCGCTCGCCGACGAGATCGCCGCTCCGCATCACCATCCGCCGGCTGAGGATATCAACGCGGCGCGCGGACGGCGAATCCGCGCCCGATGATCGGCCTCCGCGCCGAGGCGGCTCGGAGCGCCGAGGAGCCTCGGCGCGCGAAGGCGCGCTACCGCGCGAGCCGCTCGCGGGCCGCCTTCACGAGCGCGACGAGCGTCGCGCGCGCCTCGGCCGGCGTCGCGATCGGCGCCTCGAACGCGACGCGCGCGGGGCGCGGGCCGCCCTCGGTGCGCACGCTCAGCTCGATCCCGTAGCGGTCGATGCCGGTCATCGTGACCTCCTCGGCCCCGGTCGCGCGGGTGAACGCGCGCGCGTACGCGACGAGCGCGTCGGCGTGATCGTCGTTCATGTGCGCGACGATACCCGCCACGTGAGGGGCGAGCGGATCGGGGCTCGCCGCGCGCCACGCGTCGATCCCGACCCACGACATGCGGCCGAAGCCCCCGATGTAACGCACCGCGTCGACGCGCAGGCGGAAGAAGCCGAAGTCGGCGAACTTCGCGTAATAGGCGGCGTCCGGGTGCGCGGCGAGGAACGCCTCGCGCGCGCTCGCGTCGTCGTCGAGCCGCCGGCACTCGCCGACCAGGGTCACGCGGCCGGTCGCGAGCGGGTTGTCGTCGGTCGGCTCGACCACGAGGAGCGAGGCGCGCGGATCCGCGTCGAGGTGCTTGGTGTGGACGGCGAGGCGGCTGACGAGGAAGACCGGGTCCGGTCCGTCCATCGCGAACGTGACGTGCGAGCCGTAGGGGAACCCGGGCGGGTCGAGCGAGATCGTCGCGAGCGCGCCGACGGTGCGCATCGCGGCGAGCGTGCGCGCGCGCTCGGCGTGGCTCGGCGCGGGGGTGTCGTCCGGCGTGAGCGGCTCCTCGCGGGGGCCGCCGCGCCCGTGCTCCTCTTCTCGACGCGTCATGCGCGTACGAAAGCGCTTATCCTGTCCGGTGTAAATGACCGTCACGCGGGACGACCTCGAGCGACACCTCGCGCGCCTCGCGCGGCGCACGGGGAACCGGCGCGCCGGGATCTACGGGCCGGGCACCGTCTCGTGGGAGGTCAACCGCGAGGGCGTCGTGATGCTCGGCGGCGGCTGCGCGGCGCTGATGCAGCTCGCGCACCCGTGGGTCGCGCACGCGGTCGACCAGCACAGCGCGACGCGCAGCGACCCGGTCGGGCGCTTCCAGCGCACCTTCGGGTACGTGTTCGCGATGGTGTTCGGCGACCTCGACGAGGCCCTGCGGGCGGCGCGGCGCGTCCACGCGCTCCACACGACGATCCGCGGCGCGATCAAGGAGGACGTCGGGCGCTTCCGGCGCGGCGACCGCTACCACGCCAACGACGAGCAGGCGCTGCTCTGGGTCCACGCGACGCTGCTCGACACCGCGCTGCGGGTCTACGAGCTCTTGGTCCGCCCGCTCTCGGCGCTCGAGCGCGAGGCGTACTACCAGGAGTCCAAGCTCTTCGCGTACCTCTTCGGCCTCGGCGACGACGTGCTGCCGCCGACCCACGACGCGTTCGCGCGCTGGTACGCGGACACCATCCGCTCGGACACCATCGCGGCCGGCGGGCCCGCGCGCGAGATGCGCCGCTTCCTCTTCGCCGCGCCGACGCCGCTGCACCGGCCCGCCGTCGCCTGGCTCGAGGCGTTCACCGCGGGGCTCTTGCCGCCCAAGCTCCGCGACGAGTTCGGCTTCCGCTGGGGCGCGCGCGAACGGCTGCTCTACGCGCAGAGCCTGCCGCTCTTGCGGCTCGCGCACCGCGTGAGCCCGAGCCGCCTCAAGCACTTCCCCGCGTACGTCGACGCTCGGCGCCGGATCGCCGGCGCCGAGCAGCCCGACTACTTCGGCTGGTGGCTCGAGCGCACCGCGTTACGCACGTTGCGTTGACGCCCCCTCACGCGTGCGCGCTCGGCGGCTCCGTCGGTCGATCCGCGGCGAGCCCGTGCTTCTTCAGCTTGTCGAGGAACGTCGTGCGCTTGAGCCCGAGCCGGCGCGCCGCCTCGCTCTTGTTGCCCGCGCTCACCTCGAGGGCGTGCACCAGGATGCGCGTCTCGAGCTCGGCCCACGTGCCCTCCCACGGATCGGGCGGCGGCGCGGCGGGCGCGAGCGGCGGCAGCTCGCCGATCGTCACGGTCGGGCCCGTCGCGTTCGCGACCGCGCGCTCGATCACGCTCACGAGCTCGTCGTGGTTGCCGGGCCAGTCGTGCTCGAGCAGCACGTCGAGCGCCTCGCGCTCGATGCCGAGCACCGGGCGACCGGTCACCCGGCACACGCGATCGAGCGCGAGCAGCACGAGCGAGGGGAGGTCCTCGCGCCGGGCCCGCAGCGGCGGCACGTCGAGGACGAGCGGCTCGAGGCGCCGGGCGAGCTCCGCGTCGAGCGCGCCCGCGGCGACGAGGACGCCGAGCGGGACGCGCGAGGTCGCGATCACGCGCGCGTCGACCGCGTAGCTCCCCGTTCCGTCGGCGAGCACCGCGCGCTTGGTCGCGAGCGTCTCGGCGAGCTTGGCCTGCGCCTCGAGCGAGAGCGCAGGCAGGTCCGCCAGCAGCAGCGTCCCGCCCTCCGCGAGCCGCAGCCAGCCGGGGCGGTCCTCCTCGCGCTCGCCGAACAGCGCCGCGTCCGCGCGCTCCGGCCGGACGGAAGCGCACTCCGCGACCACGAACGCGCCGCCGCGCCGCCCGCTCGCCGCGTGCACGCGCCACGCGACGCGATCGAGCCCCGTCGCCACCTCGCCGACGACGAGCACGGGCGCGTCGACGGGCGCGAGCGCCTCGACCTTGCGCATCACGGCCCGCATCGCGGGGCTGTAGGCGATGGCCGGCTCGACGTAGCGCTCGGTCGCCCCGCCCGCCTTCAGCGTCTGCGCGTCGGCCCGCAGGCGCCCGAGCTGCTCCTGGGCGGCCTCGAGGTCGTCCGCGAGCCGCTCCCGCTCGGCGACCAGGTCTCGCGTGCGCTGCCGCGATCGCTCCACCGAAGCGAGCAACGCGACTTGCCCCCCGAGGTGCCGCCCGAGCCGCTCGAGCGCGTCGAGCTCCTCGAGGGTGAGCGCCGCGCGCCGCCGCCCGCGCGGGACGACGAGCGCGCCCTCGAGCTCGCGATCGCGCGAGAGCGGCACGACGCAGAGCGCGTCGACCGACTCGAGGCCGCTGACGAGCGGGCGCAGGTCCGCGCGCCGCACCACCTGCTCGACGAGCGGCGCGGCGACGACGATCTCGCCGGGCCGCGCCTCGAGCACCGCGTGCAGCGACGAAGGGAGCTCGCGGGCCTCGAGGTGCGCGGTGCCCGCCGCGTCGATGCGCACGGCGCACGGCGGATCGACCACGAACAAGAGCGGCTCGGCGTCGAGCGAGTCCACCGCGCGCCGGAGCGGAGGCAGCACGGCCTCCCCGAGCTCGGTCGCGGTCGTCGCCGCGACCGCGCCCTCGAGCGCCTCCGCCGCGCCGCGCAGGAGCCGGCCGCCGTACGGCGCGAGCACACGGTCGAGCAGCCCCTCGAGCGCGCGATGGAGGAACGCCCCCGCCACGAGCACGAACGCCACCGCGACGCCGACCGCGACCGGCTGTCGCGGGATCTCCTCGAAGACCTGCGCCGCGCCGGCGCCCACGAGCCCGAGCGTGAGCCCGCCCGCGATCACGCGCCGCGTGTTGCGGCCCGCGTGCACCTGCCGCCGCACGCCGAGCATGCCCACGTGCCCGACGACGAGCGCACCGAGCGCCGCCGCGACGAGCGCGCGCGCGCCGAGCGCACCAGATGCGAGCCGCCCCGTGAGGACGAGCGCGGCGAGCGCGCCGCCGGCGACGAGCGCGGTCCAGGTGCCGAGGTGCGCGGCGCCGCCCGCGGCGAGCGCCTCCGGTGTGCTGCCGAGGCGGCGGCGCGCGACCCGGAGCAGCGCCGCGACCAGCCACGCCCCGAGCGCGTAGCCCGGCGCCGCGAGCGCCCAGCGCGCCGGGACGAGCCAGCCACCGAGCCACTCGAGCGGCGCGAGCGCGGCGAGCGCGGCGAGCGCGGCGAGCGCGCCGCCGAGCGCGAGCCCGACGAAGAGCCGCCGTCGCCGCGCGATCGCGGGCGGCGCGTCGGGCGCGTCGATCGCCAGGTGCAGCGCGAGCGCGCCGGCGACCGGCAACGCGAGCGCGGCCGCGAAGTCGAGGAGCAGCGACGGAACGCGGGGATCCGCCGCGCGCACGAGCGCCACCCCCGCGGCCACGCCCAGGAGCGCGACGCGCCGCGCGCCGACGTGCTCGTGACCGCGCCGCAACGCCCACAGCGGCACCGCCGCGAGCCCGACCGCGAGCGCCGCGATCGCCGTCGCCACCGGATCGAAGGGCTCGGCGCCCAGCACCTCGAGGGCGAGGTAGAGGACCAAGAGCGGCCCCACGAGCGGGACGATGCGGACCTGGCGCATGGGGATGGCAGAGCTCGGGCGAAGCGGCCTGGCCCCGAGCGCGAAGGGACGATCTTAGTGGACGCCCCGCCCCGCGCAACGCCCCCGCCCCGGGGGCGGCTCAAGCGAACCAGCTGATGTCGATCAGCGTCTGCGGATCGTCGAGGGCGCGACAGCTCAGGAGGTTCACCTCGACGTCGTCGGCGCCGAAGCGCTCGAGGCTCCGCGCGAGGAACCCGATCGTCGAGACGGCGAGGACGAGCGAGGGCTCGCCGAGCTCCTTGAGCTCGAGCCGCCCGTAGCCGCGCCCGACCCGGCGCACCTCGAGCTCGGCGCCGCGCACGACCTTCTGCAGGATCGACGGCATCTCCGCGACGAGCAGCTCCGGCGGCGGCGCCGGCGGGCGCAGGCTGCGCATCAGGTCGAACGCCCCCTCCGCGGCGGCGCGGCCTGCCTCGAGCACGAGGTGCAGGTCGTCCGCGCCGAGGCGCGCGTCGATCTTCTCGACCAGCGTGCGCACGGCGGCGAGGTCGACCCAATCGTCGGGGCCGATGCCCGCCTCGAACGGCCGCCGCGCCTCCTCCGGCATCGCCTCGAGCAGCTCCTTGAGCGCGCGCTCGCCGAACTTGCGCGCCACGAACCGGAGGACCGCCAGCACGATGCGCCCCTGGTAGCCCCCCGACGCCACCGGCGGCGCGGGCTCGGGCGCCGGCGCGGCGGCCCCCGCGGCGAGCGCCGCGGGCGGCCCGACGGCCAGCTCGGGCATGCGATCGACGTCCGTGTTGTCGGTCTGCGATTGGCGCAGGCGCTTGGCCTTCGGGGTCCCGACGCGCGTCTTGGGGCGCGGTGTCCCCTCGAGCTCGTCGACCATCGCGAGCGCCTCCTCGGCGCTCATGCGCTGCGTGAGGTCGGAGTCCGCGACCTCCGCGAGCGCCGGCGGCGGACCGACGGCGGGCTCAGGCGCAGGCGCGGGCGAGGGGGCGGCAGCGGGCTCGGGCGAGGGCTCCGGCGGCGGCGGGCGCGTCGGCGGCTTCTGCACCTGCCCGGTGCTCGTCTCGCGGTGGCGCGCCTCGCGCGCCTTGATCCGCATCATCTCCATCGTGAAGGACTCGCTCGGCATGTCGTCGCGGAACGGCACGCGCAGCCCGCCGAACGGGAACAGCGCCTCCGCGAACGACTCCGCGTCCGCCCAGCGCTCGTCGCGATCCTTCGCGAGCGCCTTGAGCACCACGCGCTCGAGCACCTGCGGCACGTCGGGCCGGACGTCGCGCAGGGGGACCGGCGGGTCCTTGCGGACCTTGCGCGCGAGCTCGCGGAACGTCGGCGCGTCGAAGGGCCGCCGGCCCGCGAGCATCTCGTACAGCACGACGCCGACCGAGTAGACGTCGAGGCGCGGGTCGCGCTTGTCGTCGCCGCGCAGCCGCTCGGGCGCCGCGTAGGCGGGCGTCCCGACCAGCGTGCGCTCCGGCGTGAGCGCCTTCGCGTCGGTGCTGCCCGTCTTGACCAGCGCGGCGAAGCCGAAGTCGCACACCTTGACGAAGTTGCGGTCCCCGAACCGCACCACGAGCATCAGGTTCGCAGGCTTGAGATCGCGGTGGAGGATCCCGCGGTCGTGCGCCGCCTGCAGCCCGGCGAGCGTGTGGATCGCGATCGTGCAGGCGCGCTTGATCGAGAGCTGCCCGTCCATCGCGATCACCTGCGAGAGCGAGCGCCCGCGCAGGTACTCCATGACCATGTACGGGCGGTTGCCCTCCCGCCCGAAGTCCATGATGTCGATGATGTTCGGGTGACCGATGGCCGCGGCCGCGCGCGCCTCTCGCTGGAAGCGCTCGACCGACGACGGGTTCTCCGCGACGGCGGGGTGCAGCAGCTTGATCGCCACGAAGCGCCGCAGCACGCGGTCGGCCGCCTTGTAGACGGCGCCCATCCCGCCGTCGCCGAGCATCCGCACCAGGTGGTAGCGGTCCGCGACCACGCGGCCCACGAGCTCCGGGTCGCCTGCGATCGGGCGCCCCGTCGCCGTACAGCGCAGGGTGCCGTTGGGGTGGCGCGCACCGCAGTGCGGGCATTTCCGGAGCACGGCGGGGAGCATACTACGCGAAACGCCGTCGGCCCTCGCCCTCCCACCAGTCGCGGTACTTCTTGGCCACCCGCTCGCGGTCACGCCGCGGCGAGCCGGCGTGGTAGCCGTAGTACTGCTGGGTCAGGCGCTTCAGCTCCTCGCCCACCGCGTGGCGCACCGCCTCGTCCGACACGACGAGCGCCTCGATGAGCCACTCGACGCGATGCCGCTCGCGGTTGCGCTCGTACCACGCCGCCCACTTGCGGTGCGACGACCCGAAGTCCGCGCCCGTCAGCGTCACGAGCGCCTCGTGCGCGTGCTTCACGAGCGTCTCGTCGTCCTCTCGCAGCAGCTCGATCAGCTTCGGGATCATCTCCACGTCGCGCAGCGACGCGAGCGCGTCCACCGCCTGCCAGCGCCGCGAGAGGTCGCGCCCCCGGATGCGCACGGTGCGCCGCAGCACCGTCCGGATCTCCTCGAACCCGCGCATGCCCGCGAAGCGAGGCAGGAGCTGCACCGCGAGGCGCCGCACGCCGCCGTCCTCGTCGTGCACGCGCTCGGCGACCGCGTCCAAGAGCTCGGGGGCGACCATCTCGCTCGCGACGATGGCGGCGTAGAGCCGCACGTCCGGGTGCCCCGAGCTCAGGAGCCCGGCGACGTACGGGCCGGCGCGCGGGCCGAACGCGACGAGCGCGCGGGCGATCGGCGAGAGGTCCGCCGCGCGCGGCACGCGCCCGCCCTGCTCGCGCCGCCAGCCGAGCGGCCCCGGGAACGCCTGCGCGAGCACCGGCAGCGCCGCCTCACCGATCGTGACGATCCCGCGGATGAGCTCGTCCTGGCGGTCGTGGTCGCGCGCCGCGAGCAGGTCGTCGACCTGCGCGTGGACCTGCTCGCCCATGTCGACGATCACCGAGCGCGTGTCGGCGTCGAGCCCCGGTGTGTGGCGCGGCGGGCGCTCGGACGCGAGGCGATCGGGCACGCGCACCACCTCGGGCGGCGGCGTCGGGTACGGCGCGTCGGGCTCGCGGCGCGGATCGCGCGGAGGCGGCTCGCTCGCCTTCGCGCGCGGTCGCTCCGAGCGCCGGGGCGGGGCGGCCACGACGTCGACCGGCGCCTCGTGGACGAGGTACGCGCCGTCGGCCCGCGGCGGCCGATCGCTCGCTCGCGCGGGCGTACCGCGCGGCTGCGTGTCCGCGTCGTCTCCTTCTTCGTCGTCGCCCTCGGCGCCCTCGGCGCCTTCGCCCTCGCCGCCCTCGTCCTCGCCGTCCTCGCCGATCGTGATGACGAGCTCGTCGTCGTCCTCGTCCTGCCCGAGCACCAGCTCGGGCGCGTCGTCGTCCGCCTCCTCCACGCGCCGGCGCAGCGCCCGATCGAGCGCGCCTCCGCGCGGCGGCAGCGGCGCGCTCCGCGGGATCCCGAGGATGGCGCGCGAGGAACGCTCGTCGAGCGGCGGCGCCTCCGCGACCGGCCCGGGGGCCTCCGCCGGCGGCGCGGCCTCCGTCACCGCGCGGAACGGCGCCGCCGGGGTCACCGCGTCGGACCCACCCCAGCGGTCGTCGCCGGGGGCCGCGTCCGGCACCTCGAAGCCGGGCGTCGAGCGGCGCGCCGGCCACCAAGGCCCCGAGTCCTTCGGCGTGCTGCGCGGCTCGGCGCTCGCCCGCGCGGCGAGCTTCGCGGCCGCCTTCAGATCGGCGCGCGCGCTCGCCGTCTCCGCCGCGGGCGCGTCGTGGTAGCCCGCGCGCTTCTTGCGCAAGATGAGCTGCTCGAACGCCTCGACCACGCGCGGCCCGAGCTTGACGAGCTCCATCACCGCCCCGATGTCGAACTCGTCCCCGTTGCGGTCGCCGTAGAGCACGACGACCACGCGCGTGCGGATCGCGATCGGCATCAGGAACGCGTGCGGCGTGCTCGGCCGGCGCAGGCCCACCGCCACGTCGCGGTCCGTCTCCGTGCGATCGAGCCGCAGGACGAGCGGCGCGCGCGTGCGGCGCACCTCCGCGAAGGCGCCCGGGCGATCGAGCGGGATCGAGAGCGCGCGCACCTCGGAGGGCGGCGCGCCGACGCCGGCCGCCTCGACCCCGTCGAGCCGGTCCTCGTGCACGACGAAGAGCGCCGTGTAGTCGAAGAACTGATGCGCGTACGCGAAGAGGACCTCGAGGATCTCGTCGCGCGAGCTCGCGCCCTTGAGGTAGCGCTCCGCGGCCGCGAGCGTGAGCGGCCCGCGGTGGCGGCGGAGCGCGCTCGGCGGCGCGCTCTGGCGCGGCGGCGGCTGGCTCGGCGCGGCGCCCCCCTCCGGCTCGGCCGGCTCGAGCAGGAACGAGCCCGAGCGCGAGGTCCCGGCGTACGGCGTCGTCGAGGGGGGCGCGAGCTTGTCGGGCAGCTCCGCCGCGTGCCCCTCGAGCCCGCGCGGCGGGATCGACGCGCCGACGGCGGGCAACGAGCCCGAGTCGCGCGCGCGCACGCGATCGACGAGCCGGATCATCCGCGGGGCGAGCTCCGCCCCGTAGTGCAGCGCGAGCGCCGCGGCGATGCGCACCTCGCAGACGATGTGCACGACCAGCTCGAACCCGAGCAGGAAGCCGACGCGCTCCTCCTGCTCGCGCGTCAACGGCTCGTGCGCGGCGACGTGCAGGGCGCGGCCCTCGACGCGCAGCGGCACCAGCCGGTGCTCGACCGCCACCTCGCGCGGCACGAGCGCGATCACCTGGGGCGGCGCCGCGCTCACCTCCTCGCGCGTCGCCGCCGACAGCCCGAACGTCGCTGCCCGGTACCCGGCGAGGACGTTCTCCGGCACCGCGTTCATCTCGAGCAGCACCGTCTCCACGTCGCCGCCCGAGATCACCTGCCGCGACAGCGCCTCCTCGATCTTGCGTACGGGGACGACGCCATCGCGGACCAAGAGCGAGGTGAGCGCGGACATCGCGGGCCGTCGATGTTCGCCCCCGCGCCCGTTCCCGTCAACGATCTCGGGGCTTTGCCCGCCGCCTCGCCTGTAGGACCATGCGCCGATGCGCATCTTCGTCACGGGCGCCACCGGCTGGATCGGCCGCCACCTCCTCCCGCGGTTGCAGGGCTGGAACGCACAAGTCGTCCTGCTCGTCCGCGCCGCCCCCGCCGCCCTCGACCCCGGCGCAGTGGTGGTCCGCGGCGACGTGGCGCTCCCCGGCCTCGGGCTCTCGGAGGCGGACCGCGCCGCCCTCGACGTCGCCACGCTCGACCACGTGTTCCACCTCGCCGCGCTCTACGACCTCGAGGCCGACGACGCGCGCCTCGAGGCGGTCAACGTCGGGGGCACCGCGCACCTCCTCGCGCTCTTGCGCGAGGGCGGGTTCGGGGGCGTGCTGCACCACGCGTCGTCGATCGCGGTCGCGGGAGACTTCGACCGGCGCTTCCGCGAGGACGACCTCGACAAGGGCCAGCGCTTCCCGACCGCGTATCACCGGACCAAGCACGCGTCGGAGAAGCTCGTCCGCGCCTCGGGCCTGCGCTTTCGCATCTACCGTCCGTCGGCGGTCGTCGGGCACTCGGTGACCGGCGAGATGCCCCGGCTCGACGGCCCCTACTTCCTGTTTCGCGCCGTGCACACGCTCTCCGAGGCGCTGCCGACGTGGGTGACGCTGCCGGGGCTCGACCCCGGCCCGCTCAACATGGTGCCCGTCGACTACGTGGCCGCCGCGATCGAGGCGATCGCGCGGCAGGACGGCCTCGACGGCAAGGCCTTCCACGTCGTCGATCCGAGCCCGCCGCGCTTCCAACGCACGTTCAACCTGCTCGCGGAGGCCGCGCGCGGCCCGCGGATGGGGCGCTGGCGGCCGGGCGCGCTCGCGTCGATGATGCCGGGCGCCGGGCAGGTGCTCGGGCAGCTCGGCTCGCTGAAGTTCCTGCGCCGCGAGTGGGCCGCCGACCTCGGCATCCCGCCCGCCGCGGTCGACGCGCTGAGCCCGCACGTCGTCTACGACACGACGAACCTCCTCGCGGCGCTCGAGGGCACGGGCGTCGCGTGCCCCGCGCAGGAGACGTACGTCGAGCGTCTGTTCGACCACTACCTGCGCCACCTCGACCCGGCGCGGGACAAGCCCGCGCGCGACCGCGCGCTCTTCGGCGGCAAGCGCGCGCTCGTCACGGGTGGCTCGAGCGGCATCGGCGCCGCCCTCGCGCACGAGCTCGCCGCCGCCGGCGCGCACGTCGTCGTCGTCGCGCGCCGCGAGCCCGAGCTGCGCGCCGTCGTCGAAGCGGTCCGGGCCGCCGGAGGCCGCGCCGACTTCGTGGTCGCCGACCTGTCCGACCTCGGCGCGTGCGACCGGGTCGTCGCCGACGTCGAAGGCACACACGGCCCCATCGACGTCCTCGTCAACAACGCCGGCCGCTCCATCCGCCGGCCGCTCGCCGAGTCGCTCGAGCGCTTCCACGACCTCGAGCGCACCATGGCGCTCAACTACTTCGGCCCGGCGCGCCTCATCCGCGCCGTCCTTCCGTCGATGCGTGCGCGGGGCGGTGGTCACATCGTCAACGTCCTGACCGCCGGAGCGCACCTCCCCTCGGTCCGCTTCGGTGCGTACACCGCGAGCAAAGCGGCGTTGAGCCAGCTCGGCGACGTCCTGGGCGCGGAGCTCTTGCACGAAGGCATCCGCGTCACCAACGCGTACCCCACGTGGGTGCGCACCCCGATGATGGATGCGACGGGGGTGTACGAAGACATCCGCGCCGCCACGCCGCAGGACGCCGCGCGCTCCATCCTCGACGGCATCGCCGATCGCAAGCCTCACATCATCCGCGGAGAGGACCGCCGCCGCCACACCCTCGCCCGCCTGCACCCCGCCGGCCTCCAACGCATCATGAACGTCCTCTTGCGCATCGAGGCCGACGACCCCACCGAGCACCCCGAGCTCGCCTTCGACCGCACCCTGCTGCGCCGCTTCGTCAAGACCCGCCTGGTCTGAGGCCCGCATCGAAGTTCGGGGACGATCCTCGTCGTCTCGTCATTCCTCAGGGTCCGAATCGATTCGGCTCCGGTTGCGACCGGCGCCCGCCGGCGGTACCGTTTTCCCCCGTTCGGATGTCTTTGGCGCCCAGAACCTCTCGAGCGCCGGCACCACGCAGCCCGCGCCGGCTGCGGCGCACCACTACGTCCTCGCGGACCGCTCGCGGTCGACCTGCGGCCCCTCGGGACGCTCTCGGACGTCGGCGTGGGGGTTCGCGTCCAGCGCCGGCGTCAGCGGCGCGCCGACTCGGCTGCCCGATTCGGCTCCGGTTGCCACCGGCGCCCGCCGGCGGTACCGTTTCCCCCGTTCGGATGTCTTTGGCGCACTCGACGAAGGCACTCCCACGACCACGAGTCTGGCAGCCGCGACGCGTCAGGTCAGGACGTCTCTCGTGCAGCGGTTACGAGTACGACGCGGGAATCCCGCGCGGAGCGCCTACGTCACGTACCAGATTCTGGTGCCACCAGACGCTCGAGTATGAGCTGCACATACCTACGCAGTTCGGATCGAGTGTAAGCTCGCGCCCCGTGAATCTCTTCGTAAGGAAACTGGGGGTCCGCCAGTGACAGCTCCAGCTGAAGGCAAAGCGCGCCCTTCTCCTCCGGCCATCGGGCCCGGCGAGACAAGCGGGCTAGGTGCCTGTCAATGAGCTCGTCGGTGAGGGGCTCTGCGCGCGAGCGCGAAGAAATGTAGTACAGCGCGGGGGCCAAAGCCGTCTTGAGTGCAGCTCGATCGTTCATGTTCATCCTACGTGCCGGTCGTCGATCGTGGCGCCGCGACTGCGGAGCTCGTGGACTGCCTGATCGGTGTGTTCATCCCCGGGGCGGTAGTGCCCACTCTCCCCATCGATGTGGGTCACTTGCCCGCTACACACTTCAAGCTCGCCGGCGGCCGCGACATCTGCGCCTGCGAGAAGACTGGAGTGATGGAATTCACCGGGTGACTGCTCGGTGCTCGCATAAATGTTGCCATGGGTGTCCATGACGTAGATTCCGCCGCCGTCACCGGTGTCGAACGGTGCTCCCCCTTGCATCAACAGACCATCTTCGACGGTGACTAGTCGTGAGGAGCGCTCGTCAGGAGTCAGGTACCTAACAACGGAGTCACCAAAGGCTTCAGACTGACCCAGGTCTTCGCCATGATATCTCTCGAGCATCGCGCAGGTCAACTCGTACTTGGGCGGAGGACCTCCTGCGATCGCACCGGGTTCAGCAACATGCTGTCGGGGCGCCGCCTCACCCTCCCCGTCCGGGCGCTGGTTGGGGTGATTCTCGGACCGGCGCGCGTCGCCCCCGTTCGGGCACAGCCCCCGCACATCCCACTGGACGAGCGGGTTCTTCGTA
>JAHBWG010000100.1 GCA_019637095.1 Sandaracinaceae bacterium | reverse complement strand
TCCGCGCGCGCTAGAAGCGGAAGGGGTAGCGGGCCGCGGTCTCGCGGCCGTTCGCGGCTTGCGGGAAGCGCGTGCCGGAGACGACGTTCGCGATGCAGCGACCGAACCACTCGTCGCCGGTCCCGTTGTGCACGACGGTGGCGTGCTCGGCCCGACCGTCGGGGCGCACGACGAAGGCGATCGTCACGATCCCGCCGAGGTTGGGGACGCGCCGCTGGCGGCGCTCGAAGCAGCGGTTCTGCGCGTAGGGCATGCGGTCCTGCAGCGCCGCCTGGATCTGCGGGGTGCTGAGCCCGGGCGAAGCCCCGGCGGGCGGGGTCGGGCGGCGCGGCTCCTCGGTCGGCGCGGGCCGCTCGGGCGGCGCGGCCGGCGCGGGCTCCGGCGCAGCGGCGGGCGCGCTCGCGGGCTCGTCGTCGGTACGCCGGCGCGCGCGACGCCCGCGCGAGGCGCCGTCGTCCGCGAGGGCGGGCTCGGCCGTCACGGGGCTCGCGTCGTCGCCGTCGGCGCCGACGTCGGCGGCCTCTCCGGGGCTCGGCGCGAGGGCCTCCATCGGCGCCGGCGCGAGCGGGTCGTCGGGCGCATCCACCGCCTCGGGCGATGTGCTCGGAGGGGGAGGCGGTGAGTCCATCGTGCGCGCGCTCGCGGTCGCGCTCCCGGCGCCGTCGTCGCTCATCACCATCCACGCGACACCGCCCGTGCCCGCGGCGCCGAGGACGAACAAGACCAACGCGACGGCGACGAGCGCACCCTTGCCGCCCGAGCTCGGCTCCGCCGCGGGCGCGCCGTAGCCGGGCGGGGCGCCACCGATCGACGGCGCGGCGCCGGGCGCCATGTACGCGGTCGCGTGGAGCGGGGAGGCCGGGACGCCCGCCGCGGTCATCGGGAACGCGGCGCCGTGGCCGGGCTGCGAGCCGTACCCCGGCTGCGAGCCGTACCCCGGCTGCGAGCCGTACCCCGGCTGCGAGCCGTACCCCGGCTGCGAGCCGTAGCCGGGCTGCGAGCCCGGCGCCGGGCCCGTCAGCGGCCCGAGCCCCGACGCCGAGGGGACCTGCCCGCCCGGCATGTGGCCGATCGCGGTGCCCGCGGTGCCGAACGCCGCCGCGACCTCGGCGACGCCGGGCAGGCTCCCGGTCACGTGCGCGCCGGGCATCGTCCCCGCCACGGCCGCCGGCGCGACGCCCATCTGGCTGCGCGAGACGGCGACCGCCTGCTCGAGCGCGTGCAGCAGCTCGCGCGCCGACTGGTAGCGATGCTCGGGGTTCTGCTGCAGGCAGGTCGTGACGACGTCGGCGATCGGCGGAGGGATGTGCGGCGCGACGTGGCCCAGGGTGCGCGGCGCCTCCGTGAACATCTTCGCGATCAGCTGCGTGATCGTCTCGGCCTCGTAGGGCATCTGGCCGCTGAGGCACTCGAAGAGCACCACGCCCATCGCGTAGACGTCCGCGCGCGCATCGATCTGCGCGCCGCGCGCCTGCTCGGGCGAGAGGTAGTACGCCGTCCCGACCACGGCGCCGGTCGCGGTCAGCTTGTTGAGCTGCTCGCCGCTCGTGTCCTTGGCGACGCCGAAGTCGAGGACCTTCGGGACGAACCCGACGCGCTTGTCCTTCGCGAGGAAGATGTTGTCGGGCTTCAGGTCGCGGTGGACGATGCCCTGCTCGTGCACCTCGGCGAGCGCGGACAGCGCGCCCGACGCCATCTTCATCACCTCGTCGAGCGAGAGCGGGCCGCGCGCGAGCCGATCGCCGAGCGACTCGCCCTCGAGCAGCTCCATCGCGATCCACGGCAGCCCGTCGTGCGTCCCCGCGTCGAAGACCTGCACGATGCTCGGGTGCGACACGCGCGAGGCCGCGATCGCCTCGCGGTGGAAGCGCTCGACCGCGGCCGGCACCTGCCCGAAGCGCGAGGTCATCACCTTGAGCGCCACCTGCCGCTGCAGGACGGTGTTGGTGGCGATGTAGACCGCGCCCATGCCGCCTTCGCCGAGCTGCCGCTCGACGCGGTACTTGTCGGCGATCACGTCGCCCGGGTTCAGCGCCATCGCTCGGTACTCTCGCGGCGGGTGGAAGGGAAAGGCAAGGTCCGGCCCCGAGTATGAGCCGTCCGCCGCGGCAGCGCACCCAAGGCGGTCAACGGGCCCGGGCGCGCATCATCCGCGGCCAGTACGCCTCGGGCGCAGCCGACCGCCGCGCGTCGCGATCCTCCGCGAGACTCGCGATCGAGTAGGTGACCACGAGGAGGTCCGGCCGCCGCGGATCCATGCGCTCGACGCGCAGGACCGGAGAGCCGCAGAAGGCGTCGGGGTCGTCGTCCGGCAGCGCACAGCGCGCGAGCGAGCGCGGCGCGCTCCACCCGCTCCCGGGCCGCGCGGAGGTGCGGATCATCACCGTGTCACCGAAGCCGGGCACGTAGAGGTGTACCCAGCCGATGCCCTCGACGAAGCGCAGCGTCGATCGCTCGGGACCGCTCGTGAGGATCGTGTCCGCCTCGGCGCGCGCGCCGACCCAGCCCGCCCCGCGCTGGAACCTCCAGGCGGCGCGGTCCGACGGATCGCGCGCGTCGCCGAGCCGCGCGAGCGCGCAGTCGAAGTGCAATATCTCCGCGCTGGGCCCGCAGCTCAGCGCGAGGAGCCGTCCGTCGAGGAGCGCGAGCGCGTCGCCGGTCTCCTCGTGCGGCGCGAACGTCGGAGGCGCGATCGGAAGGGCGCCGTCGCGCGCGTCCCACGTCGCGAAGGCGGTCCCGAAGGAGCGCAGCCCGGGCCACGGGGCCTCGCGATCCCACACGTAACGCCGCACGGCGACGAGATCGCGCCCCTCGAAGCGCACCGCGTCGAGCACGCTCGTGCGCGCGCCGGGCGCCTCGTCGAGCGCGCTCCGCGGGAAGGCCCCGCCGACCCACTCGCCTCCGGGACACCCGCGCACGCTCGGGCGCGTCGCGGCGGCGGGGTGCGACAGCCCGTAGCCGGTGCCGGTGGAGGTGACGACCTCGCCGTCCTGCCCGAGCCAGACGCACGTCCCGTCCTCGCCCTCGACGCCGGCGAGCAGCTCCCCGAGCCGTCGCATCGGGCCGCCCTCGCGATGCATCGGCAGGCACGTCGCGCCCTCGCCGTCGGGGGGGTCGTCGAGCGCGGTCGCACCGGACGGGCACGCAGCGAGCCCGCTCGCGTCACAGATCGGATCGACGAGCGACCACGGCCCGCAGGGGCCCTCGCGCTGCATCGCGCACGTCGGCGGGAAGCCATCGCAGTCGAGCAGCACTTCGCGAGCCCCGTGCCGCTCGTAGCATCCGCTCGAGCACGCGAACGACAGGGCGAGCGCGCACCGCACGGCGAAGGAAGGGCGGCGTGCCCGCGAGCACCGGACTCCGAAGCGAGGCGTCATGGCGCGGCGCGTTCCACCCGACGTGCCAGTCAAGGTGCCATGGGCCCGGGCGCGGATCACGCGGCCGCACGGTGTGTCCCTCCGACACACCGTGCCGCACGCTCACGCGCGCCGTCCCCGGGGCCGCGCATCACTCCATCGTGCGCAGGCGCGCGTACCACTCCTGGTCGAGGGCGATCTGCTCGTCGTGCAGCGCGCTCGCGCGGCGCGCGAGGGCGTCGACGCGGGCCACGCCCTCGGCGACGGCACGAGAGATGCGCGCGCGGACGTCCGCGCCGCCGCTCACGCCGTCGAGCGCGCGCAGCGCCTCGCGGCGCTCGGTCAGCGCAGCGCGGCCGACGCGGAGGTCCTCGGCGAGCGTGTCGAGCTCCGCCGCGATCGCGACGCGGCGGTTCGCGATCTCGCGCAGCCGCGCGACCTCGGGACGGCTCGCGAGCAGCGTCAGCAACGCGGGCACGTATGCCGGGTCGGGGCTCGACGCGATCGCGACGCGCGTCGTGCGGCGCCGCACCTGGTCGAAGGAGATGGTCGCCTCGCCGCGCGCCGGCGGCGGCGCGAGGAGGAAGTAGCCTTGCGACGTACGGATCGTGCCGGCGGGGAGATCGCGGGGCTCGTACCCGTCGACGGCGGGCGCGAAGACGTAGAGCGGCTGCTCGGGCGCGCGCGTCGCGGTCACGTCGAAGCGGTGGCGGCTCACCGCGCGCAGCTCGACCGTCATGACGCCGCCGGCGAGCGCGACGCCGCGCACCTCGTCCTCGGCGCTCTCGGTGTGCTGGCGCACCTCGACCGAGCGCTCGAGCGCGTACGGCACGAACGCGTGCGCGCGCGCGGCGACGGTCGCGGTCACCCCGTCGCCGACGAAGCGCTCCTCCGCGAAGATCGCGACCGGCCCGGTGACGAGCGGCGCGTCGGTCGGGTTCTGGAACAGGACCGCGCGGTACGGGTGCGCGGCGCTGAGCGCGCCGCCCGGCGAGGGCTTGTAGAGCAGCGCCATCCTCCCGCCCGTGCGCGTGTCGACGAACGGGACGAGGCCCGACTCGCGCGCGCCGAGGTGGAACCCGCGCATCTCCGCGAACGCGCCGTCCGTCTCGGTCGGGCGCTCCTCGAACGCGAGCAGCGCGCCCGAAGCGCCGTTCGTCCCGAGCGCGCTCGGCGCCGGCGCGTCGGCCTCGCGCTGACCGACGAGGTGGCCCGCGCGGTTCGACAGCTCGGGCTGCGCCGCCTGCGCCTGCCCGTAGGCCATGTTGATGTCCCCCGCGCGCCCGCGGTGGGCGACGTTCGCGAGCATCGCCTCCTCGGGCCGCGCGATCAGGCGCCCGTCGGGTCCGAACGCGGGCCGGTGCGCGACGCGCGCCGTGCGCACGTCGAAGCGGAACGAGAGCGGCACCTCGGTCGAGAGCGTCAGGCCCACGCCCTGCCACGGCTCGCTCGTCGGGTTGTCGACCACCGCGAGGCCCTGCACGTGCACCGCGTCGCCGTGCACGACGAGCCGGTAGGTCGGCCGGAAGCCCGGCAGCTCCGTCACGTACGAGATCCGCAGATCGCGCGCGCCGTCCGAGGCGAGCCCGATCCGCAGCGTCACGTCGTCGCCCTCGCTCGACGGCAAGAGGCGCACGCCGGTGATCGCCGCGTTCGCGCCGTCCACGACGGTGAGGCTGCGCATCACGTCCTCGACCTGCGCGGCGGGGACCGCGAGCTCGACGGTGCGGCCCTCGACCTGGCCGCGCCGCTCGAAGTGCGCGAGCCCGTTCTGGTACATGACGACGCGCGTGAGCCGGAGCGGCGCTCCGCTCGCGAGCTCCACGTGCTGGCGGCCCCCGCACGCGCCCAGGGCGAGCGCGAGGCCGAACGAGACGACGAGACGCATGGCGACTCCCTCCTCGCCGTTGGATCTAGCCGCTCGGTCGAGCCCGCGACGTAAGGGCTCGGCAAAACCGTCGCGCCCGGAGCGCGGGAGAGGCTCGAACGAGCCTCCCGCCGACTCAAAGGCGCGCGCGATCGAGCGAGTACTCGGCGTACGTCTCGACCGGGTGCAGCGCCTCGTAGACGCGCGCGTTGACGATCGCGATGCGCTCGCTCGCGAGCTTCTCGACCGCGACCTCGTACAGCCAGCGCGCGAGCGTCTCGCTCGTCGGCGCGAACGGGAACACGGCGATCTTGATGTCGCCGGGCAGCTCGTTGCGCGCGCCGCCGAGGGTGCCCTCGAGGTGCGGCTGCAGCTCGCCGCGGCTGCCCATCGTCTCGTGTCGCGAGTCGACGAGCCGCGTGCCGAGCGCGGCGAGCTCCGCGTGCGTCTCGCGCCACGTCGCCTCGCCGATCGCGAGCGCGTGATCGAGCAAGCGGTGCGAGGGCGCGAGCACCTCGCGGCCGATCACCGCGAAGTCGACGACGAAGCCCTCGGCGTCGAGCGTCTCCGACGCGACGGTCACCTCGAGCTTCCAGGTGTGGCCGTGGAGCGAGATGCACGCGCCCCGGTGCCCACGGACGTGGTGGGCGAAGTGGACGTGGATGCCCTTGGTGATGCGGAACACGACGCGGAGTTTGCATTACCGCGCGCGTTTCGGCGAACCTCGCGCCGTGGCTGGGCCCTCGCCGCCGACCCCGTGGCACGTCACCGAGCGGCTCGCGTCGCTGCGCGGTGAGGAGCGCGCCAACGGCCTGCGCGTCCTGGGCGTGACCGTGTTCTACGCCATCGAGGTGCTCAACTACCGGGGCCTGAGCCTCGGGCCGCTCGAGCTCCCGCGCGTCGAAGGGGTCGACACCACGTTCCACGCCGCCGCCACCGCGCTCGCGGTCGCGTGGATGGCGGTCGCCGCCGCCGTGCTCGTCGCGGTCAAGAACCGGATCTTCCCGCCGGCCCTCAAGTACCTCAGCACCGCGCTCGACCTCGTGCTCGTCACCGCCGTGCTCACGCTCGCGGACGGGCCGCGCAGCCCGATGCTCGTCGTGCTGTTCCTCGTCCTCGTGCTCGCGGGGCTCCGCCTCTCGCGCGGCCTCGTCCTGTTCGCGACGGGCGGCGCGGCGCTCGGCTACCTCTTCCTGCTCGGCGACGTCCTGGTGCGCCGGCCCGAGCTCGCGGTGCCCGCGCACTTCCAGATCACCACCCTCGCCGCGCTGTTGCTGTGCGGCGGCGTCGTCTACGCGATCCTCGCGGAGGTGCGCCGCGCGGTCGACGTGTACGCGGCGCTCGAGCGGCGCCCCACGCCGAAGGACGAGGCGGCGCCGTGAGCGCGGGGGTCCGTGGCTGCCCGACGTGCGGGAGCGGCAACGCGACGAACAGCCCGCGCTGCTGGGTCTGCGGCGCGGTGCTCGGCACCGCCCCCGAGCACTCCGAGGTAGCGCCGGCGATCCTCGCAGACGACGGCTCGACGCGGGCGCTGCGCATCGCGGGCTGGAGCGCGCTCCTGCTCGGGCTCGGCTTCACCGCGCTCTTGATCGCCGTGCAGCTCGCGCTCGAGTGGCCGGGCCTGCTCGTCCCCTACGCGCTCGTGGTGCTCGTCGCGTTCGTCGCGCTCGCGCGCACCGCGTGGGTGCAGATCCGGCGCCGGCCCGCGGTCGCGACGGCGGCGGCGCAGGCGGGCCCGCCGCGCGCGGGCGTGAGCGGCGTGGACGTCGCGCAGGGGATCGCGCTCGGCCTCGCGATCGCCATCGCGGTGATCGCGGGGCTGCTGCTCCTGGCGCTCGCCGGGCTCGTGATCTTCTTCCTGATCTGCCTCGCGCTGCTCGGCGGGATGCAGTTGCACTGACGGCGCCGTGGACCGCCCCGTCGACCTCGTCTACACGGCCATCATGCTCTCGGCGCTCGGCGCGGGCGCGCTCGCGCGGCGCTTCGTGCGCGAGCCCGCGGGCAAGGCGGCGGACGGCGCGCCCCTCGCCCTCTCGGTGCCGCAGCGGCTCGCCTTGCTGTTCGGGGTGATCGTCGGCGGGGCCCTCGGGGCCAAGCTCCCGTACGTACTGGCCGACCCCGAGGGCGCGGTGAGCGGGCTCGCGTGGCTCCGCGACGGGCGCACGCTCACGTGGGGCCTCGCGGGCGGCTATCTCGGGGTCGAGCTCGCCAAGCGGCTCGCGAGCGTGCGCGCCAAGACGGGCGACGGCTTCGCGGTGCCCGTCGCCGTCTCCATCGCGGTCGGCCGCCTCGGCTGCCTCCACGCGGGCTGCTGCTACGGCGCGCCGACCGGCGGCTGGGGCGTGGACCTCGGCGACGGCGTCCTGCGCCACCCGAACCCGCTCTACGAGGCCGCGTTCCACCTCGCGATGGCCGCGCTCCTCGTGTGGATCGGGCGCCGCGGGTGGCTCGCGACCCACCGGATGAAGCTCTACCTCGTCGCGTACATGGCGTTCCGCGTCGTCGCGGAGCAGTGGCGGCCCGAGCCGCGCGTCGCGCTCGGGCTCACCTTCTACCAGCTCAGCGCGCTCGGCTTCGCCGCGCTCTTCGCCGCCCTCTTCGTCGCCGAAGGCGGGCTCGAGCTCGTCACGAGCCATCGCGTGGGACGGGGCGGCGATGCGCACCGCCGAGAATCGTGAGAGCCTGAGGAGCCGGGAGATCGGGGACTAACCACAATGCTCGTCGCGCTGTCGATCAAGAACTTCAAGAGCATCGAAGAAGCACGCGTCCGCTTCGGTGCGCTCACGTGCGTCATCGGACACAATGGCGTCGGCAAGAGCAATCTCTTCGACGCGATTCACTTCCTGAGCCTCTTGAGCGACCGAGATATCTACCGAGCCGCCGTCGAGGTCCGGCGTACGAGCGACGGTAGCCACTCTCCGCTGGACCTGATCTTCGGACGGGACCCCAGCCGGAAGATCACGTTGTCGGCGGACATGATCGTTCCGCGCGAAGTCACCGACGATTTCGGCGTCCCGACTCACCCCTCGACCACGTTACTCACCTACGAGCTGACTCTCGCCTATGATCCGGCCTCGGATCGGTTGCTCGTGGCGCGAGAGTTTCTCGCTCACGCCAAGCTCGGGGACTACCGATCGTTCACGGCGTTCCGGTCGAAGAAGGAGTTCCAGGCCACCGTCGCCGTCGGTTCGCGGAGGGGTGGCCCGCTCATCTCCACCGATGGTGACCGGATCATGCTGCACGGCGATGGCGGGAGCCGCGGTCGCCCGGCTCCCGTGGGTACATCACCGTTGACAGTGGTTGGGGGGACCAACACCGCGGACTACCCAACGGTCCTGGCAGCCAAGCGCGAGATGTCTTCGTGGCGGCTGCTCCACCTCGAGCCGAGCGCGATGCGAACGCCTGACGCCCGCGCTGCGCGACCTCACGTGACCGCGGCGGGCGGGCACCTCGCCGCAACGCTACGGGCATTGACGAGCACGAGCCCCGACATTGGCGTCGAGCTCGTGAACCGCCTCCGAGAGCTCAACAGTGACGTGGTGGCGTTGGATGCCTACGCCGACGACGCACGCGACCAGCTTGCGCTGAGGGCCCGCGTTCGCGGCGTCGACAGCTGGTTGTTCGGTCGGTCCCTCTCCGATGGAACGCTACGCTACATCGCCCTGGCGCTCATGTTGGTGGACGTAGAAGACCGTGGGGTGCTGTGTATCGAAGAGCCGGAGAACGGCATGCACCCATCACGTGTTCAGAACCTCCTACGGCTCCTCTACGAGTACGCGGTCGACCTGGAAGAGCCGGTCGGATCGGACAACCCACTGCGGCAGGTGGTCTTGAACACCCACTCTCCCGAAGTGGCGCGTCAGGTTTCGTTCGACGACATTCTCTTCGCGGAGCATGCCCTGCGGAGCGACGGGACCTCGCGAAGCGTGTTTCTTCCGATCGAAGGCACTTGGCGGGTCGACGCGGACGGCGGACCGACGAAGGACCGGCGCGCGGTCGTGGACTTCATCGGTGGCTCGCCCCCACGCGAGGATCTGAGGCAACTGGAGCTACGGTTCGGGACGGCGAGTTGATGCGACAGATCACCTTCTCCGTCGTGGCGGACGGCGGGACGGACCGCGCGCTCCTCCCGGTTCTGACGTGGGCGATCCATCGCCTCGACCCGGACGTCGAGATCTTGGAGCCAGGCTTCGTGAAGCGCCGGGGCTCGGTGAAGGAGTGCTTGAGCGGCCTCGTGACCGGTGCGCAGCTCGTGTTCGTCCACCGCGATGCCGAGAGCGAGTCGCTCGAGGCGCGTCTGCGAGAGTTCGAAGAGGTCGAGCGCGACGATGTCGTGCCGGTCATCCCGGTGCGGATGACGGAGGCGTGGTTGCTCATCGATGGCGCCGCGATCGCGCGCGCGGCAGGCCATCCCAGCGTCGAGCTCAAGCTGCCGAGCGTGGCGGCGTTGGAGCGACTCCCCGACCCGAAGGGCACACTGGAGGAGCTGCTGCTGCAGGCGGCGGGCGATCCGACGGGGCGGCGCCGCAAGAAGTTCCTGGCGTCGCTGGCGGAACGGCGCGTCAATGTCGCCGAATTCGTCCGTAACTTCTCGCCGTTGGAGAAGCTCGAGGCGTTCGTCCGGTTTCAGCGAACGCTCAGCGCCCGGTACCCGTACCGGGAGCAGCTTCGTCGCTGAAGGCGGGCTCACTCGCCGTGGATCTGCTCGGCCAGGTACCGCTCCTTGCCGATCTCCGCGATGATGTGGAGCTGGGACTCGAGCCAGTCGATTCCGTCCTCCTCGTGCGCGAGGATCTTCTCGAGCAGCGCGGCGGTGTTCGCGTCGTCGCGCTTGCGCGCGAGCTTGATGCCACGGTTCAGCCGGTCGCGCGCCTCGTGCTCGAGCGCGAGGTCGACCTCGTGCATCTCGACGACGTTCTCGCCCACCTTCACGGGGAAGAGGCGCTGCATGTTGGGCACGCCCTCGAGGAGGAGGATCCGGGCGATCACCCAGTCCGCGTGGTGCATCTCCTCGATGGACTCCTTGCGCTTCTGCTTCGCGATGCGCTGGTAGCCCCAGTCCTCACACATCTTGGAGTGGATGAAGTACTGGTTGATCGCGGTCAGCTCCGAGGTGAGCACCTCGTTGAGCACTTCGATGAGCTCGGGGTCGCCCTTCATGAGGGCGAACCTACTCGGTCCCGCGCTCCGGAGCCAGGATCATCGGGAGCGTCGCGACGCCGCGCGCCGCGCCCTCCGTGACGATGAGCCCCGCGATCGCGGGCTTGCAGCCACCGCAGCCGGTGCCGGCGCCGCACGCCGCGCCGATCTCCTCCGGCGTGCGTGCGCCGCTGCGCGCGGCCTCGCGGATCGTTCGGTCGTTCACCCGACGGCAATGACAGACGAGCACGGCACTCGAAAGATAGCCCCCGATGAGTGAGAGTCAATCTCATTCTCACGCCCCTCGGGATCACGGGCGATCCGGCTCAAGGCTCGACGAAGCAGACGATGGCGGAATCGCTCGTGTTCCACTCGACGGGCCCGAAGCCCGAGCGGTGGCCGCGCGAGCGGCAGACGTTGTCGGCGGCGCTCGAGCACGTGAGCGTGTTCGGGTTCGTGTTGGGGTTGCAGCCCCACGCCGTCAGGTCGCTCGTCGGGATGCTGACCGTGTTGGCCACGTCCGACGGCAGGCACGTCACGGTCATGGCGCCGCCGCCGTGCTCGGTCGGCCCGACGCCGGCGCCCGCGCCGCGGGTGCGGCAGTAGCGGTTCACGGCGGACTGCGCGACGCGCAGGTGGACGTTCGTGGTGTCGACCGCGATCCCGCTCGCGCTCGCGACGGCGGCGAACGTGGCGTTGTGCTCGTCGCCGCGGCCCGCGAAGCAGACGACGCGCGCGCTCGAGGCGGTGGCCTGCAGGTGGCCGGCGCCGCCCGCGCGGTAGCAACCCGTCGCGTGCGCGTGACACCAGCGGCGCGCGGCGCTCATGCACACGTCGAGGTTCGCGCCCGGGCCGTTGCACGGCGGCTGCTGCGCGGTGAGCTGACTCATGGGGACCGGATCGAAGATCGTCGCCTGGAAGCCCTCGTCGACGCGGCCGTCGCAGTCGTCGTCGGCGCCGTTGCACGTCTCGGTGCGCGGCGCGGGCGCCGTGCAGCCGGTCCACGCGCCGCGGGTGCAGCGCTCGGTGCCGCTGCCGCACGCGGTCGAGCACGCGCGCGTCAGCCCGTCGTCCACCATCCCGTTGCAGTCGTCGTCGACGTCGTTGCACTGCTCGGGCTGCGGCGCGCGGGCGCTGCACGTCCCCCACCCGCCGGCGGCGCAGGTCTCGGTGCCGCTCCCGCACGCGGTCGAGCACGGACGGCTCAGCCCGTCGTCGGGCGTGCCGTTGCAGTCGTCGTCGACGCCGTTGCACTCCTCCGGCCGCGGCGTGCGCGCGGTGCAGCCGCCCCACGCGCCGGCCGCGCACGTCTCCATCCCGGTGCCGCAGATCGTCGAGCACACGCGCTCGAGGTCCTCGTCGACGGCGCCGTCGCAGTCGTCGTCGGCGCCGTTGCACTCCTCGACGCGCGGCGTCGCGCCCGAGCACCCGGTGAACGACCCGTCGACGCATCGGCTCACGCCGCCGCCGCACTCGGTGCTGCACGTCCGGTCCGCCACGTCCTCGTCGGTCTCGCCGTCGCAGTCGTCGTCGGCGCCGTTGCACGTCTCGGCCGGAGGCTCGCACGGGCCGAGCGCGCCCGCGCGACAGGGCGCGGTGCCGACCGTCCCGCAAGACGTCGTGCAGCGCGCATCCTCCGTGCACCCGCCGCCGTCCGCGCCCGGCGGGCCCCCGTCGCGCGCTGCGCCTCCGTCGACGTCTCCACCGTCGGTCACGGCCGCGTCCATCCGCGCGCCGCCGTCCCGACCGCGCGGATCATCGTCGCCCCCGAGGGCACACCCGAGCGCGAAGCAAGCCATCCCGAGCACGAGCGCGAAGCGCATGCCGTCACGATGCCGGGCCTCGCCCCCGGGATCAACGTCCGGGCGGTCCCGCGCGTGCGCACGCGCGGTATCCTCGCCGCCGTGCTCCTGGGGCCCACGCTCCTCCTCGATCGGTTCGAAGTCGGCCCGCTCGTCGCGACCGGCGGCATGGGCGTGATCCACCGCGGCGAGGACCGCGCGACCGGGGCGCCGGTCGCGGTGAAGCTCCTGCCTTCGGCCGACGCCGAGGCGATGCGCCGCTTCGCGCGCGAGGCCGCGCTGCTGTCGGAGGTCGCGCACCCGGCGATCGTCGGGGCGATCGCGCACGGCGTCACCCGAGACGGCTGCGCGTTCCTGGTGATGGAGTGGCTCGACGGAGAGACGCTCGCCGCGCGGCTCGCGCGAGGCCCCCTCGACGTCGCGGGCGCGATCGGCGTGGCCCGCGCCGTCGCCGGCGCGGTCGGCGCGCTGCACGCGCGCGGCCTCGTCCACCGCGACGTCAAGCCCAGCAACGTCTTCCTCGTGGATCGGCGCCTCGACGAGGTGCGCCTGCTCGACTTCGGGCTCGCCCGCTCGATCGAGCACACCTACGGCCTGACGAGCACCGGGACGATGCTCGGCACGGCGGGCTTCATGCCGCCCGAACAGATCCGCGGCGCCGCGGTCGGACCGCCGTGCGACGTCTTCGCGCTCGGCTGCCTGCTGTACGAGTGCCTCGTCGGACGCGCCGCGTTCGGGGCCGATCACGCGGTCGCGGTGCTCGCGCGCGTGCTGTTCGACGACCCGCCGCGCCTGCGCGACGCGCGACCCGAGGTCGCGGCCGCGCTCGACGCGCTCGTGTCGCAGATGATCGCGAAGGATCCGACCGCGCGGCCCGCCGACGCGGCCGCGGTCGCGGCGGCGCTCGGCGAGCCCGCGCTCACGCTCGTCACGTCCGTCTCCCAGCGCCCGCCCGCGACCCTCAGCGAGCGCGAGCGGCGCACCACGATGATCGTCGTGGCGACGCCGAGCCCGCTCGAGGAGGCGGAGCCCGCCGACACCGCGCGACGCGAGCGCTCCGCGCAGCGGGCCGCCGCCGTCGCGCGGGCGCTCGCCGCGATCGAGCCGTCGGCGGAGGTGCTCGGCTCCGGGATGGCCGCCGTGCTGGTCCGCGCGAGCGGCACGCTCAGCGATCAGGCGACGCGCGCGGCGCGCTGCGCGCTCGCGGTCCGCGCGCGGTTCCCCGAGGCCGCGGTCGCGATCGCGTGCGGAGCGCGCGAGACCGGCGCCGGCGTGGTCGGCGACGTCGTCGACCGCGCCGTCGCGATGCTCACCGCGGCGCGCCGGAGCGGCGTGCGGCTCGACGAGCCCACGGCGAGCCTGCTCGACGACCGCTTCGACGTCGGGCGCGACGACGTCGGCCTGATGCTCGAGGGCGAGCGCCCGCTCGACGCGGATCGCCCGCGGCTCTTGCTCGGCCGCGCGACGCCGTGCGTCGGCCGCGATCGCGAGCTGCGCCGCGTCGCCGGGCTGCTCGACGAGGTCGCCGAGGAGCGCACGCCGCGTGCGATGGTGATCACGGCGCCCGCCGGCGCGGGCAAGACGCGGCTGCGGCACGAGGCGCTGCGCCGCGCGCGCGCCGCGGGCTGGGAGGTCTGGCTCGGGCGCGCCGACGCGATGCGCGCGGGCTCGGCCGGCGACCTGATCGCCTCGCTGCTGCGGCGCGTGCTGCAGGTCGGCGACGAGGCGTCGCCGGAGGTGAACGCGCGGGCCGTGCGCGAGCGCGTCACGCGGCGCGTCCCCGAGGGCGCGTCGGTCGCGGAGCTCCTCGCCGAGCTCGCGGGCGCGCCCGTGCCCGATCCGAGCCCCGAGCTCGCGACCGCGCGGGCGAACCCCTTCGCGCTCTTCGAACAGCAGCGCCGCGCCTTCGAGACGCTCGTGCGCGCGGAGTGCGAGGCCGCCCCGCTCGTGATCGTGCTGGAGGATCTCCACTGGGGCGACGTGCCGTCCATCCGCATCGTCGAGGGCGCGATGCGCACGCTCTCGAGGGCGCCCTTCGCGGTGCTCGCGCTCGCGCGCCCGGAGGTGCACGCGCGCTTCCCCGGGCTCTTCGCCTCCGTGGGCGCGGAGGAGCTGCGGCTCCCCCCGCTCGGCGAGCGCGCGTGCGAGGCGCTGGCGCGCGAGGTGCTCGGCGACTCCGCGTCCGAGGAGGTGATCGCGCGGCTGATCGAGCGCTCCACGGGCCACGCGTTCTACCTCGAGGAGCTCATCCGGTGGCACGCCGAGGGCGGCCGCGAGGGCGCGCCCGAGACGGTGATCGGGATGGTGCAGAGCCGGCTCGCGGCGCTCGACACGAGCGCGCGCCGGGCGCTCCGCGCGGCGAGCGTGCTCGGCGAGACGTTCTGGGCCGGTGGCGTCACCGCGCTCGCGGGGGCGACGCCGGAGCCCGTGCTGGGCGAGCTGGTCGAGCGCGAGCTCGTGGTGGCGCGCGAGCGCTCGACGCTCGCGAGCGAGCGCGAGTACGCCTTCCGTCACGCGATCGTGCGCGACGCGACGTACGCGACGATCGGCGAGGACGATCGCGCGTTCGCCCACGCCGCCGCCGCGCGCTGGCTCGAGGCGGCGGGCGCGCGCGATCCGCGCACGCTGGCGGAGCACTGGACGCGCGCCGGCGACGTGCCGCGCGCGGCCGCGTGGTACGAGCGCGCCACGCGCGGCGCGCTACGCCAGCACGATCCGCTCGGCGCGATCGAGGACGCGGCGCGCGGGCTCGCCCTTGGCCCCGAGGGCGCCGAGCGCGTCCGCCTCCTGCTCGCGCACGCCGAGGGCGATCACTGGGCGGGGCGCTTCGTCTCGATGCTCGCGCACGCGCGCGAGGCGCTCTCGGAGGTCGCGGCGCCGGATCTCCTGTTCTATCGAGCCGCGTGCTCCGTGCTCACGGGCGCGGTGCACCGCGTCGAGCCGGTCGAGGAGGTGCTCGCCGCGGTGCGCGCGAGCTTCCCCGTCCGCGTGCGCGACGAGTACACGATGCGCGTGCTCGCGCTCATCACCCCGTCGCTCTACCAGTGCGGCGATCGCGAGGGCGGCGATCACGTCTACGAGCAGCTCTCTCGGCGCGTGCCGGCCGAGGGCTTGCCCGATCCGAGCACGCGCGCCGCGTTCGCGTGGATGAGCGCGTACCGCGCCCTCTACGGGACGGGCGATCCGTGGGCCGCGGTGCGCGCGTCCGAGGCCGCGCGCGACGAGTACGCGCGGGTGTCCGACCACACGCGCCGCGCGCAGGTCACGGTGGAGGCCGCGTACGGGCGGATCTACCTCGGCGACGCCAGCGGCGCGCGCGCCGCGCTCGACGCGCTGCTCGCGGAGCGGCGGGACTACGCGATGGGGCTGTCCGAGATGCTGGCGCGCCTGTTCCGCGTGCGCGCGCGGCTGGCCCTCGACGAGGCCGTCTACGTGGTCGCGGAGGCGGACGCGCTCGTCGGCGCGCTGGCGCAGACGGAGAGCCGGGGCCTTCACTCGCTCGCGCTCGTGGAGCAGGCGCGGGCGCGCGCCGCGCTCGGCGACCTCGACGGCGCGAGCGAAGCGCTCGCGAAGAGCGAGGTCGGCGGCGCGCTCGTCCCGGTCTTCGACGCGGACGGAGCCGCCCTCGGCGCCGCCATCGAGCTCGCCCGCGGGCGCGCAGAGGCCGCGCGCGCGTACGCCGAGCAGGGGCTCGCGCGAGCCCGCGAGGGCCACTCCATCGGCTGCGCGCGCTTCGCGCTGCACGCGGCGCACGCGCGCGCGCTCGAAGCGCTCGGCGATCGGGCGGGCGCGCGCGCCACGCTCGCCGGCGTCGCCCACGACGCGCGCCGGATCGCGGCCGCGATCGACGTTCCGGCGGCGCGCGCCGCGTTCGCGGCGAGCGACGCGATGCGCGCGATTCGGCTCGCGGCGGAGCTCGAGCGCTGACTCGTCGAGCGCGAAGGGAGAGAATGACGAGATGACGAGGATCGTCCCCTGGCTCGCGCTGCTCGCGCTCGGGTGCGCCGAGCCCGAGCGGTCCGTCGTGACGCCCGAGCCCCCAGTGGCCGACGAGGCTCGCGAGGACGGAGAGGACGCGAGGGACGTGGTCGTCGAGGCGCCGATCGAGGCGCCGATCGAGGCTCCGACGGAAGCACCGAGCGAAGCACCGACCGACGCGCCGGCGGATGCCGCGGAGCCGACGTCGCGCGACGGACTGCCGCTCGCGTGGCTCGCGTGCGAGCGCGCGGCCGACTGCACCTACGTGGCGCGGCTCTGTCACGCGTGCGCGCCGAGCCCGGTCCCGGTCTCGCGCGCGCACCGGCGCGACGCGCTGCAGCGCTTCGCGCCGCGGCCGTGCCCGCACGGTCCGCCCGGGCACCCGTGCCGCGAGCCGGTCGTGTCGTGCCGCGAGCGCGTGTGCGCGGTGCGCGCATTCCCGGAGGGGAGCGGCCGCCGCGACGACGATCCCTTTCCTCTGTGAGCGCTTCACGCGGCGGGGAGGCTCGCGCCGATCCAGAACGCGCCCGCGAGCAACGTGCGCGCCGTCGCGACCCAGGACGCGGAGGACCACGAGCGCGCCGACCCGCGCGACGCCGCCGAGCGCGCCATCGCAGGCGGCGAGCGCCTCGCGGAGCGCCGCGAGATCGCCCTCGGTCGCGACCATGGTACCAACGCCGGGCATGCGGCGCGCCCCCACGCGGCGTCGAGCGCCGCGCCCCCGCCCTCGACGCGACCGCGCTCGAGGAGCACGAGCCGACCCTCGCGCGCGACCTCGAACGAGAGCCGCAGCGCGCCGCGGAGGAAGCGCTCGCCGCACGCCGGGCGACCGAGACGGAAGACCTCCCAGCCGAAGAAGCGAGCGCCCGGATCGAGCGCGACGCGCGCGCGCAGCGCGGCGTGCGCGCCGTCGAACACGACCGTCTCGTGCGGCACGTGCTCGAGGGTCGCGCCCTCGCCCACCTCGATCTCGGGCTCTACCGCGATGGAACGCGCGCTGGATGCGCAGCGGGCCGCGGTGGGTGAGGTCGACGATGCGGGTGCGGCCGTGGCGTGGCGAGAGGCGCGCACGGAGCTCGGCCGCCCAGCCGTCGGTGGGGGGCGGCGCGGCTCCGGGCGCGGCGGCCAGCACGTCACGAGGGATAGTCGACGCGCGTTTCGCTCGCGTTTCGCGGCGATGGGCTCGTGGGATCGCCGCGCCCGTTCGACGCGACCGAGCGCGCTCGGTAGGCTCCGCGCCCCATGCCGTACCTCGTCCTCGCGCTCGCGCTCGCGGCGGTGGCGGCGGTCTCCCTCCTGATCGGGCCGGGCGACCTCGCCGACGAGGAGCTGCGCGCGACGTACCTGTCGCTGCGCGCGGCGCGGGTGTGCGGCGCGATGCTCGCCGGGGGCGCGCTCGGCGCGGCGGGCGCGATGGTGCAAGGCCTCTTCCGCAACCCGCTCGCGAGCCCGTCGATCCTCGGCACGACCGCGGGCGCGAGCTTCGGCGGTCAGCTCGTCTTGCTCGCGCACTCGGGGCTGGCCTCGGCGGGGATCCTCGCGTGGGTGCCGCCCGAGGCGGTCCTGCCGCTCGGCTGCCTCGCGGGCGCGTTCGCGAGCCTGCTCGTGCTGCTCGCGTTCGTCCGCGGGGGCGCGGACGTCCTCTCGCTCCTGCTCATCGGCTTCGCGCTGACCTCGCTGTTCCTCTCGCTCGGTAGCTTCGTCACCACGCTCGCCGTCGAGCGCTACGAGCTCGGGCGCGCGGTCGTCGCGTTCACGCTCGGCGGGCTCGGCGGCGTGGGCTGGACGCACGTGCGCCTCGCCGCGCCGCTCGTCGCGGTGGGGCTCGCCGCGGGCTGGCTGTGGGGGCGCCCCCTCGACGTGCTGCTCGCCGGCGAGGCCGAGGCGGCGAGCCTCGGCGTCGACGTGCGCGACGCGCGGCGGTGGGTGATCGCCTGGGTCGGCGTGCTCACCGCGGCGGCGGTCGCGATCGGCGGCAACATCGCGTTCGTCGGGCTGGTCGTGCCGCACGCGCTGCGCCCGTTCGTCGGCGCCGAGCACCGCAAGCTCGTGCCGGCCACCGTGCTCGGCGGCGCGGCGTTCCTGGCCGCGTGCGACGTGATCGCGCGCGTGCTGCCGACCGGGGTGGAGGCGCCGCTCGGCGTGGTCACCGGGCTGATCGGCGCGCCGCTGTTCCTGGCCCTGCTCGTGCGCATGAACCGCGAGGTGGTGGCGTGATCGAGGCGCGCGCGCTCGAGGTCGTGCGCGACGGACGGCGCGTGCTCGACGGGGTCGCGCTCGACGCGGCCGACTCAGAGGTCACCGCGATCCTCGGCCCGAACGGCGCGGGCAAGAGCACGCTCCTCTGCGCGCTCGCCGGGCTGCTGCCCGTCGCGAGCGGCGCGGTGCGCATCGACGGCGCGCCGCTCGCGACGCTCGATCCGCGCGAGCGCGCGCGGCGCATCGCCTACGTCCCACAGAAGACCGAGCTGCGCGCGGCGCTCGGCGTCGAGACGGTCGTCTCGCACGGCCGCTACGCCCACACCGGGGGGCTCGGCCGCCCGAGCCCGCGCGATCTCCGAGCGATCGAGGGCGCGATGCAGCGGGCGGACGTCGCCGCGCTGCGCGGGCGACGCTTCGATCGGCTCTCGACCGGCGAGCAGCGCCGGGTGCTGATCGCGCGCGCGCTCGCGACCGAGGCGCGCACGATCCTGCTCGACGAGCCCGCCGCCGCGCTCGACGTGCGGCACGCCCTCGAGCTCTACGCGTTGCTCGGCGAGCTCGCGGGCGAGGGGCTCTGCCTGGTGGTGGTGCTGCACGGCCTCGACGAGGCGCGGCGGTTCACGCACCGCGCGACGCTCCTCGTGGGCGGGCGGGTCGCGGCGGCCGGGCCGACGTCCGAGGTCGTGACCGCCCCGCACGTCCGCGACGTCTACGGCGTCGAGCTCGTCGAGGACGCCGCGCTCGGCTTCCGACTGGAGGGGCGCGAGTGAGCCGCCTCTCGTGGTGGAACGGCGGCGCGCTCGCGGTCGCGGTCGCCGCGTCGACGCTCGCCGCCGCCCCGCGCGGCGAGCGCCGCGACGAGGGGCCGCGGGCTGCGACGCACGAGCCCGCCACCGGCGTCGAGCCCGCCCACCGCATCGCCTCGGCGAGCACGGTGGCGGACAGCCTCTTGCTCGAGCTCTGCGCGCCCTCGCGCGTCGTCGCGGTCACCGCGCGCAGCGCCGAGGGACCGCGCGCGCACCGCTTCGAGGGCTTCCCGACGATCCGCGCGCTCGACGACGTGGAGGCGATCGTCGCGCTGCGCCCCGAGGTCGTCGTCGCGCACAACGTGGCCGAGCCGGGCCGCGTGGCGCGGCTCGAGGGGGTCGGCATCCGCGTGCTCGACCTCGGGTCCCTCGAAGGTCGCAGGACGCTCGGGGAGGACGCCCGCGCGATCGGCGCGCTCTGCGGCGCACCCGACGCGGGCGCGCGGTGGGCCGCCGCGTTCGAGCGCCGCATGGGCGCGATCGCGGCGCGCGTGCCGCCCGAGCGCCGGCGCGGCGCGCTCTACCTCACGATCTACGGCGACCGCTTCATGGGCGGCACCGACGGCACGAGCTACCACGACGTGCTCGTGGCGGCGGGCCTCGTCGACCTCGCCGCCGCGCGCTTCGACGGCTGGCCGACCTACGACGTCGAGCAGCTCCTCGAGCTCGACCCCGAGACGATCGTCACGCGCGACGGCATGAGCGCGACGCTCTGCGCGCACGACGCGCTCCGGGCGCTGCGCGCGTGTCCCCGCGGCATGATCGAGCTCGACCCGGAGCTGCTCGACGACCCGGGCCCCGGCATGCTCGACGCGGCCGAGGCGCTCTTCGCCGCCGCCTATCCGGCCGCCGACTGATCGCGCGCGCTCACGATCCGCCCGCGAGCAGGTTCGCGGCGATGAGCGCGCCCAGGACCACGACGACGATCACCGCGACCGCGATCCCGATCGTGCGCTGGCGACCCTGCTGCTGCCGCATCAGCTCGTCGCGCACCGCGTAGACCCCGTGCTTGAGCCGGTGGCGCGCGATCGCGCTCTCGTCGACGTGGTCCGAGAGCAAGATCGCGGCGCGGCAGAACTTGCAAATCAACTGGACACTACCGTCGTCGGGCACGGGGTTGTGCCCGCCGCACTTCGGGCACGCGAGCCCCTCCGCGAGGAGCCGCTCGTAGGCCTCGTTGCCCGCGACCTGACGCGCCATGTCGAGCCGAAACCGCTCCTCGTCGGAGATGTGCTCGCGGACGAACTGCGCGCGCCCGCAGGCGCCGCAGGTCAGCTCGCGGACCGCGAGGTCGAGCGGCACGGCGACCGGCGCCCGGCAGTGCACGCACGTCCCCTCCCGGTGCTCGCGGCTGCCTCCCTCGAAGCGGGGCGCGCTGCGGACGCTCTCGTCGAGGTTCGCCATCGCGGCCTTCGGATCGGCCGCGAGCCGCTCGATGTGGCCGACGAGCGCGTCGGCGGAGACCGCCGCCTCGCCCGCGTGCGCGGCGGTGCTCAGCGTCCCGTGGCAGAACGCGCACGCGAACGTCGGGACCAGGAGATCGTCGGGGAGCGGCGTCGTCGCCCCGCACGCGCTGCACGTGACGCCTCGATCGCTCGACATCGCGGCACCTCAGAGACGGCCAGTCTCGCACGCGCGGCCTCGACTCGACAGGCGGACGAACGACCGGGGTGCGAAGAACCGTGGGCGAGCTCGCCACCTCAGGCGCGGCGGATCGAGCGGATCACGTAGCGCCCGCCGGCCTCGCGCGAGATCGTGAACGCGACGCGGTCGCCGACGCCGAGCCCTTCGAACAGGGCCACGTCCTCGACGGCGAAGGGCATCGTCATCGCGGGCATCAGGCCCTCGATCGGGTCGTGGGCGATCGTGATCGACGAGCGCTCGCGCCGGATCTCGGTGATGCGCCCGGTGGCGTCCCAGCGGCGCGACGGGCCGGGCTGCGCTTCGGCGCCGCAGGCGGCGAGCAGCCCGAGCGCGGTGATGGTGAGGAAGGTACGGCGGTCCATGCGATGGGCGGGACGTAGCCACCGACACGGGCCGGGGCCAGCCGTGCTATGCGTCCTCTCGCAGTCGGGCGCGCCGGCTGCGCCCTCGAGCGCATGCTCCTGCCGATCAGCATCGCCGTTCTGTCGGTCGCGCTCGGGGTCGCCCTCGGGCTCGGGGGGCGGCGGCGCTCCGTCTCCGCGCTCGCGACGTTCGCGATGGTCGCCGCGCTGGCCGTCGTCGTCGCGCAGCTCCTGCCGGACGCGCTCGCGGGCGCGGGGCTCTGGGCGCTCGGCGTGTTCGCCGTCGCGCTCGCCGTCCCGAGCCTGGCCGAGCGGTACGCCGCGCGGATCGGCGCGCGCGCCCCGGAGCGCTGGGGCCTCGAGCTCGGCTACGCGGCGCTCCTCGTCCACAAGCTCGGCGACGGGCTCGCGCTGGGCACGTACGCGAACGGCGCGCACGCCGACCACGGGCACTTCGATCTCCTCTTCGCGATCGCCGCCCACGACGTGCCGGTGATCGCGCTGGTCGCCATGGCCTACCAGACGCGCTCCGGGATGCGCGCGGTGGCGTGGCGATGCCTCGGGCTCGGGCTCGCGACGGTCGCGGGCGTCGTGCTGCCCTCCCTCATCGACGCCCACGCGTTCGAGCACTACGAGCCGTGGATCTCGGCGGTGGTCGCGGGGCTCCTCTTGCACGTCGTGGCGCACGACTGGCACCCGGTGGCGCCCTCGCAGCTCTCGCTGCGCGCGCGGGTGTTCGACCTCGTGGCGGTCGCCGGCGGGCTCGCGCTCGTCCTGCTCGGCGGCGGGCACGGGCACGAGGGGCACGTCGGCGACGTGGAGGGGACGCGCGAGCGCATCGGCGAGGCGCTCCTCGAGCTGGCGTACGAGACGGCGCCCGCGCTGCTGCTCGGCCTGTCGATCGGCGCGGTGCTGACCGCGCTCGGCTCCAAGCTCCCGACGCGCTGGCTGCGCTCGGGCAGCGCGCTCGGGCAAGCGTTCCGCGGCGCGATCGTCGGCGCGCCGTTGCCGATCTGCGCGTGCGGGGTGCTGCCGCTCGCGGCGTCGCTCCGGCGGCGCGGCGCGGGGGCGGCGCTCGTGGTGGCGTTCCTGATCGCCACGCCGGAGCTGGGGATCGAGACGTTCGCGCTGACCGCGCGGTTCATGGGCTGGCCGTTCGCGACGGTGCGGCTCGTCGCCGCGGTGGCCCTCGCGATGATCGCGGCGCTGGTGATGCACCGCGTGACGCGCGGCCGCGGCGGCGACGTGGGGCCCGACGCGATCGCCGCGGGCGAGGAGGAGGACGGACCGTTCGCGCTGCGCGCGCTGCGCGCGTTCGACGAGCTGCTCTACCACGTCGCGCCGTGGACCCTCGTGGGGCTGATCGCGGCGGCCTACGTGCAAGCCTCGATCGGCGCGGGTGAGCTCGGCGGGCTGCGCAGCTTCGGGCTCGACGTGCTGGTCGTCACCGCGGTCGCCGTGCCGAGCTACGTGTGCGCCGCGAGCGCGACGCCCCTCGCGGCGGTGATGCTCGCCAAGGGGATGAGCCCCGGGGCGGTGCTCGTGGGGCTCTTGCTCGGGCCGGCGACGAACGTCGCGACCATCGGGTTCCTGCGCAAGACGTTCGGCGCACGCGCGGCGCTCGTCGGGATCGCGGCGGTCGTCGTCGCGGCGTGGGCGATGGCCGGGCTGCTCAACGCCATCGAGGTGCCGATCCACCTCGGGGCCGCCGCCGGCGAGCACGAGCACGGGTGGCCCACGTTCCTCGCCGCCGGGGTGCTCGCGATCGCGCTGCTGCGCTCGATCTGGCTGAACGGGCTCAGGACGTGGCTGTCGAGCATCGGCGAAGGGCTCGGCGGAGAGCACCACCACCACCACGGGCACCACCACCACGGGCATCACGGGCACGGACATCACGGGCACGGGCATCACGGGCACGAGCACGAGCACGAGCACGAGCACGAGCACGAGGGCGGGCACGCACGCGAGGGCGAGCACGACCACGACCACGACCACGACCACGACCACGACCACGACCACGACCACGGCCACGACCACGCGCACGAGGACGGGCACGCGCACGCGGACGGGCACGCGCACGCGGACGAGCACGCGCACGAGGGCGAGCACGCGCACGAGGGCGGGCACGCGCACGAGGACGGGCACGCGCACGAGGACGGGCACGCGCACGAGGGCGGGCGTGCGCACGAGGACGAGCGCGACCGCGAGGGCGGGCACGCGGACGGGCACGAGCGCGCGGACGAGCGCGGATCGCGCGACGACGAGCCGTGACGGACGCGCGGGACGAAGACGGCGCGCCGCCGCCGGCGCGCGCGAGCGCGCGCGATCGGGCGTGGATGCTCGTGCGCGCGCTGCTCGGGATCGCGGGGATCGGCGTCGTCGTCTGGCTGGTGCGAGAGCAAGGGGTCGACGAGCTCGCGCGCGTGATCACACCGGCGCTCGCGTGGCTGCCGCTCGCCGCGGCGCTCGACGTCGGACGCGTCGCCATGGACGCGCTCTCGAGCCGCCTCACGCTGGGCAAGCGCGGCGCCGACGTCCCGTTCTGGCCGCTCTTCACGTCGCACCTCGTCGCGTACGCGGTGATGGGCGTGTCGCCGGCCGGGCGCGCGACGTCGGAGGCCGTGAAGGCCACGCTCTTGAGCCGCTGGGTGGGCGGCGCGACGGCGGCGGCGATGGGCACGGCGAACCAGGCCAACGTCCTGCTCTCGTCGGGCGCCTTCACGATCCTCTCCGCGCTCGCCGCGTACGCCGTGACGGGGCCGAGCCTCTTGACCGCGCTGCTCGTCGTCCACGTCGTCACGATGACCGCCTCGGGCGTCGCGCTGCGCGCGGCGGCGCGCTGGGAGCGCGTCGGTGCCTGGCTCGGCGCGCGCTTCCCGCGGCTCGCGCCGCACGCGAGCACCTTCGTCGGCGCCTCGCGCGAGACGGAGCTCGTGGCCTTCGGCCCCGTCGTCGCGATGATGGCCGGCCGCGGCCTGCAGGCGGCGCACTTCTACGTGCTCGCCCACGCCGTCGGCCTCGACCCGAGCGCCCTCGGCGCGCTCGCGCTCCACGGCACCTACCTCGTCATCGCCGCGCTCGGCGTGCTCGTCCCCGGCCAGATCGGCGCGAGCGAGGGCGGCTTCGCGCTCGCGGCGAACGCGCTCGGCGCCGCGGAGGCGCAGGCGATCTCGATCGCGCTGCTCTCGCACGCCGTGCAGCTCGCGCTCGTCGCGGTCGGCTTCGGGCTCCTCGCCCTCTGGCCGCGCCGACGCCCCGCCTGACCCCGCGCGGTGCTCGCCACAGCGCGGGGCCGCGTGCGCGTTGCGTCGCGTGCCGGAGCTCGTCCCCAACGCGCCGCGCCGTGTGTGACGCGGAGACACCGGGACGGAGTCGAATCGAGCGGCGAGCCTGGTCTCCGGCGCGGCGGAGACCACCTGACGCCTCACGCGGTGCGGTGCGCGCGGCGGTGCTCGGCCGGGCTGCGCCGCACCTCGCGCGCGAAGGCGCGGCGGAACGCCCGCTCGTCGTCGTAGCCCACCTCCTCGGCGACCCGCGCGATCGACAGGTCGGTCGTCGCGAGCAGGCGCGCCGCCGTCTCGATCCGCAGGCGCCGCAGGAACCGCGCAGGCGCGAGGCCGGTCGTCGCGACGAAGCGCCGCGCCAGCGTCCGCTCGCTCACCCCCGCCGCGCGCGCCGCGTCGCGCAGCTCGATCGGGCGCGCCAGCCGCTCGGACATCCAACGTTCCGCGCGCGCGACGACCTCGTCGTGGCGGCTGAGGTGCTCGAGCACGAGGTAGGGCGCCTGCGAGGAGCGCGCGTCGTCGATCACGAGGTAGCGCGCGCACGCGTGCGCGATCGCGTGGCCCGCGCGGCGCCGCACCACCGCGAGCGCGAGATCGAGCTGCGCCATCGCGGCGCCGGCCGTCGCGACGCGCTCGTGCGCGCAGACGATCGCCTCCATTCGCAAGTCGACTTGCGGGTAGCGAGCGCGGAAGATCGGCGCGAGCCACCAGCACGTCGTCGCGGTGACGCCGTCGAGCAGGCCCGCCTCGGCGAGCAGGAACGTCGACGAGCAGCTCGCGGCGACGGTCGCGCCGCGGCCCTGCACCGCCGGCAGGCGCGCGCTCAGCGCGCGCGAGTCGGGGCGCGCCACGTCCGAGAGCACGCGCTCGGGGCTCGCCATCCCCTGGCCGAACACCATCCACACGTCGCCGTCCGCGCCCTCGACGTCACCGTCGACCTCGAGCAGCACGCCGGCGCTCGAGCGCACGGGCCCGCCGCCGAGCGACGCCGTGCGCCAGCGAAACGGCGCCGGCTCGCCGAGCGCTTCCGCGAGGACGTTGGCGGTCGCGAGCACGTCGAGCGTGACGCTGAAGCCCGACGCGAGAAATCCGTCGAGCACCACCAGGTCGACCGCGGTGCGTCCGTCGCGGCCCCCCGCGCGTCCGTCCGGGCCCTTGGTCGGCGCCGCCGTCGTGACCATCCGTGAGTGTCATGGGAGGTGACGCGCGCATGGGCAAGCGAAGGATGCTCTTCATCCACGGGATGTTCCTGACCGGTCGGAGCTGGGCGCCGTGGGTCGAGTGGTTCGGCGCGCGGGGGATCGACGCGATCGCGCCCGACTGGCCGGGCCGCGAGGGGACGGCGGCGGAGCGCCGCGCGAGCCCGGCTCCCGAGCTGCGCGCGCTGCGCCTGCGCGACGTCGTGGATCGCTTCGAAGCGATCGCGCGCGCCGAGCCCGAGCTGCCCCTGCTCGTGGGCCACTCGATGGGCGGGCTGGTCGTGCAGCTCCTGCTCGCGCGCGGCGCCGGCGCGGCGGGCGTAGCCCTGAGCTCCGCGCCGCCCGAGGGAGTGCGGAGCTTCGCGTGGTCCCACCTCGTCTCGAACGCCGCGGTGTTGTGGCCGGGCAGCGCGCCGATCGAGCCCTCGATCGGCTGGTGGCGCGACGCCTTCTGGCACACCGGCGCGCCCGACGACGTGCGCGCCGCTTACGACCAGCACGTCGTGCCCGAGTCGCGGCTCGTCGGCCGCGGCCCGCTCGGCCCCGAAGCGAAGATCGACTTCGCGCGGCCCCGACCGCCGCTGCTCTTCGTCGCCGCCGCGAAGGACCGCATCATCCCGCCCGCGCTCAACCGCGCGAACGCGGCGCGCTACCGGCCTGACGCCGGCGTGACCGACTTCGTGGAGCTGCCCGAGCGGACGCACTACCTCGTGGGCCAGCCGGGCTGGGAAGAGGTCGCCGAGCGCACGCTCGACTGGCTCCGCGAGCGCGAGGTGTAGCGGGCGATCGGAGGCCACCGATGGCCGAGAGGCCAACGGCCGAGCCCGCTCAGGACCGCCGCGCGCTGGGGCACGAGCCAAGGCCGATCTTCGACGCGCTCGGCGCCCGATCGCCACCGTCGAGGTGATCGAGTCGAGCGCCGAGCTCACCGAGCGCGCCACCCTCGACATCCGCGGCCTGTCCGAAGCCACCATCGACCGGCGCGCGCTCACGGTGAGCACCCGCGCGTACGACCGCCTCGGCCGCCAGCTCCTCGAGAGCTCGGCCGACGCCGGCGAGGACCGCAGCCTCTTCGATGCAGCGGGCCGCGAGGTGCTCCGTTGGCGCGAGGACACCCGGGAGGCGCGCACCTACGACCTCGCCGGCCGCCTCGTCGCGCTCGAGGTCACGCACGACAGCACGACCTGGCTCGCCGAGCGCTACACCTACGGCGAGGGCTTGAGCGGCGCGGCCGACCGCAACCAGCTCGGACGCCTGGTGCTCACCGAGGACGCCGCCGGGACGCTCGAGACCACCCGCTACGGCGCCTTCGGTGAGCCGCTCGAGGTCGAGCGCACGCTCACCGCGACGCCCGGGCTCGAGCCCGACTGGTCGGGCTCGGTCAGCCTTGAGTCGAACGCGCACTGGAGCCGCAGCGTCTTCGACGCGCTCGGCCGGCGCACCCGAGCGTGGCTCCCCGACGGCACCGAGCGGCGAGAGGAGTACCTCCGGAGCGGCCCGCTCGGCGAGCTGTCGATCGTCACACCGGACTCCACGACGCGGACGATCCTCGTGAGCGCCGAGCACAACGCGCGCGGGCAGCGGACGTTCATGGAGCTGGGCAACGGGGTGGAGATCACGAACACCTACGACGACGAGACCTTCCGGCTCTACCGGCGCCACGCCGTCGTGCCCGGCACCTCGACCTATCAGGACCTGCGCCACCACTACGATCCGGTTGGCAACCTGGTCTACCTCGACGACCTCGCGCAGAGCCCGACCGCCGACCACGTCATCGACGGCCTCACCGTCAGCGCGCATCGGGTCTTCACGCACGACACACGCTACCAGCTGAAGTCCGCGACCGGCCGCGTGCACGAGGCGCTGACCCGGCCCGACTTCCGCGGGGACACCCCCGAGAGCGGCGCCTTGCGCGGCACCCGCCAAGTGGAGCTGAACGACGGCGGCGTCGTCGCCCGGTACCGCCGCAGGTACACCTACGACGACGCCGGCAACCTCGAGGAGTGGGACCACGGCCCCGAGCCCGGCGGCGCGAGCATCACCGAGTGGAAGAACGAGCTGTGGGTCTCCTCGACCTCGAATCGCAGCTACCCCGCCTACGATCTCAACGACATCGCGATCTCGGACCCTGAGGACAGGTTCAACGCGCGCGGGCAGATCATCGAGCTGCCGAACGTGCGCGAGATGGTGTGGAACGGGCGCGACCAGCTGCGGCGCACCCTGCTCATCGAGCGTGAGGGCGACGAAGACGACGACGAGGTCTACGACTACGGCGCCGACGGGGCGCGGGTGCGCAAGACCACGCGGCGGCTCGTCTCGGGCGACGTCGAGGCGACCGAGACGGTCTACCTCGACGGCTGCGAGCTGCGGCGCATCACCTCGGACTCGACGGTCATCCTCGAGCGCTGGTCGGCGCACGCCGAGGCGGGCGACGAGCGGCTCGCCACGATCTACTTCTGGGACCTCGACGACCTCGAGCGCGAGACCGGCGACGTCGACGCGGTGCGCGAGCACTTCCACCTCGGCACCCAGCTCGGCAGCGTCACGCTCGAGGTCGACGGCGCGGGCGAGCTCCTCGCGTACGAGGAGTACTTCCCGTATGGCAGGACCGCGTTCCTGGCGGGCGACTCGGTGATCCCGATCCAGTTCCGGACGAGGAGGTTTGTCGGCAAGGAGCAGGACGACGCGACGGGGTTCTACGCCTTCCAGTTCCGCTACTACGCGCCGTTCATCGGGAACTGGGTGAGTCCAGACCCAGCGGGGGAGGTCGATGGGCCGAACCGGTACTGGTACGCGCGGAACAACCCGGTGACGCTGGTGGACCCGGATGGGCTGCAGGCCACCTCGGGCGCAGACTTCCTCCGCAGTGATGCGCACTTCCAGAGCGGCGTCCCGTTGTGGCGCGACCCCGAGACCCGCGAGGTGCATAGCCCCTTCGCGCCACCGCCAAGTGCGCCGATGGGCCGTGCAGACTGGACCGGGGCGTATACGGCCGACTACCCTCATATCGGAGCCGCCGAACGCGACCAGGCCCGAGAGTCGCGAGCAAGGGACGAGGCCCGCGCCGCGCGCCAGGCCGAAGCCGACCGGGCAAGCTGGAGCGATCCCGAAGCGCGCGCCGCGTTCGCCGAGTCGCTCCGCGAGCGCCTTGCTGGCATCACGTCGGACATCTCTCCCGCGCAGGGGCCGGACGTCGACGATCCCGAGCGTCAGGCGCGCCAGGAGCAGAACGCGCGCCTCCTCGCGGGTGATTCCGGCACTTCCCTTCGGGCAACCGCACCCGGGGCTGGGGGGACCATCGAGGCCCCCGCCGGTGGCTCGTCGATGGGGCACGAGGCACCGGCATCATCACCGGGAGCAGCGGGTGACAGCGGTGGTGGCCTCGGCGAGTCTCGCGCGCCGTCCGCCAGAACGGGGCGCGAGTCGCCAGCAGCCCCCGACCTCACTCGGTTCTGGAACCAGGCACCCGCGATCACCGCGCGTGACATCCTCTTCGGAGGGTCCTCGCCGGACTCGCCCTCGGGTCCGCCGAGCGTCCAACTCGGCGTCGTCGGAGCCAACGGTGGAATCCAGCTACGAGACATCCCCATACCGGATGACCCCCGGGCACGCCGTCTCGTCGAGGAATCGAACTCGTTGCGCAACGAGGACCGGGCTGCGCGCTATGCCGTCGGGCAGGCCCTCGCGAACGGTCTCACCCTTGGCCTACTGCCAGGCCTCCAGATCATGGCCGAGACCTACCAGCGCGGGGCCCAACAGCTCGAGGCGGGCGACTATGCCGGGCTTGGCCAGACGGTCGGTGACTACACGAACCGATACCTGACCCCTTGGGGGCAGGTGGCCGGCGGACTCGAGATGGTCGCCGGTATGCCCGCCGCGCTCGGCGCGATGGCCGACGCGCTTCAGGGTTCGGGTCTGTCGGTCGTGCACTCGGGCATGATGCCGCGAGGCGCCGGGATCGACCTGCGCCGACTGGGTGAGTCGCATGCCGAGACGCCGGTCGCGCGAGCGAGGCAGGACGCCGAGCGTGGGCGAACCTGGTCGACGCCCCTGCAGATCGGCGCCGAGGCGCTTGGGGGCGCGCTGTCTGGACGCCTCCTGCCGGGCTTGAACCGGGGGCCACGACGGTCGACGGACGGGGTGCGCGGACGGGCGCAGCGAGGCGACTCCCATGGGTTGACGAGCCGCCGGACGGGCGGAGGACTGCCGGACCAGCGCCCCCGATTTGACCGTGAGAGACTTCGGCAGATCATCCGCAATCTTGAGGCCGAGCACGGTTCTGACATCAGCTTCTGGATGGACGAGTACTCCGAGATCTACCTCGATAACATTGGGGCGAGCGGCGCATACCGACCCCATGCGGGAGGGGGTGGCGGGGTAGTCATACTTCGGAGAAATCCAGCGCGTGCGACAGTGATCGAAGAACTGCTACACTTGGGACAGCATCGCCGGACAGGGTTCCGCGCTCGATGGGGTCCCGCAGCCACAGATGAAGCCCTTCGCCGCGCTCAAGTGATAGTTGGGGAGATGGCCGCTCAAGAACACCTATTGCGACTGCATCGCAGTTTCGACTCGCGAATCGTGTGGACTCATGCGGAACTTGCGCACTTGGCCGCGAACCAGTTGCATTGGTATCGAGAGTGGCTCGGACGACAC
>JAHBWG010000010.1 GCA_019637095.1 Sandaracinaceae bacterium | reverse complement strand
GCCCGCGCGCCGCGTCGGTCTCGGCGCGGGCGAGCGCGGCCGCGAGCGCGGCGGGGCCCGGCTGCGCCACCGCGACGCTGGACGGCAGCACGAGAAGACCTAGAACTGCGAGCCCCGCCCTCACCGGCTCCGAGAAAGTAGCACCCATGCGCGCGACCCGCCTGCGCGGCGCCCGGACGAACAACCTCCGCGACGTCGACCTCGATCTCGAGCCCGGGACGTTCGTCGCCATCGTCGGGCCCTCGGGCGCGGGCAAGTCCTCGCTCGCCTTCTCGACCCTCTACGCGGAGGGCCAGCGGCGCTACGTCGAGAGCTTCAGCGCGTACGCGCGGCAGTTCCTCGAGCGCCTCGCGCGCCCCGACGTCGACGAGCTCGATCCGATCGCGGCGGGCGTCGCGGTCGACCGGCAGGCGCCGGTGCGCACGAGCCGCTCGACGGTCGGCACGATGACGGAGGTCGCGGACTACACGAAGAGCCTGTGGGCGCGCGTCGCGACGCTCGAGTGCCCGGGGTGCGGCCGCGCGGTGACCCGCGACGAGCCCGACGCGATCGCCGACGCGCTCCTCGCGGCGAGCGAAGGCGCACGCGCCGTCATCAGCTACCCGCTCGCGCTCCCACAGGACGGGGAGGCCTTCCTCGGCGTGCGCGAGGCGCTGGTGGGCGAGGGCTACCGGCGGGTGGCGCTCGACGGCGAGGTCGTCGATCTCGACGAGGTCCCGCCGAGCCGCGTCGCCGGGCGCGCGCACGTCGACGTCGTCGCCGATCGGCTCGCGCTGCGCGCGGCGGAGCGCGGCCGCCTCGTCGAGTCGCTCGAGCTCGCGATGGCGCGCGGGGGCGGGCGCGCGGACGTGACGATCGGCAGAGAGACGTCTCGTTACTCGCGGGGGCTGCACTGCGCGCACTGCGACGTCGCGTTCCGCGACGCGACGCCGGCGCGCTTCTCGTTCAACAGCCCGGTCGGCGCCTGCGCGACGTGCCGCGGCTTCGGCCGGACGATCGGCGTCGACTGGGATCGCGTGTTCGACGAGCCCTGGCGCACGCTCGCCGGCGGCGCGATCCGGCCGTGGCGCGGGAAGTCGACGAGCTGGGAGCGCCGCTACCTGCGCGAGCAGGCGGCGGCGGCGGGCGTGCCGCTCGACGTCGCCTTCGAGCGCCTCGACGAGCGCGCCCGCGCGTGGGTCGTCGACGGAGACGGCGGGCCGGGCGACTGGCCCGAGCGCTGGGTGGGCCTGCGCCGCTGGTTCAAGTGGCTCGAGACGCGCGCGTACAAGATGCACGTGCGCGTGCTGCTCGCGCGCTACCGGAGCTACGACGAGTGCCCCGACTGTCGCGGCGCGCGCCTCACGCCCGAGTCGCTCGCGTGGAAGGTCGGCGGCCGGAGCGTCGCCGACTTCTTCCGCATGTCCGCGGCCGAGGCGCGCGCGTTCGTCGAGGCGTGCCCCGCGCCGGACGCGGCGACGGCGCTGCTCGTGCGCGAGGTCGGCGCGCGGCTCGCGACGCTGTGCGAGGTGGGGTTGGGCTACCTCACGCTCGATCGCGCGAGCCGGACGCTGAGCGGCGGCGAGGTGCAGCGCGTGGCGCTGACGGGCGCGCTCGGCGCCTCGCTCACCGGCGCGATGTTCGTGCTCGACGAGCCGACGGTGGGCCTGCACCCCGCCGACGTGGAGAGGCTCGCCAAGGTGGTGCGGCGGCTCGCCGGCGCCGACAACACCGTGCTGGTGGTGGAGCACGACGAGCACGTGATCCGCGCCGCGGACCGCGTGATCGAGCTCGGCCCCGGCGCGGGCGAGGCCGGCGGGCGGGTCGTGTTCGATGGCCCACCCGCCCGGCTCGCGCGCGCGAAGACCGCGACCGGACGCGCGCTCGCGGCGCGCGCGGAGGCGCCGCCGGGGGCGCCGCGGTCGGTATCGACCGAGCACGTCGTCTTGCGGGGCGCGAGCGGCCACAACCTGCGTGGCGTGGACGTCGCGATCCCGGTCGGCGCCATCACCTGCGTCACCGGCGTCAGCGGATCGGGCAAGAGCTCGCTCATCGTGGAGACGCTCGTGCCGGCGGCGCTCCGCGCGCTCGGGCGGAGCTCCGAGCGGGTGCCGCTCCCGCACGGGTCGATCGAGGGCGTGCGCGCGCTCGGCGCAGTGGTGCACGTCGATCAGAGCCCGCTCGGTCGCACCTCGCGGGGCAACCCCGCGACCTACCTCGGCGTGTGGGACGCGCTGCGCAAGCGCTTCGCGAGCCAGCCGCTCGCGAAGCAGCGGGGCTACCTGCCCGGGCACTTCTCGTTCAACGCGGCCGGCGGTCGCTGCGAGGCGTGCGCGGGCGAGGGCGCCGAGACGGTCGAGATGCAGTTCCTCGCCGACGTGACGTTCTCCTGTCCCGAGTGCGGGGGCCGCCGCTTCGTCGGTCCGGTGCTCGACGTGCGGTTCTGCGGCGTCGACGTGGCCGAGGCCCTCGAGCTCACCGCGCAGGCCGCGCTCTCGCGCTTCGAGGGTGTGCGTGACGTGATCGCGCGTCTCACCCCGCTGGTCTCGGTCGGGCTCGGGTTTCTGCGCCTCGGGCAGCCGCTCAACACGCTGAGCGGCGGCGAGGCGCAGCGGCTCAAGCTCGCGGGGACGCTCGTCGAGGCGCCGCGCCGCGCGCTGATCGTGCTCGACGAGCCGACCGCGGGTCTGCACCACGACGACGTCACGCCGCTCCTGTCGACGCTCGAGGCGCTGCGCGCGCGCGGCGCGACGCTCGTCGTCGTCGAGCACGACATGCGCCTCGCGGCGTGGGCGGATCACGTCATCGATCTCGGCCCCGGCGCGGGCGCGGAGGGCGGGCGCGTGGTCGCCGCGGGCCCGCCCGCCGAGGTCGCGCGCGCGAAGGGCTCGGCGACGGCGCCGTACCTCGCCCGCGCGCTCGGGCTCGCGACCGCGCCGGCCGCGCGCGCCGAGCGGACGCGCCGCGCCCGCGAGCCGGAGCGTCCGGCCGCGCTCGTCGTGACGCGGGCGCGCGAGCACAACCTGCGCGACGTCTCGGTCGCGATCCCGCGCGAGCAGCTCGTCGTGATCACCGGGCCGAGCGGCTCGGGCAAGAGCACGCTCGCCTTCGACGTCATCTTCGCGGAGGGCCAGCGCCGCTACCTCGAGACGCTGAGCGCCTACGCGCGCCAGTACATGCCGCAGCTCCCGCGGCCCGACGTCGACCGCGTCGCGGGCGTGCCGCCCGCGATCAGCCTCGAGCAGCGCACGACGCGCGGCGGCGCCAACTCGACCGTCGCGACGGTGACGGAGGCGGCGCACTACCTGCGGCTGCTCTGGGCGCGCGCGGGGACGCCGCGCTGCCCCGAGCACGGCCTGCCGATCGCGGCCCGCACCTGCGTGTCGATCGCGGCGGAGCTCGCCGAGCGACACGGCGCGCGAGCGGTGCGCGTGCTCGCGCCGGTCGTTCGCGGCAAGAAGGGCCTGCACCGCGAGCTGCTCGGGCGGGCGAGGAAGGACGGCGTCGCCGAGGCGCGGATCGACGGCGCGCTCACCCCGCTCACGCCGGGGATGGCGCTCGCGCGGTTCGTCGAGCACGACGTCGAGCTCGTCGTCGCGCACGTCTCGCCGGCGGAGGGCGCCGCGATGGAGGCCGCGCTCGCGCGCGCCGCCGAGCTCGGCCGCGGACAGATCGGCGTGCTCGCGGCCGGCGGTGCGGAGGCGCTCTACTCGACCGAGCGGGCTTGCCCCGCGTGCGGGCGCGGCGTCCCCGAGCTCGACCCGCGCTTCTTCTCGTTCAACACGCGCCAGGGGGCCTGCCCGCGCTGCGAGGGCCGCGGCGCCCTCGTGCGCGCCGTCGGCCGCGGGAAGGCCAAGCGCGAGGTCGAGGAGCCGTGCCCCGACTGCGAGGGCGCGCGCCTGTCGCCCCTCGCCCGCGCGGTGACGGTGGGTGGCCGCGCGATCACCGAGGTCCTGGGGCGCGACGTGACCGGCGCACGCCAGCTCCTCGCGGAGCTCGATCTCGAAGGGCGCGCCGCCGAGATCGGGCGCGCGCCGCTCGCGGAGCTCGAGCGCCGGCTGCGCTTCCTCGAGGAGGTCGGCGTCGGCTACCTCGGGCTCGACCGCGCGGCGCACACCCTGAGCGGCGGGGAGATGCAGCGCGTGCGGCTCGCGGCGCAGCTCGGCGCGGGGCTGACCGGGCTGCTCTACGTGCTCGACGAGCCCACGATCGGCCTGCACCCGCGCGACACCGGGCGCCTGATCGCGGCGCTGCGCGGGCTCGTCGATCGCGGCAACACCGTCCTGGTCGTCGAGCACGACGAGGACACGATCCGCGCGGCGGATCACGTGATCGACGTCGGCCCGGGCGGCGGCGTGCGCGGCGGGACGATCCTCGCGGAGGGGCCGCCGTCCGCGCTGCTCGACGACCCGCGCTCCGTCACGGGCCCGGCGCTCGCCGCGGCGCCGCAGGTGCCCGCCGCGCGGCGCGCCGGGCCGCGCTCGCCCAAGCTCGTGATCGAGGGAGCGCGCATGCACAACCTCGCCGGCGTCACCGCGCGCTTCCCGATCGGCGCGCTCACCGCGGTGACCGGCGTGAGCGGCTCGGGCAAGACGACGCTCGTGCGAGGCGTGTTGCTGCCCGCGGTCCGCCGCGCGCTCGGCCTCGTGGCCGACCCGCCGGGTCCGCACCGGCGGCTCTCTGGCCTCGGCGGCGACGCCGAGGGCGGCGTCGCGCGCGCGGTCGAGGTCGACCAGAGCCCGATCGGTCGCACGCCGCGCAGCGTCCCTGCCACCTACGTCGACGTGTGGAGCCACGTGCGGGCGCTCTACGCGGCGACGCCGCTCGCGCGGGCGCGCGGGTGGGGTCCCTCGCGCTTCTCGTTCAACACGCCGGAGGGCACCTGCCCGGAGTGCGGTGGCAACGGCGCGCTCAAGGTCGAGATGGCGTTCCTGCCCGACGTCCACGTCCCTTGCGAGTCGTGCGCCGGGCTGCGCTTCACTCCCGAGACGCTCGAGGTCGAGCTGTTCGGGCTCTCCGCGGGCGCGCTCTTGAAGCTCGACCTCGAGCAAGCGGCGGCGCGGTTCGCCGCGATCCCCAAGGTCGCTGGGCCGCTCGCGCTCGCCTGCGAGCTCGGCCTGGGCTACCTCGAGCTCGGCCAGCCCTCGAACACGCTGAGCGGCGGAGAGGCGCAGCGCCTCAAGCTCGTCGCCGAGCTCGGCGCGGGCGCCGCCGGGCCGACGCTCTACGTCCTGGACGAGCCGACGACCGGGCTGCACCGCACGGACGTGCAACGACTCTTGCGCGTGCTCGAGCGGTTCGTCGCGCGGGGCGACACGGTCGTCGTCATCGAGCACCAGCCCGACGTGATCGTCGCGGCCGACTGGATCGTGGACCTCGGCCCCGAGGGCGGTGCGGGCGGAGGGCGCGTCGTGGCGCAGGGGTCCCCCGAGCAGGTGGCGGCCGACGAGGCGAGCCACACGGGCGCCGTGCTGCGCCGGCTGCTGGCCCGTTGAGCGCCGGCGCGCTCACAGCAGGATGTCGCAGGTGAGATCGGCGATCGCGGCGGCGTTGTTGTCGTCGTCGCACTCGAGCACGATGGACGCGCCGGTGCCGTCGTCGTCGACCGTCGCGACGAACGCGTACGGCGGATCGCCGGCGAGCGCGACGTCGGCGAGGACGACCACCGTCGAGGCGCCGGGCAAGAGCGGCACGGTGGTCGGCGCCACGCCCAGGAGCGCGCCGGGCGCGGCGATCGTCCCCGTCCGGAACGCGACCGGCACGCCGGCGGGCACGCCGATGCTGCCTTCGTTGGCGACGCGCGCCCGGAGCGTCGCGCGCGCGGGGCAGCCGTCGAGCAAGACCTCGAGCGCGAGCACCACGAGGTCGGGCGCGTTGAACACGCCCTCGCCCTGGACGTTCTGCCGGTAGTTGTTGAGGCCGGGGACGGACCAGTTGTCGACCTCGGCGATCGGGACGCGGCCGGCGATGCTCGTGACGTTGGTGACGTGGTAGGCGTGCTGGTTCCACACGCGCCGCGTGCGCATCCACTGGTTGCGCGCGTCGCCGTACACGAAGAGGCCGCCGCGCGCGCCGCCGGCCGCCGTCCAGCCCGACCGCGCGCCGCACTGCGTGCGGACGCTCGCGGCGAGGTCGTTGGCGACGACGACGATCTCGGAGCGCCCGTCGCCGTCGACGTCCGCGACGAGCGGGTACTCGTGGATCGTCGCGGTGCTGTTCGGGATCTCGAGCAGCACGGCGCCGTCGGTCCCGCGGTACACGCGCACGAAGCACTCGTCGCCGTAGACGACCTCGGCCGTCCCGTCGCCCTCGAAGTCGAAGACGCTGGAGCCGGTCGCGTTCGACGAGAAGTCCTCCGTCGCGCGCCACCAGAGGACGGGCGTCGGGCCGTCCGGGTCGAACACGGCGTACGCGCTCGCGCCGGCGACGCCGATCTCGGGTCGGCCGTCCGCGTCGAAGTCCGCGATCGTCGGCGGCCCGCCCCGCCCGCGCGGCTGACCGGGGGTGATCGGCAGGAGGTGCGGGCCCCACTCGACCGCGCCGGTCAGCCCGTCGAGGATGTAGATCGCGCCGCCCGCGACGAGCGCGACCTCGGGCTGCGGGTCCGCGTCGAACTGGCCGATCGCGGGGTAGCCGCCGTCGGCCGCGGGGACGGCGGTCGCCTCCCAGAGGGGCGTGCCGTCGTTGCGGTAGGCGCGCCGCCCGGTGATCACCTCGGGGACCCCGTCGCCGGTGAGGTCGGCGACGGCGGTGATCCCGCCGAGGTAGCCGGCGTTCGAGCCCTCGCGCGCGCCCAGGTCGCGCTGCCACAGGAGGCGCCCGTCGGCGTCGTACACGACGGCGCCGAAGAGCACCTCCGCGCGGCCATCGCCGTCGAGGTCGGCGATCGTCGGCGCGCCGTTGTTCGGGTTCACGCGGTGCTCCGCGGAGCCGTCGGCGGTGCTCGCCTGCCAAAGGAGCGTGCCGTCCGCGTTCACCGCGAACATGCGCGACGTGCCGCCCGAGGGCTGCCCGACCGCGACGATCTCGGGCCTGCCGTCTCCGTCGAGATCGCCGGCGGCGATCCCGGTGCGCGCGTAAGCGCGCGGCGACTCGACCACCCAGCGCTCGGTGCTCCCGTCGCCCGCGTAGGCGCGCAGCGCGCCGACGTCCCACGCGCTGCAGGTGAAGTTGGCGATCACCTCCGGCACGTCGTCCCCGTCGAGGTCGACGACCACCGGCGCGCTGATCGGGTGCATGCACTCCGGCAGGCGCGTCGCGCTCGTGACGCTCCACTCGAGGACCGCCTCGAACTCCCCGAACACCGGCCTGAACGTGCACGCCACGGGGTCGAACTGCCGCAGGCATCGCCCCAGCGTGGGCTCGCAGAACTCCCCGATCGGACACTCGAAGCTGTCGGTGCACGCGCCGCCCGGATCCACGCACGCGCTCGAGACGCAGACTTGCCCCGACGCGCAGCAGGTCGCCCGGTCCGCGCCGCACCGCACGCCGCTCTCGCACGCGGTGAGGCACGCGCCCTCGACGCACTCCTCGCCGGCGCCGCAGCACGCGGGTGGCGTCCCGCAGATCACCATGCTCGGGCAGCCCGGCCCGCTGTCCGCGGTCGGGGCGTCGAGGCGCGGCAGCCCCGCGTCCTCGGGGGCGGCCGCGTCCATGCCCGGTCGGGCGACGCACGCGCCGTCGCGGCAGACCTGCCCCGGCGCGCAGTCGGAGTCCGTCGAGCACGCGCCGACCGGCGGGGAGGCGCTGCAGTCACAGCCGGCGCTCAGGGCGAGTGCGACGGCGAAGAGCGAGACGCGTACGGCAAGCATGGTCCGCCGAGCGTAACGCACCCGCGGTGCGTCCATCGAGGCTCCAGCGGAGGTATGATCGGCGCGTGTCGTCTCGCGGCCTCTCGTCTCGCCCGCCCGCGCCCGATGAGCGCGTCGGGACGACGTTCGCGGGCCGGTTCGTGCTCGAGGCGCTGCTCGGCGAGGGCGGGATCAGCAAGGTCTACCTCGCAAGGGACGTAGACAAGGGCGAGCGGGTCGCGCTCAAGGTGCTCTTGCCGGAGCACGAGACGACCGAGGTGATGCGCAAGCGCCTCTCGCGCGAGGTGCAGGCGCTGCGCGATCTCGCGCACCCGCGCATCGTCGCGGTCCTCGACGCGGGCATCGACGCACAGACCCCCTGGTACGCGATGGAGCACCTCGAGGGGGAGACGCTCGGCGAGCTGCTGCGGCGCGAGACGATCGAGCCCGCGCGCGCGATCGCCCTCTCGCGCCAGATCCTCGAGGCGGTCGCGTTCGCGCACGCGCGCGGCGTGCTGCACCGGGATCTCAAGCCGCACAACGTGTTCGTGCGCCGCGACGGCGACGGCGACCGCGTGACCGTGCTCGACTTCGGCCTCGCCTCCTTCGTCGAGGGGAGCGGGCGCGAGGGCACCAAGCTGACCAAGCGCGGCGCGCTCCTCGGGACCCCGGCGTACATGGCCCCGGAGCAGGCGGCAGGCGGGCACGTCGATCGGCGGGCGGACGTGTACGCGGTCGGGTTGATCCTCTACGAGCTCCTGACCGGGAGGCGGCCGTTCACGAGCCGCAGCGCCGAGCTCGTGCGGCGCGCGCACCTCGTCGAGCGCGTGCCGCCCCTCGAGGAGGCGGATCCGGGGCTGCGCGTCGAGGGCGCGCTCGAGGATCTCGTGCAGCGCGCGCTCGCCAAGGTGCCGGCCGAGCGCTTCGACGACGGCAACGAGATGCTGGCCGCGCTCGACGCGCTCCCGGACCCGGCCGCGCGTCGCGTCGCGTCGCGCGCCGCGCTGGGCGATCTCCTGGCCGACCCGACGGCCGACACGGTGATGGCGACGCCGCGCACTCCGCCCGCGCGCGGCGCCCCGCCGACCGCCCCGACCGTGATCCCGCCGATCCGCGCCGCGCGGGCCGGGGCGCGTCCGGTGGCCGCGACGCCCCGCGCGCGCGCGTCGCCGATGGCGCTCGCGGCGCTCGCGTTCGCTGGCGCGCTGCTCGCGGCGCTCGCCGTGGTCGCGGTCGCCGTCGGGATCTTCGTCGCGACGCGGCAGAGCGAGGTCGTCGAGCTCACCGAGCTCGCCCCGAGCCCCCCGCCGCCCGCCTCCCCCGAGCCGCGCTCGCCCGAGCCGCTCGCCCCGCCCGTCGCGGCCTCGCCCGACGCGCTCGCGATGCCCGAGGAGCTCGCGCCGCTCGCGGCACAGCTCGCCACCGGTCGATCGCTCGCGCGCCGGGACGTGGCGACGCTGAACCGCTACTCGCGCGCCCACCCGGAGGATCCGCGCTCGCGGCTGCTGCTCGGTCGCCATTATACGTCGCAACGCTCGTTGTCGTGGGCGTTCCCGCAGTACGAGGAGGCCATCCACCTCGACGCCACCGTCACGCGGTGGCCGCCGATGCTCCCGGACCTGCTCGAGATGGCGCGCTCCGGCGCGTACGAGGGCCCCGCCGCCGACCTGATCGTCGAGGGGTGGGGCGCCGACGCGATCGACGCGGTCGAGCGCGAGCTCGCGGGGCGCCTGCGCCGCGAGGAGACGGATCGGCTCGAGGCGCTGCTCGCGCGCCTGCGCGAGCAGCGCTGAAGCGCGTCACTCGAGACGGAAGAGCCGCTGCGGGCCGGGCGCCGGCGCGCCGGCGAAGGGCAGCCCGAGGGCGTGGAAGATCGGGAGGCAGTCCATGTCGTCGACGCCGCTCATGCAGCCCGGCTGACCGCCGAGGTCCTCGTCGAGGTTCGAGGCGCCGAGGATCTCCGCGAGGTCGATCCGGATCGGGCGCGCGGTCGGGTCGCCGCCATCGAGCGTGACCTCGGGGCGGTTGTCGAAGGTGCACCCGCTCACGTTGCCGCGGCCGTCGCCCTCGCAGCCCGTGCTCCCGAGGTGCAGCCGCCAGCCGGCGGGGAGCCCCGTCGTGCGCCCGTCGACGCGGAGGAACTTGTAGCCCGCGTTCCAGCTCCAGAACATCGCGATGCGGTTGAGCGGCGCGGCGGCGGTCGACGCGTCGCCGTGGTTCAGCTCGAACGGGACGCCGACCCGCATGCGCAGCCCAGTGAACGGCCCAGGATCCTCCACCGTGCCGCGCAGCGTCGCGTTCGTCTCGGGCGTGCCGTTCTCGCAGCCGGCGGTGCCGTCCTCGAAGTCGAGCAGCGCCACGCTCGGCTGCTGCCAGAGCCCGTCCGCGCTGAGCGTGACGGGCCGCTCGCGGCCATCCGCGGTCACGAGGCGCACGTCGTGGACGTAGAGGCGGAAGTCCGACAGCTCGAGCTCGGTGGAGCTCGTCCCGAGGCCCGCGTAGGTCTGGCCGCAGCGCGCGGGCGCGCCGCCGACCAGTCCCTCGAACGTCAGGGTCACGTCGGTGGTCGGGCTGCAGCCCGAGATGACGAGGAGCGCGCCGAGGGCGCGGGTGGTGGATCGGGTCATCAGGTCCGTCGATCTACATCGAGACGACCGCCGCCGCTCGGAAGCGGTCGACTCGTGCGGCCAATTGCCGCACCTGCTCCCTCCGCGGCGGCGGGCGGCTAGGTTCCGCGCCGATGGCTCTCGCGGCGCAGCTCCACCCCCCTCGCGCTCCCTCGGCCGCCGCGTGGTCTAGGATGCGCGACGTGCAGGACAGCGTCGAAGCGGTCGGGCTGACGTGGCTCATCCGGCTGCGGTGGCTGACCCTCGCCGCGCAGGGGCTCGCGCTCGGCACGGCGTGGTGGCAGGACCTCGCCGAGCCGGGCGTCGGGCTCGCGCTGCTCGGCGGGTTCGCCGCCTCCAACGTCGCGCTCAGCGTCATGCGCCCGCGCCTCGAGCGCGGGCCGACGGTGAGCGTCGTCCTCGTCGCGGACGTGGTCCTGCTCACGGCGCTCCTGCACCTGACGGGCGGGCCGATGAACCCGTTCACCGCGCTCTACTTCGTCTACATCACGCTCGCCGCGGTGATGCCGTCGACCCGCACGGTGCTCGTCGTCCTCGCGCTCTCGCTCGTCGGTTATGCGGTGCTGTTCCTGCTCGCCGACGAGGCGGACCACCATCGAGCGCACGTCCACCTCGAGGCGCACCTGCGCGGGATGTGGATCGCGTTCGGCGTCGCGGCCGGGCTCATCGCGGTGTTCGTCGCGCGGCTCGCCTCGGCGCTCGCCCGGCGCGAGCGCGAGCTCGCCGGCGAGCGCGCGCGCACCGAGCGCAGCGCCCGCGTGCTCGCGCTGACGAGCCTCGCCGCCGGCGCGGCGCACGAGCTCGGCACGCCGATCGGGACGATCGTGATCGCGGCGGGCGAGCTCGAGCGCGCGCTCGAGGGGCGCGACGTGGGCGAGGAGATCTTGGAGGACGTGCGCCTGATCCGCGGCGAGGGGCTGCGGTGTCGGGAGATCCTCGAGGGCCTCGGCGCGGCGGGCGGCGTCGTGCGCGGCGAGGGGCTCGCCTCGGTGCGCCTCGGCGACGTGGTGGATCGCGCGCTCGAGCGGCTCGGTCCCGATCGTGCGCGCGTCGTCGTCGAGGGTGCAGCGGACGAAGAGGCGCGCCTGCCGCCGATGGCGCTCACCCTCGCGCTGCGCAACCTGCTGCGCAACGCGCTCGACGCGAGCGCGCCCGGCGAGGGGGTCCACCTCTCGGTCGCGGCCGACGCGACGAGCGCGCGCTTCGAGGTCGCCGACCACGGCGCCGGGATGAGCCCCGAGATCGCGCGCCAGGCGACCGAGCCGTTCTTCACGACCAAAGGCGAAGGGATGGGGCTCGGCCTCTTCCTCGCGCGCGCGGTCGCCGAGCAGCTCGGCGGCGAGCTCGTGCTCGACTCGAAGCTCGGCGCGGGCACGGTGGCCCGGCTGCGCTTCCCTCGCACCCTCGGAGGCGCCGCGTGAAGCCGACGGTCCTGGTCGTGGACGACGACGAGCGCTTCCGCGAGCGGCTCGCCCGCGCCTTCGCGGCGCGGGGCTGGGAGGCGTCGGCGGCGGGGTCGGGGCAGGAGGCGCTCGAGGTCGCGAGCCGCGAGAGCCCGGAGCATGCGGTGGTCGATCTGCGCATGCCGGAGATGACGGGGCTCGAGACGGTGCGCGCCCTGCTCGCGATCGATCCCTCGACCAAGATCGTCTTGTTGACGGGCTTCGGCAGCATCGCCACGGCCGTCGAGGCGATCCGCGAGGGCGCCATCGACTACCTCACCAAGCCCGCCGAGATCGACGAGATCCTGCGCGCGTTCGAGCGCCGCGATCGCGACGCGGCGCCGCCCGACTCGGTCCCCTCGCTCGCGCGCACGGAGTGGGAGCACATCAACCGCGTGCTCGCCGAGTGCAACGGCAACGTCTCGCAGGCGGCGCGTCTGCTCGGGATCCACCGCCGCTCGCTCCAGCGCAAGCTCGCGAAGTACCCCGTCCGGCGTTGAGCCTTCGGAGGAGCGCGTTCCAAGGTTCCAGCCGTCCGCGTCTCCTCGTCGGGAAGGATCTCGGCGCAGACGCCTCGGCGGGCGCTCGACCGCGTGGGCGCTCGATGCGTCGACAGGCCTGGGTGCGCGGCGATTCGTCGCAGCTGCGTGAACATGATCTCGACCTGCGGTAGACGGTGGGGATGCGTCGCTTCGTCTCCTCTGCGCTCTCGATCACCCTGTCCCTCGCCCTCTGCTGCGCGTGCGATGGCCCCTCCGACGACCGGCCGCGCGGTGACGCCGACGCCGCCGCGATGGCGTCGTGCACCGCAGCGGGCGGCGCACCGCAGGCGCTCGTGGCCGCGAGCTCGGCGGCGAGCGCGGGCGACGCGGTCATCGAGCTCCCCGCGATCGTCGGTGCCGCGAACCCCTACCGCGTGACGCTGCCGGCCGGCGCCGCGGGCTACGCCGTCTTGCGCACCCCGGTCGAGCACGTCGACGCGGCGCTCTTCGTGAGCGAGCGCGACCGCATCACCCACCTCGCCCCCGACGGAATCGCGAGCAGCCTGCGTCATGGGGTCTGCCCCGACACGCTCATCGACGACTACCGCGCGCACATCCACGAGCCGCGCGACTACGTCCTCACGTTCGCGGCCGACGGCCCGCGCGAGCTCGTGCTCGTCGCCGTGCTCGCGGATCAGGGGCACCCGGAGGGCGACGGGGGCCACCACCACGAGGAGGACGGCGGCCACCACCACGAGGAGGACGGCGGCCACCACCACGAGGAGGACGGCGGCCACCACCACGAGGACGGCGGCACCTGCGCGCCGGGCGGCGCGTCCTGCACGATGAACAGCGACTGCTGCTCGAACGACTGCGACGTCGATCACTGCCACTGAGAGGTAGGGCTCGGCCTCTCGAGACGCCGCACCGCGGGACGAGGCCGGTGCGAAGCTGGTCCCGAGGAGCGTGGTCGCGCCCCGTCCGCGCGAGGGGAGGTCCTCACGGCGACGGTTCGCGCTACCGTAGCGGGCGAAGTGGAACGCCCCTGGCTCCGCGGCCCGCTCTTCGACGTCGCCCTGCTCGCGTTCTGCTGGGTGCCCGTCTACGTATGGGTCGTGCTCGTGCTCGGCCTCGGCCGCGACGGGATCGGCCTCGCGCCGCTCCCGCCGGCGGAGGAGGCGAGGGCGCTCTCGCTCGCGGTCCTCGTCGTGCTCGGCCTCACGTTCGTGCATCGGCACTACACCTTCGTGCTCGTCTACGGCGACCGCGAGACCTTCGCGCAGCGCGGCCTCGCGTACGTCGCCTCGCCGCTGATCGTGTTCGGGATCGCCGCGCTGCTCTTGGGCGTCGACGGCCCCGTCCGCGCCGGCGGCGCCGTCTTCACGCCCTTCACGGTGCTGCTCGTCGCGAGCGGCGTGTGGAACGTCTGGCACACCGTCCAGCAGCGCTACGGGATCCTGCGCGCCTACGCGGGCCGAGCCAAGGGTGGGCTCGAGGCGCGCGCGCACGCGCGGCGCGACCGCGCGCTCGTCTGGACGCTCGTGGCGCTGATGTCGCTGTCGCTCCCGGTGCTGCGGCCGGCCACGTTCGGCGGCCACCCGAGCGCGGCCCGGGTGCTCGCCGCGCTGACGCCCTACGTCACGCACCCTCTGTACGAGGCGCTGCTCGCGCTCGCGGGCCTCGGCGCCGTCGCGGTGATCGCGTGGTGGTGGCGCGCCGAGCGCGCGGCGCGCGTGGACAAGGGTCCGCGCTGGATCTTCCTCGGCTCGACCGTGCTGCTCCTCCTGGTGTTCGCCGTGCACGGGCCGATCGTCGGCTACCTCTGCTTCGGCGCGGCGCACGCGCTCGAGTACCTCGCGTTCGTGCATCACTACGCCGAGCGCTCCTGGCGCGGCCGCCCCGAGCGCGGTCTCGCGGCGATGCTCCTCGGCCGCCCGCTCGCGTTCGCGCCGCTGCTCATCGCGGGCTTCGGGCTCGCCTTCCTCGGCCTGCAGGATCACCGCACGAGCGAGGTCTACCTCGCCTACTACGTCGGCGGCTCGATGCTGCACTTCCTCTACGACGGCTGGATCTGGAAGCTCCGCGAGCGCAAGGTCGCGCGCCCGCTCGGCGCGTAGCGCCTCGAAGGCCGGCCACGGCGGGGGAGGGCGGCGAAGCACCCATCGGTCGAGTCGCGCACGCGGCCGACGGCGCCGTTCGAGGCCAGGCCATCGCGCAGCGATGGCCGTCGGCCGAGGGGGCGCCATCGTTGGAACAACCCCTCCGAAACTCAGAGCGCGATCTCGCAGAGGTCAGGCGCGGCGAGGAGCGGCGCCTCGGTCTTCTCCTGGACCTCGCGCGCGCTCACGCCCGGCGCGACCTCGCGCAGCACGAGCCCATCGGGCGTGACGTCGATGACCGCGAGGTCGGTGATGATCCGGTTCACGACGCCGATCCCGGTCAGCGGCAGCGTGCACTGGTTCAGGATCTTCGGCGCCCCGTCCTTCGCCGTGTGCGTCGTGATGACCACGACGCGCTTGGCGCCGACGACGAGGTCCATCGCGCCGCCCATCCCCTTGACCATCTTGCCGGGGATCATCCAGTTGGCGAGGCTGCCGTCCTTGCTGACCTCCATCGTGCCGAGGATCGCGAGGTCGATGTGCCCGCCGCGGATCATCCCGAAGCTCGTCGCGCTGTCGAAGAAGCTCGCGCCCGGCACGGTGGTGACCGTCTCCTTGCCCGCGTTGATCAGGTCGGGATCCTCCTCGCCCTCGTACGGGAAGGGGCCGACGCCGAGCAGCCCGTTCTCGGACTGGAGCATCACCTCCATCCCCTCGGGGATGTAGTTGGCGACGAGCGTCGGCATCCCGATGCCGAGGTTCACGTAGAAGCCGTCGCGGAGCTCGCGCGCGGCCACCTGGGCGATCTCTTCGCGGGTCAGGGCCATCGTCTCACGCCTCCCTCGGGCGCGTGGTGCGCCGCTCGATGCGCTTCTCGTGCGCGCCGCCGCCGACGACCACCCGCTGGACGAACACGCCGGGCAGGTGGACCTGATCCGGGTCGAGCTCGCCGACCTCGACGAGCTCCTCGACCTCGGCGATCGTCACGTCGCCGGCCATCGCGCAGAGCGGGTTGAAGTTGCGGGCGGTCGCGCGGAACACGAGGTTGCCGTGCCGGTCTCCCTTGAAGGCCTTCACGATGGCGAAGTCTCCGCGGATGGCTCGCTCGAGCACGTAGGTGTGTCCGTCGTCGAACGTGCGCGTCTCTTTGCCTTCGGCGACCTCGGTGCCGACGCCCGCGCGCGTGTAGAAGCCCGCGATCCCCGCGCCGCCGGCGCGCAGGCGCTCGGCGAGCGTGCCCTGCGGGCAGAGCTCCACCTTCAGCTCGCCGCTCAGGAACTGGCGCTCGAACTCTCTGTTCTCTCCGACGTAGCTCGAGACCATCTTGTCGATCTGCCGCCCGCGCAGGAGCAGCCCGAGGCCGAACTCGTCGACGCCGCAGTTGTTCGACACGACCGTCAGGTGCTTCACGCCGCGGTCGCGGAGCGCCGCGATGCAGAGCTCCGGGATGCCGCAGAGGCCGAAGCCCCCGGCGACGACGGTCGCGCCCTCCGGAATGTCGGCGACGGCCTCGGCCGCGCTCGCCACCACCTTGTCCATGGGGGCGGCTCATACCAGAAGCGCGCGCGCTCCTTCAAGCGCTGGTCACGCGCGCATGCGATCGACGAAGCGGCGGAAGAGGTAGCGCGAGTCGTGCGGGCCCGCGCCCGCCTCCGGGTGGAACTGCACGCCGAACGCGCCGCTCTCGCGGTGCTCGACGCCCTGGCAGGTCCCGTCGTTGAGGTGCACGTGCGTGCACGCGAGCGAGGCGGGCAGGCCGTCGAGGTCGACCGCGAACCCATGGTTCTGCGTCGTGATCTCGACCTTGCCGGTCGTGAGGTCCTTCACGGGGTGGTTCAGCCCGCGGTGCCCGAACTTCAGCTTGAAGGTCTTGGCGCCGAGCGCGAGCGCCAGGAGCTGATGGCCGAGGCAGATCCCGAACAGCGGCGCCTTGCCGACCAGCGCGCGCGCGAGCGCGACGCCGTGCTCGGTCGCCGCCGGATCGCCGGGCCCGTTGCTCAGGAACACGCCGTCCGGCTCGCGCGCGAGCACGTCGTCGGCGCTCGCGCGCGCCGGCAGCACGGTGAGGCGGCAGCCGAGGTCGGCGAAGCAGCGCAGGATGTTCCGCTTCACGCCGTAGTCGATGACGACGACGTGCGCGTCCGCGTCGGCCGTGTCGACGCGCCACGCGCCCGAGCCGTCGCGCCACTCGTAGGGCTCGCGCGTCGTGACGCGCTCGGTGAGATCGAGCCCGCTCATCGGCGGGGCGGCCTTCGCCCGCGCGAGCAGCGCCTCGGTCGGCTCGGTGCCGACCGCGCACATCTGCGCGCCGTGATCGCGCAGGTGCCGCGTGAGCGCGCGCGTGTCGACGCGCTCGATGCCCACGACGCCGTGGCGCCGGAGATAGGCGTCGAGCGTCTCGGTGCTGCGCCAATTGCTCGCGATGGGGCTTAGCTCGTGCACCACGAAGCCGGCGAGGTGCGGCCGCGGCCCCTCGTCGTCCTCGGGGGTCGTGCCCGTGTTGCCCATCTGCGGCGCCGTCATGCAGACGACCTGATGGCAGAAGGACGGATCGGTCAGGACCTCTTGGTAGCCCGTCATGCCCGTCGTGAAGACCGCCTCGCCGACGGTCGTTCCCGGCGCGCCGATCGCCGCGCCCTCGAAGACCTCGCCATCGGCGAGCACCAGTCGTGCGTTCTTCTCGCTCACGAACCCCTCGCATACATCAGCCCGCCCCCCACGAACGTGTGGGTGACGGCGCCCTCGAGCTCTCGATCGAGGAAGGGCGTGTTGTGGGACTTGCTCCGCATGTCGCTCGCGCGGAGCGTCCAGCGGAGCGCGGGATCGATCACCGCGACGTCCGCCGGCGCGCCCTCGCGCAGCGCGCCGCCCTCGAGCTTGCCGACGCGGGCCGGCGCGCTCGTCAGCGTCTCGATCAGGCGGCGCTCGCTCAGGTGCCCGTCGCGCACGAGGGCCATCAGCGAGCCGAGCGCGGGCTCGAGCCCGTTGATGCCGAACGCGGCCTCGTCGAGCTCGCAGTCCTTCTCGAGCGAGCTGTGCGGCGCGTGATCCGTCGCGATGCAGTCGATCGTCCCGTCGCGGAGCGCCTCGAGCACCGCCTCGCGGTCCTCTTCGCTCCGCAGCGGCGGGTTCACCTTGCAGAACGTGCGGTACCCGAGGACCGCCTCGTCGGTGAGCAGGAGGTGGTGCGGGGTGACCTCCGCGCTGACGGCGAGCCCGCGGCTCTTCGCCTCGCGCAAGAGGCGCACCGCGCCGCGCGTCGAGAGGTGCGCGACGTGGTAGCGCGCGCCGGTCAGCTCCGCGAGGATCAGGTCGCGCGCGACGATCACGTCCTCGGCCGCGCTCGGCCAGCCGTTGACGCCGAGGCGCGTCGCGATCGGGCCCTCGTTCATCGGCGCCCGGGCGGTCATGTGGTGGTCCTCGCAGTGCTGCGAGACGAGCAGGTCGAACGTGCGCGCGTACTCGAGCGCGCGCCGCATCACCGCCGCGTTCATCACGCAGACGCCGTCGTCGCTCACGCCGAGCGCGCCCGCCTCGGCGAGGTCCGCCATCTCCGTGAGCTGCTCGCCGCGGCTCTCGACGGTGACGGCGCCGAAGACCTTCAGCCGCGCGCCGCGCGCGCCCTTCGCGCGGGCGAGCATCGCCTCGGTGATGACGCGGCGGTCGTTGACCGGCTTCGTGTTCGGCATCGCGCACACGGTCGTGAAGCCGCCCGCGGCGGCCGCGGCGAGGCCCGAGGCGATGTCCTCCTTGTACTCCTGCCCGGGCTCGCGCAGGTGCACGTGCAGATCGATGAGCCCAGGCACGACCCAGCGGCCCGCGCAGTCGAGTCGCTCGACGCGCTCGCCCTCGAAGGCGGCGCCGGCGCGCGGCCCGACGGCGCGCACGCGGCCGTCCTCGAGGACCACGTCGGCGACCTCGTCGCGCCCGCTCGCGGGATCGATGACGCGCCCGCCGTGGAGGATCCACATCGCCCCGCCGATTACGCGACGCCGCCCGTCGAGTCAATCGGGCGAGGGCGCGCGCCGCGCGCGGCCCCCACGCGCCCTCATCTCGATCGGGGCGGCTGCGTGGAGATCGCGCCGACGAACGCGGCGCGATCTCGATCAGCCGACGTCCTCGATGAGCTCGTCGTCGCCCTCGCTCACGTCGACGGCGTCGATCTCCCCCACCGACGAGACGTCGGGGGCCTTGCGCGCGCCGAGCACCGCCTTGCGGTGCGTCTCCGCGACGCGCTGCTTCATCGACACGACCTTGCGGCACAGCGACGCGAAATCCTTGTTGCGCGTGGCCATCGCCGGCGATCCGCCGCGAAGCATGGTGCTGAGGATGAAGTCGAGAACCTGGATCTCGCCTTCGCTGAAACTGTTGCTGATCCGCATGAGAGGCGATCTACCACCGGGGAAGCGTCGCGACAATCCATGGCGTGAGCTGTATGGCCACCGCATGTCACTCAGGTTTGGAGATCGCCACGTAAGTACTCAGGACTGCTCGGCTAATCCCGAACGAAGAAAACGCAGCGTCTCGTTCGAATTCGCGCAATTCACCCCGTATGGAGCGCGATTTCGGATCGTGATCACGCGTGGCGATCGTCTCGGACGGCGTGCGTTCTCGTGCCAACACGCTCCGCCGTCGAGCGCGATAGACTGCGCGTCGTGATCCATCGCGCCGGCCTCGGGGTCGCGTCTGCGCTCGCGCTCGTCGCGATCGCGCTCGGCGTGCTGCGCGCGGGCGAGCTCGAGGCTCGCGAGGTCTTCGCCGGCCGCGCGACGACGTTGCGCGAGGCGGCGTCGGGGCCCGAGGCGGTGCTCGCGCGCGCACACCTCTTCGAGGGCACGCGCGCGCGCTTCGAGCTGTGCGCGAGCGATCCGATGGAGGCGCCGCGGTGGGCCGGGGCCCTCGCGCTCGAGGTGCGGCTCGACGACGAGATCGGGCTCGCGGTGCCGCTGACCGAGGAGGCGCTCGCGACGGCGCGCCGCGGCCCGACGAGCGCGTGCCTCGACGTGGGGTCGGGCCCGGTGCTCGCCGACGGCGAGTACGCGATCGCCGCGACGTTCGACGGCCTCCCCGCGGCGGTCGCCGACGTGCCGCTGCGCGCCCGCATCTCCGCGCGGCGCGAGCTCGAGGATCTCGACCTCGGCATCGTGGCGTCGATCTGGGGCGCGTCGTTCCTGCTCGTGCTCTTCCTGGCCGCCCGCGCGACGGATCGCCCGGGCGTCGTCGCCTCCCTCGGCGTCGAGACCGCGCCGGCGCCGCGGGGTGAGGGCACCGGCGAGAGCGCCGCTGACGGCGAAGAGCGGGCGCCACCGCGGCGCCGTCTGCCGTTCCCGGGCTGGGCCCGGGTCCTCGTCGGTCTCGCGCTGATGCTCGCCGGCTTCTTCGCGGTGGGCCTCGTCGCGTCGGGCGCCTCGGGCGGGCTCGCGGCGGGCGTCGGCCTCGCCCTCTACGAGGCCGCGGTCGCGCTCGCGCTCGTCGGAGGCGCCTCGCTCGCGGCGCGCGCGGACGCGTGCGCGCTGGTCCGACCGGCGCGGCGCGCGTGGCTGTGGTTCCCCGTGGCGGCGGTGACCGGGCTCTCGCTCGTCGTGCTCGCGCAGCTCGCGACCCGGCTCGTCCCGTCGACCTCCGCGAGCAGCGTCGAGACCTTCGTGAGCTGGCCGAGCGGGATGCTCTCGTTCGCCGCGCTCGCCGTCGCCGCGCCGCTCGCCGAGGAGATCTTCTTTCGCGGCTTCCTCTACGGCGCGCTGCGCCGCTACGGCGTCCCCGTCGCCTTCCTCGGCGCCTGGCTCCTCTTCGTCGCCTTCCACGGCGCGCAGACGTGGGGCCAGTGGGGCGCGCTCGTCGGCATCGGCGTGACGGGGCTGGGCCTCACGACGCTGCGCGCGCTGAGCGGGAGCGCGCTCGTCTCGGCCGTCGCGCACCTCGCCTACAACGGGCTCCTCGCCCTCTCGGGCTTCGTCTGAAGGACCCTCAGCTCCGGTCGGCGGCGGTGACGCGGAGCACCTCGTCGATCGTCGTCACGCCCACGCGCACCTTCTCGATGCCGGACATCCGCAGGGTGGAGACGCCGCCCGCGATCATCTCCTCCTTGAGCTCCGCCGTCGAGCAGCCCTGCAGCACCATCTCCTTGAGCCGGTCGCTGAAGGCCATGACCTCGTAGAGCGCGATGCGGCCGCGGTAGCCGGTGTTGCCGCAGCTGCGGCAGCCCGCGCCTCGGTAGGCCGTGAACGACGCGATCTGGCTCTGTGGCACGCCCACGTCGAGCAGCGCCTGCGGCTCCACGTGGACCTGCGTGCGGCAGTCCTCGCAGATCTTGCGGGCGAGGCGCTGGGCCAGGATGAGGTTCACGGACGCCGTCACGAGGAACGGCTCGACGCCCATGTTGAGCAGGCGCGAGACGGTGCTCGGCGCGTCGTTGGTGTGCAGCGTCGAGAGCACCAAGTGACCGGTGAGCGCGGCCTTGACCGCGATTTCGGCGGTCTCGAAGTCGCGGATCTCGCCGACCATGATGATGTCGGGGTCCTGGCGCAGGAAGCTCCGGAGCGCGGCCGCGAAGTTGAGGCCGATGTCCTCGTGCATCTGCACCTGGTTGATGCCCATGAGGTTGTACTCGACGGGATCTTCGGCGGTGCTGATGTTCGTCTCGATCGTGTTCAGCTCGGTCAGCGCCGAGTAGAGCGTCGTCGTCTTGCCCGATCCGGTCGGCCCGGTGACCAGCACCATCCCGTAGGGCTGCGAGATCGCCCACTTGAAGTCATCGAGCGCCTTCTTGTCGAACCCGAGCTTGCTCATGTCGAGCTGCAGGTTCGACTTGTCGAGCAAGCGCATGACGATCTTCTCGCCCCAGATCGTCGGCAGCGCGGAGACGCGGAAGTCCATCTCGCGCCCCTTGCCGAGCTTGAGCTTGATGCGTCCGTCCTGCGGGAGCCGGCGCTCGGCGATGTCGAGCGAGGCCATGATCTTGAGGCGCGACGCGATCGCGTTCTTCAGGCTGATCGGCGGCGTCATCTCCTGGTGGAGCACGCCGTCGACTCGATAGCGCACGCGAAGCTGACGCTCGTAGGGCTCGACGTGGATGTCGGACGCGCGCTTCTTGATCGCGTTGAGGAGGATGGCGTTGCAGAGCCGGACGACCGGCGCGTCCTCGGACGCGCGCTCGAGGTCGTTGAGGCTCGCGTCGTCGTCGTCGCCGGCGACCTCGATGTCCGCCTCGTCGAAGCCCTCCATGATGTCGTCGTAGGAGATCTCGGGCGCGGCGTAAGCGGACTCGATCGCCTGGACGATCGCGCCCTCGGAGGCGACGACGGGCTCGACGTTGAAGCCGGTGAGGAACTTGATGTCGTCGATCGCGTGGAGGTTCGACGGGTCGGCCATCGCGACGATCAGGGTCGAGCCCGCGCGCGAGACGGGGATGATCTTGTGACGCAGGCAGACGTCCTGGTTGACGAGCTTGAGCACGTCACCGTCGATCTCGAACTCGGAGAGGTCGATCGACTGGACCCGGTACTGCTGGCTGAGGAAGTCGGTGATCTCCTGGTCGGAGATGAACCCCATCCGCGCGAGCTGGTAGCCGAGCGAGGTGTTGGTGCGGCGCGACTCGTCCTGCGCCGAGCGAAGCTGCTGAAGGCTGATGAGCTTCTCTCGGACGAGCAGCTCTCCGATGCGGTTGCTCATGCGGGTGACTCCACGGATGATGCGGTGCGGTTCGAAACGATACTTCATGAGCTGGCTCAAGCGCATCTTCGACAACCGCCACCGTCGCGCGCGCGCGGCCGAGGGCGCCGGCGAGTGGCGGCGGGCCGCCGCCCTGTGGGCCGAGGCGGGGGAGTCGGTCCGCGCGGCGGACGCGCTCCTGCACCTCGCGGCGCGCGGCGGGGACCTCGACGCCCGGCTCGAGGCCTGGCACGACGCGCTGCGCTGGCTGCCCACGGACGACGCGGAGCGGCGCGACGAGGTCGAGCGCCGCATGGGCGTGGCCGTCCTCGAGGACGCCCGCGCGCGCGGCGCGACGAGCGCGTTCGAGCGACGGCGGCTCGCCGAGGCGGCGGAGCGGCTCGAGCGGGCCGATCGGCCGCACGAGGCCGCGGAGGCGTTCGCGATCCTCGGCCGCAAGGAGGATCAAGCGCGGTGCCTCGAGCTCGCCGGTGACATCGAGCGCCTCGAGGCGCTCCTGTCCGAGACGCACGAGTCCGAGCGCCACGAGAGCCGCATGCGGCGCCACCTCGCCGACTACGAGAACGCGCTGCGCTTCGGCGCGCGCCTCGAGGCGCGCCAGGCGCTGCGCGACGCGCTGCGCGAGGCGCCGGACGAGCGGTCGGTCGCCGAGCTGCTGCGCCGGCTCGAGGGCCGCATGCCGCCTCCCGGGCGTGTGCGGCTGGCGTTCGGCGGCGCGGAGATCACGTTCGTGGGGCGCCTGCCGGCGGTCCTCGGCAGAGGCGACGACGTGGAGATCCGCGTGCGCGGGACGAGCGTCTCGCGGCGCCACGCGGCGCTCGACGTGCGCGACGGCGCGGTCGTGTTGCGCGACCTCGACAGCAGCAACGGCACGCTCGTCTCCGGGCTCCCGATCGGGGGCCCGCTCGAGCTCACGGGGCCGACGAAGGTGGGGCTCGGTGACGACGTCCGGCTCGACGTGCGCCCGGCCGGCACGACGCTCCACGTCGACGTCGAGAGCGGGTTCGACCGCGGCGCGCGCGTCGTCGTGGGCGAGGGCGCGCTGCGGCCGGACGGGCTCGCGGCGTCGATCTCGTTCGACGCCGGCTGGGCCGTGCTCACCGCGGACGCGAGCGCGCCGCTCACCCTGGAGGGCCAGGTCTGCGCGCTCCCGGTGCACCTGTTGGTCGGCGATCGGCTCGAGGTCGCGGGCGTCGAGGTCGAGGTGCGCGCGTGAGCTGGCTGCGGCGCCTCTTCGGTCGGCGCGGCGAGCCGGAGGCGACCGAGCCCGCCGCCGTCACCGACACCGACGCGACCGACACCACCGGACCGGCCGCGCCTGCGGGCGGCGAGGCCGTGGACGAAGCGCCCTCGCACCGCGCCGCCGCGCGCGCGCGCGCGCCCGCGGCCCCGGAGGACCCGAGCCTCGCGCTCGCGGCGCTCGCCGACGCGCCGCCCGCGACGCTCGACGAGCCGACGGTCCTCGATCTGCTCGAGCGCATGCGCGCGGCCGGACGCGAGGCGCGGGCCATCGATCTCGTCCGCCGGCTCGTCGCCGGGCACCCCGGGGCCCGCTCGGTGCACCACCGCGTCGCGGAGATCCTCGCGTCGCGGGGCGACGACGAGGGCGCAGCAGAGCTCCTCGGACGCTTCGTCGACGCGCCGGACGCGCCGCTCGACCTCTGGATGCTCGCCGCCGAGATCGCGGAGCGGCGCGGCGACCGCACCGGGGCGCTCGCGCTCTACGAGCGCGTCGTCGCCCGGGACCTCGACTACCCGCGCGCCCGCGCGCGAGTGCGCCGCCTGCGCGAGGGGGAGCGCCACGCCCGCGACCTCGGCGCGACCTTGATGGCGGACGGCGCGCTGACCCGCGGGCGATACCGTGTCGAGCGTGAGCTCGGCCGCGGCGGCGCAGGCACCGTCTTTCTCGCGCAGGATCTCGGGCTCGGGCGGGCGATCGCCCTCAAGGTGTATCATAGAAGAGGCAGGTCCGAACGGGATCGGTTGCTCGTGGAGGCGCGCGTCCCGGCGCGCTTCGAGCATCCGGGGGTCGTGCGGATCTTCGATCTCGACGAGGGGCTCGCCGCGATCGCGATGGAGCGCGTGCTCGGCGGCTCGGTGCGGCGGGAGCTCGAGAAGGGGGCCATCCCGGTCGAGCGCATCCGCCGCTGGTTCGAGACGGCGGCCGAGACCCTCGCGCACGTGCACGAGCGCGGCGTCGTCCACCGCGACGTCAAGCCTTCGAACCTGCTGATCCGCGCGGACGAGCACGCGGTGCTCACGGACTTCGGTCTCGCCTGCGAGCGGGGCGCGGTCGGCGCCGGTGACGCGCCGCGCGCGGAGGGCACCCTCGCGTACATGTCCCCGGAGCAGCGCGCGGGCGCGCCGGCCGAGCCGGCGATGGACGTGTTCGCGCTCGGCGTCGCGCTGCGCGAGGTCCTCGAGCACGTCGCGAGCCCCCCGCCGCCCGCGTGGGCGGAGCACGTCGCGGCGTGCGTGCGCGACGAGCCGGGGGCGCGTCCGCCGGCCGGGTGGCTTGCCGAGCGGCTCCGGGAACGGTAAAGCCCGCCGGACGTGGCCAAGAGAGGCAAGATCCCCAAGCCGAGGACCCCCGCCGACGGCCTCGCCGAGCTCGAGCGACCCACCATCAAGTGGAAGACGATCGGGATGATCGTCGGCGCCTTCGTGGTCCTCTGGATCACCGCGCTGATGATCCAGGGCTACGCCCGAGACAGCTGGGCGGGCTGGATCCCGGTAGGCGTGGTCGGGGTGCTCACGCTGGTCGGGATCGGCTTCGGCATCTACGTCTACCGGCTCACGCGGCGCTCGCGCGGGATCGTGGACATCCTCGCGCAGGCGACCGACGCGGAGGGCCGCAAGCGCGCGCTCGAGCAGCTCGAGGCGGAGGGCTCGAGCGACGCGATGAACGCGCTCGCGCGCGCGCAGCTGGTAGCGCGCGAGAGCCCGCAGGCGGCGATCGAGATCCTCGAGGCGATCGACGTCGACAAGGCGCCTGCCGTCGTACAGGACGACGTGCGCGCGAACCTCGCGCTCTTCTACCTCGCCGGGGGCCGCACGAAGGACGCCCGCCGCCTCGCGGACGTGATCCGGCTCGACCGCCAGCCGAACGCGAAGGCCAAGGCGATGTACGCGGCGGTGAGCGCCGAGGCGTTTGCGCGCACGGGCAAGCCGGAGGAAGCGAAGAAGCTCCTCGAGACGTACGACGCCGCCGACGCGGCCTACGGCGACGACGTCCGCGGCCTGCTCCTGCGCGCGCAGGTCTACACGTGCCTGGCGCTCAAGAAGCGCGGGCGCGCGGGGGAGGCGATGAACGAGCTCGCGCGGCTCGACGCGAACCAGCTCGCGCCGTGGCTCCAGAAGAAGACGCGGCCCGAGATCCGGCAGATGGCCGAGCAGGCGCTGCGCTCGCTCGGCGTCGCGCCGAAGGCGCAGATGAAGGTCGTGCGCAAGTAGGCGCCGCCTCCGCCGCGCCTCGCGGCTTCGCCGAAAACTTGTCCTCGAGCGCCGCGCTCCGGTATCGGCGGAGCATGGACGCGATGCCCGGCGCCGCAGCCCTCGTCCGGGGCCTCCTGGTGCTCGCCCGCTCGGGGCGGAGCGGGGTCCTCGACGTCGCGACCGACCGCGTGAAGGCGCGCGTCGGCGTCCGCGGCGGGCGCGTCGTCGCGCTGCGCGTCCTGCCGGACGACGGGGACTTCCTCGGCGACGCGCTGCGTCGCATGGGCGCGTGGGGCGGGAGCGCGCTGGGGCAGCCGGCGGTCGGGGAGCCCATCGGCGCGTGGGCGTCGCGCGTCGGGGCGTCGAGCGCGGCCGCGGTGAGCCACGCGCTGCGCAAGCAGCTCGAGCGGCGGATGGCGCGCCTTCTGGGGATCGATCCGCCCGAGCTCCGGCTGACGTCGGGCAGCGCGGAGGTGGGCGTACCGGCGCTCGAGGAGCCGCCCAAGACGGCCGAGCTGGTCGTCGCGGCCCTCCGCGATCGCGCGCGCCGCGTCCCGCTGGCCTGGGCGCGGCGGAGGCTCGGCGAGTCGGTGCTCGTGCTCACGCCGCTGGGCAAGGAGCTCGTCACCGACGCGGTGCTCTGGCCGGACGAGGCGGCGATGCTCGGTCTGCTCGAGCGCGGGGCGCCGACCGACGCGCTGCTGCAGGCCGCGCGCGGCTCGGGCCGCGCGCTCCGCATCCTCTACGCGCTGCGCGAGGTCGGTGCGTGCGCCCACCCCGAGCCGCGCCGCGGCTACGCGACGCTCCTCGCCAAGACGCGACAGCTGCGCAAGGCGGCTCGCGCCGCCGAGCTCCTCGAGCTGCCGGACGGCGCCTCGCCGCGCGACGCGCGCAAGGCCCTGCGCAAGCTCGCGGCGGCGGTCCACCCCGATCGCTTCGGCACGAGCGCGCCGGCCGCGATCCGTTCGGCGTCGCACGAGGTGATGACCGCGCTCGTGCGCGCGCAACGAGACTTGCGATAATCCGGCGCGCGCGTCAGGCGCCGTAGCGCGGATCGCCCGGCCGCAGTAGCAGCGCGTCGCGGATGTCGGCGTACCGGCTCGAGACGCTCCCCGGCGCGACGCCGTAGCGCCGCGCGATCGAGGCCTTCGTGACTCGACCCTCGCCGAGGACGAACGCGAGCGCGAGGTGCAGGGCGGCGGCGAGCACCTCGGGCTTCTTCACGCGCGGCGCGCGCTCGTGGCGGTAGTCCGCCCAGAGCGCCCGCGCGCCCGCGACCTGCCCCTTCGTGAAGCCGGCCTCCTCGAGGTGGCGCTCGAGCAGCGTGGCGACCGCGTCCTTCGGTGTCGGCGGGCGCGCGTCGCTGCGCCGCGGTTGCGCCGGCGTGTCGGCGGGCGCGCCGCGCTCGATCCACTCGAGCAGCGCGATGTGCTCGCGGTTGGTGGGCGCCGCGAGAGACGCTGCCTGCGCGAGCTCGCGCGCGATCTCGAGCTCGCCGAGGCGCGCGTAGCAGTGGGCGGCGCTCGCGGTGATCTCGTGCTCGGCCGGGTCCGCTTCGCGGAGCGCGAGCTCGAGATGCGGCCGCGCGGCGCGCGGATCGTCGAGCGCGACGTCGAGGAGGTGGCCGAGGTTGTGGTGGTACCAGGGGTTCTCCGGCGCGAGCCGCAGCGCGCGCTGGTAGGAGGCGACCGCGGCGCGGTAGTTGCCGAGCAGGGCCTGCGCGAGCGCCATCAGGGCATGGGCGACGTCGTCCGCGCCGCGCTGGGCGAGCGCCTTGCGCAGGTGCAGGGCGGCGACCCACGGATCGCGCTCGAGCACGAGCTCGGCGAGATGCCGGTGCGCGAACGTGCGCACAGGATCGTCCTCTGCCGCGCGCTCGAGGATCGCCTCGAGGAGCGGCTCGATGACGAGACGGCCCCGTCCCTCGTCGATCGCGCGCTCGGCCCGCCGACGGAGCATGTCCACGCCTCGTTCGTCGCGTGAGCTGCCCATTCGCCTTCGGGGACCTATAGCGGCCTGCTTTTTCCCTGGCAACCGCGGCGCGCGACGATCACCAGGAACCCGCCGAGCCAACGCAGCGGGGAGCGGACGCTCGCGCGCTCCGCGCGGGCGGCGAGCGCGCCGACGCCGGGCACCCGGTGCAGCGCCGCGAAGGGCGTCACGACGCGGAGGCCCGCGACGGACTCGAGCTCGAGCTCGGGGGGCAGCCGCGCGATCGCCTCGCGCGGCGAGTCCCACCGCGTCACGATGTCGTCCTCGCGATGCGCGCGGCCGATCGCGCGCGCGCCGGCGAGGCGCCGCGCGAGGTGGCGGAGGCTCCAGCGGTTGTACACGTCGAAGACGACGTGCCCGCCCGGCCGGACGACGCGCGCCGCCTCGCGCAGCGCGTGCTCGATCGGCTCGACGTGCGCCAGCACCTTGAAGCTGAAGACGAGGTCGAACGCCGCGTCCTCGAACGGGAGGCGCGTCGCCGACCCTTCCACGACGTCGAGGCCGCGCGCGCGCGCGCGCTCGAGCATGCCCGGCGAGAGGTCGACGCCGACCGCCTCGGCGGCGAGCGGCGCGACGCGCGAGAGGAGCAGGCCGGTCCCGCAGCCGACCTCGAGCACGCGGCGGCCGCGAGCATAGGGTGCGAGCAGCTCGACGGTCAGCTCGTCGATCAGCGCGTGGTAGCCCTCGTGCCGCGCGCGCTCGTAGTCGGGCGCGAAGTCGTCGTAGTAGCGGCGCGTCCGCTCGAGCTCCGCGCTCACGCGGGCGCTCCCGCGAGCTCGTCGTAGAGGCGCTCGTACGCTGCCGCCATCGCGGCGACATCGTAGCGGCTTTGCGCGGCGCGGCGAGCTAGCGCGCCTTGCGCCGCGCGCTTGGCGCCGTCGTCGGCGAGGTCATCGAGCGCGGCGGCGATCGCGTCCGGGTGGGGCTCGACGGCGAGGGCGGCGCCGTCCTCGGCGAGCTCGGCGGCCGGGGAGTCGGCCGCGACGAGCACGGGGCGCGCGAGCCACATCGCCTCGATCAAGACCAGGGGCAGATCGACCTTCGCGTAGAGATCGGTCGAGGGGAGGGCGACCGCGTCGGCGGCGCCGAGCAGCGCGTGGATCGCGCCGGTCTCGCCGACCCAGGTGACCCGCGGCCCCGACTCCGTGCGCAACCGCCGCTCCGCTTCGCGCGCCGCGCGGGTCTTCGTGCGGCAAGCCATGACGAGCCACGTCTCGGTGCGCATCCGCGCGTGCGCGGCGAGGATCCGCGCGGCGCCCTCACCGTGCTCGAGGTCGCCCGGGTAGACGAGGAGCGGGGCTTCGAGCGGGAGCCCGAGCGCACGCCGCGTCTCGCGGCGCGCCGCCGCATCGAGGGGCGCGAGCGCGGGGGTCGCCGGCGGGATGCGGAGCACCCGGGCGCCGACGCTCTCGAGCGCCACCTCGGTGGCCCTCGAGAGCACGACGGTGCGGTCCGCGAAGAGCAGCCGCTGCGCGGCGCGCAGCTCGCGCGGGCGCGAGCACACCGTGTGGACCGACGGCACGCGGCGCGCGCGGCCGAGGGCGCGCGCCGCGAGGCTCGTCCGCGGGTTGGGCGCGAAGAAGAAGTGCCAGAGGTCCGGGCGCGGTCCGGTGGCGAGGTGCGCGAGCGTCGCGAGCGCGGTGTGCCGCCCGATCGGCTCGACCTGGCCGCGCCGAGGGCGCCAGCCCGTCTGCGTGACGAGCGCGCGCGGGAGGTGCCGCCGCATCCCCTCGGCGAGGTCGCGCGCGAGGTTCTTGCTGCCGTCGTTCCACGGCGGCCCCAGAGGCTTCGAGACGAGCAGGACGACGGCCATCGCGCGAGGGCCTGATAGCGCGACCGCCGCGCTTGACCACCTCCGGGCCGGAGACTAGGAACCGCCCGTGAGCGAGCCGGACGACGACGCGGACCTCGAGGACGAGCTCGACCTCGACGACGAGGGCGAGCCGGCTCCCGTCTCCGATCGCGATCGCCGCCGCCGGAGGCTCGAGCGGATCCTGCCCAAGGTGCTGCAGCGGGCGATCGAGCGCGGCCTCGAGAGCGGGCTCGAGACGCTGCGCGATCCGGGCGAGGCGCTCCGCGGAGTCGTCGGCGAGAAGAACGTCCGGCTGCCCAAGGAGATCGTCGGCTACGTCTTCTCGCAGGTCGACGACACGAAGAACGCGATGGTGCGCGTGGTCGCCCACGAGATCCGAGACTTCCTCGCCGCCACCGACCTTTCGAAGGAGCTCCAGAAGGCGCTCACCGCGCTCTCCTTCGAGATCCGGACGGAGATCCGCTTCATCCCGAACGACTCGGGCGGCCTCAAGCCGGTGGTCAAGGCCGACATCGACCCGCCGCGGCGGCGCTCTCGCTGGCGGCGCGCGCGCGAAGAGGAGTGAAGCGCGCCGCGCCGCGCGCGAGGTGACGGTCGTCGAGCGATCCGAAGAGGGGCCTCGGAGCGCACCTGTGGATGAGTCGGGCGCGCACGCGGCCGACGGCGCCATTCGAGGCCCGGCCATCGCGTAGCGATGGCCGGTGGCCGAAGGGCCCCATCGTTGGAACGACCCTCCGAAGACTCGACGGGCGACGAGAGGTGGCTCGCGCGAAGGCGCCGAGCCGCGAAGGGAAGGGCCGGTCTCGGCGGGGCTCCGCGGGCGACTCGGTGGGTGAGCGCGCAGAACGCGCGGCGCCTTCGCGTCTCGGCGCCACTCAATGGTTGTGGCCGTGGTGGTCGTCGCGCAGCGGACGCGGCACCGGCGGCGGGCCCGTGCGGCCCCCGGGGAGCGGGCTCGGGCGCCCGTACTGGCGCGGATCGTAGCGGTCTCGCGGTGACGCGGTCGGATCGGCGCTCGCGCCGCGCGGGACCTCGGGCTCGCCCTCGGGCAGCTGGGGGCGCGTGGGCTGGGCTTCCGCGAGGCCGCCGACGACGCGGCGGATGGAGAGCCGCCGGATCTCGAGCGGGGTGAGCGGCTGGTTGCCGGCGTCCGGGTCCTGCGGGACCCGCGCGAGCTGCGAGATCACGTGCAGCGGCCGGCACTGGCCGAAGATCGTGGAGCCGCCCGCGTCGAGCTGGGGGGCCGGCCCATCGGTCAAGAAGAATTGCGCGCCTGCGGTGTTGGGGCCGTCTCGGTTCGCCATGCAGAGCTGCCCGGCGCGATCGTGCGAGAGCGTATCGTGCGGCTCGTCGGCGATCGTGTATCCGACGGTTCCGGTTCCGTCGCCGAGGTAGTCACCCCCTTGCACGAGGAAGCCGGGGACGACCCGGTGGAACGTGAGCCCCTCGTAGTACGGGGTGCGCCGCCACTCGCCGGCGCGCGCGTCCCACCACGGCCGCAAGCCGCGGGCGAGCCCGATGAAGTTCGCCACGGTGTTCGGCGCGCGGTCCGCGTGGAGCTCGCACAGGATCGGGCCGAACGTGGTGTTGATCTCGACGATCAGGCTTCCGTCGATCGGCAGGCCGACCACCGCCTCTTCGAGCGTGAACTCGCCCGCCTCCGGGTCGGGCGAGTTCGGCTCCCGGATCAGGCGGCGCTCGTCGCGGCGCGCCTGCGGCGGAGTGGCGACGTCGCGCCGCGCCTCCTCCCTGGCGCCGGCGAAGACGATCTCGGTCCCGTCGGAGGCGACCGCGACGTGCGGCTCGGCGCGGGCGACGTCGGTGCCGTCCGCGTTCGTGACGGCGACCTCGGCGTCGCCGCAACCCGCGAGCGAGAGCGCGAGACCGACCGAGGCGATGCGAAGGAGGGGGGTGCTCACGATTCAATCCTCCGAGAGGCCCACGAAGCGGACCGGGGTGCCGGCGACGATGCCATGCGCGGCCGCGAAGCCGCCCGTGACCTCGAGTACATACTGCGACTCCGCGTCGACCGCCCGCTCGTCTTCGGTGAGCGGCTCGGCGTTCTCGACGACGCCGACGACGCGGCGGTCGGCGCCGATGAAGATCATGTCGAGCGAGAGGTAGGTGTTGCGCATCCAGAAGTACTGGATCTCCGGCTCGTCGAAGACGAAGAGCATCCCCGCGTCGGGCTCGAGGGCGCGCCGGAACATGAGGCCGCGGCGGTGAAGCGCCGGCGTGGCGGCGACCTCGACCCGGACGGTCACCGCGGGCGCGTGCGGCGGCTCGAGCACGACCTCGGCCCGGCCGAGGACGAGGCGGGGAGGCAGAGGTCGCGGCGCGGGTGCGGGGGCGGGCATGGCGTGCCTGGGTGCCGTGGCGGGCGGTGACGCGCAGCCGACGTAGAGGACGGTGGCCGCGAAGGCGGCCGCCCGCCCAACACGCGACGTCCCCGAACCTTCCGCCGAACCTCGCGCCGAACGATGACGGGGGGACGCGCTATTCGTCCTCATCGCTGCTGGCCGTCGCCCACCACGGCGTACCGCCCGAGCTGCCCGAGGTCCCGCTGCCCGAGGTCCCGCTGCCCGAGGTCCCGCTGCCCGAGGTCCCGCTGCCCGAGGTCCCGCTGCCCGAGGTCCCGCTGCCCGCCGTGCCCGCCGTGCCGCCCGCGCTCGCCGTCGCGGTACCGCTCGTCCCGCCGCCCGCACCCCCGGCCGTCCCCGCTCCCGCGGGACCGCCGCTCGTCCCGGCGCTCGCCGTGCCGCCGGCGCCTCCGCTCGCCGCGGCCGCCTGCCGCTGGCGACAGACCTGCTCCGGCATCCCAGGCGGGCACTCGACCGTGTCGACGGCGCTGCCAGCCGTCGCGGTCGCCGCCGCGGGCGGCTGGCGCTCCGCCCACCACGCCGCGACCGCGGGGACCTGGTCGGCGACGCCGCGGAGTCGGGCGCGCTCTTGCTCGTACCAGAACCACGGCGCCCCCTCGGGCGCGCGGGACGCGAGCGCGGGCTGCGTCGTGTCGGTCGCCTCCGCGTCGGCGCCGCCACGGACCGACACGACGAACGTCGCGCGCATGCGGCGCTGGCGGAACCGCGGGAACTGGATCTGCGCCACGCGCTCGCCGAGGCAGCGTGAGAGCTCGTCGCTGCGCGGCGCCACGGTCACCTCGCTGGCTCGCCCATCGTTCTCGAGGATGAAGACGACCCGCACCTGCGCGAGCCGCTCGTTGCGCTCGAGCTCGTCCGCGATGCACTCGCGCAGCTGGTCGGCGTTCTCGTGGAACGTCGCGTTGACCTGCTCCTGCGAGAGCCGCGGCGGCAGCGCCGCCTCCGCCTGCGCGCTCGCGGCCGCGAGCGCCGCCTGACGCGCCGCCTCCTCCTCGCGCTCGGCCCGTTCGGCGGCCGCCTGCTCCGCCTCGTAGAGCCCCGCGATGTGCTCGCGGAGCGGCGGGTGGACGGGCGCGCGCTCGGCGGAGAGCGACGCGAGCAGCTCGCGCCCGGCGGGCCCGCCGTGCTCGAAGATCCCGCGCGCGGCCAGCGCGAGCGCGCGCGCCCCGGGGTTGGCGCGCTCGACCTGTCCGCCCTCGCTCGACGCGCGATCCTCGGTCGGGCCCGCAAAGAGGCTGTCCTGGCGGTAGAGCACGAGGAACCGGCGCAGCGCCGGCACCGCGTCGGCGCCGCCGAGCTGGACGATGGCGTCCACGAGGTCGGGCAAGACCTCGGCCGGCGTCTCGTGGTTCATCAGGTGGTTCACGAGCTGAGGCACCGACTCCGTGTGCCGCATCGCGAGCAGGGCGGGGACGATGGCCTCGAGCGGCGGCGACTCCGTCTCCTGCAGGAAGTCGTAGCGACGCGCGAGCGCCTCCACGAGGTAGGGCTGGCCGCTGCGCCGCGTACGGAGCGCCTGGCGGATCGCCTCACGCAGCGCGCCCGGCATCGCGCGTTGCTGGTAGAGGTCGAGCAGGTCGCGGGTGATCTCGGGCTCCTCGAGCTCGGCGAGCCGCGCGATCGCGTAGCCGCGCGCAGCCACGAGGCGGTTGTCCGGGTCGAGCACGACCTCGTTGAGGAGCTGGCGCAGGGGGCGCGCCGGCCCGCCGTCGCCCGCCGGGTCGAAGCCCGAGGCGTCGATGCCGACCGACGCGATCGCCACGCCCGCGTCCCACGTCCAGCGGTCGTTGCCGCTGTCGCGATCGAGCAAGACCGCGCGCCCCTGCTCGCCGACGGTCAAGAGCCCGTGCGGCATCGCCTCGGCGTTGGCCACGTCCTGCTCGAGGATCCGCGCCCAGCGCAGCACGCCGTCGAGCGAGTACGCGAACACGTACCGGAAGTAGACGAAGTAGTAGGTGTCGCCCTCGACGTGGATGCTGTCGGCGTCGGGCGCAGGCGCCGGGTTGAAGTAGACCCGGATGCGGCCGCGAGCCGAGCGCGCGCCAGGACGCGGGACGTACCCGTCGGGCCAGATGGACTCGGGCTGGCGCGGCAGCTCGCCGAGCGCGGGGCGCACGTGCGTGCTCTCGGCGCGCGTGCCGCTGTGAGAGCGGTGGGTGAGCCGGTAGATGCTGCGGCCGCCGTAGTAGATGCCGGTCGGGTGATCGAACGCCCACGCGACGACGTCGTCCGTCGAGCGCAGCCGCGCGAGCTCGTCCCCGGTCGCGGCGTCGAGGATCGCGATGTTCTGGCGCTCCCAGGGGACGAACACGTAGCCGCCGGACGCCGCGGGCTGCCCGAAGACGCCCTGGACCTCGTGGCGCCAGCGCTCCGCGCCGCTGCGCGCGTCGACCGCCACGATGTGCCCCACGCGCCGCGCTCCGCCCAGCGCGCCGACGGTCGCGGACCAGAAGATCGTGTCGCCGTTGCGCGTCGCGCCGACGTAGGCGAGGTCCGGGAGACGATACTGCCAGAGCGGTCGTCCGCTCGCGAGGTCGTACGCCTGCAGCTGCTCGCGCGTGCTGAGGAAGACCACGTCACCGAGGATCTCGGGCTGCGTCGCGGCGTCGACCTCTACGGCCCAGAGCCTCTCGCCGCGGTCGAGGCGCCACGCGACGACCTGCCGCGCCCCGCCGTCCTCGACGTGCGTCGCCGCGACGGCGATCGGCGCGCCGAGCGCGTTCTGGGGGCGGTCGTCGTGCGCCGGCTCGGGCAAGCGCTCGAGCACGGCGGCGAGGTCCAGCTCCTGGTTGTCGAGGAAGTGGTGGCTGAACGCGCTGCGGTACTGGCTGCCGCACGCGCCCAGCGCGAGCGCCAGCGCCGCGAGCGCGCCCTTGGTCTTCAGCGCATTCATCGCGTGCCCTCCGCGCCGGTGCTCACCGTCGTCCCGCGCGCCGAGCCGGCGTGGCCCGGGATCCGCCGCAGGGTCTCGATCACCGCGAGCCGCACTCGGTCCCGCTCGGCCGTGCGCCCCGTCGGGAGCGTGTCGAGGTAGCGCTGCAGGAACACGCGCACCATGTCGCCCGAGATCTCGCCGAGGCGGCCGATGATCTCGATCTTCGCGTCGTCGGGGATGTCGTTGCGGCGGACGAGCTCCGCGTAGCCCGAGAGCATCACCGACAGGGGCACGCGCCCGAGGTACTCGTGGAACCGCGGGATCGAAGCGCGGTTGCCGAGCTTCCCGATCGAGATGGCGGCCTCGACGATGCCGCGGTCGAACGCGACGAACAGCGTCTCGACGGAGCCGGTGGCGCCGATCTCGCCGAGCGAACGCGCGCACTGCGCGCGCACGCTGCGGTCGCTGTCGCTCAGGCCCTGCTCGAGGAGCGCGGGCACGCGGCGGTCGGAGACCGCGGCGAGCGCCTGGTAGGCGAGGCGGCGAGCGCGGGGGCGGCGGTGGTGCGCGAACTCGCCGAGCACCTCGATCGCCGACGGATGCGCGAGCCCGCGCAGCGCCTGGAGCGCGCGATCGGTCACCTCGTCCGAGCGCCCGCTCCGGAGCAGCGTCGCCAGGTGCGGCACGACGCTCGGGTGATCGATCACGCTCAGCAGGTCGATCGCCTCGCGCACCTCGTCGCCGTTCGTCGACGAGAGCCGCGCGGCGATCGTGTCGATGTCGCGCACGGTCGGTTGCGGGCCGGTGGGCCCCTCGGCGTCCGGGGTCGCCGCGGGCGTCGGCCGGCGGCGACCGCGCTGCGCGGCGGCGCCGCTCGGCGCGAGCCCGGCGAGCAAGGCGAGGGCGGCGACGAGCGCGAGGACGACACGCGCGGCGCGCGGTCGGTGGCTCGTGGGATGAGAGACGATCATGAGGGTTCCCGAGGACGCGAGAGGGAGCGCCGCAGGGCGCTCGCCGCGGTAGGATAGGCTGCGAGCACGGACCCCGCTCGCGAGCCCCGCAACCGTGCCACGGAGGAGGGACCCCGGCACGGGCCGAGCACGGCGCTGTGAGTGAACTCTCGCTGCTGGGATTTGGTGTGGCCCGCGCCGCGCGTGCTAGACGTGGCGCGAGGAGGCGCCGGACACGGATGTCGAGCTCCGCGAGCGTGACGTCGGGAAGAGCTCCCGCGACCCCTCGGCCCCCTCGCGCGGCGGACCGCGCGCGCGACGCGGTGCGGCGGCGCCGGCGGCTGTTGGCCGGGCTCGCGCTCGCCGCGCTGGCGCTCGTCGTCGCGCGGGGCGCCGCGACCGGAGGCACCGGCGCGACGCTCGAGGAGGCGCTCGCCGACGCCGCGGCGCGCGAGGGCCTCACGGTCGATCCCCCGTCGATCCTCTGGCTCGAGGGTGACCCCGGTCCGCTCGCGATGCGGCCGGTCCTGTTCGTGGCGCGCGAAGGCGCGGGGGCCCTCGGCGACGTCTACTACGCGGAGGTGCGCCGCGGCGGCGCGTCGACGGTCCTCGACCTGGCGTGGCTCAGCAACCTCTCGCGCACGGCGAGCGCGGACGAGGGCGCGCCGCTGCGCAGCGGCGACCACGTCGCGTACGCCACGCGGGTCTCCGGTCGCTTCGACGCGGTGACGGTGATCGACCTGCGCGGCGAGCCCGAAGCGCTCGTCGAGGGCTGGCCGGCGCGCGCGCGCTGGCAGGCCGCGCTGACGAACCTCCAGCAGACGGGGCGCTCCGCGGGCTTCGGCGTGGTGCGCTACCAGCTCGCGAGCCCGGCCGAGGCGCTCTCCCTCGCGGTGCGCGACGGTCGCTTCGCGATCGCGCTCGACGACGAGCGGCTCGTGATCGATCCGGGGCGTGTCGAGCCCCTCCGGGGTGGCGACCTGGTCGAGCTCCAGGAGCAGACCAAGGGGATGCCCGAGACCGTGCCGTGGCTCGTCGACAGCGTCCGCAACGTCTCGTGGATCGGTCCCGAGCCGATCGAGTGGTTGGAGAACCGCGTCTTCGGCGTGAAGGACGCGTTGACGCGCGCCTACCACGGGGCCTTCGGCGCGCCCGACACCGCGGAGGCGGTGGCCGAGGAGCTGGTCATGCCGCCCGCGGAGGTCAGCGAGGAGCGCATCGCGATGCTCACCGCGACCGACCCGGAGCTCGGCTGGCCGCCGGCGGCGCTGGAGCCGGTGATCACGCAGCCCGCGGTGGCGGGCGAGGGCGGCTGGATCCCGGTCGTCGACGACCCGTTCGTCAACGCCTACCCGAACGCGCCGCCGGCCTTCTACCAGACGTTCTTGCGAGCCGACCCGGAGCGGGCCTACACGCGCGTGTACGTCACGATCTGGGATCCTCGACAAGTCCAGTTGCGCATTCAGTCCGGCGTGTACGAGCCGATCAGCGCGACCGGCCAGCGCGGCACGGGGATGGTCCCGCGCGATCCCGAGGTCCTGCGCCGCCTGGTCGGCGCCTTCAACGGCGGGTTCCAGTCGCTGCACGGCGAGTTCGGCATGATGGCCTCCGGCCGCGTGTACCTGCCGCCCAAACCGTGGGCGGCGACCGTCGCCGTGTTCGAGGACGGACGCGTCGGGATGGGCTCGTGGCCCGAGCCGGACTGGCGCGGTCGCTTCTACGACGAGCGGCTCGCCAACCGGCAGATCCCCGAGGGGATGGTCGACATGCGGCAGAACCTCACGAGCGTCGTGGAGGACGGCCGCTACAACCCGTGGGAGCGCTGGTACTGGGGGGCCGCGCCGCGCCAGGTCGAGGAGCAGACCTACACCACGCGCAGCGGGATGTGCCTCACGCGCGAGGGGTTCCTCGCGTACTTCTGGAGCCAGGGCGTCGGGCCCGAGGCGCTCGGTGAGGCGATGATCCGCACGCGCTGCGTGCGCTCGCTGCACCTCGACATGAACAACCCGCACTGCGGGTTCGAGTTCTTCCGCCCGTTCGCGCCCGGCGAGACGCCGCCACCGCTCGCGGGGCGGCGCCACGCGGAGAGCGAGTACGACGGCCGCTTCATGCGCACCGAGGGCTGGCGCCTGCGGGCGCGGCGCGCCGTGCGCTCGATGGGCATGCCGTTCCCGCGCTACTCGGATCGCGACGGGCGCGACTTCTTCTACCTGACGTTGCGCCCCGTCTTGCCAGGACCGCACCTCGAGGGTGAGCGCGAGGGCGAGGGTGTCTTCTCTACCGCCGGTCTGCCGAACGCGGGCTGGCCGCACGCGTTCGCCCGCGCGCACCTGGGCGCGTCGGAGGACGCGCGCACGTGGATCGTGCGCATCGACCCGACGCGCGCGGTCCCCGCGCCGCTGCGCGCGGAGCGGCACCAGCGCCCCCTGGCGTACCTCGCGGGCGCCGCCGCGATCGCTCGGCAGGACGCGCCCGAGGGGATCGTGGCGCGCCGGCACGACACCGGGTGGAGGCTGCTCGACGCCGCGCCGCAGCCCGGCGACCGCGTGATCGCGTCCGGCCCGCGCCTAGAGCAGCTGCCCGGCGCGCAGGCCGCGATCGGGCTCGATCGAGACGGGTTCCTGGTCTACGCGCAGACCGCAGGCGACGCGGTGCCGCTCGCCGAGCGCCTGCGCACCGCCGGCGTCGAGCGCGCGTACGCGCTGCCTGCCGAGAGCCGCCTGGCGTTCGCGGTCGGCGATCACCACGCCGCCGTCGACGGGTACGAGCGGGTGCGCGTCGAGGCGGGGACGGCGCTCGCGTTCTACGCCGAGGAGCGGCCCGCCACCGAGGTGCTGTTCCCCGACAACGCGCCGCAGCCGTACCGGGTCTGGGGCTACCTGCAAGACCAGCGCGTCCGCTACCGGCGCGACACCGACGAGACCGGACCTCGCTTCGTGCGACCGCCCGGCGAGCGATGAAGGCGCTCTCTGTGTTCTCTCACACCCGCGCGGCGCGCGCGGCGCCGAGTTGGCAGACGCGTCACGATTCCGGCATGATCCCGGCGTGGTGGAGAGTCCGGTCATGCGCGGCCCCGGGGCCGCGTCGAGCGTCGTGGCCAAGCATCGGGCATTGACCGTGTCTGTGCACAGCCGGTACAGTGCGCGCGCGCCGGGCTCCGGCGGGTGCGTGGCGGCGCCCCCGGCGGTAGGAGATTGAGGTGAAGAAGCCGATCCCCTTCGGGAAATACGTCCTGCTCGAGCGAATCAACGTCGGCGGGATGGCGGAGGTCTTCAAGGCGAAGGCCTTCGGCGTCGAGGGCTTCGAGCGGCTCGTCGCGGTGAAGCGCATCCTTCCGTCGATCGCGGAGGACCAAGAGTTCATCACGATGTTCATCGACGAGGCGAAGATCGCCGTGCAGCTGACGCACGCGAACATCGCCCAGATCTTCGACCTCGGGAAGGTCGCGGACTCCTTCTTCATCGCGATGGAGTTCGTCCACGGCAAGGACCTCCGCGCGATCTTCGACCGCGCGCGCAAGCGCGGCGAGACGGTGCCCGTGCCCATGGCCTGCTACACGGTCATGAAGGTCTGCGAGGGCCTCGACTACGCGCACAACAAGAAGGACGCCGCCGGCCGCGAGCTCAACCTCGTCCACCGCGACGTCTCGCCGCAGAACATCCTGATCAGCTACGACGGCGAGACGAAGATCATCGACTTCGGGATCGCCAAGGCGGCGGGCAAGGCCGGCAAGACGCAGGCGGGGATCCTCAAGGGCAAGTTCGGCTACATGTCGCCGGAGCAGGTGCGCGGCCTTCCGCTCGACCGCCGCAGCGACATCTTCGCGGTCGGCATCGTGCTCTACGAGCTGCTCACCGGGGAGCGCCTCTTCGTCGGCGAGAGCGACTTCTCGACGCTCGAGAAGGTCCGCAACGTCGAGATCATGCCGCCGTCCACGTACAACCGGCGCATCCCGGAGGAGCTCGAGCAGATCGTCCTCAAGGCGCTCGCGAAGGACGTCGACGATCGCTACCAGACCGCGATGGACCTGCACGACGACTTGCAGTCGTTCATGTACACGAGCGGCAACTTCTTCTCGCGCAAGGACCTGAGCGCGTACATGCGCAAGGCGTTCGCCGAGGAGATCGCGCGCGAGTCGCAGCGCGAGGAAGAGTACCGGCGCATGGAGGTCGAGGCCGGCCTCGCGCCGGCGGCGGGAGCGCGCCCGACGTCGAAGAGCTCGGGGCTCGACGCGTTCGCGGACATCGAGCCCGCGCCGGCGAAGGCGGCGAACATCTCGGCCGCGCAGCCGCCGCCGCGTCCGCGCGGCCCCAAGCGGACGATGATGGGGGTCGGCGTCCCGCCGCCACCGCCGCCGCGCACGTCGGGCGCGCCGCCGCCGCCGCCGCCGCCCCGGACGAGCTCGCCGCCGGCGGTGCCGCCGCCGCTGCGCTCGTCGAACCCGCCGCCGCCCCCCTCGGCCGCCGCCACGTCGCGGGCGGTGTCGAGCCCAGGCGCCGCGCTCGACATGGACTGGGACGACGAGGAGCTCTCGACCCAGATCTACGACAAGCCGGAGGACGGGCTGATCCCGTCGCTCCCCGAGCTGAACGACGACACGCCCGCGCCGGCCCCGGTCGCGGCGGCGCCCGCGCCGCGACCGGTCGCGCCGACCGCCGCGATGGTCGCCACGCCGCAGTTCGTCCCGACCGCGTCCTCGCCCGGGGCGGTCCCGGGGATGCCCTCGCCGTTCGACGACCTCCCGCCCGAGCCCGTCGCGTACGGCCGAGAGCCGACCGCGGTGGTCCAGAAGAAGAAGGGCGGCGGCGGCGCGATGCTGGCCGTCTTCGCGCTCGTCGCGGTCTTCGGGCTCGGCGTCGTGGGCGGTGGGCTCTGGTGGTTCTTCGGCCGCTCGCAGCCCGGCGTGATCCACCTCTCGACCAACCCGCCGGACGCGGTCGTCTACCTCGACAACGAGCCGATCACCTCGTCGACCGCGAGCCCGTTCCTCCTCGCCAACGTCGAGCCCGGCGAGCACCTCGTGGAGGTGCGCAAGCACGGCTACCAGACCTGGGCGACGCGCGTGAACCTCGCGAGCGGGCAGACGCTGGAGCTGCCGGCCGTCACGCTCGTGCCCGAGGGTGGCGTCGGCGCAGCCACCGGCGGGGTCGCGACCACCGGCGGGACGACCGGTCTGGGCACCACCGGCGGGACCCCGGTGGGAACCGGGGGCACCGTGCCCGCGGCCGGCACCGGCTTCCACCTCGACACCGTCCCGAGCGGCGCGCTCGTCTTCGTCGGCGAGCGGCAGCTCGCGGAGCGCACGCCCGTCACCGTCACCGACCTCGAGCCGGGCACGGTCACGGTGCGCGCGGAGCTCGAGAACTACGCGCCCTGGACGGGGCAAGTCGACTTGTCGGCGGGACAGGTGGTGCAGCTCCCGCGTGCGGTCCTGACCTTGCGGCAGGTCTCGGTGCGGTTCGAGTCGAGCCCGAGCGGCGCGCGCGTGACGCTCGTCCGCGGCAGCGAGCGGCGCCGCGTCGGCGACACCCCGGTGACCCAGGCGGTCGACGTCTCCGGCGGGCAGTGGACCGTGGAGATGACGCGCGTCGGCTACGAGGACTGGTCGCAGGCGCTGAGCCCGCCGTCCGGGCAGGCGAACCACACCGTCGACGCGGTGCTCGTCGAGCGACAGCGCGTGGCCACGACCGGCGGCGGACGTCGCGGCGGCGGCGGCGGCGCGACTGGCGGCACGCAGCCGGCGACCGGCGGCGGCGACACGGGCGGCGGCACGACCGGGGGCGGCGCGACGGGCGGCACGGGCACGCTGCGCGTGCAGACGACGCCGTGGTCGCAGGTCTACGTGGACGGGCGCCTGATCGGCAACACGCCGCAGATGAACATCCCGCTCCCCGCGGGGCGCCACCAGGTGCGCCTGGTCAACCCCGACTTCGACATCCGCGAGACGGTGACCGTCACGATCCGCGCGGGGCAGGTCGAGACGTTGATCCGCCGGCTCACGCCGGGTTGATCGTCGCGCCGCCGCGTGCTCCGACCAGGCCGCGTGATCCGACCAGGTTGCGCGGCACCGAGGGCGGTCCACACTGCCGCCGTGGCGAGGCGGCGAACGAGCGGGCTCTCGTTGGTCGAAGCGTCGCTGATCGTGTGCATCGTCGGCGTCGTGCTCGCCGTCTTCATCCCGACGTTCGTGCGCGAACTGCGGACGAGCAAGACCAACGAGGCGGTGGAGCAGCTCGCGTCCTTGCGGCGGAGCGCCGCCGCGTACTTCGCGGCGCGCGTGCCCGGCGAGGGCGGCACCGAGCTCGGCCGCTGTCTGCCGCCGACCGCGGGGCCGACCCCGCGCGAGCCCTCGCCCGAACCGAGCGAGCTCGACTTCCACGACGCGGACACGCCCGGGTACGCGACGTGGCGCGCGCTCGGGTTCCGCCCGCGCACGCCGCTCCGCTACGCGTACACGTTCGAGCCCGCCGCGAGTGGCTGCGGGCTGCGCAGCCCGGAGGGGACGTACCTCCTCACGCTGCGCGCCGAGGGCGACCTGGACGGCGACGGCGAGCGCAGCCTGTTCGAGGTGCGCATGCGCGCGGACGACACCGGTCCGCTCGTCGAGCAGGGCATCCTCTACATCCGCGACCGCGCGGAGTGAACGAGCCTCGCCCAGGCCTCATGGCCCCGCGGCGAACGCCCGCGGGAATCCGTCGCGGATCGGGGTGACGAGATCGGCCGCAGGCCGCGGGCCGATCAGGAGGTAGAGGCCGGCGGGTGTGTAGGGGAACGCGCGCCGCCGCTCCTGCTCGAGCTCCTCCATCCGGGCGAGGAAGGCCTCCGCCTGGGCCTCGTCGCGCATCTGTCGGATGCGCATGGCGATGCGCTCGCGCGTCGCGAGGTCGTCCGTGTGCGCGTAGAGGTCCTCGAGCAGGCGCGCCGCCTGATCGGTCCGACCGATCCGCGCGAGCAGCGCCGCGTTCGAGAGCGACGCCCACTCGGGCGCGGCGCCGAGGCGCGAGGCGCGCACGAGGAACGGGACGCCGCGCGCGCGGGCGGCGTCGGCGGCCTCCGTGTCCTCGAGCAACGGGGGCAGCTCGAACACGAGCACGGCGCCGAGGTCCCAGGCGAGCTGGCCGTCGAGCGGATGCCGCTCGGCGCCGCGCTGCATGATCGTCACCGCGCGCTCGACGTCGTCGGCGGTGATCGCGGTCGGCCGGTAGAGCCCGGCCATGCCCACCCAGCGATAGACAGCGACGAAGTCGGGGTCGAGCGCCTCGATCGCCTCGGCGTACTCGTACGCGAAGCGGACGTCGCCCCCGTGGTGCATCTCGTCGCCGTAGTAGATGAGCGCGCGCATCCACACGAGGTCGGCGAGCGCCTCGCGCCAACCCAGCGAGAGCGCGGGGAGCCACTCGCGGGGCGGGAGGTAGTAGCCGCCCTCGTAGGCCTGGGTTTCGCGCCACGAGACGTGCGCTCGCGCGCGCAGCGCGTCGAGCGCGAGCGGCAGCACGACGAGCGAGGTCACGACGGCGAGGAGGGCGATGCGATCACGGCTCAACGGTCTGCTCCTCGCACATCTGAGCGCGGCCCGAGGCCCGAACGCAAGACCGCTCTCCTCACGACGCGCGCGGGGAGAGCGGTCCATACCCCCGTTGGGGTGGCCCTACTCGAGCTCGCGCTCGCGGTAGATCCCCGGCGTGCGCATCAGCTCGTTCTGCGCGTTCGACCCCGCGGCCAGCTCGTACAGGCTGGTGATTCCGTCTCCGTCGAGGTCCCCGATCGCCTGGAAGCTGTAGAGCGGGAGGCCCAGCATGGTGCCGCACATGTCTCCCACACTCTCCAGCCGGTATTGGTAGTAGACCGGATCGCGCGTCGAGAAGCCGATCGCGACGAACGGTGCGAGGGCTGGGTCATTCCAGTCGATGTTGACCTTCGCCGGACTCGGCGCGACGGGGGTCTGGACAGTCGGGCCGACCGTACACGCCGAGGTTGCTGCGACGGCGCCCGGCGTCGCGTCGAACGTCCGCATGCCCCAGTTCTCGTTCGTGTAGTAGCCCGCCGCGGCGGTGAACATGTTCTTGAGGTTGTTGCCGGCCTCGGAGGTCTTCGCCCGAGTCAGGTAGCCGATGAAGGCCGGGATGGCGATGGCCGCCAGGATGCCGATGATCGCGACGACGATCATCAGCTCGATCAGAGTGAAGCCCTTCTCTCGCTTCAGCAGCTTTCGCATGTGTATCTCGCTCCGTTCGGTGGGGGGACTCCCTGACATCGTGCGAGAGCCGTGCCGTGGAGCCACGTTCGGGCTTCATCCACCGAAGGGGCGAGGAGTGCCGCAAATCGGCGGCGCCGTGCGGCCCGATCGCCGAAAAACGTCAGTGCCACCCGCGCGGCAACGGATTGAACGAGTCGTCGCCGATGAACATGCGGTTGGAGGCGGACACGATCTCGAAGATCACCGTGCGCCCGTCGCCGTCGAGGTCACCGCGGGCGTGCGCGACGAACCAGAAGTCGGTCCCTCCGAAGTTCGGCACGCCCGGGTTGGTCCCCGGGGGGCCCGCGGTCGTGCGGTACTGGAAGAGGGTGGGGCCGTCCGGCGCTGCGCCGAGCTGGGTCCAGCCCACGTCGGTCCCCCAGCCCACGCGGTGACCCGCCGCGGGCAAGGCGGCAGGGTTCCACGCGCCGCCGGTGATCGCGGTGCCCGGGCCGCCGGACGCGGAGCAGTACTGCCCGAACTCCGCGCGGTAGGCCTCCTGTCGCTGGCGGATCTCGCCGAGGAACGTGACGGCCTCGGCGGTCTTCGATCGGTACAGGTAGCTCTGGAAGCTCGGGATCGAGATCGCGGCGAGGATGCCCACGATCGCGACGACGATCATGAGCTCGATGAGCGTGAACCCCTGAGTGCTGCGCATGACGCTCCTATCCGGCAGCGTATCACGCAATCCTCGTACCGCGCGAAACGCGCCGCGGCGCGTTCGGTGACCGACGAATCGCGTCAGTCGTCCGACGCGGGCTCGTCTCCGCCGCCGATGTCGTACTTCGCGAGGCGGTAGCGCAGCGACCGGAAGGTCGTCCCGAGCAGCTTCGCCGCCTCGGTGCGGACGCCGCCCGCCTCGTCGAGCGCGCGCAGCAGGATCCGCTTCTCGATCGCCCCGAGGTAGGCGTCGATGTCGAAGCCGGGGCCGATCGCGACGGCCCCCGGATCGGGCGCGCGGTCCTCGGCGCCGCGCGGGAGGTCTTCGAGCTCGATGGTGTCCGTCCTCGCGAGCGTGACCGCGCGCTCCACGACGTTCTCGAGCTCGCGCACGTTGCCGGGGTAGGGCTGCTCGAGCAGCCAGCGCCGCGCCGCGTCCGACAGCTCGAGCGGCGGCCGACCGGCGAGCGCGCAGTGCTTCTCGACGAGGTGCGCGCAGAGCAGCGGGATGTCCTGCACCCGCTCGCGCAGCGGAGGCAGGTGCAACCGGATCACGTTGAGTCGGTAAAAGAGATCACGGCGGAAGTGCCCCGCCTCCACGTCGGCCTCGAGGTCGCGGTTCGTCGCCGCGACCACCCGGATGTCCACCTCGATCTCCCGCTGCCCGCCGACCGGGCGCACGCGACGATCCTGCAGCACGCGCAGCAACTTGACTTGCAGATCGGCAGGCAGCTCTCCGATCTCGTCGAGGAACAGCGTCCCCCCTTCGGCCGCGCGCACGAGCCCGTCCGTCCGCTGCGTGGCGCCGGTGAACGCCCCCCGCTCGTGCCCGAAGAGCTCGCTCTCCATGAGCTGCGGGGGCAGGGCGCCACAGTTCACCACGACGAAGGGGCCCTCGGCGCGCGCGCCTCGCTCGTGGATCGCGCGCGCCACCATCTCCTTGCCGGTCCCGCTCTCGCCGGTGATCAGGACGCTCGTGCGCGCGCTCGCGATCCGGCGGACCATGTCCATGACCGCCTGCATGGAGGGGCTCCGGCCGATGAGCGACCCGGCGCGGAACGACGCACCGAGCGTCTCGCGCAGCGCGCGGTTCTCGTCGACGATCCGCCGCTTCTCGAGGGCCTTGTCGAGCAGCGCGAGCAGCTCGTGGTTGCGGAACGGCTTGGTGACGAAGTCGTAGGCGCCGCGCCGCATCGCCTCGACCGCCTCCTCGGTGCCGCCGTAGGCGGTGATCATCAGCACCTGGATCGAGGGATCTCGGTCGAGGGCGCCGCTGAGCACCTCCATCCCGGTTCCGTCGGGGAGGGCCAGGTCGGTGATGAGCGCGTCGAAGCGCTGCTCGGCGAGCCGCTCGAGCGCCTCCGCGCGGGTCTGTGCGGTGGTCACGCGGTGGCCGGCGCGGCGCAGCAGCACGCTCAGCATCTCGCGGAGCCCCGCTTCGTCGTCGCAGACCAGGATCCGCGCACCCATGGCGCGCTTCAGAAGCCCGTGCGGGGACCCTCGGCGCGCGGGCGCTTGATCGCGACGCCGAAGATCGGCCCGTACAGCAGGCAGTGCAGGGTGCGGTTCTTCGCCTCGGCCGCGACGTACTGATCGTGGAGCGTGATCTTCACCAGGTCGCCCACGAGGGTCGTCCCGCCCTCGCCGCCGAGGTACAACGTCGCCCGATGCTCGCCCTCGGCCGAGAAGGTGCCGTCGCCGTCGCGCTCGACGCCTTCGGCGCCTTCGAGGATCGATTGGAGCAGGGCACGTTCCATCGCGCGCATCGTGCGAGCGGCGCCTCGCGCGGTCAAGCCCCGCGGTGGGCCGCGCTCGCCCTCGCGGTGGTCGCGCTCACGGGCTGCCTCGGGCCGATGCACGACGGGCGGCGCGCGATGGTCCGCGGTGACTTCGAGGCCGCCGCGCGCGCGTTCGGGAGCGCGACACGCGAGCGACCCGACGACGCCGAGGCGTGGCTCGCGCTCGGGCGCGCGGAGATGGCGGCGGAGCGCTACGAGCGCGCACGTGAGGCGCTCTCGACGTGCGCGCGCCTGCGCCCGCGCGCGGCGCTCCCGCGGGTGCTCATCGGCCACGCGTGGGAGCTGCAACGCCGCTACGACGAGGCGTTCGTCGCCTACCGGCAGGCGGTCGAGGCGGCCCCGCGCTCGGCGTGGGCGCACAGGGTGTTGGGCACGCGCCTGCTGCGCTGGGGGCGAGCCGAGCTCGCGCTGGGCTCGCTCGCCCGCTCGATCGAGCTCGACCCCGCGCACGCCGAGACGTGGAACGGGCTCGCCCTCGCGCGCAACGCGGCAGGCGACGTCGCCGGCGCGGAGGAGGCGTTCCGGCGGGGGATCGCGCGTCACCCGCGCCACGCGGGCATGCGCCTGGGCCTCGCAGCGCTCTACGTGAACAGCGGCCGGTTCGAGGCCGCGCTCGCGATCTACGACGACGTCGTGCGCGCGCAGCCGTCCTTCGCGCCGGCGCACGTCGGGCGAGGGATCCTCCTGCACGAGCTCGGTCGCGAGGATCAGGCGGAGGCGGCCTTCGCCGAGGCGGTGCGCGTCGCGCGGCGGCCGGAGCGCTTCCAGCGCCGGCTCGACGCCTACCGCGCGCTGCGGCGCGAGGGCCGCGATTGACGCGCACCGGGTCGGCTCTCTACTCTCGTGTCGTGGTGGAGAGTCGCTCGTGGCTCGTCGCGCTCGCCGCCGTGGCGCTCGTCCTCACGAGCGCGGCGGAGGCTGGCGCCCAGCGCCGCCCGCGCCCGCCGGCGTCGTCCGCGCCTGGCTCGCTCGTCATCGACGCCACCATCGAAGGCGCCGAGGTCCTCGTGGACGAGGAGTCGGTCGGCTACACGCCGCTCGAGGCGCCGGTCCAGCTCGCCCCCGGAAGCCACACCGTGCGCGTCCGGCGCGGCGGCTACACCGAGTTCGGCACCGTGGTCGAGATCCGAGCGGGCGAGCGCGCGACCATCGAGGTCGACATGATGCCGCTCGCGATGGTCCTCACGGTGCGCTCGACGCCGGAGGAGGCGAGCGTCTTCGTCGACGGGACCTTCCGCGGGAGCACGCCGATCGAGATCGAGCTCGCCGAGGGCGAGCACAGCGTGCGCGTCACTGCGCCGCGCCATCACGAGGCGATCCGCGAGGTGACCGCGCGGCCGGGGCAGACCGAGCTGCTCAGCGTCGACCTCGAGCTGTTGCCGCCCGAGCTGCTCGAGGCGCGGCCGACCGAGTGGTTCGAGGAGCCGTTGACGTGGATCCTCATCGGCGCCGGCGTCGCCGTGGTGACGGTCGCGGTGATCATCCTGGTGGTGGTGCTCACCGAGCCGAGCCAGGCCGCGTCGTTCTGTGGGATGGGCCCGGGCAACCAGTGCGACGCGGACTTCTCGATCCCGACGCGGAGCGTCTCCCCGATGGGCTGGGAGTTCCCCTGAGCGTCTGCTAAGCCGGGCCGCCATGGGCGAACAGGCGAAGCGGGAGATCGAGGCCGCCGGCGGCCTCGGGGTGAGGACGGAGCGACGGGGCGCGATCGCGATCTGGACGATCGATCGCCCCGAGCGCCTGAACGCGCTGTCGCGCGCGGCCGTCCGCGAGCTCGGGCGGCTCGCGCGCGAAGCGGCGGGCGACCGCACGCTGCGCGCCGTCGTGCTCACCGGCGCAGGCGACAAGGCGTTTTGCGCAGGTGCGGACCTCAAGGAGCGCCGCTCGATGGACGAGGAGGACGTGCGCGACTTCCTCCCGCTCTATCGCGCGAGCTTCGGCGCGATCGACCGGCTCGGCGTCCCGGTCATCGCCGCGCTCGACGGCGTCGCGTTCGGCGGCGGCCTCGAGCTCGCGCTCGCGTGCGATCTGCGCGTCGCCGCGTCGCACGTCACGCTCGGCCTCACCGAGACCTCCCTCGGGATCATCCCGGGCGCGGGCGGGACGCAGCGGCTGACGCGGATCGTCGGCGAGGCGCGCGCGAAGGAGCTCGTGCTCTTCGCCCGGCGCGTCGACGCGGCCGAGGCGCTCGCGCTCGGGATCGTGAACCGCGTCGCGCCGGAGGGGACGCGGGCGCTCGACTTCGCGCTCGCGTGGGCCGAGCCGCTGACCCGGGCCGCGCCGATCGCGATCGCCGCCGCGCTCGAGGCGATCGACGGCGCGGGCGACCGCGCGCTCGACGACGGGCTCTCGCTCGAGGCGCGGTGCTACGAGCGCACGCTGGCCTCCGAGGATCGGCTCGAGGCGCTCGCCGCGTTCGCCGAGAAGCGCGCGCCCAGCTTCAAGGGTCGCTGACGGGCGCGCGGCGGATGAGCGCGGGGAGCAGCGGACGCCGGCGCATGCGCGAGACGTAGTAGTCGGCCAGCCACGTGTGCCCCCGCTCGAGCTGAGTCGCGGCGGCGCGCTCGAGGACCTCGTCCGTCGGCGGCGAGAGCGCGAACGCGTAGTCGAGCGCGAGCATCGTCGCGCGCCGGTAGCCCGCCTCGGCCAGCTCCGCGGCGAGGTCCCGCAGCGACTCGGGCCTCGCGCGCGCCCCCTGGAACCGCGCGACGAGCGCGTCCGCGCGAGAAGGCGTGAGGCGCTGGTCGCGCTCGTCGACGAGCAGCACGGCGCGAAACCGCGCGTCGTGTCCGAGCCCGAGGTTCGCCGCCTCGAGGGCGCGCTCGTAGGCGCGGAGCCCGCCGTCGAGCTCGCCGCGCCGCACCCGGGCGTGGCCGAGGTTCAACCACGCGTAGAATTCGCCGGGATGCGTCGCCGCGGCGTGGCCGAACAGCGTCTCGGCGTCCTGCCATCGGCCCGCGTACTGCGCGGTGCGCGCGGCGAGCAGGCCGGCGACGAGCGCCGCGCACGCGGGCGCCGGCCAGCGGGGCCCCGGCACGCGCCGCAGCGCGTCGAGGCCTGCGCCCGCGGCGATCGCGAGCGGCCAGATCGGGAGCGAGAGGTAGCGGTCCTGCCACTGGAAGTAGAGCGGGATCACGTTCGAGACCGGCAGCCACAGCGCGACGAAGGCGATGACGCCGAAGCGCAGGTGCGGATCGCGCGTGCGCCACGCGAGGGCGGCGAGCACGCCGAGCGCGAGCGGCCCGAGGAGCAGCGCACCGAGCGCGTGCTCGTCGGTGCGCGCGATCGGGTAGAGCGGCGAGACGCGCGCGGGGAGGAGCACCGTCTCGAGGTGGTGGGTGAGCGTGGCGAGCACGAGCCGGGCGCGCGGGACCACCTCGAGGGGGCGGGTCATCTCGGCGTCGGACCAGATCGCGATCGTGAGCGCGCCCAGCCCGACCGCCACGAGGAGCGACGGCGCCACGGCGAGCGCGGCGCGGCGCCAGTCGCGGCCGCGGACGAGCACCTCGGCGGTGAACAGGACGATCGGCAGAGGCAGGGCGCTCGTCTTCGAGAGCGCCGCGAGGGAGAAGGCGGCGAGCGACGCCAAGCGGTAGCGATCGAACGGGCGCTCCGCGCGCAGGTGCGCGATCAGCGCGAGCGCCGCGAAGCCGAGGGCGAGGATGTCCTTGCGCCCGGTCGCCCACGTCACCGCCTCCACCTGGACGGGGTGCAGCCCGACGAACAGCGTCGCGGCGAGCGCGCCGAGCGGGCCGAGGCGCAGCGCGCGGCCCGCCTCGTAGACCGCGAAGAGCGCGAGGACCCAGAGGGCGAGCGAGACCGCGTGGATGACGGGCCCGTCCGCGCCGACCCACGGGACGTCGAGCCAGTACGAGAGGAGGTGCAGCGGGTGATAGGCCTGGAAGTGCGGGCGCGCGAAGATCGCGACGAGCGAGTCGAGCCCGACCTCGTGGACCAAGGGGTCGTCGATGAGGAAGCGGTCGTCGTCCCAGCCATCGAGGAGCGCGAAGGGGACCGCGCGCCCGAACGCGATCGTCGCGGCGATGGCGATCACCGCATAGGCGGCCCCGCGCGCGGGACCGGCCGAGGCGGCGGCGGGAGCCCCTCCGGTCGCGACGGCCTCGGCGGCGGCCGCCGCCGCCGCCGCCGCGCGCTCGCGCCGCACGCGGTCCTGCCGGCGACGGCTCAGAGCCCGCCCTGTCCGTCGATGTAGTGGAGGAAGTCGATCACGTCGCGGCGCAGCCGCTCCTCGGTCTCGCGGGCGCCGGCGAGCCCGGCCTGCACGTGCTCGCGCTCGTTGACGTACTCGTAGGTCGTGTGCTCGAGCAGCAGGATCTCTTGGTCGCCGGCGCCGGGCACGATGCGCAGGTTCCCACCGGTGGCCGGCCCGGGCACGGCGTCGCCGAGGTCGGCGCGGTCCTGGGGCGAGATCCACTCGATCCCGAACCGCGACTGCGCGAGCCGCAGATCCACGTCGAGCTCTCGCCGCGAGGCGAGCGGCACCGACCACGCGCGGTTGCGTGGGATGCCGCGCTCGATCAGGACCTCCTCGACCAACTGGAGCGCGCGCGTCTCGTCGAGCGTGCGGCGCTCGGCGCGTGAGGTGACCGGCGTCCCTCCACCGCAGCCCGCGAGGCTGACGAGGAGACCGGCGCAGAGAATCGCGAGGCAGAGAGGGAGGGATCGCATCGGCTCACTCGAGATCCAGCGGGTAGCGGACGATCATCTCGGGCCCATCGAACGTGTCGAAGCGCATGCCGCGGGCGACGCGCTCGAGACACTCACCGCACTCGCCGGTCGTGACGGCGCGCGGGCCGCTCAGGTGCGCTCGCGTGACGCGGCCCGTGCCGGCGATGCGCAGGCCGAAGGTGACCCTCCCTCGCACCTGCGCGTCGCCCGGGATCAAAACGAGGCAGCGGCGCACCGCGCCCATCGACGCGCCGAAGCCGGCGTCGATCTGCGCGGGCCGGAGCTGCTGTTCGCCACCGCTCGCGCTCATGTCGACGCGGCGCGCCTCGTCGTCGCCGAGATCGTCGCCGCGCTCGCCGCTGCCCGTCGGCGTCGCCGCCGCGGAGCGCGGCTCGCCGGCGCGCGCGCGCCCGCGCCGGCGGCCTCGCCGCCGCTCGGACGGCTCGTCCGTGTCCTCCTCCACCTCGGCCGGCTCGGGCGCCGGCGCGGCCGCGAGCGGGGCCGGCTCGGGCTCGCCGATCCCGACGGTCACGTACAGCGCCACGCCGGCGCCGGCCCAGAGGACCGAGGCGACGGCGAATCCAGCCCAGAAGCGGGACACGACGCCTCGTTCATAGCACGCCTTGACCCCCCCATTCGCCTCCACTACCGTCGCGCGCCGTGCAACGACGAACGAGCCTCGCGTGCATCGCGGTCCTGGCCATCGGCCTCGCGACCGCTCCGTCCTCCGCCGCCGCGCAGGACGAGGGGTACGCGTGGGGAGAGGGCGGCGGGTCCACCGGCCGCGCCACGAGCTCGGACGATCCGCTCCGGATCATGGCGTATCTCGGCGGCGGCCTCGGGTTCCGACTGCTCGCGAACCTCGACCCGCTCTTCGATCACACCTTCCTCGCGCCGGCCTACCTCGACCTCGGCGCGGCGGTGTACCTGCCGGGTCGCGAGCTCCGCCACGGCGTCGGGCTCTACCTCAGCACGAACCTCTCGGCCGACAACGGGAGCAACGGGCAGGCGCCGCTGTCGCAGTGGTCGATCACGCCGAGCTACCAGCTCTTGCTCCCGCTCTGGCGCCTGCTCGACGGAATGGACCGCGACGAGCTGCAGGTGCAGCTGCGCTTCGGCATCCCGCTCGTCTTCGGCCAGGGCCTCGGCGACCGCGCGCGCGTCGACTTCACGCTCGGCGTCGAGCTCGCCGCCGCCATCCACTACAAGTTCCTCGCCGGGTTCGGCGTGTACGCGGAGGCGCAGCTCGACGTGTACGGTGGGATCGCGGACACCGTCCACCCCATCATCGCCGTCGACGCCGGGTTCCTCATCGACTACGAGGTGCTGCCGTGATGCGCGCACGCCGCTTTGCGCTGAGCCTCGCCTCCCTCGGGCTCCTCTACGCGCTGCTCGTCGGGCCGGCCCCTGGCAACGTCGGCGGCTGCGGTGCCGATCTCCCGATCGCCGACGCCCGCGAGCACTGCATCAACCGCCGCTTCTGGGAGTGCCGGCGCGATCTCGAGGGCTCGCGCATCACCATGGACGAGTTCACCGCGTGCCTGGGACGCATCAGCTCGATGTGCGACGCGGCGCGCTGGCCCGACGGCTGCGAGCCGACCCGATCGAGCGCGGCGGAGTGCGAGATCCTCCTGAGCCGCTCGGACTTCGTCGCGATCAGCACGCCGGATTTGCTCATGATGTACGGGGACTGCAACCTGTGTCGGTGAACGCGGGGAGGGTGACGGCCATGACGCGACGCGCGGTCCAGACCTCGGGCGCCCTCTTGGTGAGCGCGTGCGTCCTCGCGGGGTGCGCGGCCTTCGCGAGCCACGACGAGTACGGCGCCTATCGCCGCGTCCGCATGGCGAACGACGACCGCGACCGTCTGCTCGCGGCGCAGCAGTACGTGCACCACCACCCGAGCGGTGCGTGGATCGCCGAGGTCCAGCAGCTCCGCGCGGAGCGCGAGGACGAGCTCTGGGGGCGCTCCGCGGCGACGCGCGAGGGCCTCGAGTGGTACCTCCAGGTGTACCCCGACGGACGCTACGTCGATCAGGCGCGCCCGCGCCTCGACGCGCTCGCGCACGTCGCCGGCACCGCGGCCCAGCAGGCGCAGGCCGAGCGCGACCTGCAGGAGCGACAGCGCGCCGAGGCCGCCGAGGCCCGCCGTCTGTGGGTGACGCGCGCGGTCCAGTACTGGACGCGCACCATGGTCGGCCTCCAGGGCTACGGCAGCTCGCTACGCCGCATCGCCGGCTCGAACCCGGACTTCGCGCAGGCGTTCGGTCGCGCGCCGGACCCGGTGTGCGTGCAGGACCAGTACTGCATCAAGCACTACGGGCAGACCTATCACATCCCGGTCCCCGGCGCGACGCGCATCGATCGGCGCATCGACGTGTATCTGCGCCTCACCATGGAGGCGGGGCGCCTCGAGCGGGCGGAGATCCTCCTGCCGGAGAAGGGCTTCTCGCGCTGGTTCGAGCTCGAGCACGGGCAGGTGGTGACCGACGAGGATCCGCAGCAGCGTTTCGAAGCGATCAACTGGGCGCTCGAGCGCATCCAGCCGATCATCCTCGAGGTCGCGCGGGGCGCGCAGTCGATCGACACCGTCCCCGACCCGGTCCTGCCGCTGCAGGTCCATCAGCAGGCTGCCGACACCGACGAAGCGCCGCCGGCGCCGGACGCGCCGCCGAGCGCGACCCCCGCGAGCCCGACGCCGGCCGATCCGTCGGCTCCGGCGAGCGACTTCGATCGTCTCCTCGACGACGCCGCGGGCGGGCAGGGCTCGAGCGGGCCGGCCGACGGAGGGGGTGGCGCCGCGGCGGAGGCCGAGCTCGTGCTCCCCATCGGGCTCGTCGCGTATCGCTTCCGAAACCTCCAGATCACCGTGCTCGCCGCCGGCGATCAGGACTACGGCGAGGCGTTCGACGGCGTGATCATCGAGCGGGTCCGGGACTGACTCCGTCCGCAGCGACGAGCTCGCCGCGCTCGAGGAACCGCCGGAGCGAGCCGCGGATGCGCGCCCCTTGGGCCGCGTCGAAGAACGGCGGGCGGTCGCCGCGCTCGTAGCTCATGACGTTGCCCGGCACGTCCGAGTGGCCGTTGCCGAAGTAGTGACCGAGCTCGTGTGCGAGCACGGTCGGCCCCGCGATCGAGCTGACGATGACGTAGTGCGCGCGCGGGTCGTACCCCTCGCCGCGAGGCCGCCAGTGGACGCCCTGCCGCATCCGGTCGGGCTCGTCGACGTCGCGCAGCGAGCGCACGAAGAAGGCGTCGACGCGCTGGCGGTGGAGGCGATGACCGAGCAGGTGACGGTCGCGGCGGTTCTCGAGCCGCGCGTGGCGCTCGGGCATCGTGTGCCGCTCGACGACCACGAACGCCACGCCGTGCGGCGCGAACAGGAGGTTCGCCTGCTCGAGCTGCGCGTCGATCCACGCGTCGTCCACGACGGGGGCGTCGCCCTCGAGCGCCGTGGTCACGGCGAGGGGGAGGGTGGTCGTCGGGCGCGGCGTCGGCTGGCCGAGCGCCGTCGCGGCGGCGAGCGGAGCGAGAGCGAGGGCGAGGGCGGTGCGACGCATGCGGATCGAGACCACACCGTGAAGGCTACGTGCTTGACCGCGCCGGGCAACGGGCGCGACGGTTCGTCGATGGCGTCCTCGCCCCCACAGCGTCTCTGGACGAGCGAGCTCATCGCCAGCGACGCGATCGGGCGGATCATGGAGTTCTGGGGGTTCAAGCGGAACATGGGCCGCGTGTGGACCGTGCTCTACCTCGCGGAGCGCCCGCTCAGCGCGCACGACCTGCGCGAGCGCCTGCAGCTCTCGGCTGGCGCCGTCTCGATGACGCTCAAGGAGCTGTCGGCGTGGGGCACCGTCCGCAAGGTGTGGATCCAGGGCGCGCGCCGCGATCACTTCACGGCCGAGGGCGATCTCTGGAAGATGGTGTCCCGGGTCTTCCGCCAGCGCGAGCTGGTCGAGGTGCAGGAGGTCGTCGCGAGCCTCGAGCGCGCGCTCGAGGCGCTCGACCGCGAGCCGCTCGACGCAGACGCCCCCGACTCGGCGCGCCGCGCACGCGCCCAGCGCGAGCGGCTCCTCCAGCTCCTCGAGCTCTCGCGGCTCGGACACCGGCTGCTGCACGGCCTCGTGTCGGAGGCGCGCGTCGACGCGCGCGCGCTCGCGCGCGTGCTGCTCGGCCGCGAGGGGTGAACGTCTGTCGATGAATCGGACCGAGCACCGGGGTCGAGCCGCAAGGCGACGCGAGGAGCGTGCGAAAGCACGGCGATCCGCGGCAGCGCCGCGGATCGGCCCGCATCGGCCGCGGGGCGACGGGAGATTCATCGACAGACCGTGAAGCTCGCCGCGGATCTCTTTGACGCGAGCGAGGGGGGAGGCGCATCCTCGCTCGCCGGTGATCCAATGGTCCCGCCGCGCGGCGCTCCACCTCGCGCTCCTGCTCTCCGGCTTCGCCGCGCTGGTCTACGAGATGAGCTGGACCCGGATGCTGCACCGGGTGTTCGGCGTCGGCGATCTCGCGGTGGCGACCGTGCTCGCCGCGTTCTTCCTCGGGCTCGGCCTCGGGAGCTGGGCCGCGGCGCGATACGCCGGCCGCGTGCGGCGCCCCGCCTACGTCTACGCCGTGCTCGAGGGGATCATCGCGATCTACGCCGCGGCCTCGCCCTGGCTCGTGCCGTGGACCGGGGCGGCATACGCGGCCGTGGGGGCGGACGCCTCGAGCGCGACGCTGTCGGCCGTCCGGCTCGCGCTCGCGCTCGCGCTGCTCGTGCCGCCGACGCTCTTGATGGGCGCGACGCTGCCGGTCGTCGCGTTGCTCGTGGGAGGCCGCGCCGAGTGGGCGCGCGGCGTGACCGGGCTCTACGCGATCAACACGCTCGGCGCGATGGCGGGGGCGGGCGTCGCGGGGCTCTACGCGATCCCGCGCGCTGGCGCGACGAGCACGGTCTACGTGGCGGCGATCGCGAGCCTCGTCGCGGCGGCGCTCGCGGTGATCGCGTACGGCCGGGTACGGGTGGTCGGCGCCGACGACGCACCCGCCGCCGCACCGACGCCCGCGCAGCCCGAGGAGGAGGGCGCCGCGCCGGTCCATCCTGCGCTCGTCGCGAGCCTCGCGCTCGGCACGGGGCTCGCCGCGCTCGCCGCGGAGGTGCTCTGGACGCGGGTCCTGCGCACCGTGATGCACGCGACGACGCAGGCGTTCGCCAGCATGCTCGTCTGCTACCTGACGGGCATCGCGGTCGGCGCCCTCGTAGGGCGCTGGCTCGCGCGCCGCACGCGCCCGGCGCTCGCGCTCGGCGCGACCCAGGCGCTCGCGGCGGCGCTCATCGTCGTCGCGATGTTCGCCGTGCCCCACCTCGTGCGGCTCTTGCCCCTGCTCGCGGGCGAGCTGTCGTTCGTGCCGCACCGGCCGACTACGATGCTGCTCGTCGCCGCGCTGCTCCTCTTGCCGCTCGCCATCGTGTCGGGCACCGGGCTGCCGCTCGTCTGGGCGATGGCCGAAGGGCGAGGCGACGAGCCCGCGTCCGGCACCGGGCGCCTGCTCGCCGCCAACACCGTAGGCGCGCTGATCGGGTCGCTCGGCGCCGGGTTCCTGCTCGTCCCGTGGCTCGGGGTGGACGCGTCGCTCTTGCTCGTCGCGCTCGTGCACCTCGTCGTCGCCGGGCTCGCGCTCCGCCGCGGGATGCTGGCGCAGGCGCCGGCGGTGCGCGCCGTCGCGCTCACGCTGCCGCTCGCGCTCGGCGTCGGCCTGCTCCTCACCGGGCCGACCGTCAACCTACCTTTCTTACTGCACGTGTCGAACGACCCCCTGCGCGCCATGCTCGAGGGGCCGGGGCCGTCGTGGCGGGAGCCGGTGGTCTTCTTGCGGGAGGGGCGCGCCTCGACGGTCACCGTGGAGCGGATGGGCAACGGGCTCGGCCTCTCGAACGACGGGCGCCCGGAGTCGGGCTTTCGCGCCACGGATCCCGGCTTCGGCGCGGAGGTCGGGCTGCTCGGCGGCGCCGCGGTGCTGTTCCCCGAGCGCACGGGCCGCGCGATGGCGATCGGCCTCGGCGGCGGGCACACCACGCGCTTGTTGCTCGCCGGCGGCTTCGAGCAGGTCGACGTCGTCGAGCTCGAGGCGGCGGTGGTGGACGCCGCGCGCATGATGCACCAGGCGCGCAGGGTCCCGTTCCCGCTCGACGACCCCCGCGCGCGCCTCGCGATCGACGACGCGCGCAACCGGCTCGCGCTGGCCCCCGCAGGCACCTACGACGCGATCGTCTCGCAGCCGTCGCATCCGTGGCTCGCCGGCTCGAGCGCGCTCTACACGCGCGAGTTCTTCGCCGAGGCGCGCCACGCGCTCACCGACGGCGGCGTGCTGGTCGTCTGGATCAACCTGTTCCGCATCCACCTGCGACAGATCCGCGCCGTCGTCCGGACGCTCACCGACGAGTTCACGCACGTGTCGGGCTTCATCGCCGAGGGCACGAGCCTCGTGTTCGTCGCCTCCTCGCGGCCGGTGCGGTTCGACGCGCGCCTCGACGCGCGCCTCGCGCGTCTCTCGGACACGCTGCGACCGCTGCACCTCGGCGCTCGGCTCGATCTGCTCCGCACGATGGAGCTCGACTCCGCGTCGGCCCGCGCGCTCGGTGCGGGCGCGCCGTCGATCCGCGACGACCGGCCGCTGCTCGAGTTCGAGCTCGCGGCGACGCCGCAGTCCGCGCGGGTCGCGGCGCCGGACCTCGACCACGCGCTGCGGGAGGTCCCGTGGTGGGCGGGCGAGGGCGCGTGGGAGGGCAACGGGCTCGCCGAGGCGCTCGTGCGCCGCGTCGCCGCGACGGTGAGCCGCCCGCACGCGCTGTCGCGGCTCGCGGCGTCGCTCGACGGGCTCGGCCTCGACCCCGCGGCGCGTGCGTGGGTCGACGGGGCGCTCGCCGAGGCGCGCGGCGACGTGACCGGCGCGCTCGGCGCGTGGGACGCCTCGCGCGAGCCCCGCGCCGCGCTGCGCGCGGACTTGCTGCGCACGAGCCAGGGCTGGCCGCGCACCGCGCTGTCGCGCGCCGCCGCGCGGGCCACGCTGCCGTCCGAGGTCGCGCCGCTGCTGCGCGCGAGCCTCGCCGTCGGCGAGCCCGACGCGCTCCGGGTCGCCGCCGACCTCGCGCGGCGGTCCGGCGTCGCGTCGGACCGCGGGCTCCTCGACTACGTCGAGCGCGAGCTGCGCGGGCCGTGCAGCGCGCTCCGCGAGGCGCCTGCCGAGGTCGACGCGCTCGCGCGGGACGAGGACGAGGTCGCGTTCCACGCGCAGGGCTGCGCGTTCGCGGCGGGCGATCGCGAGGCGGCGCGGCGGCTCGGGACGCTCGCGGTGCGCGGGCGCCGGGCGCAGGCGGAGACCGCGTACGAGATCGGCGAGCGGTGCCTGCGCGGCGGCAACGGCGGCTGCGCGGCGCTGATGCTCCGCCGCGCGCTCCGCGCGTACCCGGGCCACAGCGCCGCCGCGGCGGGCCTCGCGCGGACGCTGCACGCGAACCGGCGGAGCGACGAGGCGCGCGAGGTCCTGCGCGAAGCGCTCCGCCACGCCGAGGGCGTCCCCGCCAGCCAGAACCGGCTCGCGGCCACGGCGCGCGAGCTCGGCCTCGAGCTCGGCGTCGCGCTGCCGCCGCCGCCCGAGGACGGCGAGGCGCACGACCCGGGCGAGTCGCGCTGAGGCCGCGCGGGCCGTCCACGCCCCGGTGCGGCGGCCTCCCGATTACTAGTTTACATAATCCATCTTCTGGCATCTAGTGGCCTGGGTCCGGGGCGTGCGCGTCGTTGACTCGACGTGTCGTGCGGCCTACAGGACGAGTCCGGATGCACGAGGACGACGACCCGGGCGCCGAGAGCGCGACCCACCGCAAGACGGTCCGCGCGTCGGTCCCGCCGCCGGCGCTCGCCGAGCTCGAGCCGACCGGCGACTGGAAGAAGAACCTCAAGTTCGACGTGCCCGCGTCGGTCGTCGTGTTCCTCGTCGCGCTCCCGCTCTGCCTCGGCATCGCCGTCGCCTCGGACGCGCCGCCGCTCTCCGGGCTGATCGCGGGGATCGTCGGCGGCCTGCTCGTCGGCGTGCTGAGCGGGTCGCCGACCGCGGTCAGCGGCCCGGCGGCCGGCCTGACCGCCATCTGTGTCGCGGCCATCGCGAGCATCGGCTGGGAGGCGTTCCTGCTCGCCGTGTTCCTGTCCGGCGCCGTCCAGGTGGTCTTCGGGCTCGTGCGCGCCGGCGTGTTCGCCTACTACTTCCCATCCTCCGTCATCAAGGGGATGCTCGCGGCGATCGGGATCATCCTGATCATGAAGCAGATCCCGCACGCGCTCGGCTGGGACCGCGACTTCGAGGGTGATCTGACCCTGCTGCGTCAGGGCCAGGCCGGGCCCATCGATCAGATCCAGCTCGGCCTCTCGCACCTGAGCCCGGGCGCGCTCGCGATCGCGTTGATCGGAGTGGTCCTGCTCATCGTGTGGGAGCAGGTGCCGGCGCTCAAGAAGCTGCGGTGGCTGCCCGGGCCGCTGATCGTCGTCGCGTTCGGCGTCCTCGCCAACCTCGCCTTCGCCTCGATCGTTCCGGGTTGGGTGCTCTCCGGCGATCACCTCGTGCGGCTGCCCGAGGGCGGCGTCGGCGAGCTCTGGCGCGAGATCAGCTTCCCCGACTTCTCGCGGATCACCGACGGCGCCGTCCTCACGGTGGCGCTGACCCTGGCGGCCGTCGCGAGCATCGAGACGCTCCTGTGCATCGAGGCGATGGACAAGCTCGATCCGTACAAGCGCAGCACGCCGACCAACCGCGAGCTCGTGGCGCAGGGGGTCGGGAACATGGTGAGCGGGCTGCTCGGCGGGCTGCCGCTCACCGCCGTGATCGTGCGCGGCTCGGCGAACATCCAGGCCGGCGCGCGCTCGCGCACCTCGGCGATCCTCCACGGCGCGTGGCTGCTCGTCGCGGTCGTCGCGCTCGCGTTCGCGATGAACCTCGTGCCGCTCGCGGCGCTCGCCGCGATCCTCCTGCACGTCGGCTACAAGCTCGCGCGGATCGAGCTCTTCAAGAAGATGTTCAAGCAAGGAGCGGAGCTCTGGGCGCCGTTCCTCGCGACGATCGTCGCGGTGCTCTTCCTGGATCTGCTCAAGGGGGTGGGCGTCGGGATGGTGGTCGCCCTCTTCTTCATCCTGCGCGCGAACCTGAGCACCGCGTACTTCGTGCACCGGCTGGAGTCGTCCGGTGATCGCGAGCACCCGACCATCGTGATCCAGCTCAGCGAGGATCTCTCCTTCCTCAACCGCGCCTCCGTGAGCCGCGTCCTGCACGAGCTCCCGAACGGCTCCTCCGTCGTGCTCGACGGCAGCCTCACGAGCCGCATCCACCCGGACGTGCTCGAGCTCATCCACGAGTTCGCGCAGACCGCCCACACGCGCGAGATCGACGTCGTGCTCGTCGATCTGCCCGAGATGCCCGGCGGACGGAGTCGCTCCGGATCGCGCGCCGAGGGCGGCCGTGCGCTGCTCGCGCGCGCCAGTATCGCGCCCCGGGCGAACGACGAGCCCGAGACGCGCAGCGAGAGCCGGGGCTGAAGGTCTCATCGAGCCTCTTCGAGGGCTGCCGCCCTCCCCCGGCGCCTCGCTCAGAACGCGTCGCCGAGCGCGTCGTAGGCCTTCGGATCGGCCACCACGAAGCGAGACGCGTCGAGGAGCCGGCGGAACGCCTCGGAGCGCGCCGGATCCGTGAGGCCCCGGATCGTGCGCATCGCCGTTCCGACCGCGAGCCCGGGCCGGGCGCAGATCGCCTCGCTCGGGATCGGGCCGCGCACCCCGAGCACCACGACCGGATGATCGCGGGTCCACGCCGTCCGCTTCAGGCGACCGCGCGAGCCGAGCGCGCAGTACGCGGCGCCGACCTGGGCGCTGCCATCCGAGAGCGCCTCGAGCACCGCGTCGTAGCTCCCGAGGAAGCCCTGCGAGGCGAGCTCCGCGTCCGCGTCGATGCCCCGCTCGCGGAGCAGCGCGCGCGGGGCGAGGTACCCGGCCGCCGACCACTTGTCGACCCACGCCGCGCGCTTGCCGCGCACGTCCTCGATGCTCTCGACGACGCCTCTGCGCCCGAGGAGCGCCGAGGCGTAGCCGAGCCGACCGGAGCGCTCCACCGACAAGAGGAGCTGCACCTCGGCGGCGAGGCGCGCCCGCACGTACGCGACGGGCGGGAGGCATGCGAGATCGATCTCCCCCTCGGCGAGCGCCTCGACGAGGCCGGCGTAGGTCGCGAAGCCGATCACGTCGGTGCGCTCCCCGAGCGCGGCGCGGAGCGCGTCCGCGGCGGCCTCGGTCGAGGCAGCGACGATCTGCGTCGGGACGAGCATGCCGAGCCGCAGCGGCAAGGCGGCTACCGCGCTCGTCTCCACCGACGGTGAGCGGTAGGTGTCGGTGGGTCGCTCCTCCCACTCCACGGTCGCGTCACCGACCTCGCGGACGAGGGCCGCGAGCTCGAGGCGGGCGTCGTGCATGTCCGCGAAGCGCTCGGCGGGATCGCGCGCGAGGCCGCGCTCGAGGAACGCGTCGACCCGCGGGTGGATGCCGGGGTGGAACGACGAGGCGAGCGGCGCCTGCATCCTAAGCAGCTGGCGGGTCAAGGTGCGGGGGCTCCGCGCCTCGAACGGGAGCCGCCCGGTCAGGCAGTGGAACAGAAGCGCCGACATCCCCCACACGTCGACGCGCGGGTCCGCGACGCGATCGTGGACGAGCACCTCGGGCGCCACGAGCGGCGGCCGGCCGTCGGGGCGGACGCCGACGGTGAGGCGCGTGATCCCCTCGCGCCCGAGCTCCCACGCCAGCCCGAGATCGAGCAGCTTCGGCACGCGGCGGTGCGGGCTCAAGGGGACCATGCGGACGTGATCGGTCGTGACGCTCCCGTGCACGATGCCGGCCGCGTGCGCGACCGAGAGGGCGTCCATCAGCGCGAGCGCGATCTCGGCCGCTTCCGTCAGCTTCAGCCGGCCTGCGCGCTCGACGTAGTGGGACAGGAGCTCCCCCTCGACCCGCTCCTGCACCACGTACAGCGAGCCCGAGCGGGTCCGCCCCATGTCGTACACGGTGACGATGTTCCCGTGTGTGAGCTGCGCGGCGATCTCCGCCTCGTGGAGGAAGCGCTCGCGCGCGCCGTCGTCCGGCACGTCGAGCAGCTCGACGTAGAGCGGCCGATCGGTGTGAACGTTCTTTGCTTCGTAGAGAATCGTTCCGGCGCCGCGATCGGCGACGCCGAGGATGCGGTACTTCGCGCCGATCTGCGCGTGGCGTGGCGGCGTCGGTGTAGGGTCTGGATCCAACGGCCCTCCGTCCCTACGAACGTTCATAGGCGAAGGCGGGACGCGTGACAATGCCAACTGCGCAACGAACGGACAGTTTCGTCGGATCAGCGCGCCTCGCGCGGCGTGAGCCAGCCGCCGCGGGACTCCGTGGCCGCGCCCGCGGACGGCGCCGGGAGCGCGAACGCGTAGAGCGTCCCGCCGTTTCCGAGCACGAACCCGCGCCCGTCGGCGACCGTCGGCGTGGCGCTGAAGCCGTGCTGCGACTCGAAGCGGCCGAGCTCCGCGCCGGTCCCGAGGTCCACGGTGACGAAGCCGCCCCGGCTCTCGCCGAAGAGCACGAGATCGCCCGCGACGACGGAGCGCCCCGGCGCGCCGCGCGGGAGCCGGCGCCGCCAGAGGATGCGACGATCGGTGCGGTCGATGCAGAGCATCCCGAGATCGCCCGACGACAACAGCAAGAGCCGGCTCGTCGCCCGCGTGATCCCGATCACCCCGGTGAGCTCTTCGTCGCGCCAGAGCACCGAGCCGCTCTCGAGCTCGAGCGCGTAGAGGCCGCCCGCGAACGAGGCGACGTACACGACACCCTCGACGACGACCGGGGTCGTGTCGACGTCCGCGAACCGCGGGGGCCCGTCGGGCCCGGGCTCGAGGTCGGCGGCGGTGTCGCGCTCCCAGCGCAGGGCCCCGTCGGAGGGGTCGAGCGAGACGACCACCCCCGCCGTGAACGCGGCGAGCAGGTGTCCGTCGACCAACGTCAGGCCCGCGTGCTCGCTCACGTAGAAGCCCTCGGGCGCGTCGCGGCGGTAGCGCCAGAGCGGCTCGCCGTCGTCGCGGTCGAGCGCGATCACGATGTCGTTGTCGGTGACGAGGTAGATCGCGTCGGGCGTGAGCAGCGGCGTCTGGCTCACCGCGCCCCCGACGTCCCGGCGCCACGCCACCACGCCGCTCGAGGCGGTGAGCCGGTGCACGACGCCGTCCTCCGTCGCGACGTAGAGCTCGTCGCGCGACGCGTCGATGGCGGGCTCGGCCGCGATCCCTCCGCCAGCGTCGTAGCTGTAGATCTGGCCGCCCATCGCGCTCATCGCGTGGAGCTGGCCGGCGCTCGAGCCCACGTAGATGCGGTCGTTCGTCGGATCGAGCGCGGCGCGCGCCCGCTCGACGGGCACGAAGGACTCGCGGCTGACGTCGGCCAGGCGGTGCCGCCAGCGGAGCTGCACCGTGCGGGTGCTCGGGTCGCGGTCGACCGCGTCGCGGCCGTCGATCCAGCCGAGGCCCGTCGTCCCGATCTGGCCGCACCCCGCCGCGGCGAGGAGGCTGGCCGCGAGCGCTGCGCGCCTCACTCGTCCTCGCCGCCGCCCTGCTGCTGCATCCGGCGCAGCATCTCTTGGATCTGCTCGGGCGTGATCTGCGGGCTGTCCCCGCCAGCGCCGGGGTCGACGACGAGCCCGCCGCCGGGGCCGCCGCCGAGCGTCGGGCGCGCGGGGACCGCGGACGGGTCGAGCTCGCGCAGCCGCACCTCGGCCTGGGCGAGCACGTACGCGAAGTCCTGCGCGCTCTCGTCGTCGGCCGCGTTGCGGAGCGACTCGACGAGCGTGCGCAGCGTGTCCGTGGCCTGCTCGCGCTGGTCACGGGCGATGTACGAGCGCGCGAGGTGGTACTTGGCGACGGGGTCGAAGCGTCCGTCCTCGATGCGGCCGAGCTCCGTGTAGGCCTCGGCCGCCTGCGCCCAGTCCTCCTCGGCCTCGAACGTGAAGCCCTTGCCCTCGAGCGCGCGCCAGAGCACGGCCCCGTCGGAGCCGTCGGCGTCGATGGCGGCCTGGAACGCGGCGCGCGCGTCGGCGTACCGCTCGAGCGCCATCAAGGCTTGGCCGCGACCGAGGTGGGCCCAGGCGGCCGCGGGGGTGCCGCCGTGCTGTGCGACGACCGCGTCGAAGGCGGCGATGGCCGCCTCGGCGCGCGCGGTCACCGACGTGTAGCTCGGCGGATCGTTCTCGCCGGGGATCTCCTCTTCGTCGCGGATGCGCGCGTTGGCGATCTCGACGGCGGCGGAGAGCGCCGCGCCGGCCGCCGCGAGCTGCGCATCTCGGTACTGCAGGTAGCCGATCGTCCCCGCGATCGCGATGACGATCGCGCCGACGATCGCGTAGACCGTCGGGCGGTTCTCCGACGCCCAGTCTCCGAAGCTCGCGACGCGCTGCGCGACGGCCGTGTCGGCGATCGTGTCGAGCGGCGCCTTCTCCTCCTTCAGCTCCTTGCCGCGCTTGGCCGCCTTGCGGGCGGCCTTCGCCGCGCGCGCCGCCGCGAGGCGGGTGGCGGCGCTCTTCTGGCGCTCGGCCTTCTTGGCGTCCTTCCCGGTCGCGCGCCCAGCGCGGCTGGACGAGGGCTCGTCGCCATCGTCGCCGGAAGCGCGCGCCGCGCTGGCTGGCTCGTCGTCGGCGCCGTCGTCGTCGGCGCCGTCGTCGTCGGCGCCGTCGTCGTCGGCGCCGTCGTCGTCCGCGCCGTCGTCGTCCGCGCCGTCGTCGTCCGCGCCGTCGTCGTCCGCGCCGTCGTCGTCCGCGCCGTCGTCGTCCGCGCCGTCGTCGCGCTCGTCCTCGGCGTCCTCGGCATCGGTCGCCTCGTCGTCGTCGCGCTCGATCTCTTCGTCGTCTCGGTCGTCGGTGGGCACGGGATCTCCGGGCTGCGCGGCCCCACGGGCCGCGAGGCGCCGCACCATAGCAACGGCCCCCGGCCAGTCAACGCATGACGATTTCGTGTGTCGGCCGGAGGTTCGGGTGGCATACCGCGGACGTGCGCCGCCTCGCTCGTGGCCTCACCGCGCTCGCGCTCGTGGCGGCCCTGCCGGCCAGCGCGGCGGCCTACGACCGCCAGGTCAGCCTCGACGTGGTGGCGGGATGGGGGCTCGCCCCGGCGCTCGAGGTCGCCCCGAATCATGGCCCGTCGTTCGGCGTGGCGAGCACGATCGGGCTCGACGACGCGTGGGGCCTCGGCGTGCAGCTAGGCTGGGCCGTGCACCCGCCGTTCGCGAACGCGAGCGACCCGACGTTCCACGTGGGCGTCTTCGGCGTCGAGGTCCTGTACTACCTGGACATCCTCGCCGTGGTCCCCTTCTTCGGCGTCGGCGTCGACCTGCTCCCGACGGTCCAGGGCGATCGGTGGGCGGTGGACTTCGCGGCGCACCTCCGCGTCTCGCTCGACTACCTCGCGAGCCGCGAGATCACGATCGGGGTCGACGTGCGCCCGTACATCCTCTGGACGAACCTGAGCGTCGACCCGATCTACCTGACGTTCCAGGCGCGGCTCAGCGTGCTGTTCGACTACTGACTACCGAGCCCGCTCACATGCGCCCGCTGGTGCAGGCGACGCTGTTCATGCAGCCGTTGTCGCGGCAATCGACGAAGCCGTTGCCGTCGTTGTCCATGCCGTCGCTGCACTCGGCGTAGGTGCGCTCGGTCGCGCAGACGGTCACGAACGGGTTGCGCGTGCAGCCGAAGTCACGGCAGTCGATGAAGGTGTTGCCGTCGTTGTCCATGCCGTCGCTGCAGGTCTCGTTCGTGCGCTCGCCCGGGCACGTCGCGATGTCGACGTCCGGGTTCTGCGTGCAACCGAAGTCCATGCAGTCCGTGAAGCCGTTGCCGTCCTCGTCGATCTCGTTCGAGCACTGCGCGGCAGTGCGCGCGGCGTACTCGGAGGCGGGCACCTCGACGCGCGTCTCGCCGTCGCAGACCACGATGCCCTCGCGCTGGCAGCCCGGGTCGAGGCAGTCGACGAGGCCGTCGAGGTCGTCGTCGATCATGTTCGAGCAGCGCTCGTTCGTGTTCTCGCGCGGCGGCTCGACGCAGTCCGCGTAGTTCCACAGGCAGGAGAACTCGCCGCAGTCGATGCGTCCGTCGCCGTCGTCGTCCGTGCCGTTGGTGCAGCGCGTGCGCACCTCGGCCGCCCACATCGCCTGCGGCAGACCGGTCGCCATCGAGCCGTTGCAGACCACGATCGCCTCGTCCTGGCAGTCGGTGTCCATGCAGTCCGTCTGCCCGTCGCCGTCGTTGTCCATCCCGTCGGAGCAGGTCGCGTTCGACGCCTCGCCCGCGCACACGACGCGCATCTGGCAGTCGCGGTCCATGCAGTCGATGAACCCGTCGCCGTCGTTGTCCTGCCCGTCGGTGCAGAGCGGGTTGCTGTTCTCCACTCCGCAGAAGGCCGCGCAGGCGAAGTCACGGCAGTCGCTGAACCCGTTGCCGTCGTTGTCGCAACGATCGGAGCAGGCCTCCATGGTGTTCTCGGGGCCGGGCGCGCACATCGACGTGCCGCCGTCGAACATGCCGCAGTAGCTCTCGGCCGGGCACGTGACCACCCCGCAGCAGCCGCGGTCGCCGCAGTCGGTGAAGCCGTTCATGTCGTTGTCGACGCCGTCGGAGCAGAGCGCCGCCGTGTTCTCGCCGGAGCCCCCTCCCCCGGCGTCGACCATCGGGGAGACCCCCGCGTCGTTTCCGTCGCGATCGCGACAGGCGGTGGCGGACGTGAGGACGAGCAGGACCGAGAACGCGGTACGAAGACGCATGCGAGGCAACTCCAAGGCTGAGACCAGGATTTGCCCGACTCCGCGCGCGAGCGCAAGCCGCGCCGCATCCCGTCACCGAGTCGGCCCCGCGGTGACGAGGCCGCGCAGGCGGTCCACCGTCCGCGGTCCGATGCCCCGCACGCGGCCGAGATCGTCGACGGACTCGAACGGTCCGTCGCGCTCGCGCGCCTCGACGATGCGCGCCGCGAGGCTCGGGCCGATGCGAGGCAGCAGCTCGAGCTCGGCCGGGCTGGCCGCGTTCACGTCGATCGGCTCCTCCTCGAGCACCCGCTGGCGCTGCGGCGTGTCGAGCGCCGGGCGGGCGTGCTTCTCGAGGTCGGTGGCGCTCGACGACGTCGGGCGCGGCTGCGCGAGCACGAGGACGGCGAGCGCCGCCAGGAGCGCGCCGCAGGCGGCGAGCGGCGCGCTCGCGCGAGGGGCTGAGGTCACGCCCCCCTCATCGAGCGGCCTCGGCGAGCGTTTCCTCAGCGCGGGGCGCCGAGACCGAAGCCCTCGTGGAGCGCGCGCACCGCGTCCTCGCCGCGCGCCTCCGCGATCAGGCACGACACCTTGATCTCGCTCGTGCTGATGGCCTCGATGTTGATCCCCGCGGCGGCGAGGAGCCGGAACATCTTGGCCGCGACGCCGGCGTGCGTGCGCATCCCGAGCCCGACGATCGAGACCTTCGCGGGGCGCGTGTCGACGACGACCTCGCCCCGCTTCTTCTCGCCGAGCGCGCGCTCCGCGATCGGGCGCGCCGTCTCGACGTCGCCGCGGGAGACGGTGAAGGTCAGATCGGTGCGGTCGTCCTCGGACACGTTCTGGATGATCATGTCGACGACGACGTGCGCGTCCGCGAGCGCTTCGAACAGCGTCGCCGCGAGGCCCGGCTCGTCGGAGACGCCGCGGATCGTCACCTTCGCCACGTCGCGATCGAGCGCGACCCCCGCGACCACGATCGCCTCGAGCGACTCGTCTTCCTTCGTCACCACCGTGCCCTCCGCGTCCGTGAAGCTCGTGCGCACGTGCACGACCACGCCGTGCTTCATCGCCATCTCGACCGAGCGGATCTGCAGGACCTTCGCGCCGAGCGAGGCGAGCTCCAGCATCTCCTCGTAGCTGATCTTCGGGACCTTCTGCGCGCTCGGACAGATGCGCGGGTCCGTCGTGTAGACGCCGTCGACGTCGGTGTAGATCTCGCAGACGTCGGCGCCGAGCGCCGCCGCGAGCGCGACCGCCGTCGTGTCCGAGCCCCCGCGGCCGAGCGTCGTGATGTTCCCCTCCTCGTCGACGCCCTGGAACCCGGCGACGACCGCGACGCGGCCCGCGGCGAGCACTTCGCGCAGCGGCCGATCGTCGATGGTGCGGATGCGCGCCTTCGTGTGCGCGGCGTCCGTGCGCAGCCGGATCTGGTGCGCGAGGAGCGAGAGGGCGGGGACGCCGCGCGCCTCGAGCGCGATGGCGAGCAGCGCCGAGGCGACCTGCTCGCCCGTCGCGACGAGCGCGTCGAGCTCGCGCGGGTGCGGCGCCTGCTCGGCGGCGACGTCCCGGCCGAGCGCGAGGAGGCGGTTCGTCTCGCCGGACATCGCGCTGACCACGACGACGAGATCGTCTCCGGCGGCGCGGGCGCGCGCGACGCGCTCGGCGACGTTGGCGATGCGCTCGACCGAGCCTACGGACGTGCCGCCGAACTTCTGGACGATGAGGGCCACGGGGCGCGCAGCTTAACGCGAAGCGAGCGGGCGTCGATGGGCCTCAGGACGGCTCGTCGCCGCCCTCGTCCGCGGGCGGCGCGGGCGGGGTCGGCGGGGTCGGCGCCGGACGGCGCACCACCGGCGGCTGCCCGTAGTCCTCGATGAGCTTGCGGCCGAGCCGGTCGATCATCATGCGCTCGACGTAGGTCGGCATCGACGGAACCTGGATCGTGACCCGGACGCTCGGCGTCCCGGCCGGCCCGGTGGTGCGCACGAGCTCGAGGCTGCCCTGGTGGTCGCGGCCCGCGTCCCGGTAGCTGAACAGGAGGTAGCCGATCTCGGGGTCGCGATCGTGGATCGGGAACCGGAAGTCGACGGCGACCAGGCGCACCGCCGCACGCCAGAGCTGGTCGTAGGTGTACGTGTAGTCGCCCGTCGCGCGCGCGCTCGCAGAGGCGGGCGCGGCGAGGAGCGCAGCCAGGAGCACGAGGGCGAGCGGTCGGCGCATGGCCCGAATCTACGGAGCGCGCGGGCCCGGCACCAAGAAAGGCGCGGACCCGCCTCCGTCAGGGGCCGCGGGTGCGCAAGAGATCGCTGAACCGCAGCTTCATCGCGTAGAGCGGCACGAGGCCCGCGACCGTGATCAGCGCCGCCTGCGTCACGAACATCAGGAAGATGAACACGGTGCCCTGCTCCCCGACGATCTCGGCGGCGAAGTAGAGCTTGAGCGCGGTCGAGACGGCGAGCTGGAACGAGCCGAAGAGGCCGGGCGCCGCCGGCAGCAGGATCCCGATCGCCAGGATCCCCATCACCGCGAGCGCGTGGCCGAACGACATGTCGAGGCCGCACCCCCAGCCCAAGAGCCACATGCCGAGCGCGTTCGTGCCCCAGTAGATCAAGGTCTCGGCGCCGAACCCCGCGGCGAGCTTCGGGCTCGCCACCGACCGGACACCCTCGGCGACGTCGGCGACCTTCTGCGCGACGAGATCCGCGAGCCGCCGCGACACGAGCCCGAACGTCCAGCGCACGAGGCGCGTCGCGAGCTCGCGCTGCCACAGGAACAACAGCAGCCCCGCGAACGCCGCGACGAACACGCCGACCGCGAGCGCGCCGTAGTACGGCAGGCCGATCACGATCGGATCGTCGAGGTCCCCGCGGTGCGGCAGCGCGACGAGCGCCCAGACCACGCACATGCTCGCGAGCAGGCCGTCGATGACCCGCTCGACCGCGACCGTGCCGAGCCCGACGGAGATCGAGATCTGGTGCCGAATCTTCGTGAGCGCCGGGCGCGCGAGCTCGCCGAGCCGGAGCGGCAGCGCGAAGATCGCGAAGAAGCCGATCCAGTTCAGCAGGACGCCGTCCCAGAACGGGATGTCGTCGCGCACCGGCCGGATGAGGAAGCGCCAGCGGCTCGCGCGGAAGAAGTGCGTGACCCCGAGGACGCCGACGTACGCCGCCACCGTCCACCAGGTCACGTGGCGGAACGCCGCCGCCTGCGGGATGATGTCCACCCCGCTCTGTTGCACCAGCCACGCGAACAACCCGCCGAGCAGGAGCGAGAGCAGCAGCTTCGGGAGCACCCGCCGCGTGAGGGACGTCTCCTCCGTGTCGGCCGTCTCGCCCATCGAAGCGGCGCAGAGTAGCGGGTTTCGCCCCTGTCACAACTCCACGGTACCGGCGAGGATCCGCCGCGGGTTCTCGGCGAGCAGCTCCTCGGTCTCCTCGGCGCCGACGAGCGCGCGCAGCCGCTCGATCGCCCGCGCGACGAGCTCCACGTCGCCGGGCCGATGCGCGTCCGTGCACGCCGCGTAGTACACGCCCTCGTCGAGCATCCGCTCCGCGGCGCGCTGGCTCTTGTGCCCGTAGCGGCCGACCAGGCTCATCACGTCGAGCAGGCCGCAGACGCCGACCTCGAGCGCCGGGTCGAGCGGGTCGGTCGAGCCGAAGAGCGCCGCGTACCGCTCCGGATGCGCGAGCACCGGGCGCACGCCGCGGATCTGCATCTCGAAGAAGCGCTCCTCGATGCGGCGCGGCCACACCTCGTAGTGCAGCTCGACGAGCGCTGCCTTGCCGCCCGGGTACGGGACCGCCTCGCCCGCGAGGAACAGCTCCCAGAACACGTCGTCGAGGTAGTGCTCCGCCCCGAGGCCGGTCGCCGGGACGCCGGGCAGGCCGCCCGCGATCGCGACGAGCTCCCCGTAGGCGCGCTCGAGGCCCGCCTTGCGGTTGTCGAACATGGCCGTGCGGATGTGCGGGGTCGCGACGACCGTGCTGAAGCCGAGCGCGCCGAGGCCGCGCAGGACCGCGAGCCCCTCGTCGAGGGTGCGCACCCCGTCGTCGATGCCGGGCAGGTAGTGGCAGTGGAGGTCGACGTAACCGTCGCTCACGCGGGCGCTCCCATCACCTCGCGGTATGCGGCGTCCATCGCCGCGAGCAAGGCGTCGCGCGCGGCCACGGACGGATCCTCGTGCACCCGCGCGAGCAGCCGCTCGAGCACGAGCCCGACCGCGCGACCGGGCGGGAGCCCGAGCGCCCGCATCACGTCCCCGCCGTCGACCGGCAGCTCCCCGACGGTGAGCGGGGTGCCGCGCGCGAGCTCGAGCTCGACGCGCGCCGCGAGCGCGCCGACGTCGCGCTCGTCCGCCCGCATCAGCGTCAAGACGTCGTGCACGTCGGCGGCGCCGACGCGCGCGAGCCAGCGCCGGAGCGCGGGGTCTCGCGCGAGGGCCTCGATCGGTACGCGGGTGTGCTCGACGAGGTGGAGGATCCGCCGCCGCTCCTGGTTGGCGGTGCGCATGTCGTCGCGGAGCCAGAGGTCGAGGGGGCGCAGGTGGGCCTCCGCGCGCATGAGGGCGAGGTCCCAGCCGGAGACGGAGACGACGTCGAGGAGCAGCGCCGCCAGCCGCAGCGCGTGCGTCCGCGGCGTCCGGTCGATCCGCGCCATCGTCGCCTCGAACCGCGCCGCGTCGAGCGCGCCGAGGGCGGGCAGCGTGACGTCGAGGATCCCCGTCTCGCGCATGATCCGGAACGCGCGCGAGGGCTCGGCGCTCTTCTCGAACGCCTTGCGCCACTCCTCGTGGACTCGCTCCGGCGCGACCTTGCGGAACGTCTCGAGCGATCCGCGGATCGCCGCCCGCGTCGCCTCGTCGAGCTCGAACTCCAGCGTGGCCGCGAAGCGGGCCGCCCGCAGGACGCGCAGGCCGTCCTCCGCGAAGCGCTCGCGCGGATCGCGCACCGCGCGGATGCGGCGCGCTCCGAGGTCGAGGATCCCACCCCAAGGGTCGACCGCCTCCTCCGTGATCGGGTCGAACGCGATCGCGTTGACCGTGAAGTCCCGCCGCGCGAGGTCCTCCTCGATCGAGACGCCGAGCTCGACGCGGTCCGGCCGCCGGCCGTCGCTGTACGTGCCGTCGCCTCGCAGCGTCGTCACCTCGTAGCGCTCGCCGCGGTGCAGCACCGTGATCGTGCCGTGCTCGATCCCGGTCGGGAACGTGCGCGGGAAGACGCGCTGGACCTCGTGCGGCAAGGCGCTCGTCGCGAGGTCCCAGTCGCTGACCGCGCGCCCCATCAGGAGGTCCCGGATGCAGCCGCCGACGATCCACGACCGAAACCCTCGCGCCGAGAGGATGCGGCAGAGCTCGAGCACCGGCTCGGGGATGTGGTGCGGATCGATCCTCACGGGCGGCGAATCCTTCGCGCCCTCCGCCGGAAGTCAAGGCCGGCGGGGCTCAACGCGCGGCGAGGATCGCCGCGACGTCGGCGTCCGTCAGCGCGAGGTCGTAGACCGAGAGATCACGCCGCATGTGCTCGTCGCTCGAGGTGCCGGTCAGCGGGATCATCCCCAGCGCGAGCGCGAAGCGGAAGATCACCTCCGGCACGGAGCGCCCGAGCCGCGCCGCGATCGCGCGGACCTCGGCGCGACCGAGCGCCCCGCCGTTCGCCGTCAGGAGCGAGAAACCTTGGTAGACGACGTCGTGCCGCGCCGCGACGGCGCGCACGCGCGCGTCCCAGCCCGCCGACGCGAAGCAGCGGTTCTGGACGAAGGCCGGCCTCACGCGGGCGAGCCCACAGAGCTCGTCGAGCTGCTCCGCGCTCACGTTGCTGACGCCGAGGAGGCGCGTCGCCCCGCGCGCCTGCGCCTCCTCCATCGCGCGCCACGCCGCCCAGTCCTCGCCCGCGAGCCCGCGCGAGCCGACGGGGCCGTGCAGCACGAGCGAGTCCACGTGCGCGACGCCGAGGTGCTCGAGCGAGCGCGCGAGCGACTGCCCCACCTGCTCGCCGATGGGCGCCCTCGGGTCGTAAGGCAACCGATGGTCTTGCCCACCTCGAAAGGTGAACTTGGTCTGGAGGAAGAGCTCGTCGCGGGTCACGATCCCCGCGGCGATCGCCGCGCGCACGCCCTCCCCCACCGCCGCCTCGAAGTAGTGCTTGCGCTGGTTGGCGGTGTCGATCGCTCGAAAGCCCGCCCCGATCGCCCGCTCCACGAGCGCGCGCGTCGCGTCCTCTTTCCACGCGGTGCCGTACATGAAGGTCGGCACCTCGACGCCGCGCACGATCCTCGTTCGTTCGATCACGACGCGAGGGTAGTCCTCGCTGGCGACGCTCGGGAAGCGGTGGCGCCTGCCAAGGTCCAGGCGGCGCCGCGGGTGGCGCGCGCGAGGTGACACCGCAGCCTGCGCGGGTGCCTGCGTCCGCCTGGTACGCGGCGTGCTGACTCGCCGGCTCGGAGGACGAATGCGCACGAACGCACTTGGGCTCGCCGCCGCGCTCGCGCTCGGCGGCTGCATGGGGACGCTCGCCTCGGGCGGCGGGTCGACGGACGATCTCGGCACGGCCGAACAGCAGCTCTCGCTCGACGCCACCGAGGCGATCCAGATCGCGGGCATCCTCGGCTACGGGCTCTCCGGGCTGCTCGAGGGCGTTCCGGGGATCGGCGGCGGGAGCGACGCGATGCCGGGACCGAGCGGGGCGCGCCCCGTCGGCGCGAGCGACTGCACGGACGTGGACTGGGACGCGCGCGCGATCACGGGCGTCACCGTCACGTTCGACGAGTGCGTGCTCGACAACGGCGAGATGCTGCACGGCGGCGTCGCGGTGCGCCTCGCCGGCGCGCTCGGCGGTGAGGTCACGGTGGAGCTGCTCGATCTCGCGATCGGTCATCGCTTCATCACCGGGACGATCACGCTCGCGCTCAGCGGGACCGACGTCCGCATCGACGCGGACCTCGTCTACCTCGACGAGGGGACGATCATGGAGATCGAGCTCACGGGGGTGCGCATGGGGATCCGCGCCGCCGGCGTCGTCTTCGACGGCGAGGCCGTCATCGTCGAGGACGGAGCGCGCTTCCGCGCGACGCTCGTGGGCGTGACGTGGTCGCCCGGCAACCTCTGCCACCCGAGCGCGGGGGAGGTCACGCTGCACCGGTCGGGCGAGCCGTCGCGCACGCTGCGCTTCGCGCCGAACGGCGTGACCGTCCAGCGCGGGACGGACGCGCCGGTCACCCTGCCGACCGCCTGCTGAACGCGCCCCGTGCGCACGCCGTCGCGCGCGGCGTGATGGCCCTTCACTCGGGCAGGCGCGTGCCTGGGCTCGTCGCCTCCCCGTCGAGGCGGGGGAGCGCGAAGGTCTCCGACGCGAGCTGCTTGCCGTGGATCTCGAGCGCGCGGTCGCGCAGGTCGCGCGCGAGCCGAGCGCGCTCGGGGTCGGTGCCCCGCCAGGTCTGCTCGAGGAACTCCGCGAAGGACTGGCAGGTCCGCGCCAGCTCGATCTCGTTGCCGAGCTCCTCGAAGAGCGCCTGCGAGTGCCGGTAGGCCTGCTCGGCGTCGCGCCACGCGTCCTCGGCGCCGCTGGCGGCGTGGACCTCCGCCAGCGTGCGCAGGGCCACCCCGAGGAACGGCTTGCCGCGCGCCGCCTCGAAGAGCGAGACGCTGCGCTCGATGTAGCTCTTCGCGGCGGCGTGATCGCCGGTGAGCTGGTTCGCCTTGGCGAGCCCGCGCAGGATCTCCGCCTCGAGGATTCGGTCGCCGAGGGTCTCGCTGATCGCCTCGGCGCGAGAGAGGATCGCGATCGCGTCCGACGGGCGCCCCTGCCGGTAGCTCGACTCGCCGAGGTTCACGAGGATCACCGCCTCGCGCATGCGGTCGCCGACCCGGCGCGCATACTCGAGCGCCTCCTCCCAGAGCGCCGCGGCCTGCGCGTGGTCGTCGTTGTCCTGGTGGATCGTGCCGAGGTTGTTGAGCGTCTGCGCCATCCCCGGCGCGTCGCCGATCTCGCGCCGGATCGCGAGCGCCTCGCCGAACGCGGCGAGCGCCTCCTCGAAGCGGCCGCTGTCCTGGTAGACGAGCCCGAGGTTGTTGAGGCTGAGCGCGATGGAGCGCCTATCGCCGATCTCGCGGCGCGTCTCGAGGCCGCCCTTGGCGAAGCGCTCGGCCGCCTCGTACGCGCCGCGCATCCAGTGGACCTTGCCGATGTCGTCGAGCGAGCTCGCGACGCCGCGCGCGTCGCCCGCGGCGTCGAAGAGCGCGTGCCCCGTGCCGAGGTGCCGCATCGCCTCTTCGAGGTTTCCGATCGCGCGGTACACGCGGCCGATGCGGTTGTGCGCGGCGCCGCCCTTGCTCTTGAGGTCGAGCCGGTACGCGTAGCGGAGCATGCCGCGGAACGCCTCGATCGCCTCCTCGTTGCGGCCGATGAGCTGCAGCACGTCGCCATAGTCGTGCAGCGCGTCGATGCGGCGCACGAGGTCCTGCTCGTCGAGCAGCGCGAGGCCGTGCGCGTAGAGCTCGGCCGCCTTGGCGTTCGCGTAGCGCTCGCGCGCGCGGTCGGCGACGAGCAGGTAGTAGCTCGCCGCGTGCGCCATCGCGCCGCCTTGCTCGTAATGCGCCGCGAGCAGCTCGAAGGCCTCCTCGCCGCGCTCGTAGAGCCGGAACTCGAGCCACTCCGCGACGCGGCGGTGGTAGCGCTCGGCGTCGCGCGCGTTCATCAGGCGGCGGAGCGCGTCGCGCTCGAGGTTGTGCTTGAACGCGTACTCCTCCTCGCCGTGGAGCGAGGAGTCCTCGAAGCGCATCACGTAGTCGCGCTGCTCGAGCTGGTGCAACAGATCGCGGTAGTGCGCGGCCGCGCGCTCGGCGCCGCCCCAGAGGTTGGGCGCCTCCTCGTCGAGCCGCCCGAGCGCGACGAGCGCGCCGAGCCAGAACACGCTCCCCATCGACGCCGCTCGCTCGAGCAGCTCGCGCTCCGGCGCGGTCATCGAGGAGATGCGCGCGGCGATGGCGTCGTCGACGCTGAGCGGGAGCTGCGCGTCCTCGAGCCGCTCGAGGTCGACCTGCCACGAGCCGTCCGCGCGCGGCAGGAGCGTCTCGGTGTCGAGGAACGTCCGCACCATCTGCTCGAGGAGGTACGGGGAGCCGCCGGCGGTCTCGACCGCGGCGTCGACGAGCTCGTCGGGCGGCGTCCCCGTCGGCTCGAGCAGCGCTCGCACGAGCTCGGCCGCGTGCTCGCTGCCGAGCGGGGTGAGCTCGACCCGCCGGTGACGTGGCCCCTCGCCCCACCGCGGGCGGCGCGCGTAGAGGTCGGGCCGCGCGCTCGCGACGAGGACGACCGGCGCGTCCGTGAGGCTGGCGCCGAGGTAGGTGACGAGATCGAGCACCTCGTCGTGCGCGTGCTCGAGGTGCTCGAAGGTGAGGATCAGCGGGCTGCGCTTGGCGTCGATCTCGATGAACTTGCGCAGCACGGCGCGCGAGATGCGGGCGAGCTGCTCGGAGTCCCCCTCGAGGGCCTTGGTGAACGGCGACTCCGGGAAGCGGATGTCGAGGTAGGCGCCGAGGAAGTGAAGGAACTCGGTGACGCGGCGGTCGTCGAGCAGATCGGTCACCTGTTCGCGCAGGCGCTCGCGCGCGCTCGCCGGGTCCGCCGCGTCGGCGATGCCGAAGCGCGCGCGCAAGATGCGTTGCACGGGCCCGAGCATCGGGCCGCCCTGGTGCGCGAGGCCGCGGAACGCGCGCACGCCGCGGTCGGTCTCGGCCGTCCGCGCGAGGAGCTCCTCGACGAGGCGGCCCTTGCCGATCCCCGCGCCGCCGACGATCGTGACCGTCTGCGCGCTCTTCTGCGCCACGGCGCGCGCGAGCGCGGCCGCGAGCTCGCCGAGCTCGCGCTCGCGGCCGACGAGCGGGGCCTTCGGGATCGGGTGCCGGAGCCGGGGCGGCACGTCGCTGGTCATCGCGCGCATGGTACACCAGCGCCCGCGCGCGACGTCAGCGTTGGGCGAGCCCCACGAGGTGCGTGAAGGTGAGCCCGTCCTCGCTCGTGACCACCCGCAGGTCCTCGCCCTGGCGGGTCACGAGCGCGAGCGTGCGCCCGTCGGTCGCCAGGCGTGGCTCGCCGCAGAGCCCGTCCGGCGGGTCGCTCCAGCACGGCGAGGCGACGAACGTTCGCTCCGCGCCACCGGCCCACGAGGTGACCCGGACGGCGCCTTCGTCGGTCGCGTCGGTCTCCGCGAGCACGATCGCCCCGGCGTGCGCGACGACGTCGAACGCGGCGACGCCCGCCGCGACCCGCGCCGGGGCGCCGCAGCCTTCGGGCATGCAGCGCGCGCGAGAGAGCGCGCGCTCGTCGAGCGTCCAGACCTCGATCGCGTCCCCCTCACAGACGACGCGCAGGCGCTCCGGCACCGGGGGCCGGACGCGCAGGGCGAGCCGGTGCTCGAACGCGCCGTCGAGCGCGCGCACGCTGGCCGCCTGATCGCTCGCCATCGCGATCCAGCCGCCGCACGCCGCGATCTGCGGGAGCCGCCCCGGCGGTGGGGCGAAGCGCACCTCCGCCTCGCCGGGCGCGAGCGCCACGACGCCGGCGGCGCCCTCGCGCGCGTGCGCGAGCCGCAGCGGTGTCCCGGCGATCCAGACGAGCGCGCTCGCCTCGGCGGCGTCGAGGGGCCACTCGGCCTCCGCGTCGAGATGAGGCGCGTCGCGCGCCTCGCCGAGCGCGCGCACGGTCGGCTCCGGGAGCGCGAAGCGGAGCACGCGCGCGCCCGCGTCACCGTGGGGCGCGAGCACGTGGGCGACGCGCCCCTCGACGTGCACGCTCCGGCCCGGCGCGCCGAGCGGGTGCGCGGGGAGCCACGCCATCGGCTCCAGCGTCTGGCGGTCCTCGAGGAGCGCGGCGAGGCCGCTCGTGCGGTGGACGCAGCGATCCTCGGCGCAGCCGCTCGCGGGCGTCGAGAACACCGCCCACGGCGTCGGCCCCGCGCCGAGGAGCGCGCCGACCAGGCCGGGCCGACGGGTCACGCGCTGCTCGACACCGTCGGGCGAGACCCGGACCCCCACCACGGCGCGCGCGTCGAGGGTCGAGGCCAGGACCGCGCCCCGCTCCACGGCGACGGTCCACGCGCGCCCCTCGGACACGCGCAGCGGCACGATCGAGGCGACGGGGAGCGACGGCGCGTCGGGGAGCGCGATCGCGTCCCGGCTCGCCCCGAGCGCGGCGATGCCGCTCGCGAGCCCGAGCTCGGCGAGCGCCCCGCGGAGCTGCTCCACCGCCCGCGCCGGCCGGTCGGGCACCCGGCGGTCCGGCGAAGCGCGACGCTCCGCGAGCGCCGCGAGCTGTCCGTCGAGGAGCTCGACGGCGGCGCGCACGCGCGCCTCCGCGTTCTTGACGTTCGGGAACAGGAACATCGACTCGTCGGCCGGGATCGCGGCGAGCGGCGCGCGACAGCGCGCCGGCCAGTCCGGCGGCCCGGTGAGGACCAGCGTCGCGTAGCGACCGCGCGCGCCCGCCGGCAGCCCGAGCCCGGGCGGTTGGAGCGCCTCGGCCTGGTAGAAGCACGCCGCGAACGCGGCCCAGCGCGCGGGGACCTCCGCGGCGCGCGAGGGCCCCCGGAAGTAGGGCACGCCGAGCAGCACGGCGCCGACCGCGACGTTGACCGCGCCGGCGATCAGCCAGGGTCGCACGCTCGGCCGGAGCGGCGGCCCATCCAAGTCGGCGTCGTCGCTCATGGTCGCAGGGGGCGAGCGCACTATACTCTCGTCCGGAGAAGGTGGTTTCCCCCGCATGAACGAACAGCCCTCCTCGCCCGGCCCCGCGCGCCGCGCTCCCTATTGGAAGCCCGTGCTCGCGCTCGCCGCCGTCGCCCTCGCCTTCGGCCTCACGCACTTCTGGCCGGAGCGCAACGGGCTCGACTTCAACATCGACGGCTCCGCGCACGCCCAGGAGGTCCGCTCCCAAGGCGCGTACGACCTGACCGAGCTGCGGGTGATGAACCGCGTGATCCTGCACGTACGCAACCACTACGTGGAGCCCGAGCGGATCAACCCGCGCAGCATGTTCCTCGGCGGCCTCAACGCGGTGCAGCGGCAGGTCGCCCCGATCCTCGTCGAGCACGAGGAGGGTCAGAGCCACGTCACGCTCCACGTCGACAACCGCCGCGCGCGCTTCCGCGTCGACGACGTGGACAGCCCGTGGACGCTCTCCGCGCGCTTCCGCGAGGTGTTCGGGTTCATCCAGCAGAACCTGAGCGGCGAGGACGTGGAGCTGCGCGACATCGAGTACGCCGCGATCAACGGGATGCTGCGGACGCTCGACCCGCACTCGATCCTGCTGACGCCAGAGGTGTACGAAGAGATGAGGATGAGCACCCGCGGCGAGTTCGGCGGGCTCGGCATCGTCATCTCGATCCGCGACGGGCAGCTCACGATCATCCGCCCGATGGAGGGCACGCCCGCCGGCCGCGCGGGCCTGCGGCGCATGGACCGCATCGTCACCATCAACGACGAGTCCACGCTCAACATGCCGCTCTCCGAAGCGGTGAACCGCCTGCGTGGGCCGCCCGGATCGCAGGTGGGGATCTTCGTCGTGCGCGAGGGCGACGGCGGCTGGTCGCGACCGCGCCGCTTCGACCTCACGCGCGCGGTGATCCACATCGAGTCGGTCGAGAGCCGGATGCTCGGCGATGGCGTCGGCTACATCCGCATCAAGAGCTTCCAGGGGAACACGCACGAGGACATGCGCCGCGCCCTCGCGCAGCTCCACCGGCAGAACATGCGCGGGCTCGTGCTCGACCTGCGCGACGACCCCGGCGGCCTCCTCGAGCAGGCGGTCCGCGTCGCCGACGCGTTCCTACCGTCCGGCACGATCGTGACGACCTCGAGCAACGATCCGTCGCAGCGCGACGAGAAGTTCGCGCGGCAAGAGGGCACCGAGCCGAACTACCCGATGGTCGTCCTCGTCAACGGGGGCAGCGCCTCGGCGTCGGAGATCGTCGCGGGCGCGCTCAAGAACCACGATCGCGCGCTCATCGTCGGGCAGCGCACGTTCGGCAAGGGCTCCGTGCAGGTCCTCTACGACTACGAGGACGGCTCGGCGCTCAAGCTGACCATCGCGCAGTACCTGACGCCCGGCGACGTCTCGATCCAAGGGGTCGGCATCACGCCGGACATCGCGATCGAGCCGATGACGGTGGACCGCGAGGACATGGACCTCGCGGTCGACCAGGAGTACGTGCGCGAGTCGGACCTCGCCTCGCACCTCACGAACGCGAACGCGCGCGAAGCGGATCAGCCCTCGGCGGTGCTGAGCTACTTCCTGCCGCGCGACGTGCGCGAGGCGCTGCGCCAGAGCAGCCCCGACGAGCAGGAAGAGAACGCGCAGGAGCAAGAGTTCTTGCTGCGCTTCTCGCGGCTCCTGCTCGGCGCGGCCCGCGAGGCGGGCCACTCCAGCCGGCGGCAGATGCTCGCGGACGCCCAGCCCGTGCTGACCCGCGTGCGCCGCGAGGAGATGGCGCACGTCACCCGCGAGCTCAACACGCTCGGCGTCGATTGGTCGGAGGGCTCGGATCAGGGCGCGAGCCAGATCGAGGTCCAGGTCTCGACGAGCACGCCGGACGCGACGGGCACCGCGGGCGAGCCGTTCGACCTGCGCGTGCGCGTGACCAACCGCGGCAACCGCACGCTCCACCAGCTCCGCGCGCAGACGCAGAGCGACTACGCCCTCTTCAGCGGGCGCGAGCTCGTGTTCGGCCGGCTCGACCCGGGCCAGACGCGCGAGTGGTCGACCACGCTCGGGCGCTGCGAGACGCAGAACGAGCGGCGCGTCTGCCGGCTGCCGCGCAGCCTGCCCGACCGCGCCGACGGGATCCGCGTCGAGTTCCACGACGCCCACGGGCACGCGCCCGAGCCGGCCGAGATCCGGGTCCAGGTCCGGTCCCTCCCCCGGCCGCGTTTCAGCTACCAGCTCCAGGTCGCGGACAACGTGCGCGGCAACGGCGACGGCCGGGTGCAGCGCGGCGAGCGCGCGACGATCTTCATGCACCTGCGCAACACGGGCACGGGCCGCACCTACGAGACGCAAGCGAACTTGCGCAACATGAGCGGCCGCGGCGTCGTGCTGCACGCGGGGCGCTTCCGCATCGACGACATCCAGCCCGGCGAGGAGCGGACCGTCGCGTTCACGTTCGAGGTGCTCCCCGACTTCGATCGTGACGTCGCGCGCCTCGAGGTCTCCGTCATCGACGCCGACCTGCGCGAGGCCACGACCGAGCGGCTCGAGGTCCCGATCGCGCCGGACGGGCCGGCTCCGGCGGCCCGCCGCGGGCGCGCCGGGGTGAACGACGGCGCGGCCATCCGCGCCGAGCCGAGCGCCGCGAGCCCGCCGATCGCGCACGTCACGGGCGGCGCGGTCTCCGTCGCCACGGAGGCCGAGCACGACGGCTTCGTGCGCATCCTCGTCGCCGAGGGGCAGCCCGGCTGGGTCGCCGCGTCGGACCTCGGGGCGGCGGATCGATCCGCGCGCACGGCGCGGATCGTCCCTGCGCTCACGCGCCGGCCGCCCGATCTCACCGTCTCGACCCCGGACCTCGTGACGCGCAGCGACAGCCTGCGCATCCAGGCCACCGCGCGCGACGAGACGCGCGTGCGCGACATGTACGTCTACGTCGGGGCCCGCAAGGCGTACTACCGCTCGAACCGCGACGCGGACGATCCGCGCGCGGCGTCGATGGACACGACGATCCGGCTGCGGCCGGGGATCAACTACGTCGTCGTCGTCGCGCGCGAGAACGACCAGTCGATCTCGCGGCAGGCGTTCGTGGTGCGCCGCGACGGCCCGAACGGTGAGCTGCTCACGACGCCGACCCACAGCGAGGAGTGGTTCCAGATGGGCGTCGAGGAGGAGTGAAGCCCGCGGCTCCTCACGGGCGCACGCAGAGGAGGCGCCGGTAGAACCGGCGCCAGTCCTTCGTCACCTGCGCGCCCCCCGAGCGCAGGTGATAGTCGGTGATCCGCGTGACGGTGAAGCGCGCCGCGGCGGCGCGGAGCGCGAGCGGTCGCGCGCGCGCCTCTCGGTCAGAGAGCGGGCGCACCGCCTCGTAGCCGGCCCACATCGCCTCGACGAGCGGCGCCTCGAGCGTGTCGCCGAAGCACCACGCGAGCGTCGTGACGGCGAGGTCGTAGACGAACGCGTCGTCCGCCGCGCTCTCCCAGTCGAGCACGCAGGCGATCGCGTCGCCCTCCCAGCGCACGTTGTCGCGGAAGAGATCGCCGTGCACCACCCCGCCGGGGAGCTCGGCCGGCCACGTCCCGTCGAGCTCGTCCAGCGTCGTGTAGAGGACGCCGACCGCCTCGCGCAGCTCGGGCCGATCGAGCGCGGCGACTCCGTCGAGCCGGCGCCGGACGTCCGCGCGCGTGAAGCGACCCGCGCGGCGCCGATGGAAGCCGGGGGCCGCGAGGTGTGCGCGCGCGAGCAGCGCGCCGACCGCGCGGGCCCGCGCCGGACCGACCATGCGCTGGCAGACCTCGTGCCCCCCGACCACCTCGAACACCGCCGTCGGCTTGCCCGCGACGCGGAGCTCGCCCGGCGCCGCACCGGCCACGCGCGCGGGCACGGGTAGCCCCGCCCCGCGCAGATGGTCGAGCAGCGCCCACTCGTGCTCGACCCCGTCCGCCTCCTGCTCCTCGTAGATCCGCACGAAGACGCGGCGCGCCTCGGTGTCGACGAAGAAGTTCGAGTTCACGCTCCCCGCGGGCACGCCCTCGACGCCGAGCGCCGCGCCGAGCCCGTGCGCACGCGAGATCCGGTCCGCCTCCTCGAGCGAGAGCTCCGTATAGATCGCCACGGGACGAGGTTTACACGCCGCGGAGGCCGGTGTTACCACCGAGATCCCCCGGGTGCTGCTCTACCTCCTGCTCGCGCTGGCGTGCGTCGCCGCGAACGCGTTCTTCGTCGCCGCGGAGTTCGCGCTCGCCAAGGTCCGCCCGAGCGCGCTCGAGGCGCTCGCGCAGAAGGGCGACGCCGACGCGCAGCGCGCCTTCGCGATCACCCGGCAGCTCGACGCGTACCTCTCGGCGACGCAGCTCGGCATCACCCTCGCCTCGCTCGGCCTGGGCTGGCTCGGCGAGCCGGCGCTCGCGAGCATGATCGCGTCGGGGATCGAGGCGCTCGGCGTCCCGGCGACCGGCGCCGACGGAGATCCGTCGATCTGGGTCCACGGCATCGCGACGACGGTCGCCTTCGCGGTCCTCTCGTTCCTGCACATCGTGCTCGGCGAGCTCGTCCCGAAGAGCCTCGCCATCCAGCGCCCGGAGGACGTCAGCCGCTACTCGTCGCGCGCGCTCCAGTGGTTCTACTACGCCTCCTACCCGGCGCTGATCCTCCTGAACGGTTGCTCGAACCTCGTGCTCCTTTGGCTCAAGCTCCCCGCGCCGCAGCACGCGGAGGGCAAGCTCTCCAAGGAGGAGCTGCGCCTCGTGATCAAGGCGTCGCTGAGCGAGCGAGGGCTCGAAGGCACCGAGCGCGAGCTCCTCGAGCGCGTCCTGCGCGCGACGGCGCGCCCGGTCCGCGCGGTGATGGTGCCGCGGGTCGACATGATCACGCTGCCGCTCGACGCGGACCTCGAGACCTGCATGCGGATGGTCCGCCGCTTCGGCTTCAGCCGCTACCCGATCGCCCCGGACGGCGACCCCGACAAGGCGGTGGGCTACCTCTACGTCAAGGACCTCATGATGGCCGCGCGCAGCGCGCAGGGGGCGATCCGCGATCTGAAGCGCGACATCCTCTTCGTGCCCGAGGCGCGCTCCGTCGGCGAGGTGCTCAACGCGTTCCAGTCGACGAAGATCCCCATCGCGCTCGTGGTCGACGAGTACGGCGGCACGCGCGGGCTCGTGACCCTCGAGGACGTCGTCGAGGAGCTCGTCGGCGACATCCAAGACGAGCTCCACGTCGAGGGGCCCGGCGTGCGGATCACCGACGACGGCGCGATCGTCGACGGAACGCTCCCGATGGACGAGCTGACGCTCGAGGGGCTCGTCGTGCCGCCGCTCGAGGGCGCCGAGACGGTGAGCGGCTACATCCTCGCGAGCCTCGGGCGGCTGGCGCACCCGGGCGACACGCTGCGCCTCGGCGCGTGGACGGCGGTGGTCGAGGACGTGCGCCGCCGCCGCGTGCACCGCGTCGCGCTGCGTCCCGCGACGCCGGACGAGCTCGAGAGCCGGCGCCCGAGCACGCTGCCGCCGCCCCGCGAGCCCTGAACGCGTGACGCCGCGCGCGGGCCGCGTTATGACGGGCGTCGCGATGGTGCAGGCGTGAGCGAACGACGGCTCGAGCTCGTGTGGGACGCCGACGAGCAGAGGACCCCGTTCGAGGCGCTCCTCGAGGCGTCGGGCCGCGATCCCGAGGCGGCCGCGGGGCTCGCCCTCGCGTACGCGGACATGCCGCGCGCCGCCCGCGAGAAGCTCGTCGCCGAGGTGGGGGGCGACGCGAACGCGCTCGCGCTGCTCCTGGGCGTCGAGCGCGAGCCCGACATCGCCCGCGCGATCGCCGCGGCGCTCCACGCCTGCCCGCGCGGGCCAGCGGACGGAGAGGACCTCGCGTTCGCGTGGGGGGACGAGCGCGCGGGCGGCGCCGCGGTCGTGCGGCACCTCTACGGCGAGTTCGTCGACGCGCTGCGCGTGAGCTGGACGCCCGGCGCGATGGACGCGCTGGCGCTGCCGATCGGCCGCGCCGACGATCTCGAGGCGCTGCGGACGCGCGCCGCGATCCCCGAGCACGCGCGCTCGATCCCGCGCGAGCACGCCGTCGACGCGATCGCCGAGGCGCTCTGGCGCCGCCACCGCGCCGGGCACCCGATGCCCCGCGAGGTCGCCCCGTTCGCGGAGCTCTTCGGCGCGCGGCCGAGGTGAGCGCGAGCGCCGCGGTGGCTCGGCGAAGCGACGCGAACCTCGCTTGACCGCGCGCGGGGCATGGTGTGGACTCGGCGCCGATGGCGCAGCCGCCGGCCGACGACGCGTTCGTCCGCGAGCACGAGGGCCAGGTGCGGGCGCTCGCCCAGGGGCTGCGCGCCCAGCTCGACCTGAAGGTCGACTTCGACGATCTCGTCGCGTACGGGATGCGCGGGCTGCTCGAGGCGCGGGAGCGCTTCGACCCGACGCGCGGGGTGCGCTTCGAGCACTTCGCCCACTACCGCATCCGCGGCGCGATCCTCGATGGGGTCCGCCAGATGGCGTACCTCCCGCGCCGCGCCCACGTCATGCGGCGCGCCGCCGAGACGCTCGACCGCAGCGCGGAGGAGGCGGCGATGGCGCGCGCGGCGACGCCGGAGGCGCGGGCATCGATCGCCGAGACCCTCGCGGCGTTCGACGATATCCTCGGCAAGACGTGCGCGGCGTACGTGATCGGCGCGGTCGGCCAAGACCCGGACGCGGACGCGGACGCGACGCCCGAGGATCAGGTGGTGCGCGCCGAGGAGCGCGTGCGGGTGCGCGCGGCCCTCGACGTCCTCGAGGCCCGGGAGAGAGCGCTCGTCGAGGGCTACTACCTCGACGGCCGTCAGCTCGACGAGATCGGCGCCGAGCTCGGCATCACCAAGTCGTGGGCCTCCCGCATCTGCTCGCGCGCGCTCGGCAAGCTGCGCGTCGTGCTCGACGGAACCTGAAGCGCGAGTCGCCGCTCACCGGCAGCGCGCGAGCGCCCGCCGGACCGCCGAGCCCTCGCACGCGCGCGGCGCGGACACCGGATCGAGCGGGCGCGCCAGGATCCGGAGCGCGCGCTCGTGGCGCAGCGCCTCCGCCGCCTCCTCCGGGCTCGCCGGCGAGGCGAGCCGCGCCCGGTACGCGGTGAGCGCCTCCGACCACGCGCCGCGCTCGCGCGCGAGCTCCGCGCGCAGGCGCATCGCCTCGGCGTGATCGGGGCGGCGCTCGAGGAGGCCCCGCACCGCGGCGGCCGCCGCGTCGAGATCGCCCGCCGCCAGGAGCGCGCCGGCGAGCGCGAGCCAGAGCGCCGGCTCGTCGGGCGCGCGCTCGAGGCCCGCCTCGAGGACGGCGCGCGCGTCGTCGAGCGATCCGCGCTCGCGGTAGGCCTCCCCGAGGCGCAGGTACGCGCGCGCCGCGAGCGGGTCCGCGTCGATCGCCTCGCGGAAGTACCCGATCGCGCTCCCGCGATCGCCCGCCGCGAGGTACGCCTCCCCGCGCGAGATCAGCCGCGCCGCGCGCGCCGCGCCGGCTCGCTCGCCCCGCGCGGGCTGGGCCGACGCAGGCACGCTCGCGCCGAAGAGGAGCGCGGTGAGGCCGATCCGGGCGAGCGTCGCACCCACTCGCCGAGTGTCGCGTCCCGGCCGCCCGCGCGCCAGCCCCTGCCCGCCGCGAAACGGGTGGATGCGCCGCGCCGATCCGCCTCTATACTCCGCCGACTTTTTCCGGAGACCCCTTGGCCAGCCCCGCCTCCCGAGCGATCAGCTCCCGCGCCGTCGCCGCGTACCTCGCCTTCTTCTTGAGCGGCGCGTCGAGCCTGATCTTCCAGACGATCTGGACGCGGATGCTCCACCACGTCTTCGGCGCGACGAGCGTGGCGATCAGCACCGTGCTCACCGTCTTCATGGCGGGTCTGGGCCTCGGGGCGTGGCTCGGCGGCAAGTACGCCAACCGCATCCGCCACCCGATCATCGCCTACGCGGTCGCCGAGATCGGCGTCGGGATCTGGGGCCTCGTCGTCCCGCTCCTCGTCCGCTCGGACGGCTGGCTCGCGAGCGTGAACGAGCTGTTGCGCGCCGAGCTCGGCGCCGAGTCGGGCATGTTCATGATCGCCCGCTTCCTCTGCGTCGCCCCAATCCTGATCCTGCCGACGACGCTCATGGGCTCGACGCTGCCGCTCTTGACGCGGCACTTCGTCTCGGCCGCGCAGAGCTCGCAGGCGGCGGGCGCGCGCGTCGGCGTGCTCTACGCGCTCAACACCTTCGGCGCCGCGACGGGGCCCCTCTTGAGCGCGTTCGTGCTGATGCCCGCCTTCGGCCTCTCCGTCACGAACATCGTCGCGTGCTCGATGAACTTCGGCCTCGCGATCATCATCTTCGCCGCCCGCCGCTCGCTCCTCGAGGGGATGTGGAAGCCGGGCGAGCCCCTGCGCTTCTGGCCGACGCGCGAGGAGGCGCCCGCCCCGGCCCGTCCCGAGGACGGCGCCGCGGGGGAGGCGTTCGACGACGCGCGCCCCGAGGACGCGCAGGTCGGCGCGTACCGCGACGCGCCGCTCCGCGCCGCCGACGAAGCCGAAGGCGACGCGCCGCCCGAGGCCCCGCGCAAGAAGCGCCAGAAGAAGCCGCCGCCGGTCGAGGAGGACCCGAGCGTCGCCGCGCCGGCGCTCGATCCGGCGGCGCGGCGTGGCCTCGCGATCCGCGCGGCCGCGTTCGTCGGCCTCGCAGGCCTCGGGGGCGTCTCGTTCTTCGGCGAAGGCGGCATCGAGGTCCTCTTCGTCCGCATCGCGCTCTTCGGCGGCGCCGCGATCGCGCTGCTCGCGCTCGTGCTCCAGATGATGGAGCTCTGGGGCGAGCCCGAGGGAGACGACGCGGCCGACTCGGAGCCGGAGCCGCGCATCCCGGAGCTCGCGCGCAAGGCCGCGTTCCTCGCGTTCGCGGCGTCCGGCGCCGCCGCGCTCGGCTACGAGGTCGTGTGGTCGCGCGCGCTCGCGATGACCATCGGCAGCTCGATCTACTCGTTCTCGCTGATCCTCGAGACGTTCCTCATCGGCATCGCCACGGGCTCGGCGGCGATGAGCGCGTTCATGGGCCGCAAGAGCTCCCCGTTCGTCGGCATCGGCCTCGCGAGCGGTGCCCTCGTGCTGCTCGCGAACATCCCCTGGCTCGTCGACATCGTGAACCCGCAGAACGTGCAGCAGCGCTCCCACGGCAGCGTGCTGAACTACGCCCTCCTGAGCCTCTGTTACCTCGCGCCGATCGCGATCGCCGTCCTGTGGGTGACGGTGCGCATGCGCCGGCGGCGCGGCGACGAGGTCGCGTTCCGCGACGACCTCGCGATCTGGAAGCCGATCCTCACGGTGGGCATCGCGGCCCTGCCGGTCGTCGCCGCCGTCATCAACGCGTGGAAGTTCCCCGGATATCTCCCTCAAATCCTGTTGTCGGTCGTCGCGGCGGTCGCGGCGTTCCTCGTCATCGCCTCGCTCCTCGCGCGCACCCCGACGCTGCTCGTCGCCGTCATCCAGCTCTTCATCGCGGGCGCGACCGTCGTCTCCTACTACTGGCAAGACGAGATCCCGTACGCGTTCGCGCAGCTCGTCGCCGGCATCCCGACCTCGGCGTTGCCCGACCGGGTCGGCGTCGTGCAGTTCTTCATGTTCGTGACGATCGTGCTGTGCACCCTGCCCTCCACCTTGGGCATGGGAGCGATGTTCCCGCTGACCGTGCGCGTGTGGACGGCGGGCGGCGATCAGATCGCGCGCGACGTCGCGGTGGTCTACACGGGCAACACGGTCGGCTCGATCATCGGCTCGTGGCTCCCCGGCTTCATCCTGTTCGCGCTCGTGGGCGCGGAGCGGACGCTGCACCTGGGCATCGCGCTCAACATGATCCTCGCGCTCGTGCTCTTGATCGCGGGGGCCGCGGATCCGAGCGAGGACCAGAGCTGGTGGACGTGGCGGCGCGTGACCGCGGTCGGGCTGCCGGCGCTCGCCGCGGTGGTGATGGGCGTCGACGCGTTCACCGCGGGCTTCGGGCACCCCGAGGTGTGGGTCCGCGGCGGCGCCGCCGTCGGGTTCGTCGCGCTCGCGGTGGTCGAGTGGCAGTGGCTCAAGCGCTGCGACGCGGAGGGGCGCACGACGCCGGCCGTCGCCGCCGCCGTCGCCGGGGTGCCGCTCGTCACGACGGTGGCGCTGGTCTTCTACCTCGGCGCGCCGGGCGAGACGGCGGAGTGGGCGCTGCGCGCCGTCGTGCTCGCGCTCAAGGGCTTCCTGCTCGTCGTCGGCGTCACGCTCGCGTGGACCAACTGGCGCGCGTGGATGGACGGCGCCCGCGCGAGCGCGCTCGCCCCGGGGGAGGCGTAGCGATGGCCAAGCTCAAGGCGAAGAAGCCGCGCAAGCCGGCCACAGAGCCCGGTGAGGGCGCCTCGAACGAGCGAGAGGCGCCGGCCAAGGCCGAGCTCCCGCTCTGGCACGCGGTCACGATCTACGTGCTCGCGCCCCTGATCCCGGCGCTGCTCGCGCTCCTCTACCTCGGCACCAAGAGCCCCGACTCGTTCCTGCGCTGGAACCGCACGCAGATGACGCTGGGCGTCTTCCGCGTCTCGCTCGCGCAGGGGATGCTCGATCCGTCGAGCTGGGGCGCGCCCGACCTCGTCTACTACAACGACGGGCTCACCACCACGGTCAGCGTCGAGCGCTGGGGCCGCCACTACGCGCTCAAGAACAACGGCAAGGTCGACGCCAGCAACGGCGACGACATGCCCACGCAGATCAACGTCGCGGCCTACCCGCTGCTCGTCCACCCGAACGGGCCCGAGGGGCTCGACGTCGCCATCATCGGCTTCGGCTCCGGCGTCACGGTGGGCACGACGCTCCAGTTCCCCGTCGGCCGGGTCGACGTGATCGAGCTCGAGCGCTCGATCCCCGAGGCCGCGCGCTTCTTCGAGGACGTGAACCATCTCGACTACCGGCTCGATCACTGGCCGTACGTCGAGATGGATCGGCTCACCATCTACAACGACGACGGGCGCAACTACCTCGCCTCGACGCGGCAGATGTACGACGTGATCATCTCCGAGCCGTCGAACCCGTGGATCACCGGCGTCAGCGATCTGTTCACCGTCGATCACTGGCAGATCACGCAGCGGCGGCTTCGCCCCGGCGGCATCTACTGCCAGTGGGTGCAGCTCTACGAGCTGAGCCCCGAGAACATCAAGACCATCTATCGGACGTTCGCGTCGCAGTTCCAGCACGTCATCGTGCTGAGCGCGGACGACCGCTCGAGCGACACCGTGATGCTGGGCTCCGATCAGCCGATCGCGCTCGACCTGCCGCGCGTCCGCCCGTACTTCGAGCGGGTCGACTGTCAGCGCGACGACCCGGGCGGTCACTGCTACTGCGTCGAGGACCCGGACGGACGCGTCACGAACCCGACGTGCCCGCACCAGGTGGCCGCGGAGCTCGAGCGCGCGAACGTCTACTCCGCGTTCGACATCTTCGCGCGGACGCTCCTCGCGAGCCGCGACGAGGTCATGCGCTACACGCAGATCGAGGAGCGTCGCCGCGGCACCGAGACGCGCCTCTTCGGCCTCTGGCAGCCCGAGCGCTGGGTGCCGGATCCGGGCTCTTCGAACGCGGGCGAGTGCGAGGAGCCGACGTGCCGGCGCCGGCCCGCGATCCTCAACACGGACGACAACGCGCGCATCGAGTTCAACGCGCCGCGCGATCTGATCGGCTTCGCCCGCTACGAGGGCTACCTCGCCACCATCTACTCGGAGGAGTGGCCTTACGGGCACCCCATGCCCGTCCTCGCGGGGTTCGGCGCGGGCGACGAGGCGTCGCGCAACTACGCGGAGCTCGCGATGAGCCTCATCGCGCACGGCCGCTACGGCTGGGCCGGCGACTTCATCGAGGAGAGCCAGCGGGTCGGGCGCGCGCGGGAGACCGCCGTCGCGCTCGAGGTGCTCACGCACCTCCTGACGAGCGACAACGAGCCGAGCGTGCGCATCGAGCCGCCGATCCCCGGCCCCGAGATGGACCGCGCGACGGCGCGTCAGCTCACGGAGGGGTTCGACGCGGTGCGCGACTCGGTCGACGAGCGCGCCTACGGCGCCGCGCTGATCGCGATGGAGCACATCCCCGCGCCGCTCCGCCTGCACAGCGGGCCCGGCCTGCGCTTCCTCTACGGCTACCTCCTCTACAAGGCGGCCGACGGCGCCTTCTCGCAGTACCGCGCCTCGATCGAGCACCTCGAGGAGCTCGTCCGCACCGAGCCCGACTACGTGCTGCGGCACCCGGAGATCTACTACTTCCTCGCGCGCGCCCACGACGCGCAGGGCGGCTATTCGCAGGCGCTTCGCGCGATGCGGAGCTACGTCGAGGCGCGGCTCGTGCCCGTCAACGACGACGCGGAGGAGACGCCGGAGCCCGCCGACGGAGAGGCGCCGACGACCGATCGCGAGGGCGAGTCGGACAAGCTCGAGCACGAGGATCGCGGGTGAGACCCGGGTCGGGGACGCTCGAAACCCCGCGGAAACACGGCGAACCGCGCGATCTGGGCGCAAGTGCGTAGCGCGCTACGCAGCGATCGCGCGCACCGATGCATAGGCGCGTACGCACTTCGTGGGCGATCGCCCGACGCCGAGAAATCCGTCCGTCGAGCCGCTATCGTGGAACCCGCGGAAACCTCGCGAGAAAACACGAAAATGGGCGCCCGACCGGATTCGGTGGCACACACCGTGCTGAACTCTTGGGCAGCACGTCACGAGAGTCACGCGCCCCGGGGAAGTGAACGAGGGGCGCCATCTGGGGAGGATGGGAGAACGATGCAAGAGCCGATGCCGAACCCTGTCGTCCAAGCCGCGGAGCCGCGGGCCCTGCGCATTCTCGCCAAGTCCGTGTTCCGGGAGCTGAAGAGCACCGGGTACTCGCGCTCGGACGTCGTCGCGTTCGCGACCGAGATGCTGTCGTTGGTGAGCACCGACATTCGTGGCGAGACCGACCCGAGCGACGACTGACATCTAGCGACGACGTCACCTAGCGACGACGTCGCGCGAGGGCGCGCCGAGCCGAGCTCGGGGCGCCCTCTTCGCGTCCGTCACCGGCTCGCTCCAAGCGCGCGCTTGACGCTCACAATTGCGGCGGGTACATGAGCCGCTCATTCCACGCGAAAGGTACGGATCATGGCCACCAAGATCGCCATCAACGGCTTCGGACGGATCGGGCGGTGCGTCGCGCGCCTCCTGCACGAGCAGGGCTCGAAGGATCTGGAGCTCGTCGCGATCAACGACCTCACGACGAACGCGACCCTCGCGCACCTCCTGAAGTTCGACTCGATCCACCGCACCTTCGGCGCCGACGTGGCCTCGGACGACGAGTCGATCACGATCGGTGGGCGCAAGATCCCGTGCTTCGCACAGCCGGATCCGGCCGAGCTCCCGTGGAAGGACCTCGGCGTCGACGTGGTGTTCGAGTGCACCGGCCGCTTCGTGGACGCCAAGGGCGCGGGCAAGCACCTCGCCGCGGGCGCGAAGCGCGTGATCATCAGCGCGCCCGGCAAGAGCGACATCGACGCGACCTTCTGCGTCGGCATCAACGCGGATGGGTTCGACCCGGCCAAGCACCGGATCGTGAGCAACGCGTCTTGCACGACGAACTGCCTCGCGCCGGTCGCGAAGGTCGTCCACGAGACGTTCGGCATCGTGAAGGGCCAGATGCTCACGGTGCACTCGTACACGAACGACCAGAACATCCTCGACCTGCCGCACAAGGACCTGCGCCGCGCGCGCGCCGCGGCGATGTCGATGATCCCGACGACGACCGGCGCCGCGAAGGCTATCGGGCTCGTCATCCCGGAGCTCGCGGGCAAGCTCGACGGCTCGGCCGTCCGCGTGCCGACGCCGAACGTCTCGCTCGTCGTGCTGACGGCGCAGCTCGCCAAGAGCACCACCGCCGAGGCGGTGAACGCGGCGCTCGAGGCGGCGAGCAAGGGCCCGCTCCGCGGCATCCTCGCCTACGAGGAGCGCCCGCTCGTGTCGAGCGACTTCATCGGCACGACCACGAGCAGCATCGTCGACGCGGCGCTCACCGCCGTGATGGGCGGGGACCTGCTGCAGGTCCAGGCCTGGTACGACAACGAGTGGGGCTTCAGCGCCCGCATGCTCGACCTCGCGCGCATCGTCGCGAGCAAGGGCTGAGGCCGCCATGCTCGAGGGCATCCAATCCGTCCGCGACCTCGACGTCGACGGACGCCGGGTCTTCGTGCGGGTCGACTTCAACGTCCCGCTCGATGGCTCGGTGGTCACCGACGACACGCGCATCCGCGCGTCGATCCCGACGATCCAGCACGTGATGGAGCGCGGCGGCCGCCCGGTCCTCGCGAGCCACCTCGGGCGCCCGAAGGGCAAGCCGGTCCCCGAGCTCTCGCTCGAGCCGGCAGGCGCGCGCCTCGCGGAGCTGCTCGGCTGCGAGGTGCTGCTCGCGGACGACTGCATCGGCGACGGCCCCCGCAAGGTCGTCTCCGACCTGCGCGATGGCCAGGTCGCGCTCCTGCAGAACCTCCGCTACCACGACGCCGAAGAGGAGAACGACGAAGCGTTCGCGAAGGAGCTCGCGCGGCTCGCCGAGGTCTACGTGAACGACGCGTTCGGGGCGGCCCATCGCGCGCATGCCTCGGTCGAGGCGCTGCCGCGGCTGATGCGCGTACGCGGCGCCGGCCTCTTGATGGAGGCGGAGCTCGCCGCGCTCGGCGAGCTCGCGTCCGGCAACCCCAAGCGGCCGTACGTCGCCGTCCTCGGCGGCGCCAAGGTCTCCGACAAGATCGGCGTGATCGAGGCGCTCATGGCGCGGGTGGACGCGCTGGTGATCGGCGGCGCGATGGCCAACACGTTCCTCGCCGCGCAGGGCCGCGCGATGGGCAAGAGCCTCGTCGAAGACGACAAGCTCCCCCTCGCGCGGAGCCTCCTCGCGCGCGCGGAAGAGCGCGGGATGGCGCTGGTGCTCCCCGTCGACCTCGTCGTCGCGGAGTCCCTCCGCGCCACCGCGGGGCGCGCCGTCCCGGTCACCGAGGTCGGCCCGGACGACGTGGCGCTCGACATCGGCCCGGCGAGCGTCGCGCGCTACGCCGACGTCCTGCGCGAGGCGCGCTCCGTCCTCTGGAACGGGCCCATGGGCCTGTTCGAGAACCCCGCGTTCGCGGCGGGCACCCTCGGCGTCGCCGAGGCGATCGCGGCGAGCTCCGGGTTCACCGTGGTCGGCGGCGGCGACAGCGTGGCCGCCGTGCAGCAGGCGGGCATGGCCGATCGCTTCAGCCACGTGTCCACCGGCGGCGGCGCCTCCCTCGAGCTGCTCGAGGGGCGCAAGCTGCCCGGCGTCGAGGCGCTGCGCACATGAGGCGCCCCCTCGTCGCCGGCAACTGGAAGCTCCACAAGACGATCGGCGAGTCCGTCGCGCTCGCGCGGGCGATCCTCCATCGGCTGCCGCGGGAGACGCGCGCCGACGTGCTCGTCGCGCCGGTCTTCACCGCGATCCACGCGGTGCACGGCGCGCTCGGCGAGAGCACGCGCGTCGGCCTCGCGGGCCAGAGCTGCTACTTCCACGACGAGGGCGCCTACACGGGCGAGGTGAGCCCGGCGCTGCTGAAGGACGCGGGCTGCGAGGCGGTGATCGTGGGCCACTCCGAGCGGCGCCAGCTCTTCGGCGAGACGGACGAGACGGTCCGCCGCAAGGCCGGCGCGTGCCTCTCGCACGGGCTCACGCCGATCGTCTGCGTCGGCGAGACGCTCGAGCAGCGCGAGGCGGGCACGACCGAGGCGGTGGTCCTCGGTCAGCTCGACGCAGCGCTCGAAGGCCTCGACGCGAGCAGCGTGCGGCGGCTCGTCATCGCGTACGAGCCCGTGTGGGCGATCGGCACCGGACGCACCGCGCAGCCCGCGGACGCCCAGGCGGTGCACGCCGCGATCCGGGCGCGCGTGAGCGCGCGGGTCTCGCCGGACGTCGCCGCCGGGCTGCGCGTCCTCTACGGGGGCAGCGTGAAGGCGGACAACGCGGCGGCGCTCATGGCGTGCGCCGACGTCGACGGCGCGCTCGTCGGGGGGGCGTCGCTCGACGCGGCCTCGTTCGTCGCCATCGTGGAGGCCGCCGGATGACCCTCGCCGGAATCGGTTGCACGGGATTCGGGTTGGGCTAGGGTCCCGGGCCTCGCCATGTGGTTCACGCTCGTCTCCATCCTGTACGTGATCGTCTGCGCGTTCCTGATCGGGGTGGTCCTGCTCCAGCAGGGCAAGGGAGGCGGCATGGGCTCCGCCCTCGGCGGCGGGGGCGGGAGCAACACGGTGTTCGGCGGCGCGGGCGCCGGGAACTTCCTGACCCGCCTGACCGCCATCGCGGCGACGCTCTTCATGGTGCTCTCCGCCGTGCTCGCGTACATGTCGACGAGCAGCCGCCGCGCCCTGCGCGCGCTCGAGGATGTCGCGGCGGAGCAGAGCGCCGACTCCATCGAGGCGGCCGGCGGCGCCGGCGCGGCCGGCGGTGACCCGGGGAGCGCGACGCCGGCGGGCGCGGACGAAGAAGAGGAAGAGGAAGAGGGCGTGTCGGCGCCGGTCGAGACGACCGAGGACGTCATCGATCGCGAGGCCGACGAGGCCCTCGACGCGCTCGAGGACGCCCTCGGGGTGGAGCCGGCGCCCGCCGAAGAGCCGGCGCCGGCCATCGAGGTCGAGCCGCCGGTCGAAGTCGAAGCGCCGGCGGCCGAGGCCCCTGCGCCCGCGCCGCGCGCGCCTCGCCCGCGCCGCGCCGTCGCGCCCGCGGGGGACGGTGACGCGCCGGCGGCGCCCGCGCCCGCGCCCGCGCCCGACGAGGAGTGAGCGTTCCGCCGCGCGATCGCGGCGGAGCCACGTTCAGCGTCGGAGGCATCACGTCGTCGACCGGCGTGACGCCGACGACGTGAGCCACTCACCAGGGCAGCTGGATCGTCGAGCCCGCCTCGAGCGCCTCGAGCGCCTTCTCGGTCGCCTTCACGTAGTCGGTGTGCCCGTGGTCGGCGGCGAGCCGCAGGATCTCGCGCAGCGCGCTGCGGGCGGTCTCGATCTCCCCGCGCCCCTGATCGATGATCGCGAGGTAGTAGCGGCCCTGGATCAGGTCCCACACGTAGCCGTGACGCTCGGCGTAGTCGTTGGCCTGCGCGACGTGCGCGCGGCCCTCCTTGCTGCCGAACCGCGTGGCGTCGATGAAGCCGAGCACGCGCATGTTCGCCCACTGGAGCTTCTCGAACCCGTGGTCGCGCGCGACCTCGTAGCTGTAGCGCAGCGAGCCGAACGCGCGCTTGTAGTCCCCGAGGCGCAGGTAGCCCTCGCCCATGTTGTGGGCGTTGACCGCGGCCTCGTAGGAGAACCCGTACTCCTTCGCGAGCTCGAGCGCCTTGCCCGCCGACTCGAGCGCGCGCTCGTGGTCGAGCCCGAAGAAGTAGACGAGGGACTCCATCTTGAGCATCTCGCACTCGGTGAAGCGGTCGTCGCCCGTCTGCTGTTGCAGGCGGCGCGCCTCGGCGAGCGCCTCGAGCGCCGGCTTGCGCCGTCCGTCGGACGCGGTCGCGAGCGCGAGCGGCACGAGGCAGCGGATCTGCGCCTCGACGTCGGAGAGCTCGCGCGAGTAGCGCAGCGCCTCCTCGAAGCGCGTCGCGGCGGCGCGATGCTCGCCCATGCGCATGTCCGCCTCGGCCGACGCGAGGATCACGTCGCGCAAGAGGCGCTGGTCCCCGAGCTCGCGCGCGAGCGCGCTCGCGCGGTCGAGCCAGCGCCGTCCTTCCTCGTTGTTCGAGCCGGAGAGGTTCACGAGCATCCGGCCGCGCAGCATCGACATGCGCGCGACGTCGCGCACGCGCCCGAGGCTCTCGCAGAGCTCGACGGCGGCCGCGAGCCGCGCCGCGCAGCCCTCGAGATCCCGGCTCCGGAACCCGAGCTCGCCGATGCGCGCGTAGAGCTCGATCATCCGGTCGCGATCCGGCTCGGCCATCTGCGAGAGCAGATCGATCGCGCGCTCGAGCGCCGCGATCGCGCCGGCGAGCGCGTGCTCGCCAGCGAGCCGATCCGCCGCGCGGACCATGTACTCCACCGCGCGGCCGCGCTCGCCGGCCTCGCGGTGGTGGTGCGCGAGCTTCTCCGCCAGCTCGTCGAGCCGATGCGGATACAGCTGCTCGATCGCGTCCGCGATCGCCGCGTGGAGCTCGCGCCGCGTCTCGAGGGTCATCCCGTCCCGCAGCACCTCGCCGACGAGGTCGTGCGCGAAGTCGACCTCGGCGTGCCCGCGCGTCACGAGCCCGCGCGCCTCGAGCGCCGTCAGCGCGGAGTCGACCTCGGCCGGGTCGTCGCCGACCACGTGCGCGAGGAGCTCCGGCGTGAAGCGCTCTTGCGCGATCGAGGCCACCTGCAGGAGGTGCCGATCCTTCGCGCTGAGGCGGGCGAGGCGCGACGAGACGATCCCGCGCAGGGTCTTCGGGACCTCGACCTCCGCGACCTCCGGGTCGTAGGTGACCCTGCCGTCGCGCGCGGCGATGGCGCCTGAGTCGGCGAGCGCCTTGAGGTACTCCTCGACGTAGAGCGGGTTGCCGCCGCTCTTCGCGGTCACCTCGCGCAGCAGCTCGACCGGCACCTCCTCGACGGCGAGGCGCACGCCGGTCAGCCGCGCGACGTCCTCGTCGTCCATCGGCCCGAGGCGCAGCTCGAAGTACGTCGGCAGGTCGGTCCACGCGTGGACGAACCCCGGCCGGTACGAGAGGACGACGGCGACGCGGGCGTCGCGCGCGTCGCGGATGAGCCCGTCGAGTAGGAGCTGGGACTCGTCGTCCATGTTCTCCGCGCCGTCCCAGGCGAGCACCGTGAGCCGGTCCTGCGCGAGCTTGAGCGTCATGCGGGCGAGCGCCGTTCGCAGGAGCTGCGCCGCGCCCTCCGCGTGGCCGTCGGGCTCGAGGCCGAGCGCGATGGCGACCGCGCCGATCTCGGCCGGACCGAGCCCGAGCTCCCGCAGCCGCCCGAGCCGATCGCGCGCCTCCGCGTCGGCGACGAGGTCGTCGATGCCGAGCAGCGCGCGCAAGAGCTCTTGCACCGCCGCGAGCGGGACGATGCGGTTCTGGCGCGTGCAGGTCGCGACGTACATGCCGACGTCGTGGCCGCCGAGGCGGAGGCGGCGGCTGGTCTCGAGCAGGAGCCTCGTCTTGCCCGCGCCCGCCTCGCCGCTGACGCCGACGACCTTCATGCGGCCGCGGTTCGCCGACGCGAGCAGCTCGCCGATGCGGCGCAGCTCGTCGCGCCGTCCGACGAACTTGCCCGACGCGTCCGCGAGGCTGCGCTCCTCCTCGACGAGGTGAGGCGCGTCCGCCCCGCCGGCGGTCGCGGCGGTGACGAACAGCCCGGCGATCGCGCGGCGGCCCTCCTCGGAGATGCAGACCTGCCCTACCCCCGCGCGCTCCGCGAGCTCGCGCGCCCGCTCGGCGAGCGCGTCGAACGACTCGTCGCGGACGGGGTCGCCCTTGACGTCGACGAGCATGCGCCCGCCGTGGATGCCGATCTGCACGGCGACGTCGCGCAGGCCCGTCTGCGTGCCCGATCGCGCCGCGCGCGCGAGGCGCAGCGCGCAGCGGGCCGCCGCCTCGGTGTCGCGGCCGTCGGGGTCCCGCACGCCGAAGAGCAGGAGCTTGGTCGGCGCGCGGCCGGGCGGCGGCACGTACTCCGCCGCGAGCCCCCCGAAACGGTGCGCGATGCGCGTGACGTGCGGATCGTCGAGGAACCGCGGCTCGTTCGAGGCGAGCGCGAGCGCGGTCACGTCGCGCCGCTCCATCGACGGGATCACCACGCTGCCGGTGTGGCGCCGCGTGGTCGTGCGGCGCGGCCCGCTCCGGGCGACGGGCACCTCGACCGGCGTGGCCTCCGGCGTGAAGGACGACGCGGCGCCGGAGGTCTCGCCGAACACCGCACGGATGCGCGCGTCGTCGGGCGCCTCCGCGGCGCGGTCGCTCGCGCGGCGCAGCTCGAGGAGGTAGTCCGACAGATCGTGGCCGCCCACGCGGCGGCCGCTCGAGAAGAGGAACTGGACGAGATCCTCGTAGAGCGCGCCGGCGTTGGGGTGGCGACCGGCGGGCCGCGGGCTCATCGCGCGCGCCGAGATCGTCGCGAGCTCGTCGGGCAGCCCGGGCACGCGCTCGGCGACGGGCACGAAGTCCGCGTCGCGCACGCGCCGGAGCGTCTCGTAGGTCGAGTTGGGGTCGTAGAACGGGTTCACGCCAGAGAGCAGCTCGTAGAGCACCACGCCGAGCGCGTAGAGGTCGGTCTGCGCGTCGACGACGTCGCCGCGCGCCTGCTCGGGCGACATGTACGCGTACTTGCCCTTGAGCACGCCCGCGTCGGTCTCGTCCTCGACCGCGAGGGCGGCCTTGGCGATCCCGAAGTCGGTCAGCTTCACCTCGCCCTCGAAGCTCAGGAGGACGTTCTGCGGCGAGACGTCGCGGTGGACGATGTGGAGCTGGCGCTGCTGGGCGTCGCGCCGGCGGTGCGCGTAGTCGAGGCCCTTGGCGAGCTCGCTCACCACGAACACCGCGAGCTCCTGCGGCATCGGGCGGCCGATCTTGCGGCCGAGCGCGATCACGGTCGCGAGGTCGTAGCCGGCGACGTACTCCATCGCGATGAAGTAGGACTCGTCCGCGCGTCCGAGGTCGAAGACCTGGACGATGTTGGCGTGCGAGAGGGTGACCGCGATCTTCGCCTCGTTGATGAACATCTCGACGAAGCGGGGGTTCTCGCTGAGCTCGGGGAGGATCCGCTTGATGACGAGGATCTTCTCGAAGCCCTCCACGCCGTGCGACTTGGCCCTGAACACCTCGGCCATCCCGCCCCGCGCGAGCAGGTCGAGCAGCTGGTATTTTCCATAGACGACGGGCGTGGCCGCGTGGCTCATCGAACCCTCTGGGCGATCCCCCCGCACATCGCGGTCAGTATAAGGGATCGGCGCCGGGTTCGGCGAGCGCCGTGGCCTCTTCAGCCCACGCCGGCCGCGGCGAGGGGCGCGGGCTCGCGCGCGGGGGCCTCGAACTGCAGCCGGTGCAGGCGCGCGTAGACGCCGTCCTCCCCGATGAGCTCGTCGTGGGTCCCCTGCTCGACGATCCGGCCCCGGTGGAACACCAGGATCCGGTCGGCCTCGCGGATCGTCGAGAGCCGGTGCGCGATGATGATCGCGGTCCGGTCCGAGAGGACGCGCTCGATCGCCCGCTGGAGGCGCGCCTCCGTGTCCGAGTCGATGCTCGCGGTCGCCTCGTCGAGGATGAGGATGGGGCGGTCGGCGTAGAGCGCGCGGGCGAACGCGAGGAGCTGTCGCTCGCCCGCGCTCCAGTTGGCGCCGCGCTCGTCGACCCGCGCGTCGAGGCCGCCCTCGCGGCGCTCGACGAGGTCGAGCGCGCCGACCTGCGCGAGGCACTCCGAGGCCCGCGCGCGATCCGGGTCGGCGTCGCCGATCGCGACGTTGTCGAGCACGGTCCCCGCGAACAGGAAGACGTCTTGCGACACGACGCCGAAGCGTCGCCGGAGCGCGGCGGGCGGGAGCGCGCGGACGTCGTGGCCCTCGACGAGCACCTGACCGTCCCACACCTCGTGCAAGCGGAGCAGCAGCGCGGTCACCGTCGTCTTGCCGGCGCCCGTCGCCCCGACGACGGCGATCTTCTCGCCGCGGCGCGCGCTGAACGACACGTCGTCGAGGACGCGCGTGCCCTCGCGGTAGCCGAAGCTCACCCCGCGGAACGCGATCACCTCGTCCTCGTCGAGGTCCGCGGGCGGCGCGGGCGCCTCGACCTGCGGCGCGTCGAGCTCGTCGCGGTCGAGCAGCCCGAAGATCCGCTCGGCGGCGGCGAGCGAGGACTGCACGATCGTGTACTTCTGGCTGAGGTCCCGGATCGGCACGAAGAAGCGCCGGATGTACTCGTAGAAGGCCACGACGGTCCCGACCCACACGGCGGTCTCGCCCGCGGGGAGCCCGGCGAAGCGGATCGCCGCGTAGTAGAGGACGAGCGCGACGGTGACCGCCGCGACCGACTCGACCACCGAGTAGAGGAGCGCGTCGTAGAGGATCGCGCGGTAGTTCGCGTCGCGGTGGTCCGCGTTGATGCCCTCGTACTCGAGCGCGCACTCCTGTTCGCGCCCGAACGCCTGCACGACGGCGATGCCCTGGACCTGCTCCGCGAGGTACGCGTTCAAGAGCGCGACCTTCGCGCGGATCGCCCGGAACGCCTCGCGCGCGAAGCGGCGGAACACGTCGACCACGAGCGCCAGCGGCGGCAGCGCGGCGAAGGCGACGAGCGAGAGGCGCCAGTCGAGGTAGAGCATGAAGGCGACGATCCCGCCGAGCATGAGCAGGTCCGCGACCGCCATGACGGCGCCGGACGCGAAGATCTCGCCGAGCGAGTCGACGTCGTTGGTCACGCGGGTGACCACGCGGCCGACGGGCGTGCGATCGAAGTAGCGGATGTGCAGGCGCTGGATCTTCGCGAACGTATCCATGCGCAGCTTCGCGAGGGCGCGCTGCCCCGCGAGCTGCATCCAGTACACCTGCCCGAAGCGCGCGAGGAACTCGACCGTGATCGCGGCGAGGAACCACCACACCGTGCTCGTCAGCGCGTCGGCGCTGCGGGTGACCAGCGCGGAGTCGATCGCGTCCTTGATGAGCAGCGGCTGCACCAGCGAGGCCGCCATCGCGAGCGGCATCATCCCGAGGGCGAGCCCGAACAGCAAGACGTGGGGCCGCGCGTAGGGCACGAGGCGCCGCAGCATCCCGAGGTCGGTCGGGGGCGGCTCCGAGACCTCCTCGGGCGGCGCGAGCAGCGCCGGGCGCGGGGGCGCGCTCACAGCGTCGCCAGCTCCCGCTCGAGCTGCTGCCGCTCGGCGATGCGGGCGTAGAGCCCGCCCTCGCGCAGCAGCTCCTCGTGGGTGCCCTCCTCGACGATCGCGCCGCGGTCGAGCACGACCACGCGGTCCGCGCGCGCGGCGGCGGCGACGCGGTTCGTGATGAGGACGAAGGTGCGGTCGGTCTTGGCGCGATCGAGCGCGGCGAGGATCTCCGCCTCCGTCGCCGCGTCCACGGCGCTCAGCGGATCGTCGAGGACGAGGACCTTCGGCCGACGCAAGAGCGCGCGCGCGAGGGCGAGGCGCTGCTTCTGCCCACCCGAGAGCTGCACGCCGCGCTCGCCGACCACCGTCGCCATCCCCGCGGTCATCGCCTCGATCTCGGCGAGCACGCACGCTTCGGATGCCGCGTGCCGGACGCGCGCGTCCGCGTCCGGCGCGCTCGGATCGTCGAGGGCGAGCTTGAGGTTGCGCTCGATCGTGGTGGAGAAGAGGAAGGGCTCTTGCTGCGCGTACCCGACCGCAGCGCGCAGGCCGCGCAGATCGAGCTCGGTCACGTCGACGCCATCGAGGCGCACCGCGCCGGGCGGCGTCGGCGACAGGCGCGGCAGGAGCGCGGCGAGCGTGGACTTGCCGGAGCCGGTCGGCCCGAGCACGGCGAGCGAGCCGCCCGCCGGGACGCGCAGCGAGACGCCGTCGAGCACCCGCGTGTCGCCGTGGGCGAACGAGAGTCCATCGACCTCGAGCGCGCCGGGCCCGTCGGGGGCGCGCGGCGCCAGGGCCTCGCGCACGTCCGGCTCCGCGTCGAGGATCTCGGCGACGCGCTCGAACGCGGCGCGGCCGCGCTGCACGACGGCGAGGATGTAGCCAAGGGCGAGCGTCGGCCAGATCAGGAGCGCGAGGTACGCGTGGAACGCCGCGAACTCGCCCGCGCTCAACGTGCCCTCGAGGACCATGCGGCCGCCGATCCACACGACGAGGAGCGTCCCGATGGAGCCCACCCCCATGAGCACCGGCCACATGAGGCCGCGCAGGGTGACGAGCGACATCGTGGTGCGCACGGCGCCCTCGTTCGCTTCCTCGAAGCGCGCGTACTCGCGGGCCTCGAGCGCCATCGCGCGGACGAGCCGGACGCCCGCCACGTTCTCGGTCGCGCGGTCCGCGAGCTTCGCGAGCGCCTCCTGCGAGTCGCGGCTGCGCACGTACATCGCGCGGCTGAACGCGCGCGTGACGAGCACGAGCAGCGGGAACGGGAGCAGCGCCCAGAACGTGAGCGTCGGGCTGAGCGCGAGCATGAGCGCGATCGCGCTCACGAACGCGATGATCGAGTTGACGACGTTGAGGCCCGCGAAGCCGACGAGCACGCGGATCTGTGCGACGTCGTTGGTCGAGCGGCTCATGATCTCGCCGGTCGGCATGCGCCGGAAGAACGACGGGCCCAGCACGTGGAGGCGCCGGAGCAGATCGTTGCGCACGTCGAACTCGACGTCGCGCCCGACGTTGAAGAGCCACACGCGCGAGAGCGTGCGAACCCCCCACATCACGGCGGCGAGGCCGAGCACGACGAGCGCGTAGTCGCGCGTGGCGTCGACGTCCGCGTCGCGCAGCGCGTCGAGGGCCAGCGCGAGCAGCCACGGGATCGCCTTCTCCGCTGCGTTGGTGAGCAAGAGGAAGGCGACCCCGAGGGCCATGCTGCGCCAGTAGGGCCGGACGTAGCGAGCGAGAGAGGCGCGCACGTGGCGCGAGTCTGGGGCGCTAGCGACGGCGGCGCCAGCCCCCGAAGAGGGCGAGCGCGACGAGCAGCAGCGGCGCGCCGAGCGCCGGCGCGCTCGCGCCCGCGGCGCGGCAGCCGCAGCCTCCGTCCATCGGCGTCGGCGGGTCGGTCGGCGAGCACGCGCCCACGCCCGGCGTGCCGGTCGGCAGGCAGTCGTAGCCGCCCGGGCACGGCTCCCCGTCGTTGCAGAGCCGCGTGCAGAACGACTCGTCGCCGTAGCTCGCGCAGAGGCCCGACACGCACTCGCCGTTCTCGCCGCACGGCTGGCCGAGGCCGCCCGAGTCCGGCACGCAGACGCTCTGGTCACCCGCCGGCGTGCAGGTGAAGCCGGTCGGACACGCGTTCGCCGCGTCGCAGTAGTCCGTGCAGAAGTTCCGGTCGGCCGTCACCGCGCAGATCCGGCTCGTGCAATCGTCGTTGCTCGCGCAAGGATCGCCCAGCGCACCCGAGCGCTGACAGGACCCACGGCAGGGCAGCGTGCCGACCTGACACGCGAAGCCGGACGGGCAGCCGAGCGTGCCGCCGGGGATGCACGGCGACGAGCACCGCCCGTTCGCGCAGAGCGCGCTCGCGCAGTCGGTGTCGGCTCCACAGCTCGCGCCGAGCGCGCCCGATCCCGGGCTGCCGCCCACGCAGTAGCCGGTGTCACAGCTCGAGGGATCGCTCTGGCAGTAGAACCCGCCGGGACAGGAGCCCGTCGGGTCCGCCCAGTTGCAGGTCGCCGAGCAGCTGCCGCCGCGGCAGATCCCGCTCGCGCATTCGTTGCTTTCGGCGCAGGGCGCGCCGAGGGCAGCGCCCATCCCCGGAGCGCAGCGCCCGCTGCTGCAGATCTGCCCGCTCGGGCAGTCGGTGTCGCGTGTGCAGCCCGGCGCCGCCGCGGTGCACGAGACCTGCGTCCCCGAGACGCGTCCGCACTGCCGGATCCCGCCGCTCGTCGAGAGGCAGCGGTCGCCGCTGCAGTCCGCGTCGCTCGAGCACGCGCGCCCGCAGTACTGCCGCCCGTCCGGGTAGCCGAGGCAGAGGTCCGCGGAGCCACCGCAGTCCGAGTCCGCGGTGCACGGCGAGCAGATCGTCCCGTCGCCCATCATCGCCTGGCAGCGCCCCGAGACGCACTCCTGCCCCGACGGGCAGCCGGTGGTCGTGCAGTCGGTGCCGCCGCCGGGATAGAGCGCGCAGATCCCGTTCTGGTCGTCGGTCCCGAGGCGCGAGATGCCGCCCTGGTACGCGTAGTACATCGCGGCGGTGCGGTCCTCGGAGTGACCGAGGCCGTAGTAGTGGCCTCCCTCGTGCAGGATGATGGAATACGCGTTGACGTTGCCGCCGCGCCCGGAGCCGGTGATCCAGGTGTAGTTGACGCCGTTCATGTCCATGTCGGCCTCGACGATCGTCCGGCCGCGCCAGCTCGGGCCGGTCACGCCGATCGCGCCCGAGCCGTGGCGCCAGCCCGACTCGGTCCAGCCGATGGTGGAGGTCCCCTCGTAGCTGCCGGGGCGGCGCGAGGTGCCGCCCCGGTAGCTCGTCGTGAGGCTGGTGCACGACACGCGCGTCCAGTCGTCCATCCCTTGGCGGACGTGGGGCTCGGTGCCCGAGAAGCCGCCGAGATCCGGCGAGCCGTCGTTGTTGAGGTAGTACGGCACGGCGCCGCTCCAGACCGGAGAGGTGCTCGTGATCGGTGACCAGCCGAGCGACGGCGCGGGCGCGGAGAGGGCGGCGGCGAGCGAGGCCGCCACGAGGAGCCGCTTCGCGGCGCGGGCGTTCACTGGGCCCCCCGCAGGTCGCGGCGGACGCGACGCACGTAGTCGAGGAATCCGTGCAGATCCATGCCGGGCTGCTCGCAGCGCGCGCTGGTCGCGCCGTCGCAGGGATGGACCACGGTCTGGACGCCGTCACGCCAGCGCGCGAACGCGATGCCGGTGAGGTCTCGGCGCACGGTGCTCGGCACGCCGCCGAGGCCCTGGCGCACGATGAACTTGCCCTGCGCCATCCCGAGCGTGCGCAGGTCGTGCGGCGCCTCGTGGCGGCGCTCGAGGAAGACGACGACCTCTTCGCCGACCGCGTACTCGGGCGTGCCGTCGTAGCGCAGGCCGCCGCCCGGATACACGCCGCCGAGCTCGCGCAGCTCGACGGTCGCGCCGCCGGGCCCCGCGATCCACTCGTGGACGCGCAGCGTGGTCAGGGTCTCGGGCGCCATGCCGCCCTCCCCGTCCAGCACCATCCGCACGCGGCTCTGGACCACCGTCGCGTGGACGACCGCGTCCGCGCCGCCGACCAGCTCTTCGAGCGCGTACTCGATCATGACCGTCGCCGAGGCGCTGGCGGTGACGAGCGTCACCAACGCGGCCCCCGCGAGCCCGAGCTCAAGGGTTCGTTTCATCATCTCTCTCCGACTCGAGGAGCGCCCCTCCGCCAAGAGCTGCGCCCGCCTCACACACCAATGACGCGCGGACCCTAGCACGGCCCGGGTCGGGATCCCCCCCTCATTGCGCACGAATCGAGCGGCCCGTGTCGAGCCGCAGATACCGGCGGAGGAAGTGCACCGCGACGTAGAACGGCCCCGTGTCGAGGAGCGCGGCGACGAGCTTGAACGTGTAGCTCGCGGCGATGAACGTGAGGAGCTGCGGCCAGAGCGCGCGCTCGGCGTCGATGGGCAGCGCGTGGCTCAAGAAGTGGGTGACGAGCGTGACGGCGATCGCGTCGACGAGCTGCGAGACCAGGGTGGAGCCGTTGTTGCGGAGCCAGAGGTGCTTGCCCCGCGTGAGGCGCATCCAGTAGTGGTAGAGCTGGACGTCGACGTATTGCGCCGCGAGGTACGCGACCATCGAGGCCGTCACCGCACCGAACGCGAGGGCCCGCACCTGGAAGAAGACGCCGTCGCGCGCTTCGTCTGCGAAGCCGGGGAGCGCCCCGCCGAGCCAGAGGATGAAGACGACCCACACGTTGAGCGCGAGGCCGACGGTGACGACGAAGCTCGTGCGCCGCCGCCCGTAGAACTCGCTCAGCAGATCGGTGCAGAGGAACGTCACCGGGTACGGCAGGACCCCGACCGCGAGCGGCATCGGGATCTCGAGGCTCCCGATCCGGAACGACAGATCGAGGAAGCGCGAGATGCCGAGGATGTTGAGCATCGCGAGCGTGCCGAGGAAGAAGCCCGCGAGCGCGATGAAGACGCGCTCGCGGCGCAGGTGCAGCTCGTGCGGCCCGAGGCGCGGCAGCCCCGCGAGCTCGTCCTGCTCGTCGGGCAGCGGGAAGTCGTAGCGCTCCTCGGTCACGCGGCGGCCGCCCGCGCGATCGCCCCCCACCGCTTGTGGTGCTTACCCGCGCTCGGCGTGTCCCCGAGCGCCTCGTAGAGGCTGGGGATCGCGAGGAGGACGCCGGGCTGTGCCTTGGCCGCGCGCTCGATCGCGTCGCGCAGGGCGGCGAGGTCTTGCGCCCCGGGCGCGAGGAGCTTCCCGAACACGACCCGGTGCGCCTCGGGGGGCAAGTGATCGTGCTTGGTATAGCGGTCGCCCGCCGCGCAACGCGGGCAGACCATCTCGACGCGCTCTGCGTGCGGGTAGAGGATCACGCCGTCCGGGAGCGCGTCCGCGAGCCGGCGGACCTGCCCGGCCTCCTGCTCGAGCGCGAGGAAGCGGAAGCGCCGCTCGTCCCCGGCGCGCAGCCGGCCGAGGAAGGCGAAGCGCGGCGTCGGCTCGCCGTCCCGTGCGACGACCGCGACGGGCGCTGGATCGAAGAGGATCACGTCGCCGAAGTCCGCGACCGCCTCGCGGTGCGTCGGCGAGCGCACGACGCCGTGGCAAGGGCTGAGCGGTTGCACCCAGACGATCTCGAAGCCCGCGCTCTCCGCGGGCAGCGTGGCCTCGACGGCGGCGTCGTCACCGCGCGTGGGCAGGCGCACCTCGGCGGGCGGCAGGCCCTCGACGAACGGCAGCGCGCCCTCGCGCGCGTCGGCGTCGATGCCGACCGCGCGCCACGCGTCGCGCGCGAGCGCGCCCTCTCCCACCGCGGTCGCCGCGAGCGCGAGGTTGAAGAGCACGCCGCGGTGCGCGTCCCCCGCGAGCGCGCGCGCGCGCCGGTTCGCGTCGAGCGCGGCCGGCCAGTCGCGCGCCCGCTTGTGCACGAGGCCGAGATCGAAGAGCCAGCTCGCGCGCGGGGCCAGCGCGAGCGCGGCGTCGAGCGCCGCCGCGGCGTCCGCGAGCCGGCCCGGGCCGAGCGTCGCGAGCGCGTTGCCCTTCAGGGCGAGCAGCGCCCCGCCGACGTCCGGGTCGAGGCGCGATGCCTGCGGCTGCCTCGCGAGACAGCGCCCCGCCGCCTCGGCGGCGAGCGCGCCGGCGCGCGGATCCAGCGGCGGCTCGTCGACGGGGCGGCGCGCCTCCCGCCGCACCAGCGCGTCGCACGCGGCGCCGACGATCCCCACGTCCGCCGGCCACGCCTCCAGGATCGCCGCCGCCTCGTCGACGAGCGCCGGCCGATCGGGGCTGGTGCGCAGCGCCTCGGCCCAGAGCCGGGCGACGCGCGCGTCTGTCCGGGTCAGCTCGGCGAGCGGCTCGAGCGCGCCCCAGACCGCGTCGCGATCGTCGGCCTCCATGGCCGCCCGCAAGCGCGCCTCGACGTCCATCGCGCGGCACCATAGCGCACGCGCCCGGCCTGTCTCGCGCCGCTACTCCTCTTCGTCGGGCAGGTCGGGGCGCGGGCCCAGCGTGACGACGGCCTGTCCGCTCAGCACTCCCGGCCCGACCGTCACGGTGAGGATCGTCCGGTCGCCCGGGCGCCTGCGCGCGAGCAGCGACTGGAGCTCCTGCATGCTGCGCGTGGGCCGCCCGTCGACCGCGAGGATGATGTGCCCCGTCCACGGGATGCGCATGCGCTGGATCGCGGCGGGCGCCGGGTCCGACGCGCCGGCGAGCCCGGCGGTCGCGGCAGGGCTCCCGGGCACGACCTGGCGGATGCGCACCCCGGCGAGCCCGGCGCCGCGGAAGTCGTCCCCGAGGATGCCGAGGAACGCGCTCGACGCGGGGGCGGGCTCCGGCTCGGCCGCGGGGGGCGACGCCGCAGGGGGCGGCACCGGAGGCGCGGCCTCGGCCGGCGGCGGCGCGGCCCGAGCCTGGCGCTCGCGGTCGCGCACCTCGGCGAGCAGCGCCGTGACGTGGCTCGACGGAATCGCGAACCCGATCCCATGGCTCCCGCCGGTGCGCGAGAGGATCGCGGTGTTGACCCCGATGACCTCCCCCGACGAGTTGACGAGCGGGCCGCCCGAGTTCCCGGGGTTGATGGGCGCGTCGGTCTGGATCAGCCGGCGCACGTCGCCGCCGCCGAGGCGCGAGCCCGGCGGCACGTCGCGCAGCGCGCTGACGATCCCCTGCGTGAGCGTGCCCTCGAGCCCGAACGGGCTCCCGAACGCGAGCACGGTCTGCCCGACCGCGACGCGGTCGACCGCGGCGAGCGGGAGCGGCCGCGCGGGAACGCTCCCCTCGACGCGCAGGATCGCGAGGTCCTGCGACGGCGCGTCCAACAGGACCACCGCGGGCTGCGTCGTGCCCGAGGAGAAGTGGACCCGGACCGCGCTGCGTCGGCCAGGCGCGATCACGTGAGAGTTGGTGACGATCCAGCGCTCGTCGCCGACGACGAAGCCGCTGCCGCTCGACGGCCCGGCGGCGATCGAGACGGTGGACTCGGCGAGGCGCCGCGCGATCTCGACGCGGCGCGCCTCGGTCAGATCCTGAGCGCTGGCCGTCGGGCCGAAGGCGGACGCGGCCAAGAGGACCGGGAGGAGAGTGGCGAGGGTGGCTTTCGCGCGCATGGGACTGCCCTTCAGATGGGGCTCGCAGTCGGACGATTCAACCGCCGGTCCGGTCCGTTATTTCGCCGCCGACTTGTTGAAAGCGCGCGCGCCTTCGCGATAGCCTTCCCGCCAGGTGACGCTCCGTGGGTAGGTACGGCGTAGGTCTGACCGACATCGGGCGTCGGCGCATGTCGAACGAGGACGCGTTCGTCCTCGACAACGACCTCGGCCTGTACGTCGTCGCGGACGGGATGGGCGGACACGCCGCCGGCGAGGTGGCGAGCCGCGAGGCCGTCGAGACGGTGCTCGGCATGGTGCGCCGGGGCTACGCGGCGGTGGAGCGCTTCGAGGCCGAGGGCCCGACGCCGGAGACGGTGCGCGCCGTCCAGCGCCTGCTCGAGAGCGCGGTGCAGGCCGCGACGTACATGGTCTTCGCGATCGCGGAGAACGATCCGGACCAGAAGGGCATGGGGACGACGGTCAGCGCGCTGCTCGTCATGCGGACCCACGCGGTCGTCGCGCAGGTCGGCGACAGCCGCGTCTACCTCGTGCGCGAGGGCGCCGTGTACCAGCTCACCGAGGACCACACGCTCGTCGCGTGGCAGGTCAAGCAGGGGATCATCTCCGAGGCGGAGGCCGAGCTCTCGCCGCACAAGAACGTGATCACGCGCGCGGTCGGGAGCCGCGACTACGTCCAGGTCGACACGCAGACGGTCGAGGTCGGGCCGGGCGATCGCTTCCTCGTCTGCTCGGACGGGCTCCACGGCTACCTCCAAGAGGACGAGATCGTCCCCCTCCTCACGCTCGGGCCCGACGTCGCGACGAGCAAGCTCATCGACATCGCGAACCAGCGCGGCGGTCGCGACAACATCACCGCGGTCGTCGTCGAGCTGAGCTGAGCGACGCTCTCGCGGCTCCGTCTCCCGTCAGGCGTCGCCGGGGTCGGGGGGCGCGTCGTCGACGAGGGTCGTCGGCTCGATCCACCGCGGGAGGGTCGCGGCGCCGCTCGAGACGGCGTCCGTCACGGTGTCCGCGCCGGCGTACCGCGCGATCTTCGCGAGCGCGATCCGCATCGCGGCCGCCGACTCGTACCGATCCCGCGGGTCCTTCGCGAGCGCGAGCGCGAGCACGCGATCGACCGCGGGCGGGAGCTCCGGGCGGTGGGTGCTCGGCGGAGCCGGCTCGTCGAGCAGGATGCTCGTGACCAGCGCGGCGAGCGTGTCGGCCTCGAACGGGCGCCTCCCCGTGAGCAGCTCGTAGAGCACCACGCCGACCGACCAGACGTCGGCCTGGGGGCCGAACGGCGCGCCGCGCGCCTGCTCCGGCGACAGGTAACGCGGCGTCCCGACGACCTCGCCCGACCGCGTGAGGCGGCTCGCGTCCGCGATCTTCGCGACGCTGAAGTCGAGGAGCTTGACGTGGAGGCCCTCGCCGCGGACGAGGAACACGTTCGCGGGCTTCACGTCGCGGTGGACGATGCCGGCGCGGTGCACCGCCTCGAGGCCGGCGAGCAACTGCGAGGCGATCGCGAGCGCGTCCGCGAGCTCGACCGGGCCCGCCGCGATGCGCCGGTCGAGCGACTCGCCCTCGAGCCGCTCCATCACGAGGAACGGCGTGCCGTCGTCGAGGGCGCCCGCGTCGTGGAGCGTGATCACGTGCTCGTGCCGGACCGCCGCGGCCGCGCGCGCCTCGCGCGCGAACCGGCTCGCGCTCAACGCCTCGCGCCCGAGCAGGAGCTTCACCGCCACCTCGCGCCCGAGCGCCGTGTCGAGCGCCACGTACACGGCGCCCATGCCGCCCTCGCCGATGCGCTCGCGCAGCGCGTACCTCCCGCCGAGCGTGCGTCCCGCGTGCTCGCCCTCGGGAGGCGCGACGAAGGGGGCGCCCGGATCGAGCGGCGGGCCCGTGAAGGGGCAGCGCGCGCTCCCCTCCTCGTGCGGGAGGCGGCAGTGCGCGCACGTGACGAAGCGTTGCGACACGTCTCGCGACGGAGCTTACACGCGCTCGCGGCGCGGCGTCAGCGACGGGCCGGCGCGGCGCGCGGCAAGCCCCGTTGCCCGCGCGCGGTCCCCTCGAGGCGCCGGTAGCGCTCGAAGAGGAGGGTCTGCCGGCTCGTCGTCGGCACCTCTCGACCCCGCACGAAGACGTGACGCGCCCAGGTCGTCAGCTCGAAGGGATCGCCCGTCCACACGACGAGGTTGGCGACCCGGCCGGGCGCGAGCGTCCCGTAGTCGCGCTCGACGCCGAACACGCGCGCCGGCTCGAGCGTCAACGCCCGCAACGCGGCCTCCCGCGGGAGCCCCGCGGCGATCGCGTTGCCGGCCTCCTGTCGCAGGTTGCGTTGCGCATGGGCGCCCTCGGTCGAGAGGATCACGCGCACGCCCGCCCGGTGCAGGATCGCGGCGTTGTCGTAGCGCGCGTGGAGGTGCGAGAAGCTCGACGGGAGGTTCGTCATCGGCGTCAGGATCACCGGCACGTCGGCGGCGGCGAGCTGCCGCGCCACCATCCACGCCTCCTCCGCGTCCGCGATCACGAGGCGCAGCCCGTACTCTCGGCCGAGCGCGAGCACCCGCAGGATGTCGCTCTGCCGCGAGGCCTTCACGACGAGCGGGTAGTCGCCGGCGAGCGCGCCCGCGAGCCGCTCGAGATCGAGGCGCGAGACGCGCAGCTCGCGGAGGCCGCGGCGATCGTAGGCGGGCCCACGGCCGCGGTAGAGGCGCGCGTCGTCGAAGACCTGGCGCACGAGGTTCAGCGCGCTCGAGCGCGCGCCGCCCGCCGCGGTGACCGCGTTGTCCGAGAGGCTGGCGTGGAGGGCCGTCCTCTCGCGCACGAGCACGTCGTCGAGCGTGGTCCCCGCGAGGTCCATCCACGCGCTCGTGCCGGCGATGAGCCCGCCGTTCGGGGTGACCACGACGCTCGTGACACCCCAGCGGCGCGCGACCGGGATCGCCGTCGACAGGGGGTTGTAGCCGTCGATCGCGGCGAACGAGGCGCGCACCGGATCGGCCGCGTCGCCCTCGAGCGCCTCGTCGGAGGTCGAGGGCTCGAGCGAGAGCTCGACGAGCCCGAGCTCGGTCTGGGTCGCGACGAAGCCGGGCGTGATGGTCGTGCCCGCGCAGTCGACGATCCGCGCCCCCGGCGGCGGCGCGCCGGGGCCCACCGACACGACGCGGCCTGCGCGCACGACGACGGTGGCGTTCTCGACGGGCGCTCCGTCGCCCGGCCACACCGTGCCGCCGACGAGGGCGACGGCACCTTCCTGCGCGCCTGCGGGGACGGCGAGCGTCATCGCGGCGACGAGCGGCCACAGCGCGCGCATCACTCGCCCCCCGTGGTCAGCTCGAGGTCCTGGCCGAGCTCGAAGTCGGTCCGGTGGAGCGCGTCCGGCCCCGCGTGCCGGTCGTAGACGGTCAGGCCGTCGATGAACACGACGTCGGCGCGCGTGTAGACGCTGAACGGGTTGCCCGACCAGACGACGACGTCGGCCATCTTCCCGGCCTCGAGCGAGCCCGTGTGCTCGTCGACGCCGAGCGTCCACGCGGCGTTGATCGTGATCCACCGCAGCGCCTGGTCCTCGGTGATCTCGATCCCGGCGCGCCGGCCCGCGGCCATCGCCTTGGCCGCCTCCTGGTTGAGCCGCTGCACGAGCATCGCGCTGTCGGAGTGCAGGACGCCGCGCACGCCCGCCTGCGTGAGCAGCGCGAGGTTCTCCTCGATCGCGTCGTACGCCTCCAGCTTGAAGCCCCACCAGTCCGCCCACGTCGAGACGGAGATGTCGTGCGCGGCGAGCAGGTCGCGGATCTTGTAGGCCTCGACCGCGTGGTGGAACGAGCGCACACGGAAGCCGAGCTCCTCGCCGACCTCGATGATCCGCGCCATCTCCTCGGCGCGGTAGCAGTGCATCTGCACGAGCACGCGCCCCTCGCGCGCGCCGAGGAGGCGCTCGAGCCCGAAGTCGCGCGCGGGCGGGGACGGCGCGGGGCCGGGATCCTCCGCGTCCGCGTCGCCGCGCTCGCGCGCCTCGAGGTAGGCGCGCCGCCGGCGCTGCCAGCCGACGTGCTGCGCCTGCCAGTCCTCGAAGCCGCGCCCGTACTCGAGGGCCTGCTGGAACGCGCGGCGGTAGCCGAACACGTTGCCCATGCGCGTCATCGGGAACGCCTGGCGGCCGCCGTAGACGCGCTTCGGGTTCTCGCCGCACGCCATCTTCAGGGTCTCGGGCGCGCCGGGGAACTCCATCTCCTCGACGGTGCGGCCGAGGTGCAGCTTGAGGATCGCGCCCGCGCCGCCGATCAGGTTGCCGCTGCCGGGCAGCACCTGGATCGTGGTGACGCCGCCCGCGATGGCGCGCGGGAGCTGCGGATCCTGCGGCCAGAAGCCGTCCGCCGCGCGGACCTCGGGCGTCGTCGGGCTGCTCATCTCGTTGCCGTCCGAGGTCGCGCGCACGCTCGGGCTCGGGTAGACGCCCATGTGCGAGTGCGTGTCGATCAGGCCCGGCGTGACGTAGCGGCCGGTGACGTCGATCGCGCGGGCCCCCTCGGGGATCTCCACCTCGTCGCGCGCGCCGACGGCGCGCAGCCGGCCTCGCTCCATCACGACGACGCCGTCCTCGATCACCCGCCCCGTCGCCGTCATGACGGTGCCGCCGACCAGCGCGACGAGCGGCGAGTCGATCTCGCCGCGCTCGACGCGCTCGCGTGCCCACGGCAAGGGCGGAGGGTCGAGCTCGACCTGCGAGCGGACGGGCGGCGGCGCGGCGCCGCACCCGAGCGCGGCGCCGGCCATGAGGATGAGCGAGATCGTTCGCGACATGGGCGCGCGAGGATATACCTCGGGGCGTGCCGAGCGAAGGGACGGCGGAGGCCTGGGCGCGGGACTACGTCCTGTCGGAGCGGCTCGAGCACAAGCTCGCGCCACCGCCGCGCCCGCGCGTCCTCGTCGGCGAGGGCGTGGCGATCGCGCGCCCGGGGCGACCGCCGGAGCTGGCGCCGGCCGCGCGCCCGCCCAAGACGCCGCGCCCCGGCGCGCTCGGCGACCCGCGCAAGCGCGCGCAGCTCCTGCACGTCTTCTTGCACCACGAGCTCCAAGCCGCGGAGCTCATGTGCTGGGCGCTCTTGCGCTTCCCCGACGCTCCCGCCGCGTTCCGGCGCGGGCTCTTGTCGATCTGCGACGACGAGATCCGCCACGCGCGTCTCTACGCCGAGCGCGTCGAGGCGCTCGGCTTCGCCGTCGGCGCGTTCCCGGTGCGCGACTGGTTCTGGGAGCGCGTGCCCGCGGCGTCGAGCCCCCTCGCCTTCGTCGCGCTCTTCGGCATCGGGCTCGAGGGTGCCAACCTCGATCACGCCGCGCGCTTCGGCGCGGCCCTGCGCGCGGCGGGCGACGAGCAGAGCGCCGCGGTGCAGGACCTCGTCGGCCGAGAGGAGGAGGCGCACGTGCGCTTCGCGGTGCGCTGGTTCGAGCGCTGGGCCAGCCCGCTCGCGCTCGATCGCTGGCGCGAGGCGCTGCCGCCGCCGCTCAGCCCGATCGTGATGCGAGGGCGGCCCCTGGCGCGCGAGGCGCGCGTGCGCGCGGGCCAGCCACCTGCGTTCGTCGACGCGCTGGAGGCCTACGTCCCGTGAGCGTCGCGTGGGTGCTGAACCTCGACGCGGAGGTGGAGCTCGGCGGCGGACGGCTCGGCGCCGCCGCCGCGCGCCGGATGGAGGCGGTGCGCCGCGCGCTCGCGCTGCCCGCCGGCCACGTCGTGCTCGACGTCGACGCCGACGCCGGCGCGCGCGGGCTCCCGGGGCGCGCGTGGTGCCCTACGCCGAGCGCGCTCGCGCGGCTCGCGCGCGCCGGGGCGCTCGTCCCGGAGGCGCCGCCCATCGAGGTCGTCCGCCGCGTGAACGCGCGCGGCTTCGCGCACGACCTCGTCGCCCTACCGGGCACCGTCGCCTGCGACGACCTCGACGCCGTGCGCGCCGCGGCGTCTCGGCCCGGCCGCTGGCTGCTCTTCCGCGCGTTCACCTTCGCGGGCCGCGGGCAGCGCCGCGTCGACGCCGGCGCGTGGGACGCGGGGGCCGAGGCGTGGGCGCGGAGCGCGCTCGCGGCCGGCCCGGTCTACGTGCTCCCGCGCGTCGCGATCGAGCTCGAGTGCGCGCTCCACGGCGCGCTCGCGCCCGACGGCTCGCTCCGGGTCGGGCGGCCGACGGTCGCGGAGGTGGACGCGGCCGGCCAGTGGCAGCGGAGCCGCCTCGCCGGCGACGACCTCGGCGAGAGTGAGCAAGCCGCCTTGCGCCGCGCGTTCGAGCGCGTCGCCGAGTCGCTCCACGGCGCGGGCTACTTCGGGCCCTTCGGCATCGACGCGTTCCGCCACGCGGAGGGCTTCCACCCGCTCTCCGAGATCAACGCCCGCTACTCGATGGGCTGGCCGGTCGGGATGGGCGGCTGGGCGTAGCGCCTCGCGAGGCAGCAGCGCTAGTGCGAGTCTAGATCTCGTCGGCGTGCTCGCGACGCCGCTCGCGCTCGACGACGGGCATCATCGCGCGCGCGGCCTCCGGCGGCTCGATCACGTAGGCGTGGTCCTGCTCCGGGTGCATCGCGGCGCGGCCGAGGAAGATCTTCATCGCGTGATCTGGCTCGATGCGCCCGGTGGCGCGCCCGGGCAGCGACACGGTGCTGCCGCGCACGAGCGCGGCGTCGAGCGTCGAGAGCATCCGCTCCACGACGCCGTCGGCGACCGCGTCGTCGAACTCGGCCGAGCTCCCCGCGCCGAACAGGAAGACCTTCTCGAACGGCAGGCGCGGCCAGCCCGGCAGCAGCACCGTCTCGCCGCGCCGCCCGCTCGCGCGGCCGCGCAGCAGGAGCCGCGAGATCGCGCCGCACAGCCGCCAGTCGACGAGGCCGGCCTCGCGGCGCAGCGGGCGCTCGTCCTCGAACAGGACGAGGGCGAGCGCCTCGGTCGCCACCTCGTCGAGGCGCCGCAGGTCCGGCGCGACGAAGCGCACCTCCACGCCTCAGCCCTTCCCGAGGTCCGACGCGATGCGATCGAGCACGCCGTTGACGAAGCCCGCGCTGCCCTCGGAGCCGAACCGCTTCGCGAGCTCGACCGCCTCGTTGAGCGTGACCCGGCGCGGCACGTCCTCGAGCGCCATCAGCTCGTAGGTCGCGAGGCGCAGGATGTTCCGGTCCACGCGCGCCATCCGCTCGATCCGCCAGTGCTGGCTCACGTCGCGGATGATCCCGTCGATCGCCTCGCGCCGCTCCGCCCAGCCGCGGACCAGGTCGTTCGCGAACGCCTCGCCCTCCCGGCTCGGGCCCAGGTGCGACCAGAAGGCCTGAATCGCCTGCTCGGGGGAGACCCCCGAGACGTCGATCTGGAACAACATCTGGAGCGCGGCCTCGCGCCCCCGTCGTCGACTGCCCATGCGCGGACCGCGGCTCAGTAGCCCGCCGCCTCCATGGCGCGCCGGAGGTTGACCATCTCGAGGGCGCCGAGCGCGGCCTCCCAGCCCTTGTTGCCGGCCTTGGTGCCCGCGCGCTCGACCGCCTGTTCGATCGTGTCCGTCGTCAGCACGCCGAAGATCACCGGCACCCCGCTGTCCCACATCGCGGCGCCGCAGCCCTTGGCGACCTCGCCGGCGACGTAGTCGAAGTGAGGCGTCGAGCCGCGGATCACGGCGCCGAGCGCGATCACCGCGTCGATCTTTCCCGAGCTCGCGAAGCGCTTCACCACGAGCGGGATCTCGAAGCTGCCCGGCGCGCGCGCCACGACGATCGCGTCGCGCGGCACACCGTGCCGGACGAGCCCGTCGATCGCGCCCTCGAGCAGGCGGTCGGTGACGAAGTGGTTGAAGCGGCCGACGACGATCGCGAAGCGCGCGCCGGCCGGCGTCTCGTAGGTCCCCTCGAGGTGTCGTTCCGAACCCATGGCGCTCGTCTCCGGCCGCGCGGGCCTAGTGCTTCGTCTCGTTGGTGATCGCGAGCACGTCCATCTCGGCGGAGCGCACGCTCATCCCCTCGCGCTCGCTCGCGACGATCTGCTCGACCACCTCGAGCCCGTAGCCCTCGAGGCCGGCGATCCGCCGCGGCCGGTTCGTCAGGAGCCGGATCCGCGCGAGGCCGAGGTCGCGCAGGACCTGCGCGCCGAGCCCGTACTCGCGCAGCACCTCGCCCTGCTCCATCGGGCGGCGCCGCACCTTGCCGCCCGAGTGCGTCGCGAGATCGGCGTCGAGATCGATGGCGGCCGGCGGGATGAACACGATCACCCCTCGCCCCTCCTCCTCGATGCGGGTGAGCGCGTCGCTCATCGCCGTGCGGCCGCGCGTCCGCACGCCGAACACGTCGCCGAGCACGCTGCCCGTGTGCATGCGCACCACCGTCGGCGTCGCGTCGAGCTCGCCGAGCGCGAGCGCGAGGAACTGCCGATCCCCCGCGTCGTAGACGTGCGCGGTCCACACCGTGCCGCTCGAGAGCTCGACGGGCGCGCTCGAGAGCCGCGTGACGAGGCGCTCGTGCTGGAGGCGGAACTGCACGAGGTCCGCGATCGAGAGCACGCGCAGGCCGTGCTCGTCCGCGAAGCGCACGAGGTCGGGCATGCGCGCCATCGTTCCGTCCTCGTTCATGATCTCGCAGATCACGCCGGCCGGCTCGAGCCCGGCGAGCTGCGCGAGGTCGACCGAGCCCTCGGTGTGCCCGGTCCGTCGCAGGACGCCGCCGTCGCGCGCGCGCAGCGGGAAGACGTGCCCGGGGCTCACGAGGTCCGCCGGCTTGGCGTCCGGGTGGACCGCCGTCGCGATGGTGTGCGCGCGATCCGCCGCGCTGATCCCGGTCGTCACGCCGTGGCGCGCCTCGATCGAGACGGTGAACGCCGTCGAGCGCGAGCTCTTGTTCTCGTCCACCATCATCGCCAGCTCGAGCCGCGCGACGCGCGCCTCGGTGAGGGCGAGACAGATCAGACCGCGGCCGTAGCGCGCCATGAAGTTGATCGCCTCGGGCGTCACCTTCTCCGCGGCCATCACGAGGTCCCCCTCGTTCTCGCGATCCTCGTCGTCGACGAGGATCACGATGCGACCCGCGCGCACGTCCTCGATCGCGCGGTGCACTCGCTCGAGCGCGTCGAGCCGTGTCGGGGGGTGCGCCATCGGGGAGTTCATAGTACCGCGCTCGGATCCGGTCCAGCGGCGAGGAGGCCGCGGAAGAGGACGTCGCCGCCGAGCAGCTGCACCGTCGGATCCGAGAGGCGCCATCCGTCGGCGATGCGCGCGAGCGCGCCGGCCCGCGCGAGCGGGATCGCGTCTGCGTCGCCGAGGATGCGCGGGGCGACGAAGATCGCCGCCTCCTGCGCGAGCCCCTCGCGGAGCAGCGCGCCGTGCACGCTGGCGCCGCCCTCGGCGAGCACGCGGACCACGTCGCGGGCCGCGAGCGTCGCGAGCGCCGCGCGCAGCTCGAGGCGCCCCTCGGCGCTCACCGGGACCTCGACGAGCTCGACGTTCGCGCGCGCGAGCGCGGCGCGCCGCCCCGCGGGCGCGGACGGGCCGTGGAGGATCCACGTCGGCGCGCCCGATCGCGCCGCGGTGCTCGTGACGAGCTTCGCGTCCGCCGGGGTGCCGAGGTGCGTGTCGAGCACGACGCGGACGGGATCGCGGCCCTCGACGAGGCGCACGTCGAGCGAGGGATCGTCGGCGCGCACCGTGCCGACGCCGACGAGCACCGCGTCGGCGGCGTCGCGCAGGGCGTGCGCCTGCGCGCGCGCGTGCTCACCGGTGATCCAGCGGCTGTCGCCCGTGCGGGCCGCGATGCGTCCGTCGAGCGTCACCGCCGCCTTGAGCACGACCCACGGCAGGCGCGCCGTCACGAAGCGCGCCCAGTCTCGGATGAGCGCCTGCGCCTCGTCGCCGCACACGCCGACCTCCACCTCGACGCCCGCCGCGCGGAGCTTGTCGATCGCGCCCGGCTTCGGCGGCTTCGGGTCCGCGCAGCCGATCACGACGCGCCCGAGGCGTGCCGAGAGGATCGCGTCCGTGCAGGGCGGCGTGCGGCCGAAGTGGTTGCAGGGCTCGAGCGTGCAGTAGAGCGTCGCGCCCTCGGTGTCGCCGGCGGCGTTGCGGATCGCGTCGACCTCGGCGTGCGCGTCGCCCGCGCGCGCGTGGTGCCCGACCGCGATCACGCGCTCGCCGCGGGCGATCACCGCGCCGACGTGCGGGTTGGGGCTCGGTCGGCCGCGCCTGCCGGCCTCGAGCGCGAGGCCCATCAGCGCGACGTCCCGCTCGCGCTCGCTCATGCGGGTGGGCTCCGCTCGCCCATCAGATCCGTGAGCTCCGCCATGAACTCGTGCAGGTCCTTGAACGAGCGGTACACGCTCGCGAAGCGCACGTACGCGACCGGATCGACGCCGCGCAGCGCCTCCATGATCTTCTCGCCGATGTCCGCGCTCGAGACCTCCTTGTCGGCGGTCTCGACCATCTCGCGCTCGATTCGATCGACGATGCGCTCGAGGGTCTCCGAGGAGACGGGGCGCTTCTCGCACGCGCGCCTGAGCCCGCCGAGGATCTTCATGCGATCGAAGGGCTCGCGCCGCCCGTCCTTCTTGATCACGTACGGCAGCGCCTGCTCCACGCGCTCGTAGGTCGTGTAGCGACGGCCGCAGGCGTCGCACTCGCGCCGCCGGCGCGTGACCTCGCCGGCCTGCGAGAGCCGAGAGTCGATCACCCGGTTGTCCAGGGTGCCGCAGAAGGGGCACTTCACGCGCGCGAGACTACCGCCGAATCCCGCGCCGGCAAGCTCAGGTGCGGGCGAGGCGCACCACGCACTCGACGTGCGCGGTCTGCGGGAACATGTCGAGCGCGACCGCGTCGGTCGGAGCCCAGCCCGCCGCGCAGAGCCGCTCGAGGTCGCGGCGCAGTGTCGGTGGATCGCAAGAGACGTAGACGACCTCCGGCGGACCGAGCTTGACGATGCGCCCGATCGCGCCCGGCGCGCCCGTGCGCGGCGGATCGAGGACGACGACGTCCGGGACCGACGGAGACCGCCACGTCTCCGCGTCGGCGGTGCGCACGGTCGCGGCGAGCCCGCGCGCGCGGAGGTTCTCGCGGCACGCGTCGGCCGCCGCCTCGTCCGCCTCGATCGCGACGAGGCTCTTGGCCGCCGCCGCGAGCGCGATGGTCAGGTTCCCCGAGCCGGCGAACAGCTCGAGGACGTCGCGCCCCGCCGGCGCGGCGAGCTCGACGACGCGGCCCACGAGCGCGCGGTTCACCTCGTCGTGCGCCTGCGAGAAGCCGGCGACGGTCCCGACGAGCGGCGCGCCGTCCGCGCCCTCGCGGACCTCTCGGGGCGCACCCCAGGTCGCGGCGACGCTCGCCCCGCCGGCGCGGAGCGCGGCGCCGCAGAGGACCCCGTCGGCCACGAGCCCCTCGAGCACGCCGTAGAGCGCGGGCGGCTGCGCGTCGTCGCTCGCGAGCACGAGGACGGGCCCGGTCGCGCCCATCGCGAGGTGGAGCTCGCCCTCCCCGGCCAGGTGCGGCCCGAGCGCGGCGCGGCTCCGCGCGAACGCGCGATCGAGCTCCCCCTCGAGCACGAGGCACGCGCGCACGTCGGTGATCTCGGTCGAGCGAGGGCGGCGGTACCCGATGCGCGGCCTCCCTTTGCCCGCCGACCACGCCAGGCGAGCGCGCCGCCGGTAGCCGAGCGTCTTGACCGGGGCGACCCAGCCGCGCCGCACCGCCGCCTCGTTGGGAAGCCCGCGCAGCACGCCCTCGAGCTGATCGCGCTTGAAGCGGAGCTCGAGCTTGGGCGACGCGATCATCATCGGGCAGCCCCCGCACCGCCCGACCACCGGGCAAGGCGCCTCCTGCCGCTGCGTCGACGGGTCGAGGAGGCGGAACTTGTCGGTGTAGAGGACGCCCTTGCCCCGCGGCCTCACGTCGGTGAGCTCCACGCGCTCGCCCGGCAGCACGCCGGGGACGAACACCACGCCCATCGACGTCGCGACCACGCCCTCGCCGAACCGCGAGAAGTCCCGGACGGTGCCCTCGACCCGATCGCTCACACGCCCTCCATCGTCTCGCCCCTCAGAACCGCTGCGCGGGGCTGCCGCGCTGATAGAAGAAGGAGAACGTCCCGCTCAGCGCCGCGCTCCGGTCGGGCTGCTCGTGGTCGGAGAAGCGCACGTCGACGAGCTCGCCCGCGATGAGCGTCGCGCCGGCGTCGAGGTCGGGCGCGTAGACGGCCGAGAAGACGATGGCGCCGGACTGCGCCTCCATGATCAGCGGCCGCTGGTCGAAGAAGTCGGGGAACCCCGCCTTACAGGTCTCGTTCAGGTAGAGGACCGCGCGCAAGAGCGCGCGCTCACTCGGCGAGATCGGGATCGGGATCCCGATCCGGCTCTGGAACACCTCGTTGACGTCGAGGATCTGCACCATGAGCCCGTCGGCGTCGCTCTCGATCGCGCTGCCGCGCTGGATCCGGAGATCGAGCTGCGCGCCGGTGACCTCGCCGGAGAAGAACGACGGGGTGAGCTGGTAGTCCGCCACGTCCACGTCGCAGTCGGGCGCGCTCACGGCGCCGCCGAGGCTTCCCTCTCCACCGCCGACCGAGCAGCCGAGCCCGAAGGCCAGCGCGCTCGCGATCACGTGCTCACGCCGAAAGGACGCCACCGCCGATCACCCGATCTCCACGGTACACCACGGCGGCTTGTCCGGGGGCGATCGCGCGCTGCGCCTGGTGAAAGGCGACGGCGAAGCCCTCGGGCGTCGGCGTGACGAGCGCCGGCGCCGCCCGGTGGCGGTAGCGGATCTGGACCTCGGCGTCGAACGGCGCGGAGGGCGCCGGCCCGGTCCACACGACCGCGTGCGCCCGCGCGTGCCGCTGGGCGAGCGCGTCCGGGCCGCCGACGACGACGCGGCCCGCGTCGGGCAGGACGCGGAGCACGAAGCGCGGCGGCGCGCCGCCGCCGAGCCCGAGGCCGCGCCGCTGGCCCACGGTGAAGCGGTAGACGCCCTCGTGGGTCGCGAGCACCTCGCCGCGCTCGTCGACGACCTCGCCCGACGCCCGCACCCCCGTCTCCCGCTCGATGAACCCGCCGACGTCTCCGTCCGGCACGAAGCAGAGCTCCTGCGAGTCCTTCTTGTCCCAGTTCGGGACGCCGAGGCGGCGCCCGTGTGCGCGCGTCTCGTGCTTCTCGAGCCCGCCGAGAGGGAAGAGACAGCGCGCGAGGATCTCGGTTGGAACCCCGTAGAGGAAGTAGCTCTGATCCTTCTCGGAATCGACGCCACGGAGCAACCGGATCTCGTTTGATGCGTCAACCTCGATCCGCGCGTAGTGGCCCGTGGCGACCCGCGTCGCGCCGAGGTCCCGCGCGATGTCGAGGAGTCGGCCGAGCTTCACCTCTTGGTTGCACGCGACGCAGGGGCTCGGCGTCGTGCCCGCGCGGTACGCTTCGACGAACGGCGTGACCACCCGCTCGCGGAACGCCGCGCGCTCGTCGAGCACGTAGTGCGGGATCCCCAGGTGATCACAGGTCCGCCGCGCGTCCTCGCGGTCCTCCGGGGCGCAGCACCGACCGACCGAGTGACCCCCGGACGCGTCCCACAGGTGCAGCGTGACGCCGACGAGCTCGTAGCCCTGCTCGGCGAGCAGCGCCGCCGCCACCGACGAGTCCACGCCGCCGCTCATCGCCACCAGCACGCGCTCGCGCCGCGTCATGTCGGAGGTGTAGCGCCCCGCCGGAGCTCGCGCCCGATCAATGACTGAACAAGGAAGCAGTCTTTCTCTCGAATGGAATCCATTCAAAATAACGAGCAAAGTTCGATGATCCGTGATCTGAAAGCGATCCAATTCCGAAGGGTTGGATCGTCAATCCAGAAACCGGATCGCATCTCCGCCCGAAAGCTAGAATCCACTCGAAGTTCGCTGGCGCCCGAGGACCGCCTCGAGCGCGGCGATCGCGACCTCGACGTCGGCGTCCGTGGTCGCGGGGCCGAGCGAGAGCCGGACCGCGGAGTCGGCGCGCCAGGGCTCCTCCGGGTACATCGCCCGGAGCACGGCGGAGGGGGCGTCGACGCCGCTCGAGCAGGCCGCGCCGTGCGAGGTCATCACGCCCTCGACGTCGAGCGCCGCGACGAGGCGCGCCCCGCTCCAGCCGCGCACGGCGACGTTGGTGACGGTCGCGACGCGCGGGCCTCCGGCTCCGGCGACGGGCCCGTGCTCGGCGAGCGCCGCCTCGAGCCGATCGCGGCGCACCGCGACCGCGGGCATCGCGGCGAGGCGCGCCTCGACGCGCCCGGCGGCGGCGCCGAAGCCGGCGAGCGCCACCGGGTCCGGGCTCCCCGCGCGGCGGCCGCGCTCCTGGCCGCCGCCGAGCGCGCGCGGCGTGACCTCGGTGCCGCGCGCGATCCACAGCGCGCCCGCGCCGGGCGGCCCCCCGATCTTCGAGGACGCGAGCGCGACGACGCTCGCGCCGAGCGCGCCGACGTCCACGGGGAGCTTGCCGAGCGCCTGGCAGGCGTCGACGAACAGCGGCACCCCCAGCTCGCGGCAGCGGCGCGCCCACGCCTCGACCGGCAGGACGCTCCCCGTCTCGTGGTTCACCCACTGCACGCACGCGAGCGCCGCCCCCTCGAGCGGGAGGTCCGCCGGCGCGACGCCGCCGGGCGCGTCCACGCGCACCACCTCGAGCCCGAGCGCCCGCACCGCCTCGGCGACCGCGGGGTGCTCGAGCGCGGTGGTGACGACGCGCCCGCCCGCCCCGCGCGCGAGCCCGAGCACGCCGAGGTTGCACGCCTCGGTGCCGCCGCTCGTGAAGACCACGTCCGCGGGGAGCCCACCGATCGCGCGCGCGAGCGCTTCGCGCGCCTCCTCGACGACGCGACGCGCCGCGCGGCCGGCCGCGTGCGCGCTCGACGGATTGGCCCACGCGCGCGGGCGCGCGGCGTCCATCGCCGCCAGGACCTCGGGCTCGACCGGGCTGGCCGCGTGGTGATCGAGGTAGACGCTCATGGGCTCGGCGGATCGACGCAGACCCGCACCACGACCTCCGTGCCGCGGAGCCGGCAGCCAGCGATCTCGTGCACGGGCGGACTGTGCAGCGCGACGCCCCCGCCGAGCGCCTCCGCGACGCGCCGCGCGAAGGCGAGGCCGAGCCCCACCCCGCCGTGCGCGCGCCGCGGTGAGCCATCGACCTGGTAGAACGCCTGGAACACCTTGGCCTCGAGCGCCTGGGGGATCCCGGGCCCGTCGTCGGCGACGCGCAGCTCGAGCGCCGCGTCGCGCCCGGCCCCGACGCGCTCGATCGCGACGGCGATCGAGCCGCCCTCCGGCGAGAACTTCGCGGCGTTGTCGAGCACGTGGACCATCGCCCGCCGGAGCTTGTCCGGATCGCCGCGCGCCTCGAGCTTGGCGGGCGTCGGCTCGACGAACAGCTGGATCGAGCGCGCGTCCATCTGCGGCTGCGCCTGCTCGATCGCGCGGGCCGCCACCGTGGCGAAGTCGTAGGGACGCGAGAAGACGTGCATGCGCCCCGTCTCGATGCTGCTGACGTCGAGCAGCGTCTCGATCAACGCGCGCAGCCGCTCGGTCGAGGTGCGCACCGACTCTAGGCTCTTCTTCTGGACGGGGGTGAGGGGACCGAGCTCCTCGTCGAGCAGGAGCCGGAGGTAGCCGACGATCGGCGTCATCGGGGTCGCGAGCTCGTGGCTGAGGTTGCGGAGGAAGTCGCGGCGCAGGCGCGCCATCTCCTCGAGCTGCTCGTTCGCGTCGCTCAGCGCGACGACCTTGCGCTCGAGGCGCTCCACGATGCGCTGCGACGCGATGCGCAGCGGCGCCGACTCGCGGCGCTCGCGCCGCTCGCGGTGTCCCCCGAGGAAGCGCTCGATCTGTCGGGCGAAGCGGCGCGCGTCGATCGGCTTCTCGAGGAACCCGTCGGCGCCGACCGCCAGGCTCGTCTCGCGGTCGCCCTCGGCGGTGATCGCGACGATCGGGATCTTCTCCAGCCCCGCGATGCTGCGCAGGCGCAGCGTCACCTCGTATCCGTCGAGGTCGGGCATGCGCAGGTCCACCAGGACGAGGTCCGGGCGGCGCTCGCGCGCGAGCCGGATCCCTTCGACGCCGCCCGAGGCCTCGATGACCTCGTGGCCGGCGGCCGACAGGAGCTTGTGCACGAGCAGGCGGTTCTTCGGCTCGTCCTCGATGTGGAGGATGAGGGACACGGCGGCGAAGCGTAGCGCGCGCTTGACGCCGATGGGGGCTCTCGATACTCCGGCCCCATGGCGGATGACCTCGGCGGTCGACTGGTCTCGGCGGGGCTCGTCACCCAGCGCCAGCTCGCCGAGGTGTTGGGCGCGGCGCCGCCACACGACGGCGCGCTGGTGCGGGCGCTCGTCGAGCACGGGCTGCCAGAGGACGGGCTCGCCGGTTACTTCGTCGCGCTCGGCTACGGGCCGCTCATGGAGCCCGCGGATCTCGCCGCGGCCGACGTCGAGGCGGCGCGATGCATCTCGAGCGCGATGGCCCACGAGCTGCTGGCCCTGCCCATCCGCACGACGCCGGCCGGGCTCGTCGTCGCGATGGCGGCGCCGACGGACGGGCACGCGGTCGGCGAGCTCGCGCGCGCTACGAGCGAGGCGATCCTGCCCGTCGTCGCGCGGGTCGAGGATCTCGTCGAGGCGCTCGAGCGGGCGCATCCGGACCGGCCGAGCCTGCCGCCGATGACCCCGCGCGAGTCGGAGCCACCGGTCATCGAGCTCGTGAACGTCCGCCGGCGCGAGCCCGCGCCGCCGCCCGAGGGCTACTTCGGCAGCACGCGCGGCGCGGAGCGCGTCGAGGCGCGCGTGACGGTCGGTCCGCGCCTCGTCAGCGACGAGGAGGGGTTCGTCCCGCTCGTGCGCACCAAGCCGGTGCGGCCGACCGAGACCCCCGCGTACGGCGCCCCGGTCGACGCGCCGCCCGAGGCCGCGGCGCCCGCGCCGGCGCCGCGCCGCGCCGCGGCCGAGCCGGCGATCGAGCCCGCGGCCCTCGACGAGGACCGGCGCCTGATCACCGCGGACTTCGTCAAGCTGCCCAAGGACACGCGCGTGGTGCCGGTGGGCAAGGCGAGCGGGCCGGCGCCGGCGAGCGCGAGCGGTGGGTGGTCGAGCGGGCGCGCGCTACGCCCGCCCACCCACGCGGCGAAGGACGCGCGCGCCCACCCGCGCGGGCTCGATACGGCCGATACCGAGGTGCAGCCGGCGCCCACCCGCGCCCCAGCGCAACCCGCGCCGCCGCCTCGGCCGCCGCGCTCGATCATCCCGGAGGAGCACGCGCGCTGGGACGTGGACGCCCCGGCGGCAGGCCCGAACCGGGTGGACCCGGGCCGGGTGCGCGAGGCGCGCGACTCGCGCCCACCGCCGAAGTCGGTCCGGCCTCCCGACGTCGGTGGCGCGCTCTCCGCCATCCGCGCGTGCCGCGACCGCGACGAGGTCGTGACGCTCGCCTGCGAGGGCGCCCTCTCCGTCTCGCGCGCCGCGATCCTGCTCGCGCTCCGCAAGGGCGTCCTCAAGGGGTCGGGCGGCGCGGGCGCGGGGCTCTCCGGCGACGCGGTCCGCAACCTGTGGATCCCGACGAGCAGCCCGTCGATGTTCCGCGAGGTCGTCGCGCGCAAGGAGCCTTACCACGGCCCTCCGGGGACGGCAGCGGCCGACGGCCTCTTCCGCGCCGCGCTCGGCAGCCGCGGCGGGCCGGTGTCGCTCCACCCGGTCGTCGTGGCCGGCAAGCTCGTCGCGGTCCTCGCGGCGGACGACGTCCGCTTCGGGGACAGCGGGCGCGAGCGCGTCGAGACGCTCGCGCGCGCGGTGAGCGAGGCCTTCGAGCGGATCATCCTCGAGGGCAAGCGCGGGTGAGCTCGCCCCGGGGTGCTTCGCACCTCGCAGCGCCGCTCGTTCGATCGACGGCGCGCTCGGAAACGCGAAGCGCCCGCGCCGCGTACGCTCGAGTCATCGAGCGGGCGGGCGGGCGCTCCGGCGCGATGGTGAGCCGCCCGAGGGCGGCTCACCGCGAGGCTCACTCGTCGTCGTCGTCGTCGTCGTCGTCCGCCGCCGACGGCGCCGGCGCGGTGACGATGTTCCCGAGCTTGGCCTTGAGCACGTCGCCGAGGGTGGCGCCGCCGCCCCCGCTCGGACCGACGCGGCGCTCGACCGTCCCCGACTCCTTCGCGCCGCGGTTCTCGTCGAACTTGATCGCCTCGAGGTGCTCGAGCTCGGCCTTCTTCAGCGAGAGGGAGATGCGGCGATCCGACGGGTTCACGTCGATGATCTCGGCCTTCACGATCTGGCCTTCCTTCACGACCTGGCGGGCGTCGTCGACGCGGTCGTAGCTGAGCTCGCTGAGCGGCACGAGGCCCTCGACGCCGCGCTCGAGCTCGACGAACACGCCGAACTCCGCGATGGAGACGACGCGCACCTCGAGGACGGTGCCCTCGGGGTAGTCGACCGGGATCCGCGTCCACGGATCCTCGTAGAGCTGCTTGATGCCGAGGCTGACCTTCTTCTCGTCGTGGTTGATCGAGAGGATGATCGCCTCGAGCTCGTCACCCTTGCGGTAGACGTCGCTCGGGTTGTTGATGCGCTGCGTCCAGCTCAGGTCGGACTTGTGGACCATGCCGTCCACGCCCTCCTCGATGCCGACGAACACGCCGTAGTCGGTGACCGAGCGGACCTTGCCCTGGATGATGTCGCCGGGGTTGTACTTGCTCGAGAAGACCTCCCACGGGTCGGGCTCGAGCTGCTTGAGGCCGAGGCTGATCCGCTTGTTCTCGATGTCGACGTCGAGGATGACGGTCTCGACCTCCTGGCCGATCTCGAGGAGCTTGCTCGGGTGCTTGGGCTTGCGCCACGACATCTCGCTGACGTGGATCAGGCCCTCGATGCCGGGCTCGAGCTCCACGAACGCGCCGTAGTCGGTGAGCGAGACGACCTTGCCCGCGATCTTCTGCCCGACGGGGTAGCGCTGCTGCGCGAGCACCCACGGATCCTCGACGGTCTGCTTGAGGCCGAGCGAGACGCGCTCCGTCTCCGCGTTGTACTTGAGGACCTTGACGGTCACCTCGTCGCCGACGACGAACACCTCGGACGGGTGGTTGACCCGGCCCCAGCTCATGTCGGTGATGTGGAGCAGGCCGTCGATGCCGCCGAGATCGACGAACGCGCCGTACTCGGTGATGTTCTTGATGACGCCCGTGACGACCATCCCCTCCTCGAGGTTGGACAGCGTGCGGGCCTTGAGCTCGTCGCGCTCGCGCTCGAGCAGGACGCGGCGCGACAGGACGATGTTGCCGCGCTTCTTGTTGAACTTGATGACCTTGAACTCGTAGGTCTGGCCGATCAGCTTGTCGAGGTTGCGCACGGGGCGCAGGTCCACCTGCGAGCCGGGCAGGAACGCCTTGACGCCGCCGCGGATGGTGACGCTGAGGCCGCCCTTCACGCGCGCGGTGATCGTCCCGTCGATCAGCTCGTCGCGCTCGCACGCGGCGCTGATCTCGTCCCACACCTTCAGCTTGTCCGCCTTCTCCTTGGAGAGCAGCACCAGGCCGTCGTCGGTCTCCTTGGACTCGATGAGCACGTCCACACGGTCACCCGGGGCGACGCGCGTCTCGCCGGTGGGGTCGGCGAACTCGCTGAGCGAGATGATGCCCTCGGACTTGTAGCCGATGTCGACCACGACGGAGTCCTTGGCGATGGACATCACGGTGCCCGAGACGATGTCTCCCTCGCGGAGCTCGTCGGCGGCGGCGACCGAGGCTTCGAAGAGCGCGGCGAACGTCTCGCCTCCGCCGGAAGCGCTGGTCTGGGTCTCTGCTGACATGTGGGGTTCGGTTGCTTTCTGATTCGAGGTAGGGGGTTGTGTCTCGGGTTGACCGTTTCGATCGCGAGCGACACGAGACCGCCCGAATCACCGGGTCTCGTGGCCGCTACGCGGGCCCAAGCGGATGCGCGCCCGGAGGCGCGGGGACGGGATTGGTAGCAGCGGCCTCCGAGGCTGTCAACGCGCGGAAAAACCGGCCTCTCGCACGATCTCGACCAGCCGCTCGACGACGCCGTCGAGGTCGAGCGCGGTGGTGTCGAGGGGCACTGCGTCGGCCGCCGGACGCAGCGGCGCGGTGTCCCTCCCCGCGTCGCGGGCGTCGCGGCGGGCCATCTCCACCATCACCGAGTCCCGGTCCACCTCGGCGCCGGCGTCGACGAGCTCCTCGAAGCGGCGGTCGGCGCGGGCGTCGAGGCTCGCGGTCAGGAAGACCTTCACGTCCGCGTCCGGGAAGACCACCGTGCCGATGTCGCGGCCCTCGAGGACACACCCGCCCTGCGCGCCCATCGCCCGCTGGACCCCGAGGAGCGCGGCGCGGACCGGCGGGTGCGCGCTGACGCGGCTCGCGCCCTCCGAGATGTCGGGGGCGCGGATCGCGTCCGATCGGTCGGCGCCGTCGACGAGGAGCGGCGGCCGGCCTCCCTCGCTCGGCGCCGGGCTGAAGCGGAGCTCGATCGTCCGCGCGAGCTGCCCGAGGGCCTCGGCGTCGTCCCAGTCGATCCCGCGCTCCTTCGCGACGAGCGCGACCGCGCGGTAGAGCGCCCCGGTGTCGATGAGGACGTAGCCGAGCCGATGGGCCAGGCGCCGCGCCGCCGTGCTCTTGCCCGCGCCCGCGGGCCCGTCGATGGCGACGACGGCGCCTCTCACCCGGCGCCCTCCTCGACGACGTCGGCGCCGAGCGAGGCCAGCGTGCCCGCGAAGTCGGGGAAGCTCGTCGCGACGCACTCGGTGTCGTCCACGATCGTCTCGCCCTCGGCGACGAGGCCGAGGACGGCCGCCATCATCGCGATGCGGTGGTCGCCGTGGCTGTCGACGTGCGCGCCGTGGAGCGCCGCGCCGCCGTGGACGTGCAACCCGTCTTGCAGCTCCGTCACGTCGACGCCGAACGCCTCGAGGACCTTCGCGGTGGTCGAGACGCGGTCGCTCTCCTTGACGCGGAGCTCCTCGGCGTCGCGCACGTCGCTGCGACCGCGCGCGGTCGCCGCGATGGCGGAGAACGCGGGCACCTCGTCGATCATCCGGGTCAGCATCTCGCCTCCGGTCATCGCCGCCGCGAGGGGGCGATGCACCACGCGCACGTCGCCCGCGGGCTCGCCGCCCGCCATCTCGCCCTTGGGCGTGAACCGCAGATCCGCCTGCATGGCGCGCAGCGCGTCGACGATCCCGGTGCGGGTCGGGTTCAGCCCGACCGCCTCCACGGTGACGTCCGAGCCGGGCACCATGGCCGCCGCCGCGAACACGAACGCCGCGCCCGAGATGTCGCCGGGGACGGTCCATTCGAACCCGGGCCACCGCCGATCCCAGCCCGTCGGGTCGAGCACCACCAGCGGCCCGACGGCCTGGATCGGCACGCCGAGCGCGCCGAGCATGCGCTCGGTGTGATCGCGGCTGACGACGGGCTCCTCGATGGCCGTGGCGCCGCGCGCGTAGAGCCCGCTGAGCAGGAGGCAGCTCTTCACCTGCGCGCTCGCGATGGGGGAGCGGTACTCGAGCGCCACCAGCTCTTCGCCCTCGACGAGCGGCGCGATCGCGAGCGGCGGGTACACCTCGCCCTCCTTCGGGCCGCTGCGGCCGGCGATGTGCGCGCCGCGGGCGCGCAGCGGCTCGACGACGCGCCGCATCGGGCGCCGCGTCAGCGACTCGTCTCCGACGAGCCGCACGCCGAAGCGCTGCCCGGCGAGGAGCCCGGCGCAGAGGCGCATCGTCGTCCCGCTGTTCCCGCAGTCGAGATCCCCCCGCGGCATGGAGAGCCCGAAGAGGCCCACGCCGTCCACGATGGCGTAGTCGTCGCCGAGCTCCATCGTCACGCCGAGCGCGCGGAAGAGCTCCGCCGTCGAGCGGTTGTCGAGCCCGGCGCTGAGGCCGTGGATCGTCGAGCGCCCCTCCGCGAGCGACGCGAACATGAGGGCGCGGTGCCCGATCGACTTGTCGCCGGGGACGCGGACGGCGCCGCGCAAGGCCTTGGCGGGGCCACGGACACGAAGACGCTTCATCGGCTCACGAGCTCCCGGGTGGCGGCGAGGAACCGGTCGTTCTCTTCGGGACGACCGATCGTCACGCGAAGCCAGGTCGCGATCGGCGCGGGCATCGGTCGCACGATCACCCCCATGCGCAAGAGCGCGTCGTAGACGGCGCGGTTGTCGCGCGCGTAGTCGACCAGGACGAAGTTCGCCTGGCTCGGCGCCACCCGCAGGCCGAGCCCGCCGAGCGCAGCGACGACGCGGGCGCGCTCGGCGCGGTTCTTCTCGACGTAGGCCGCGACGTGCGCGGGGTCGGCGAGCGCCGCGCGTGCGGCGGCCTGCGCGATGGCGCTGACGTTGAACGGCGCGCGCGTGCGGTTGAGGTACTCCACGACCTCGGGGCGCCCGATCGCGTACCCGACGCGGCACGCCGCGAGGCCGTACGCCTTCGAGAACGTCCGCAGGACGATCAGCCGCTCGCGCGTCTCGCGCAGCGCGAGCGCCGAGACGTAGTCGGCCGCGTCGGCGAACTCGACGTACGCCTCGTCGAGGACGACGAGCACGTGCTCGGGCACCGAGCGCAGGAACGCCTCGAGCTCCGCGCCGCCGACGTGCGCGCCCGTCGGGTTGTTCGGGTTCGCGACGAACACGATCCGCGTCGCCGCGTTCACGCGCGCCGCCATCGCCGGGAGATCCCACGCGAGGTGCTCGCGGAGCGGCACCTCGTCGAAGGGCACGTCCGCGGCGGTGAGGCCGAGCGCGTAGCATACGAAGCTCGGCGCCCCGATGACCGCGTGATCGCCGGGTCCCGCGTACGTGCGGCACACGAGATCGATGAGCTCGTTCGAGCCGTTGCCGACGACGAGCTCGTCCATCGAGACGCCGTGGTGCGCGGCGAGCGCGCGGCGCAGCTCCCACGCCGCGGCGTCGGGGTACCGGTGCACGCCAGCGGCGGCCGCGCGCATCGCCTCGATGGCGGCGGGCGACGGGCCCCATGGGTTCTCGTTCGACGCGAGCTTGACCGCGCCCGTGATCCCGAGCTCGCGCTCCAGCTCCTCGACGGGCTTGCCGGGGCTGTACGGGACGAGCCGCTCGACGTTCGGGGGAACCAGGCCGCGCATCAGGACGGCGGTTTGGCACATCACGCGGGCCGAGGAAAGCTCCCCAGGACCTTGACGTGCCGCGAGGCGGCGCGGACGTCCTCCACCGCGGTGAGGACCGCGCGATCCGTGACGTGCCCGTCGAGCTCGACGATGAAGAGGTAGCGCCAGCTCCGGCCGCGCACGGGGCGCGACTCGATGCGCGTGAGGTTGATCCCCCGATCGGCGAAGGGCGAGAGCGCGCGGTGGAGCGAGCCCGGCTCGTCGCGCACCGCGAGGCCGAGGATCGTGCGGTCCTTGCCGGTGCGGCGTGCCCGCTCGTGCCCGACGACGACGAAGCGCGTCTCGATGCCGTCCTGATCCTCGATGCGCGCGCGCACCCGGCGCAGGCCGCCGGGTGCGTGCTCGGACCAGCCGGCGACGACCGCGGCGGCGCCGTGGTCCTCCGCCGCGAGCTCGAGCGCGACGCGCGCGCTCTTGACGTCGAGGATCTTGGCCTTGGGCAGCTCGCGCGCGAGCGTCTCCGCGCACGCGGCGAGCGCGTCGCTCGTCCCGTAGACGTTCTCGACGTCGCCCGCGTTGCCGGTCCGCGAGACGAGGTCGTAGCTGCAGGCGATGGTGATCTCGGCGCTGATGCGCGCGTCGCCGTCCGAGAGCGCGTCGATCGTCGCGCTGAGCGCGCCGTCGGAGGAGGTCTCGAACGGGACGAGCGCGAAGGAGACGCGCCGCCGCTCGACCTCCTCGAACGCGCGCGCCACGCTCGGGAGCACCTCGATGTCGGCGCTCGAGCCGAAGTGCCGGCGCGCCGCGACCTCGGCGAACCCGCCCGGCGGCCCTGGGATCGCGACGCGCGTCGGCGCGAGCATGGAGGCGCACGCGCCGAGGATCTCGCGCAGCGCGTGCTCGAGCGGCTCTTTGGGGAAGTGCGTCGCGCGGGCGAGCGCCGCCTCGACGACCTCCGCCGCCGACGGCATCGCGAAGTAGGTCTCGGGCTCGCGCGCGCGCAGCGCCACCAACGCCTGGACCGCCTGGGCCCGCGCCTCGAGCGCGTCGACGAGCGCGCCGTCCGCACGCTCGAGCGCCTCGCGGATGCGCGCCAGCTCTCTCTCGTCCGCCATCGCCTCGATGATAGCGCGTCGGCGCGCGCCTCGCCGTGCGGCGTCGACTGGCGCGGGCGCCGATGTTCGATAGGCTCGCTGCCCCATGGCGCCGGCCCGATCGAGCAAGCACGACGCGAGCGGCCACACGCCGGTGATGCAGCAGTTCTTCGCGGCGAAGGGCGACTACCCGGACGCGCTCCTGTTCTTCCGGATGGGCGACTTCTACGAGCTCTTCTACGACGACGCGATCGTCGCGGCGCAGGCGCTCGAGATCACGCTGACCTCGCGCGGCAAGGACAAGCGCGGCGAGGAGATCCCGATGGCGGGGGTCCCGCACCACGCCGCGGCGGGCTACCTCGCGCGGCTGCTCGAGCAGGGCTTCAAGGTGGCGATCTGCGAGCAGCTCGCGGACCCGTCCACGGTGAAGGGGATCGTCCCGCGCGGCGTCGTGCGCGTCGTGACGCCGGGCCTCACGCTCGAGGCCGACTCGCTCGACGCGCGCGCCGACAACCTCCTCGTCGCGGTCACCGGCGAGGGCCCGTTCGGGCTCGCCGCGCTCGAGCTGAGCCGCTCGGAGCTGCGCGCCTGCGTCCTCGGGGACGAGGCCGCGCTGCTCGCGGAGCTCGTGCGCCTCGAGCCGCGCGAGCTCCTGCTCGAGGCCGAGCTCGCGACCCTGCGCGGCGCCCTCGCGCGGCTGCTGCCGAAGGCGGCGGTGCGAGCTGCGCCCCCGCCGATCGACGAGGACCCGGACGCGGCGCTGCGCGCGCTGCTCGCCGAGGAGGAGGCGCCGCGCGCGCTCCGCGAGGTCGAGCCGGCCGGCCGCGCCGCCGCGCTCGCCGCGCTCCGCTACGCGCAGGCGGCGCAGCCGGGCGCGCGGGTGCGCGTCGCGCGGCTCGATCGATACGACCCGCACGACCGGCTGATCCTCGACGACGTCGCCGTCCGCAACCTCGAGCTCGTGCGCACGCTGCGCGGCGATCGCGCGGGCTCGCTCCTGCATCTGCTCGACGACGCGAGGACCGCGATGGGCGCGCGGGCGCTGCGCCGGCGCCTGCTCGCGCCGCTGCGCGAGCTCGCGGCGATCCGGCGGCGACACGACGCGGTCGAAGCGCTCGTCCTCGACGCCGCGTTGCGCCGCGCGCTCCGGGACGCGCTCGACAGGGTCGCGGACCTCGAGCGGCTCGCGACGCGCGCCGAGCTCGGCCTCGCGAGCCCGCACGAGCTCGGCGCGATCCGCGGCTCGCTCGTGGCCGCGCACGAGATCGCGTCGACGCTGGCGGAGCACGGGCAGCGGAGCACCGACGACGCGCTCGGGCGCCTCGAGGCAGTCGAACGCTGCGAGGAGCTGATCGGCCTGCTCGAGACGGCGCTGGTCGAGACGCCGCCGCTCGTCGCGACGCAGGGCGGGGTGATCGCGGCCGGCGTCAGCGCGGACCTCGACGAGCTGCGCAGCCTCTCGAGCTCGGAGAAAGACGTCTTGCTCCAGCTCGAGCAGCGCGAGCGCGAGCGCACGGGCATCGGCTCGCTGAAGATCAAGTACACCAAAGTCTTCGGCTACTACATCGAGGTCACGCGCGCGAACCTGCACCTCGTCCCCGACGGCTACCGCCGCAAGCAGACGATCGCGGGCGGTGAGCGCTACGTGATCGAGGAGCTCGAGGCGCTCGAGTCGAAGATCCTCGAGGCGGACGAGCGCGCGCGAGCGCTCGAGCTCTCGCTCTTCGAAGATCTGCGCGCGCGCGTCGCCGCGGAGGCGGACCCGCTGCGCGCGCTCGGGCGCGCGCTCGCCGACCTCGACGTGCACGCGGCGCTCGCCGAGGTCGCCCACCGCTTCGGCTACGTCCGACCGGACCTCGACGACGGAGTCGCGCTCGCGCTCGAGGAGGCGCGCCACCCGGTCGTCGAGCGCATCGCGGAGGCGGGCTCGTTCGTGCCCAACGACGTCGCGCTCGACGCCGACGGCGCGCGGTTGATGATCATCACCGGGCCGAACATGGCGGGGAAGTCGACCACGATGCGCCAGGTCGCGCTCGCGGTGATCCTCGCGCAGATGGGCGCGTTCGTGCCGGCGGCGCGCGCGCGCATCGGCGTCGTCGACCGGGTCTTCACGCGCGTCGGCGCGAGCGACGACCTCGCGCGCGGGCAGAGCACGTTCATGGTCGAGATGCGCGAGACGGCGACGATCCTGCGCGAGGCGACGCGGCGCTCGCTCGTGATCCTCGACGAGATCGGCCGCGGCACGAGCACGTACGACGGGCTCGCGATCGCGTGGGCGGTCGCCGAGCACCTGCACCGCGCGATCGGCTGCCGAGCGATGTTCGCGACGCACTACCACGAGCTGTGCGAGCTCGCGGAGCTCGAGGACGGCGTGGTCGCCTACAACGTCGCCGCGCGCGAGTACGGCGACGACGTGGTGTTCCTGCACAAGCTCGTCGAGGGCGCGACCAACCGCAGCTACGGCGTCGCCGTCGCGCGGCTCGCGGGGGTCGCCGAGATCGTGCTCGCGCGCGCCAGGGCGATCCTCGCCGACCTCGAGGCCGGCGCGCCGCTCCCGGGCGGGCGCGCGGCGAGCCTGCGCGGGCGCGCGCAGCTCGAGCTGTTCGCGCCGCCCGCCGCCGCGCGCGAGCCGAGCGCGCTCGAGCGAACCCTCCGCGAGCTCGACGTCGACCGGCTCCGCCCCCTCGACGCGCTGGTGACGCTCGCGCGGCTCAAGGACATGCTCGAGCCGTAGGGCCCGGGCGCCTACCGGCCGTCAGCGGAACGTCTGCTGGATCCCGAGCCGCGACAGCTTGATGCGCAACAAACCTTGCACCGACTGATCGACCGCGTAGAGCCGCTGGTCGACGGGGTTGTACACCATGCGCGTGAGCAGCGACGGCGAGGCCGAGCCGCCGATCGTGGAGATGTCGATGCTCAGCCCGACCGGGACGCGCGCCACCGTCATGCGCAGCTCGGGGTTGCGGCCGGAGATGTCCGCGGGGCGCGGGCCGAGCGCGAAGCGGATCTCGCTCGTCTCGAACACGGACTCGAAGAAGGCGCGCCCGCGCCGCCCGGCGGCCGCGCGCTCGGGATCGACCACGCACCGGTGGTCCGCGCCCTCGACGATCGGGTGCTGGAACCCGCGCCGCCCCGCCGAGACGGTGAACACGTCGCGCGTGCGCACCTCGAACTGCAGCAGCTCCGGGTAGCACTCGAGCACGTCCGCGAGCGACGCCCCCTCCGGCCGCACGACCGCGCCGAGCCGGAGCCGCCCGACGTACGCCTCGTGCAGGTCCTCGGGGCGGCTCTGCGCGCTCCGGATCGCGATCAGCACGGGCGTGACCTCGCCCGCGGTCGTGCGCTGGGTGAGCTGGTTGCAGCGCGCGAGGCGCCGCTCGTCGCCGCGCAGCACCGAGGGCGGCAGGTCGCCGGTGATCGCGACGACGTCGCCCGCGTAGCCCGCGAGGTAGCCCTCGTCGGGGACGTCGTCGCCGCCGATCACCCCGACCGCGCAGTAGTCGGTCGCCGAGAGCAGGACGCCGCCGCCGTCCTCGAAGTTGCCGCCGGTCGTCGTCGTGAAGGGGATGGGGCCCTCGAAGCGCACCGAGAAGCTCTGGCTGATGGCCGCCCAGGGGTCGCGCACGGCGCAGATCAGCGGCGCGCCCTCGAGCGGGTAGATCGGCGAGAGCGAGGCGGGGCAGGTCACCGGCGTGAGCGCGGGGACGAGATCGGGCGCGTTGGTGCCGCCGCCCGTGCCCACCACCTCGACGCCGACGCCGTCCGTCTCCCAGCTCGGGTCGGGCTCGAGCACGACGCCCTCTGCGACGTACGCGCCGATGCGGTTTCGGTGCCGTCCGATCGCGACGAGCTGGTCTTCGACGTTGAGGTCGCGGCCGGAACCGCAGCCGAAGCCGCGGCACGCGGTGTCGGCGTCGAACACGTCGAACATGCGGACGCGGCCATCGACGGTCCCGACCGCGAGGAACACCCCGCGCAGGTTCACGCCCGACGCGGCGAGGCCGTTCTGCGCGTCCGCGCACGGCGCCGTCGGCGTCGCCTCGTCGTAACCCGGCGTCACGATCGCGAGGGCGCGCGCCGGGAACGGGACGTTGAGCCGATCGTGAGGCGGCTGCGCCTCGACCGAGAGCACCGCGCCGAAGTCCGGGCGCGCGGGGTCGGACCACTCGATCGCGAGGACGGACCCGTCCGTCGCGTCGACCGCGTAGAGGTAGCGCTCGGTCCGCTCGGTCGCGCCGATCGTCGCGGGCACCCGCGGCGTGAGGGCGAGCGCCTGGAGCGGGACCGAGACGTTGATCGTGCGCACCGTCGTGAGCGTGACCGGATCGATCACGTGCACGAGCGGCAGCGAGCCGTCCGCGACGAGGACGTGCCCCGTCTCGGGGTCGTCGACCATGGCGGAGGGCGCGGGCGCGAGCCCGAGGGCGACCGGCTCGCGCGGCGCGATGGTCGGGGGCTCGAAGAGCGGCGGCGCCTGGCACGTGTAGCGCCACGACTCCACGGCGGGCAGCCCGCGCCGATCCACCGGGTCCGGCAGCGCCGGATCGAGATCGAGTAGATCGGCCTCGCCGAGCGTCCCGTCGGCCGCCACGGGGAGCCGGGCCACCTGCCCGGTCTCGAACATCGCGACGAGCAGCGCGCGCTCGTCCGGCGAGAGGCGCATCGCCGACGGGAGCGAGCGCCCGCCGGGGAGCCGGAACGCGGTGGACGCCGCGCCGAGGCCGCTTCGGAAGCGGGCGGTCTCGATCACGTGGACGTCCGCGCTGCCGCGCGAGAGGACGAAGACGTGCCGCGGATCGATGCGCGACACCGCGAGCGCGGACGGCACCTCGCCGACGGCGGCGAAGGTGAAGCCGGGGATGCGCACGTCCGTGTCGATGATGCCGGGCTCGCCCTCGGCGCCCGTCAGCCGCGCCGCCGCGACCTCCCCCGTGGTCGTCTGCGTCACGAGCGCGTGGAGCGCGTAGCCGTCCGGCGGCTCGCCGCGGTCGTCGTCGATCGACTCGGGGGTGCGCGGCCGGCAGTCGGCGAGCGCGGTCGGCGAGCTCGTCCGCAGGTTCCAGCAGAAGAACGCCACGTCCTCGGGGCGATCGAACGCCGACGTCTGCGGCGCGATCGGCGTGTTGGTGCACGCGGTCGCACAAAGCGAGGCGACGAAGGGGAGAAGGCGCTTCATCGAGCTCCTCACGTACCGGTCAGGCTGACCACGGGGGTCGGCACGCCGAGCGTGGCGATCAGGGTGGGCACGCCGCCCGTCGCGAGCGGCGAGAGATCCAGCACGCGCACGACCGAGATGCTGAAGTCGACGAGGTAGGCGCGCTCCTCCGCCGCATCGATCACGAGCTCGAACGGACCGGAGAAGCCGCCGATGACCGACACCAGCGCGCCGACCTCGACATCGAACACGAACAGGCGCTGCGCGTCGAAGCAGCTCGCGAGGACGTACGTGCGATCGCCGAGCACCGCGGTCGCGAGGCGCGAGGGGCCGCGGCCCACCTCGTAGAGACCTCGCAGGCCGAGGTCGCTCGGGGTGAGGCCTCGGCGGACGAGGTCGACCTCGATGACCGACTCGGGCCGGCGCGAGAGGATGAACGCGACGTCGGAGCGGCGCGGATGGAACACCATGTCGCGCGTGTCCTGGCCGTCGTCGACGCCGCCGAGCCGCAGGCGGCCGGCGTCGTAGACGAACGAGCGCGCCGGGGCGCCGGGGTCGACGACGATCCCGACGCGCGCGAGCTCGTTCGTCGTCGAGGAGGTGAGCCAGCCGATCGCGCGGCCGGGCTCCATCGTCAGCGACACGAGGCTCTGCGGGAACCCCTCGGCGACGTGCAGCAGCTCGGGCACCGCCGCCGAGCCGTCGTCGAGGAAGAGCGCCACGCGACCCTCGCGGAGCGCGACGAGCAGGAAGTCCCCGACGTCGACCGGCCCGATGTCGCGCGAGCGCACGACGGCGGCCGCGACCGGATCGCCGACGAGCTCGAGCCCGCGCTCGTTCGCCACGCCCTCGCGCCGGGTGACGCGACGCGAGCGCGCGCAGCGCGGCACGTCGCCCGCCTCCCAGCGGGGCGTTCCTTCGTCCACCGCCGCGCGGTAGCTCTGCTCGCACGTGAAGCCGACGTTCGGCGCGAAGTCGATCGTGGTCAGATCGCGCGAGGTGCGCGAAGGGAGGTAGAGGCGCCCGTGATCGCCGGGCCGCAGCTCGAGGCCGCTCGCGTGCGAGCCGATCCCCACCTCGTCGCTGAGCACGGGGTGCGCCCCCTCCGTCGGGTCCTCGACGTACGTGAGCCGATCGAGCATGCAGTCGGTCCCGCCGCCTCCGCACTGGCCGGCGACGAGATCGCGCACGCGCTGCAGATCGATCGCGTGCAGCGTCCCCGTGTTGAACCGGAGGTCGAAGTTGCTGTTGACCACGAAGAGGTGCGACGCGGGGATCGTCGGATCCGGCTGGTAGAGCCGGACCGCGACCGGGAAGTTCATCGTCGCGGGTCGCGGATCGATCCCCGCCTGATCGAGGTTGCAGGCGGCGCAGAGGCTCAGCGCGAGGAGCGCCGGCGTGAGGCGGTCGGCCATGGGCACGCGGAGCCTAGTCGGCCGATCCGAGGCGAGCAACGCCCGGATCGCCTCGAAGGGGGTCGAGCGATCGAGGATCGTCGCGCTCGACCGCGCGATCGAGAACCGGCCCCCTCCAGCGCCTCACCGCGCCCAGGGGTCGAGGACCTCGCTGCCGATGCCGGTGCCGCGGCGGCGCGTGTCGGGCGGCGGCGGCGGGGGCGTGCCGGTGCCGGTGGTGCCGGTGGCGCCGGTGGTGCCCGAAGTCCCGTTGGTCCCCGTCGCGCCGACGCGACGCCCCGTCGCGCCGCGTCCCGCCTGCGCCGGGCGCATGGTCACGCGCACCGTGTCGGAGGTGAACTGCCCGATGCGGATCGGGTGCTCCTGGAACCCCGGCTGCTTCAGCACGAGGCTGACGAACTCCCCGGCCGGGGGGCGCGGCAGCGAGAAAGGCGTGTTGCCGGCCAGTGTCTCGCCCGCGCTCGGATCGGTCACCCACACCTCGACGCCGTCGGGCTCGGTGACGACCGTGATCATCACGGGCGCCGCCTCCGCGGCCTCGCCGGTGTCCCCCTCGCCCGCGGCCTCGGTGCCCTCCGCGTTCGCTTCGGTGTCGTCCTCGACGGGCGGGGGCGGAGGGGGCGGAGGAGGCGGCGGCGGCGCTTGCGCCTCGGTCTCGCCGCCGTCCGGCGCGAGGAACACGAACCAACCGACCGCCGCGGTGGCGACGAGCGCGACCAGCCCGACGAGCGCGCCGAGCAGGATGGGCAGCCGGCTCCGCTCCGCGGGCGGGTCGCCGCCGACCCCGACCGCGATCGCCGAGTGCGTCCCCGTCCCGTCCGGCCGCATGGGGACGGTGCGGTTCACCGCGTCGAGCACCGCCCCCGGCGTCTGGCCCGCGGAGAAGGCGTCGAGGTCGGCGCGCATCTCGGCCATCGACTGGTAGCGCTGGTCCGCAGACTTCGCGAGCGCCTTCAGGATCACCGCCTCGAGCCCCGGCGGCACCGACGTGGGTGGCGGGAGCTGGTGGGGCGGGATGGGCTGCTCGTAGATGTGCTTGGTGAGGATGCCCATCAGGTTGTCGGCGTCGAACGGCACCCGCCCGCAGGCCATCTCGTAGAGGATGACGCCGACGGCGTAGATATCCGTGCGCTGATCGACCGACTGCCCCGAGCACTGCTCGGGGCTCATGTAGTGGGGTGTCCCGAAGACCTGGCCGGCCCGGGTGAGCTTGCTGTTCGCGCCGCCGACCTTCGCGATGCCGAAGTCGAGCACCTTCACGAAGTCCGGGTTGCCGGGCCGCTTCACGAGGAAGACGTTGTCCGGCTTCATGTCGCGGTGGACGATGCCGCGCTCGTGCGCGGCGCCGAGCGCGTCGCAGAGCTGCTTGGCGATCGAGATCACCCGCTCGTTGGCGACGGGCTGCTCGTGCTCGATCACCCACGACAGCTCCTTGCCGTCGAGGAACTCCATCACGAAGTAGGTGGAGCCGTCCTTGAGCGTGCCGAAGTCGCTGATGTCGATGATGTGCTGGCTGCCGATCGCCGAGGCCGACTGCGCCTCCTGCCGGAAGCGGGTGATGATCTCGCCGTCCTTCGAGACGTCGGCCCGCAGGACCTTCATCGCGAGGTCCTTCTGCAGGACGACGTGCTTGATCTTGTAGACCACGCCCATCCCGCCCTCGCCGAGCTTGCGCTCGATGAGGTAGCGGCCGTCGACGGTCTGCCCGAGCAGGGGGTCCTGGGGCTCGGGCACGTCGGGCAGCGCCATGAGGGGCTGGTTGTCGCTCATCGGAACATCATCCCCCGCGCGGTGGGTCCCTCATGGTTCGCCTGCTGGGCGCGAAAAGCAAGCATTCTGGGGATTCACCGCGGCTTCAGCGGCGCCGCAGGGGCAGAGACTCCGTCGCCCCGCGCGGGCTTGGCTCACGCTTGCCCCGCGAGCAGGCGGCCGACCGGGACGTCGAGCGGCGCGACGAGCAGGACGACGGGCCGGCGGCCGGCGAGCGCGGCGTCGAGGAGCCCGCGCGCCGCGGGGGTCGCGCGCAGGGCCACCGGGAGCCCGACGGGCACCGCCGCGAGCTCCTCGAGCGAGGCGACGAGGGCGCCCGCCGCGTCGTCGCATGGCCCGTCCGACCAGATCGCGGGCCCGCTCGGCCCGGCCAGCGCGCGCATGCGGCCGACGGCCTCCGCCGGGACCAGGAGCTGATCGCGTTCGGGCCGCAGCACCCCGAGGGCCCCGGCGGCCGCGGCGTCGTCCGCCGAGGACGCGAGGACGGGCGCGTCGCCCGCCGCCTCCACGATCGCCGCGAGGGCCTCGGGCGGCGCGCCGATCGCTGCGATCCCGTCGCTGCCGAACCGCCGCCCGATCGCGGCGAGCCGCGCCGACGCGACCTCCGCGAGGACCGTCGCCTCCCGCGCCTCGTCCGCCCACGCGAGCAGCGTCTCGACGTGCTCGGACGCCGGCGCCGGCTCGACGTCGACCGCGCCCGCGTAGACGAGCCCGCGCGCGCCGTCGATCGTCACGAGGTCCCCCTCCGCGAGGACCTGTCCGCCCACCTTCACGACCACGCGGCGGCCGGCGTAGTCGACGTGCAAGCCGGTCGCGCCGGTCACGCACGGCTTGCCGATCGCGCGCGCCACGACGGCCGCGTGCGAGGTGAGGCCGCCGGCGGAGGTCAGGACGCCGCCGACGTTCCGCATCGTCTCGACGTCCTCCGCGCTCGTGTCCGCGCGCACGAGCACGAGCCCCTCGGCGTCGCCGAGCGCCCGGGCCTGGGCCGCGTCGAGCACGATCCGCCCCGCCGCCGCGCCGGGGCTCGCCGCGAGCCCGCGCGCGATGGGCCCGAGCCCGCGCGCGGCCAGCGCCTCGGGATCGGGCAGCCGCGGCGTGAGGAGCTGCCGCAGGCTCGCCGCGTTCACCTGTCGCAGCGCCTGACGCCGGGTCGAGACGCCCTCGCGGTGCATGTCGACGGCGATCCTCGCCGCCGCGCGCGCGGTCCGCTTCGCGCTCCGGCACTGCAAGAGCCACAGCGCCCCGGACTCGATCGCGAACTCCACGTCGACCACGTCGCCGAAGTGCGCCTCGAGCCGCGCCGCGAGCGGCTCGAGCGTCGAGAGGACGTCCGGCATCGTCGCCTCGAGCGAGTGGTCCTCCATCCCGCGACGGACCTGCGCCGTCGTCAGCGGCGCCGGCGTCTGCCGGCCGCCGACGACGTCCTCGCCCTGGCCGCGGTGGATCCACTCGCCGAAGAGCGCGTGCTCGCCGGTCGACGGGTTGCGGCTGAACATCACGCCCGCGCCGGAGCGCGCGTCGAGGTTGCCGAAGACCATCGCCTGCACGATCACCGCGGTCCCCTCGTCGTGCGCGATGCCGTGCGCCTCGCGGTACTTGTGGGCGCGCGGCGCGCTCCACGAGGCGAGCACGCCCTCGATCGCGCCGAGCAGCTGCGCCCACGGGTCGTCCGGGATGCCCTCCCCAGCCTCGTGCAGGACGAGCTCGTCCATGTCGGCGAGCAGCGCGCGCAGCGAGCCCTCGTCGAGCGAGGTCACCTCCCGCGGCCCGACGAGCGCCGCGAAGCCGGCCCGCGGGACGCCGAGCACGACCGAGGCGTACGACTCGACGAGCCGGCGCCGCACGTCGAGCGCGAAGCGCGATCCGCCGCGCGCGGCGAGCGCGTCGAACGTCGCCGAAGTGACCCCGACGTCGAGCACCGTCTCGAGCATCCCGGGGAGCGACGACGCGCCTCCCGAGCGGACGGCGAGCAGCAGGGGCCGATCCGTCGCGCCGAAACGCGCGCCGACCGCCGCCTCGACCTCCGCGAGCGCGTCGCGCAGCCCGTCGGCGAAGCCCTCGGGCAGCGCGCCGAGCGCCGCGTGGGTCCGGAAGAGCTCGACCGAGTAGATGAAGCCGGGCGGCACGGGCAGCCCGAGCCGGCGCATCTCGACGAGCGACGCGCCCTTGCCGCCGAGCCACCGCGCAGCGGAGCCCGGATCGAGCGGCGCGGGGTCGTCGAAGCGGTGGATCATGCGGCCAGGAGGTGGAAGTGCGCGATGGCGCTCAGCGAGCGCGCGATGGCGCCGAGCAACCGCAGGCGGTTGTCGCGCACCGCCGCGTCCTCGACCATCACGAAGACCTCTTCGAAGAAGCGGTCGATCGGCGCCCGCAGCTCTTCGGCCACGAGCGAGAGCGCGGCGCGGTAGTCCCCCTCGAGCGCGCGCGCCTCGACCTCCGCGCGCACGACGTGCCAGCGCTCGGCGAGCGCGCGCTCCGCGTCCTCGGTGAGGAGCGCCGCGTCGAGCGGCGCGGGCTCGACGTCCTTCGCGATGTTGTAGGCGCGCTTGAACGCGACCGCGAGCGCCTCGTACGCGGGCAGCCGCCGGAACGCGTCGAGCGCGTCGAGCCGCGCGCGCAGGTCGTGGAGCGAACCGCCCGACCAGGCCCCGAGGCACGCGTCGACCAGATCGGCCGGGCGCTCCGCCGCGAGGTGCGCGCGCAGGCGGCCCCGGACGAACTCGTCGAGCGCGCCGAGCACGGTGGCCCGGGGCGCGACGGGCTTCTCCTGCGCGACGTAGGCGTCGTGCGCCGCGCCGAGGGCGGCGCGCACGTCGACGTCGATGGGCCCCTCGAGCGCGATGCGCACGAGCCCGAGCGCCGCGCGGCGCAGCGCGTACGGATCCGCCGATCCGCTCGGCACCAGGCCGATCCCGAAGCAGCCCACGAGCGCGTCCGCGCGCTCCGCGGCCGCGAGCCGCGCGCCCGCCTCGCTCGTGGGGACCGCGTCGCTCGCGCCGCGCGGGAGGTAGTGCTCCTCTATGGCGAGGGCGACCGCGGGATCCACCCCCGCGCACTCGGCGTAGAAGCGCCCCATCTTGCCCTGGAGCTCGGGGAACTCGCCGACGACGAGGCTCGCGAGGTCCGCCTTCGAGAGGCGCGCCGCCGCCGCCGCGACGGGGTCGTCGCCGACGGCGCGGACCAGCCGCCGCACGCGATCTCCGACGCTCCCGAGCGTGGCCTGGAAGACCACCTGATCGAGCTGCGCGGCCATCGCGTCGAGCCCCCGCGCACGATCCTCTTCCACGAAGAAGCGCGCGTCCGCGAGCCGCGCGCGCAGCACGCGGTCGTTGCCCCGCGTGATGATCGCCGGCGCCCGGTCGGTGTTCACGACCGCGAGGTAGCGGGGCAGGAGCTCGCCACCTGGCCCCTCGAGCGCGAAGTAGCGCTGGTGCCCGCGCATCACGCCGATCGTCACCGCGGGCGGCAGGTCCAGGAAGGCCGGATCGAAGTGGCCGCAGATCACGTGCGGCTCCTCGACCATCGAGAGGTTCTCGCCGACGAGGAAGGCGTCCTCGACGATCGCGCCCCCGGCGTCCCTCGCCGCCGCCTCGAGCGCCTCGCGCATCGCGCGCTCGCGCGCCTCGGGGTCCGCGAGGACGCGCGCCTCGCGCAGCCGGTCGAGGTACTCGTCGGCGTGCGCGAGCGACACCTCCGCGGGCGCGAGGAAGCGGTGGCCCCGCGAGCGCCGGTCGGCCCGCGCGCCGGCGAGCGTCACGTCCACGACCGTTGCGCCGTGCAAGCACACCACCCAGTGCACCGGCCGTCCGAACGCGATCTCCCCCTCGCCCCAGCGCATCGACTTCGGGAACGGGATCTTCCCGAAGAGGCGCTCGATCGCGCCCGGCAGGACGTCCGCGGCGGACCCGCCGATCGCCTCGCGCCGACCGACCACGTACGGGCCCTTGTCGGTCTCTTCGATCGCGAGCGCCTCGACGGGGATCCCGAGCTTCTGCGCGAACCCGACGGCCGCCTTCTTCGGCGTCCCGTCCGGCTCGAAGGCCGCGGCCGCCGGTGGCCCGATCACCGTCTCGGCGAGGTCGGCCTGGCGGTCTGCGAGCTCACCGACCGCGAGCGCCAGGCGGCGCGGCGTCCCGAGCGCGCGGATCGCGCCGTGGGCGATGCGCGCGTGGGCGAGCTCGGTCTCGAAGAGCGCCGGCATCGCGCCGAGCGCGCTCGCCACGAACGACGCCGGGAGCTCCTCGACGCCGATCTCGAGCAAGAAGGTCTGTGCGCTCACGACCGCACCTCCCGGACGAGGGGAAACCCGAGCGCCTCGCGCTGGGCGAGCCACGCCTCGCTGACGCCGCGGGCGATGTGTCGCACCCGGCCGATGAAGCGCTGCCGTTCGGTGACGCTGATCGCGCCGCGCGCGTCGAGCACGTTGAACAGGTGCGAGCACTTCACGACGCAGTCGTAGGCTGGCAGCACCAAGCGCTTCAGCGGGTCCGCCTCGTCCCACACGAGCGCGTTGCCCTTGCCGCGCTTGTCCGAGAGCCCCATCAGCCGGCGGCACTCGGACTCGTACGCGTCGAAGTGCCGGAAGTGGAGCTCCACGTCGGCGCGCTCGAAGTTGTACGAGCTCCACTCCCACTCGGCGCGCTTGAACACCTCGCCGTAGCGGACGCCCGCGCCGTACTCGAGCGAGTACACGTCGTCGACGTCCTGCAGGTACATCGCGATCCGCTCGAGCCCGTAGGTCAGCTCGCCGCTGATCGGCTTGCAGTCGATCCCTCCGCACTGCTGGAAATACGTGAACTGAGAGATCTCGAGGCCATCGAGCCAGACCTGCCAGCCGAGGCCCCAAGCGCCCAGCGTCGGCGACTCCCAGTCGTCCTCGACGAAGCGGATGTCGTGCTCGTCGGGGTCCGTGCCGATGGCGACGAGCGAGTCCACGTAGAGCTGCTGGATGTCGAGGGGCGCGGGCTTGAGGATGACCTGGAACTGGTGGAACTGCTGGAGGCGGTTCGGGTTGTCGCCGTAGCGCCCGTCGGTGGGGCGCCGCGAGGGCTCCACGTAGGCCACGTTCCACGGCTCGGGGCCGATGGCGCGCAGGAAGGTGGCGGGGTTGAAGGTGCCCGCCCCGACCTCGGAGTTGTAAGGCGACACGACGAGGCAGCCGCGATCGGCCCAGAACCGGCTGAGGGCGAGGATCAGCTCCTGGAACGTCATCGTGCGCGGTGCGTATCACCGCCTCGGGGAGCGCGCTACCACCACCACGGCGGCCCCCGATGCGCCGCCGCTCACTCCTCGTCCGCGTCGTCTTCGTCCGCGTCGTCTTCGTCCGCGTCGTCTTCGTCCGCGTCGTCTTCGTCCGCGTCGTCTTCGTCCGCGTCGTCTTCGTCCGCGTCGTCTTCGTCCGCGTCGTCTTCGTCCGCGTCGTCTTCGTCCGCGTCGTCTTCGTCCGCGTCGTCTTCGTCCGCGTCGTCTTCGTCCGCGTCGTCTTCGTCCGCGTCGTCTTCGTCCGCGTCGTCTTCGTCCGCGTCGTCTTCGTCCGCGTCGTCTTCGTCCGCGTCGTCTTCGTCCGCGTCGTCTTCGTCCGCGTCGTCTTCGTCCGCGTCGTCTTCGTCCGCGTCGTCTTCGTCCGCGTCGTCTTCGTCCGCGTCGTCGACCGCGTCACGGAACGAGCCGCCGAGGCCGGCGTCGCCGTCGAGGGCGCCCTCGTCTCCGCCGTCCTCTTCGGCGCCGCTGGCGCCCTCGGGCAGCGCGATGTCGCCGATCGACTCGATGTCCTCGCCGGTCCGCCGCGCGAACAGCGCCTTGCTCTCGTCGGTGAGCTCCGAGAACTCCCGCAGGGTGGGCAGCTCCTCGAGCGACTTCAGGCCGAAGAGCTCCAGGAACGCCTGCGATGTGCCGTAGAGGAGCGGCCGTCCCGCCTCCTCCTTGCGGCCGAGGATCTTCAGCAGCCCGCGCTCGAGCAACACCTTCAAGGCGCTCGAGCAGTCCACCCCGCGGATCTCTTCGAGCTCCGGCTTGGTGAGCGGCTGACGGTACGCCGCGATCGCGAGCGTCTCGAGCTGCGCGCGGCTCAGCCGCACCGGCTTCTTCGCGACGATGTCGCGCACGAACGGCGCGTTCTTCGCGGCGGAGCGGAACTGGTAGCCGTCGGAGAGCTCCACGAGCTCGATGCCGCGCGGCGCGTAGTGCTCCATCAGGCGCGCGACCGCGTCGCGCACCTCGGCCGTCGACGCCTTGGCGATCCCTGCGAGGCGGCGCGCGGTGACCGGCTTGTCCGACACGAAGATCAGGCTCTCGACCACGCTCTCGAGGTGCTCCGCGCTGACCGACGCGGGCTGCACCTTCGCGGGCCCCGGTCGCTCCGCGGGCGCGCCGAGGTCGTCGTCATGTGGGCTTGCATCCTCGGGCGCGGCGTCCTCGGGCGCGGCGTCTGCGGGCGCGGCGTCTGCGGGCGCGGCGTCTGCGGGCGCGGCGTCTGCGGGCGCGGCGTCTGCGGGCGCGGCGTCCTCTCGCGGCTCCGCGGAGACGTCTTCGGAGGGATCCTCCTGGGAGCCGCCCTGCGGCTCTTCCTCGGTGTCGACTTCGCTGATCATTCTTCCTCGGGCGCTCCCTCGCCGGCGCCGTCGTCCTCGGGCGCCGCGGCCTCGTTCGGCGCGTCTTCTTCATCCTCGGGCGCGCCTTCGCCAGCGTCGTCGTCCTCGGGCGCTACCGCTTCCTCGGTCGTGTCTTCGCCCGCGTCGTCGTCCTCGCGCGCGTCGCCACCGACGTCGTCGAGCGACCCCACGCCGTCGTCGGAGACCACCGTCGAGCGCAGGTGGATCGGCGAGTACGGATCCGCCTGGTAGACGGCGACGAGGCGGCGCTTGGCCATCTCCAGGATCGCCATGAACGTGACGACCAGGTCGTAGACGCGGGCTTGCCCCTCGAAGAGCGCCTCGAACTCGACCTGCCGGCGCTCGCGCAGGATCTCGACGAGCTGTCGCATCCGGTCCTGGATGCTCACTCCGTCGGTGCTGACCTCGAACGCGAGCTCCGCGTTCGCGCGCTCGAGGACGCGCGAGAAGGCGTCGAGCAGCGAGAAGATCCCCATCGACGCCAGCGGCGCCGGCCCCCCGGCGACCGGCGCCTCGGACCCGCGGCCGAACACGTCGCGCCCCGCGAGCGGTCGCGCCCCGAGCGCCTCCGCCGCGACCTTGTACTTCTGGTACTCGAGCAGGCGCCGGATGAGCTCGGCGCGCGGGTCGACCTCGTCCTCGGGCTCGTCGTCCTCCTGATCGCGCGGCTCCTGCGGCAGGAGCATCTTGCTCTTGATGTGCGCGAGCGTCGCCGCCATCACGAGGTACTCGCTCGCGACGTCGAGGTCGAGGTGCTCCATCATCGACAGGTACCCGAGGTAGCGCTCGGTCACGAACGCGATCGGGAGGTCGAGGATGTCCAGCTCGTGCTTGCGGATGAGGTGGAGCAACAAGTCGAGAGGCCCCTCGAACGCGGGCAACGCGAGCTGGAGACGCGGATCCAGCGGCTCGGGGGGGTCTTGGGCCACGGGCGAGGGGCCAGCGTGTACACCCGCCCGCGGAGCCGGTCAAAGCCTAAGGGCCGCGCAGATCGTTCCGCGCGAGGAGCACGACGTGCGCCGGCAAGGGGGCCGGCCCCGCGCGCGGCGGACCCCGGCCGCGACGGTCGGTCGACGCTCGGCCGCCGGCGGGAGCCGCCCTCCGCGCCCCGATGGGGCCGAGAGCGTGGACGACTCGACGCGATCGGTGGTGTCGGCACACCCCGACGTGACCACGGCCCCTGTCGGCACGAGAGGACAGCGCGCGACCGGCGGCCTCTCTCACCGGCGCGGTACGCATCCTGCTTTCTTCGCGGACGATGCCCCCGTCCCCGCCGAAGCCGGTCGCGGACGCCCGCCCTCCCCTGAGGGCGGCGCTGGACGAGGCGCGCTTCTTCCGCGACGCGGCGACCGAGGGGATCCTGTTCTTCTGCGTCGAGGGCGCCCCGCCCGAGGCGTGCGCGACCCGCTCCGGCCCGGGCGGCGTCCTGGTCTTCCACACGTCGCTGCGTGGTCGGGTGCTCGCGGTCGAGCCCGACCTGCTCGTCCTCGCCGCCGGCCGGCACCGCGTCCACGTCCGCCATCACCTCCCGCCCGGCGTCGAGCTCGCGCCGCTCGCCGGGCGACGTGTCGCGCTGACGCTGACGCAGTCCTACCGCGGCCGCGGGCGCGCCACGATCGACGCCGTGCTCGCCGACGACGAGGGGCACACCTTCCTCTGGGCGCACGACGGCCGGCACCCCGACGACGCGCACGGGCTCTCGCTGCGCGCGATGCTCGAGGGCGGCGCGACGCGCCTCGCCGTGCGGACCGACGCGGGCGCGGTCGCGGTCCCTTGCCCCGGCGTCGCGTCCATCGCCCTCGAGGGGCGCGAGCACGCGCTCGTGGTCGTGCGGGGCGCGGCGGACGACGTCGGCTTCGTGCTGCTCCGTCGCTGACGCGCGCTGCGATACACTCCGCGAGATGGGCAAGGAGGTGTCGCCCGACGACCCGCTGGCGCCGAACGGGCCGGCGGCCGGTTGGTCCGAGCTCGCGATCGACACCGCCGCGATCCGCTCGGGCACGCACCCGCGCCCGGTACACGACGCGGGGGCGGACGCGGGCGGACGCATCGTCGGCGACCCGTTCGCCGGTCTCGACGACGCGCCCATCCCCGACCTCGAGCTCGATCTCGGCGCGCCGCCCCTGCCCGCGCCCGACCTCCCAGCCGGCCCCGCCCCGAGCGGCGCGCGCCCGGCCGCGCCGCGGCCGATCGACGACGTCGAGGTCGCCGCGCTCGCCGACTACGGAGACCCGCCGGCGTCGTTCGTCGGCTGGGTGCCCTACGCGATCCTCGTGACGCAGCGTCGCCGCGCGCTCTCGCGCGCGCTCGCCGAGCTGCGGCGCCTCCGCGAGACGGCGGCGCGCGACGCGCGCGAGGCGCGGGTCGAGCTCGGCCGCGCGCTCCACCGCTCGAGGGACGTGGACGCGCTCCGCGTCCTCGGGCCGCAGATCGCGGTGTGCGACGAGACCGGGCGCGCCGTCTCGGGGCGCGCGGAGGCGTGGACGGAAGCGCGCGAGGCCGCCGACGCGCAGCGCGCCTCGCTCGCCTCGAAGATCGAGGAGGCCGAGCGCGCGAGCGGGCCGTACCGCGATCGCGAGACGAAGCTCGCCACGCAGATGACGAGCCGCGAGGCCGAGCTGCGCCGCGCGAAGGCGAAGCTCGCGCGCGTCGAGATCGAGCTGCGCAACCTGCGCAGCGTCGGCGAGGCCGCGGGGGCGCTCGACGCGCCGCGCCTCGAGCTGCTCGAGGCGGAGCTCGTCGCGCGCCGCGCCGACGTCCAGAAGGCGCAGGGACACGTCGACGATCTCGAGCCCCAGCTCGCGCAGGCGCGGCGCGAGCTCGCCGTCGTCCTGTCGGCGCAGAACGACCTCGAGGAGCAGCGCCGCGCGGTCGATCGCGCGCAAGACCGCACGGAGCGGGCCCATTCCTCGAGCGCGACCGAGGCCGAAACCCGCTACCACGAGGCGGCCGAGGCGCTCGCGGACGCCGCGCTCTCACGCGCGCTCGCCGAGCCCGTCGCACCGCGGGAGGCGCGAGGCGCGCTCACGATGGAGCGCGCGCTCGCCGCGCGCGAGCGCGAGATCGAGCTCCACGAGCGCGCCCTCCGCGCCTACGATCACAGCGCCTACCCGCGCGGCGTCGCCGTCATCGGCATCGCCGCGCTGATCGTGCTCGTGATGATCGTGACGGCGATCGTCCGGTGACGGCGGGGCTCAGGGGAACGTCGGGAAGCCGCCGCCGCCGCACCCCATGAACCCGATGATGAAAGGATCACCACAACACACCTCGACGGCCCCGGTCATGCCCAACAGATCGCTGCCGACCGCGCACTCGTCGCCTTCGGCGCACGGCATGCAGTTGCAGCTCTCGCGGGTGTTCGCGACGCAGCCCATCCCGGGGCAGCAGCTCTCGCCCGGCGATCCGCCCATGCCGAAGACCCCCGCCATCGGCATCGCGCAGAGCCGCCCCGCGGACGGGCAGGCGCAGCTCCCGGTCACGCACTCCGGCCCCTGCGCGCTGCACACGTTGCCGCACGCGCCACAGTTCATCGGGTCGGACTGGGTGTCGATGCACGAGCCCGAACAGCACGCCTGGCCGGTCCCGCACGCGCGGCCGCTCGCCCCGCACACGCACATCCCGCCGACGCAGCTCTCGCCCATCGCGCAGCGGTTGCCGATCGCGCCGCAGTTGTTCGGGTCGGTCGACATGCTGATGCAGCGGTAGAACCCGGCCTCGTTCACGCAGGCCTCGCCGCTGATGCACTGATCGAAGTCGCCGCACATGCAGCGCGTGAGGCCTGCGCCGCCGCCGGGCACGCTGCAGGAGTTCGCGCGCATCGGATCGCACGTGATGCCGCAGCCGTTGCAGTTGGAGAACGACGGATCGCTGGTCCCGTTCGTGTTGGGCGGCACCGATCGGTTCACGCAGATCCCGCCGCACTCGAGCTGGTGCTCGGGACAGCGCCCGCTCGGGCCGCCGCCATCGGTCCCGGGGGTCGTCCCCGAGTCCATCGGCGTCGCGCCGCAGAGCCCGCGGAAGACGCAGGTGCCCATGCAGCACTCCTGCGTGGACGCGCACGCGGGATCGCACGCGTTCATGTTCCGCCCTTCGGCGCACCCCGCGACGAGCCCGAACGACAGGCCGAGCACCCACAACGCAATCGATTTCGCGCTCATCACCACTTCCCTCGCTGAATCGCGCGTCAGGGTAGTCTCGATCGTGACGAGGCAGAAACGGCGGCGGGGCTCCGGGTGAGCAAGCTCACCGAGGCCGCCGAGCCCGCTCCCGCCGGTGCCGAAGCCGCATCGCGTCGCGGCGTCCCGGATCGCTAAGCGCGCTGTAAGGCGTCGAGCGCGGCCAGGACCCGCTCGACGTGGCCCTTCACCCGCACGTTCGCGAACACCTCGGCGACCTTCCCGGCCGGGTCGATGAGGACCGTGGTGCGGACGATCCCCATCGCCTTCTTGCCGTACATGTTCTTCTCGCCCCACGCGCCGAACGCCTCGATCGTCGCGCCGTCCTCGTCGCTGAGCAGGTCGAAGGGCAGCGCCTCCTTCTCGACGAACTTCTCGTGGCGCGCGACCGAGTCCTTGCTGACGCCGAGCACCACCGCGTCGCGCGCAGCGAACGCCGCCGAGGCGTCACGGAAGTCACGCGCCTCGGTCGTGCAGCCGGGCGTCATGTCCCTCGGGTAGAAGTAGAGGACCACCCACTTGCCGAGGAGGTCCTTGGACGCGACCGCGCCGCCTCCCGAGCGAGGGAGGCGGAACGCGGGGGCTTTCTTGCCTTTCTGGAGCATCGCGACGGGAGCCTACGCGCATCGTTGACCCGCCGTCACCGGCTCGCTACCGTGCCGGCCGTTTCTCCGGCGCTGGTGTAGTCGGCCAGGCGTCAGCCCGCGCACGCGGCGGGCGCCCCCGCCAGGGGGCGCCGGTCGCGGGCGGCCGAAGAGACGCGGCTTTCCCCGATTCTCGTGAGGGAACGGGGCCTGCTGAGAGCGGCGGGGGGTTCTGTGTGGAGGAAAGCCCTCGGGCTTCGGTGGAGGTAGAGACTCGATGAAGAAGATCGGAACGACGGCGGCGCTCTGCGCCGCGACCTTGGCGCTCGGTGGTCTGACGGGCTGCGACAGCCGCAGCGGCAGCGGCAGCGACGCCGGCGGCATCGTGCTCATGGACAGCGGCGGCGGCGGCGGGACGGACGCGGGCTCGATGATGGGCACCGACTCGGGTCCGCCCGCGACCGGGTGCTCCGTGGCCGGCGCGACGGGCTTCCCGCCCTTGCCCGCGGCGTGCCTGCCGCGCTGCTCCTCGGCGACCGCGAGCGCGCTGATGGCGTGCGGGATGGACGCGACCTGCCAGTCCAACGCGCTGCGCGCCGACACCACCGCGCCGACCAACGTCGACTTCGGTGGCGGCATGTCCGAGAGCATCAACTGCTTCGGCTGCTTCAACTGGATGATCAACGCCTGCATCTTCGACAGCTGCCCGAGCCAGTTCGGCGCGTGCATCGAGTGCTCGGACTTCTGCGACGACGCGACGGCGGGCTGCGAGGCGGAGGAGACCGCGCTCAACACCTGCATCGACGCCAACATCTCCGCGCTCCAGACGTGCGCGAACTCGCGCGCGAGCATGTGCTTCGCCACCGGCGGCGGCTTCCTGCCGGACTTCAACCGCCCCGACTTCCAGCTCTCGCCCGAGCGGCTGCGCCGCGTCATCGCCGAGCTGGACCTGCCCCTGCCTCTCTGAGCGCCCCGCTCCTCAGGTCCGCGAGGGCCCGCTGGTTCGCCAGCGGGCCCTTCGTTTTTCGCGGCGCGCGCGCCGTCCGCGCGCGCGCGCCGTGCTAACCCGCGCGCGTGACCGCTCGCACCGTCATCGTCGGCGACATCCACGGCTGCCTCGCCGAGCTCCGCGCGCTGCTCGGGGATCTGCGCTTCGAGCCCGGGCACGATCGGCTCGTGTCGGTCGGCGACCTGGTCGGCAAGGGGCCCGACGGCGCGGGGGTCGTGCGCTTCTTCCGCGAAGGCGGTCACCTCGCGGTGCTCGGCAACCACGACGACCGCCTCCTCGCGTGGCGAACCGGCCGCGACCCGCGCCCGCTCGCCGAGCGCCACGCCGCGCACGCGGCTGCGCTGAGTGAGGCGGACTGGGCCTGGCTCGCGGCGCTGCCGCTCTCCCTCGAGCTCCCCGAGCTCGGCGTGGTCGTCGTGCACGCGGGCCTCGTGCCCGGCGTCCCGCTCGCCGCGCAACGGCGTAAAGACGTCTTGACGATGCGCACCCTGCGGGCCGACGGGACCGCGTCCCCACGGCTCGAGGACGGAGTGCCGTGGGCCTCGCGCTGGCGGGGGCCGGAGCGCGTCGTCTTCGGTCACGACGCGATCACCGGCCTGCAGCGATGGCCCCACGCGATCGGGCTCGACACGGGCTGCTGCTACGGCGGCCACCTCAGCGCGCTGGTCCTACCCGAGCACCGCGTCGTGCAGCGACGCGCGCACGCGACGCACGCGGCGGCCGCGCGCGGGCCGCTGCGGGTCTGCCGGCTCGAGGACCTCCGCCCGCGGCCGCGCGCGGTGATCTGGGGCCGCCTCGCGAACGGTCGGCCGCGCGAGGTGCTGGTCCTCGCGACGCCCGACGGCGAGCCGCGCGCGTACGTCAACGAGTGCCAGCACCTACCCGTGCCGCTCGACGGAGGCTCGCGCGAGTTCATGAACCGCGCAGGGACCCACCTCATGTGCGGCACGCACGGCGCGCTCTACCGCCTCGAGGACGGCTACTGCACGGAGGGGCCGTGCGAGGGCGGCTCGCTCGAGCGCCTGCCGCTGCGCATCGACGCGGACGGCTGGGTCGTCCTCGACGCCTGACGTCCGAGAGCGGCGCCTACTCCTCGGCGGCGGCGAGCGCGGTCGCCGGCGCGCTCGCCGGGACGCTCAACGCGCCGAGCTTGGCCCACGGCCGGTCTTCGCTGTTCGCGAGCAGGCGCGGCCGCGCCGTGAGCACCTCGACGCCGTCTCGCGTGACGCAGAGCGTGTGCTCGAACTGCGCGCTCAGCTTCCGGTCCTTCGTCAGCACGGTCCAGTGATCGCTCTGGATCTCGGTGCGGTAGTCGCCGAGGTTGATCATCGGCTCGATCGTGAACGTCATCCCGCGCTTGAGCCGCTTGCCCGCGCGCGGCTCGTAGTAGTGCGGGATCTGCGGCGGCATGTGGAACTCGCGCCCGACCCCGTGCCCGACGAAGTCGCGCACGACCGAGCAGCCCTGCGCCTCGGCGTAGTCCTGGATCGCGCGGCCGATGTCGCGCACGCGCGCGCCGTCGCGCACGGCCTGGATCCCGAGCTCGAGCCCCCAGCGCGCCGTCTCGACGACGCGCTTGGCGTCCTCGCTCGGCTCGCCCACGTAGAACGTCGCGCTCGTGTCGCCGTGGAAGCCGTACTCGCGCGGGTAGTAGATCGTCACGTCGACGTTCACGATGTCGCCGTCGCGCAGCACCTGCTTCGCGCTCGGGATCCCGTGGCAGACGCACTCGTTGACGCTCGTGCAGACGCTCTTCGGGTACGGCGGGTTGCCGTAGTTCAGCGGCGACGGGATGCCGCCGTGGTCTCCGATCCACTCGTGCACGAGCGTGTTGATCCGCTCCGTCGTCATCCCGGGCCGCAGCTCGTCGCCGACCATGCAGAGACACTCGGCCGCGAGCCGACACGACTCGCGCATCTTCTCGAGCATCTTCGGGTTCATGATCTCGACGCCCATCGCTGACGTTACGTAGCCCTTCGGCCTCGCGACCGCAATCGTCTCGGACGTGTCACCTTAGGCGCGGCGGTGCAGAGCGACCTCGACGACGATCCTCTCGGGCGCGTGCTCGGCGCCACCTACCGCGTCGAGGCGCTCCTCGGATCCGGCGGCATGGGCGCCGTCTACCGCGCGACGCACCTGCGCACCGGCCGCCCCTACGCGGTGAAGGTGCTCTTGCCCGAGGTCGCCGTCCGCAAGGACGCGATGAAGCGCTTCCGCCGCGAGGCAGAGGCGGTCGGCGCGCTCGGGCACGCGAACGTCGTCGCCGTGCACGACTTCGACGTCGCGGACGGCTGGGCCTACCTCGTGATGGACCTCCTCGAGGGAGAGGACCTCGCGGTGCGGACGCATCGCATCGGTCGGCTCTCGCTCCCGGAGACGATCGCGATCGCGCGCGGTATCGCGCAGGGGCTCGACGCCGCCCACGCGCGCGGGCTGATTCACCGCGACCTCAAGCCCGCGAACGTCTTCCTCGCCCGCCAGCCCGGCGCCCCCGAGCGCGCGGTGCTGCTCGACTTCGGGCTCGCGAAGAGCCTCGCCGGCGAGGCCGAGCGCACGCTGCTGACCGCCAGCGGTGTGGTGATGGGCACGCCGGCGTACATGTCTCCCGAGCAGGCCTCGGGCCTGCCGCTCGACGCGCGCGCGGACCTCTACTCCTTCGCCACCATCGTCTACGAGCTGCTCGCGGGCCGCACGCCGTTCGAGGCGCCCACCGTGCCCGCGCTCTTCGCCAAGCTCGCCACCGAGCCGCCCCCGCCGATCCGGCGCTTCTGCCCCGAGATCTCCGCGGCGGTCGAGGCGGTCCTCGCGCGCGGGCTCGCGAAGGCGCCGGCGGAGCGCTACCCGAGCGCCGCCGCGTTCGTCGACGCGCTCGCGGGCGCGGAGCACGCGAGCGTGCCGCCCACCGTCGCCGTGCCCGCGCCGCCGCCCCCCGGCACACCGGTCGGCAACGCCGCGGCGTCCTGGCCGCGCGGGGTCCCGCCCTACCCGGCGCCGGCCGGTGCGCCATACGCCCACGCGCCGCAGGCTCCTCGTGCACGCGGCGCGTCGCCGTGGATCCTCGTCGCGCTCGCGGGCCTCCTGGGCGCCGGCGTCCTGGGCGTCGCGGGCGGCGGCGTCCTCTACTGGAGCCTGCTGCGCAGCGACGACGACGTCGCGCCTCGCGTGGCAGCCCGTCCGTCCGCGCCCGCGCCGGCGCCGGGGCCGGATCGCGTCGTCGTCCCCGCGGACGTCCCCGTGCCGGTCGAGCGCGAGATGGCGGGCGAGGTCGTCCCCGACGAGCCCGGATCCGTCGCGCCGGCCGAGGTCGCTCCCGCCGCGCGCGGCCGGCGCCGCCGCGACCCGGCC
>JAHBWG010000001.1 GCA_019637095.1 Sandaracinaceae bacterium | reverse complement strand
CGGCGAGCGCGGCGAGCGCGGCGAGCGCGGCGAGCGCGGCGAGCGCGGGCTCGTCGAGGAGCGCCTCGCACGCGACGAACAGCTCGCGCTCCTCGAAGCGGACGTGCTCGCGCAGGAGCGCGCCCAGCGAGACGGCGCGGCCCGGCTCGTCCGAGAGCCGGCGCAGCGCCGCGTGCTCGCGCAGCGTGCGCTCGACGAGCGCGTGCTCGCCCGCCGCCCGCAGCGCGGGGAGCAAGACCTCTTCCTCGATGGCGAGGTGGGGCTCGAGCTCGCGCTCGAAGCGCGCGCGCAGGTCGTGCACGGGCGCGCCCGCCTCGAGCGCGCGGGCGAGCACGAGCGCGTGGTGGTGCTCGGCGCTCGAGCCGCGCAAGCGAGGGTCGCGCTTCATCGCCGCTCCCTCCTGCGCGCTCTGCCGCGCATCGCCGAACCTTCGCCACGGCGAGCGCGCGAGGCAACGCGCGCGGGCCGCGGCGTGAGGTTCCTCCCGGCGCGATCGGGCATCCGCGCGAGGCGCGCATATTTCTGGTACTCAGAATGCTGGATTTAGATCGCTCCATCGCGCGCCGGTCCGAGCCGGGTTGCGTCGAGCTCACCGAGCGCGCCGCGAGCGTCGCGCGTCGCGTCGCGGCGGAAGAGGGGCTCGTCGACCACGCCCTGCGCGCGTCGGTCGCGGGCGGCGGCTGCGCGGGCTTCCGCTTCGACCTCTACTTCGACGACGAGCGGCGCGACTCAGACGTCGCCCTCGTCTCGCGCGGCGTCGTGGTCGTCGTCGACATGATGAGCGCGATCTACCTCGAGGGCGCCACCATCGACTACGTCGAGAGCGCGCTCGGGGAGGGGTTCCGCTTCGAGCTGCCGACGCGCGGGAGCACGTGCGGCGGGTGCGCCGCGAGCCACGGCTGAGCGAGCGCCGCCATGCACCTGCACCAGAAGACCGACTACGCGCTGCGCATGCTGATCTTGCTCGCGATGGAGCCGGAGCGGCCGGTGTCCGTCGCCGAGGTCGCGGGCGCCTACGGCCTGTCGGAGCATCACCTGTCGAAGATCGCGCAGCGGCTGCGCGACCTCGGCCTCGTGGTGACCACGCGCGGTCGCCACGGTGGGCTCGCGCTCGCCCGCGCGCCCGAGACGATCGAGGTCGGCGCGGTGGTGCGCGGCTTCGAGGAGGAGAGCCTGGTCGAGTGCTTCGAGCCCGGCGGCGGGCGCTGCGCGATCGGGCGCGCCTGTGTGCTGCGGCGCGCGCTGCGCGAGGCCGAGGCGCGGTTCCTCGAGGTGCTCGACGGCTACACCCTCGCCGACCTGGTCGCGCAGCCCGCGCCCCTCGCCCGCGCGCTCGGGCTCTCGCGCCGCGCCGCGCCGGGCTGACGGCGACACGATATGACGACGGCCCCTCGACGTGGGCCCCCGGAGGTGACGACATGATCACGAACGACATCCGCCTGGCCGATCTCGCGACCCACATCCCCGGCGCGGCCGGCGTGCTGCGCCGGCACCGGCTCGACTTCTGCTGCAAGGGACAGCAGACGCTGGAGGCGGCGTGCGAGGCGCGGGGCGTGGATCTCGAGGCGCTCAAGGCGGCGCTCGAGGCGCTCGATCGCGGCGGGCCGGCGCCGCTCGAGGAGCTCGCGGCGCTCTCGCCGCCCGCGCTCGTCGACCACATCGAGCGCCGCTACCACGAGCCGCTGCGGCCGGCCGTCCAGGACCTGCTCGCGCTCGCGCGGCGCGTCGAGCAGCGCCACGGGGAGCGCGCGGACTGCCCGCGCGGGCTCGCCGCGCTGCTCGAGCGCGGCGCGGTCGAGCTCGACCTGCACCTCTCGAAGGAAGAGCACGTGCTGTTCCCCGCGGTCCGTCGCGGCATGACGCGCGAGCTGCTCGCGCCCGTGTCGATGATGGAGCACGAGCACGAGGAGCACGGTCGCTTCCTCGAGGAGCTGCGCCGCACCGCGTCGGACTTCGTGCCGCCGCCCGACGCGTGCAACTCGTGGCGCGCGCTCTACCTCGGGCTCGCGGATCTCGAGAACGAGCTCCTCGAGCACATCCTCGTGGAGAACCACCTCCTGTTCCCGCGCCTGCGGGGTTGAGCGCCGCCGAGCGCGCGGGGAGCGGTCGGAGGAGCGGACGCTCGCCGAGGCACCGTCCGGGATCCCGGCCACTCGCCGCGCCCACCGCGCTTCGCGGGCGCGCTGGCACGCGCTTCGCTGAAGCCTCGGACACGGCGCGACGACGCGCCGCGAAGGAGGACGAGGCGATGACGTTCATGCACGAGGGTGGCGCTCCGATGTGGTTGACCCTGATCCTGTTCGTCGCGGCGGCGGCGGTCGCGGTCGTGCGTCGCAAGGAGGACGGCTGGCGCGTCGCCGCGATCGGCGGCCTGCTCTGCCTCGCGTCGGGGGTGACGGGCTTCGCGACCGGGCTCTACGCCACCGTCGCGTACGCCGCGGGCGTCGCGGCGGAGGCGCGCGCCGAGACGCTCGGCGTCGGGCTCTCGGAGTCGTCGAACAACCTCCTGTTCGCGGGCCTCTTGGCCGCGTGCCTCGCGGTGGCGGGCCTCGCGCTGAGCCTCGCGGGCCGACGCGGCGCCGCCGCGGCGTGAGCGAGCCGGGGGCTCGAGCCCCGGCGGGGCCGTGCGACAGAGAGTGCCCTTCGCGCGCCGGCCCGAGTACCCTGGCCGGATGCGACGCGTCCTCGGCGCCGTGTTGGGCTGCGCGCTCGGCTGCGCCGGGCCGCCGCCCCACCCGCCGACCGCGGTAATCGACGTGAGCCCCGCGACCCTCTGCGCGGGTGACGACTACCGCACCGTGCTGTCGATCAGCGGCGCGCGCTCGTCGGCCGATCTCTCGCTCCTGCCGGCGCCGCCCGAGCCGGGGGCGGCGCCTCTGGCCTTTGCCTGGGCGCTCGAGGGGGCCGCGCACGTGGTGGTGGCGGGCTCGCGCAGCGCGCCGCAGCTCTCGGTGACGAGCGCGGGGGATCGACCGCTGCACGTCGTCTTGACGGTGCGCGACGACGAGGGCGGCGAGGCCACCAGCCTGCGCACCGTCGCGCTCGTGGAGTGCGCGCCGTGAGGGCGCTCGCCGCGCTCGCGCTCTTGCTCGCGTGGGCCTCGCCGGCGCGCGCGGACAGCGGCGCGGCGTTCGGCGAGTCGGCGCGCGCCGCGTCGCTCGCGAGCTCGGTGCTCGCCCGCCCCGGCGACACCAGCGCGATCTACTTCAACCCGGCGGGCGTGGCCGACGTGGATCGGCCGACGCTGACGCTGCTCGGGCACGCGGGCTTCCACCGGCAGCGGTTCGCGCGCACCGGCGAGCTCGGCGACGTCGAGGACCGGGCAGTCACCGGCTACGGCGTCTCGGTGGTCGCGCCGCTCCCGGGCCCGCCGTGGCTGCGCCGCGTACGCCTCGGGGGCAGCGTGCACCTGCCCGGCGAGACGATCATCGGCGTCGACGCGCCGGTCCGCCGCGACGCGCCGGTCTCGCTCTTCTACGGCAACCGCACCGAGCGCACCGCGGTCACGTTCGCGGCCTCGGCCCTCCTGCCGTGGACGATCCGGATCGGCGTCGCGGTGACGGTGACGCCGACGCTCTTCGCGCCGACGTCGGTCGGGTTCGACGCGAACCGCGGCGCGACGGTGGACGAGGGCGTGGCGATCGCGCAGCAGCGCGACCTCACGCTCGAGCCGTCGGTCATCGTCGGCGCGCGCGCGCAGCCGCTCGACGAGCTCGCGATCGGGCTCGTGTTCCGGCAGGGCGGCGCGACGCGCGCGAACGGCACGTTCGACATCCGCGCCGGCGCGATCCGCGTGCTCGACGAGTACTCGTTCTACTCGCTGATCGCGCCGATGGAGGTCGGGCTCGGGGTCGCGGTGTGGCCGCTGCCGACGGTGTCGATCTCGCTCGACGCGACGTGGGCGCGCTGGAGCACCTTCCGCACGATCCACGACGAGGCGCCGGATCCGGGGCTCTCGGACACGGTCGAGCTGCGCGCGGGGCTCGAGTGGAGCGCGCACCGCGCGCTCGCCGCGCGGCTCGGGTACGCGTTCTTGCCCTCGCCGGTGCCGGAGCAGACGGGCTTCCACAACCTGCTCGACGCGCACCGGCACGAGGTCGCGTTCGGCGTGGGGCTCGACCTCGAGCCGCTGACGGGCTTCGCGCTGCGCATCGATCTGGCGGCCCGCTTCCACGCGATGCACGAGCAGGAGGCGACCAAGGCGCCCGGCGCGTTCGCGGGCGCGCCGATCGACAACCTCGGCTACCCGGGGTTCTCGGCCCGCGGGAGCTTCCAGCAACTCTCGTTGTCGCTCACGTTCGGGCTCGGCGACCGCGTGTCGGTCGAGGACGACGACGACGCGCGCGACGAGGCCGCGGGCGACGAGGCGGAGGCGGACGAGGCCGAGCCTGACGAGAGCGCGGGCGAGGAGCCCCCGCGCGCCGAGGCGGAGCACGACTCCACCCCGCAGGTCGCGGCGCCACGGGACGCCACGCAGGAGGAGGCGCCCGACGACCACGCGACAGAGGACGCGACGCAGCTCGAGCGCGGAGGGGTCGAGTGAGGCGCGCGGCGTCGCTCGCGCTCGCGCTCGTGCTCGCGTCGCCCGCGGCGGCCGACGTGGAGAACGATCTCGGGCTCAACCCGCGGACGGCGGCGCTCGGCGGCGCGGTCAGCGCCACGGGCGGGGACTTCACGGCGGCGGCGTACAACCCGGCCGCGCTCATCGTGCCGGGCGACCGCGACGGGCTCGCCGAGCTCTCGGCCGGGCTCACGCTCGCCCTCCCCGCGACGTGGGCCACCAGCCTCGAGCCCGGCCGTACGCTCGACCTCGAGGCGCCGCTCGACACCACGGCGCTCACCGTCGGCGGGCGCTTCGACGTCGGCGCCGGGCTCGGCGTGCCGGGGATCGTCCTGGGCCTCGCGTTCTACGCCCCGCTCGAGGGCCTCGTCCGCAGCCGCATCCGACCCGACGACTCCCTCTCGTGGTTCCTCGTCGGCGATCGCACGACGCACGTCTCGTTGCACCTCTCGCTCGGCTTCCGCATCACCTCGTGGCTGAGCGTCGGCGCAGGCGCGCGCATCACCTTCGACGAGGAGGCGTACATCACCGGCACGGCGACCGACATCCGCCGGGTGGTCGATCCGATGACCGGCGAGGAGCGCATCGAGGCGGGCACGCGGCTGGGCATCGAGGCGTCGATCTACGGGCGCGCGAGCCCGCTCCTCGGGCTCCTCGTCGCGCCGCTCCCGGAGCTCCGCTTCGCGTTCGCGTGGCGCGGGCGGCTCTACTCGGACGACTGGGGCACGAGCCGGCTCCAGGGCATCGAGGCGGTCGGCGACATCGGCTTCGTCCACCGCTTCACGCACATCTACCGGCCGCACGAGCTCGTGTGGTCGGTGGCGTGGCGCGCGCACGAGGCGATCGAGCTCAGCGCCGAGCTGACTTGGGCGATGTGGTCCGAGGCGGTCAGCCCGACGTGGCGCACGCTCGACGGCCGGTTCGGCGACACGCTCGTGCCCGCGGCGGGCGTTCGCGTCACCCCGACGCCGGGCGTCGACCTGCTCGCCGGCTACCGCTACGCCCGCTCGCCCTTCGCCGACTTCGGCGGGCCGACCAACCTCCTCGCGAACGACACGCACCACCTCGGGCTCGGCGTCGAGGTCGACCTCGACCCGCTCACCCGCGACGACGTGCCGTTCACGATCAGCCTCGCGGGCCGGCTCGCGATCCTCGAGGAGCGCGAGGAGATCAAGGACGGGCGCCGCTTCTCGAACGACGCGGCGCTGCTCGCGAACCCCGGCTACCCCGGCTACCGCTACGGTGGCTTCGTGCCGAGCGTCCAGCTCGCGGTGGAGACCCGATGGTGAGCGCGCGACCCGGACAGCACGTCTTGCTCGCGACGATCGCGCTCGCGCTCGGCGCGTGCGGGCCGAGCGCGGACGGTTACCCGACCCTGCGCGGCGAGGAGTGCCGCACGCCGTGCGAGGACGCCGGGCTCGACGCGGGCGAGCTCGACGCGGGGCCGCCCGACATCCCCGACGAGCCGCTCGAGGACTGGGACGAAGAGGGCGCCGGCCCGCTCACGGGGATCTTCGCGGTCGAGGTCGTCATCCCGGCGCGCGCGGTCGTCGACGTCGAGACGCGCCAGCTCTATCGCCTGCGCGTCCTGCAGCGCGGCGAGCAGGTGCGCATGCGCGTCAGCCCGTGCCGCTTCTCGCTCCCGGCGGTTCCGTCGGTCGCCACGCTGACCATCCCCCCGCGGCTCGAGGCGATCCTGCGCAGCATCTCGATCGAGGACGAGGGCCCGTTCCTCACCGCGGCCGATCCGATCGGCGCGACGGTCACCACGCCGCGCGCGACGGTGCTGCTCGGCGCGGCGCTCGCCGATCCAGCGCGCGATCCGCTGCCGACGCGCGACGCGCCCGCCACCGCGCTCGACCAGGACGAGGACGGCCAGCCCGGCGTGACGGTGGCGGCCGAGACGGTGCTCTGCCGCCAGCCCGAGGAGCTCTACCTCGCGCTGCGCGCGTCGGTGGTGATGCGCGCCGAGATCGAGGCGCTCGATCGCTTCGAAGGGACCGTCGAGCCGACCCTCGAGCAGAGCGTGCTCGGGGTCAGCGACCGCTGCCTCAACGCCGCCGCCACGCTCGAGATCGAGATCTTGGACGGCTCGCGCTTCACCGCGCTGCGCGCGGGCGACGCGATCGACTACGACGAGAACGGCAACGTGAGCTGCCCCGAGATCGCCTACTTCGCCCCGACCCTCTTCGGCGACTACTGGGCGCGCTGAAGGGGTCGGGCGTCGCTCAGACCGCGGCGAGGGCGGCGTCGTAGCCGGGCTCGTGCGTGATGTCGTCGACCAGCTCGGTGTGCACGACCGTGTCGCTCGCGTCGAGCACGACGAGCGCGCGCGCAGCGAGGCCGGCCATGCCGCTGTCCATCAGCTTCACGCCGTAGTCGGTCGCGAAGGTCGAGCGGAAGGTCGAGAGCGTCTCGGCGCTCACGCCCTCCACGGTGCAGAAGCGCTTGGCGGCGAAGGGGAGGTCCGCCGAGATGTCGAGCACGACGAGGTCGTCGCGGCCGGCGATCTTCTCCGCGAACGTCTTGACGCTCTTGGCGCAGATGCCCGTATCGATGCTCGGGAAGATGTTGAGGATCTTCTTCTTGCCGGCGAACGTCTCGAGCGTCGCCTGAGAGAGATCCTGCCGCGTCAGCGAGAACGGCGGCGCCTTGCTCCCGATCGCCGGCAGCTCGCCGCTCGTCTGGACGGGGTTCCCTCGCAGCTTCGTCTGGCCCATGGTCTGCTCCTTCGTCACGTCGGTTCGAGGTGGGCCGTGTCTATGCATCCCGCGGGGGGGCGCGCGCAAGGGGCATCCGCCCCACATCGCGCGCTCACCGGCGAGAGCGGCGCCGCGCGACGAGCCCGACCGCGCCCGCGAAGCCGAGGGCGAGCGGGCCCCCGCCTTGCCGGGCCGGCACGGCGCAGCCCGCGCACGAGCCGCCGTTCGCGCCCGGACCCTCGCGCGGCGCGCCCCCGGTCCCGTCGCGGCGGGCCCCGGCGCCGCCCGGGTGCGAGACGGCCGTCCAGCGCCGGCTCGTCCGATCGAACGCGGGGGTGTCCTCGACCGGCTCGCACTGCCGGCGCGAGGCGACCTCGCCCTCCGCGCACCCGCCGCTCCCGTCGCACAGCCCGATCTCCACGACGCGTCGGACGGGCTCGGGCTCGAAGCGGTGCTCCTGCACCTCGCGTTCGGCGCGACAGACGCAGAGCGTCGCGCAGCGCGCGCCGTCGCCGCACTCCGCGTCGGACGCGCAGGCGATCGGGATGCACGCCTCGGCATGCCCGGAGATGCCGCGGCGAGAGCCGGGGAAGCACTCGCCGTCGAACGGCATGATCGCGTCCGCGCGGGCCGCACACGGCAGCGCGAGCCCGACGAGCGTGAGGACCAGGAGCGGGAGGCGGGTCACGCCGCGCAGGATACCGCGCGCCGCTCCGTCCGCGGCTTTGCTGGATCCGGAGTGGTGGAGTACGTTGCCGCGCCATGACGACGGTCCGGGACCTCGGCTACCGCGCCTACGAAGGCGAGCTGCGCCCGCCCACGCGCAACCTCTGGGTGATGATGCGGCACGGGCTGTGGCGGATCTGGGGCTCGTGGATCAACCGCATCGTCGTGTTCTTCTGCTGGATCCCGCTGCTCGTGCTCGCGCTCGTCGCGTTCGCGCGCTTCGGGGCGCTCGGCCCCGAGCTGCCCGAGATCCCCGAGGGCGCGACCGGCTTCGGGCGCTGGTTCCTCAGCCCGCCGGCGGTGTGGATGCGGACGCTGACGGGCATCCAGTTCTGGTTCTGCGCGTCGATCGTGACGATCCGCTCCGGCGCCGGCGTCATCGCGGAGGACCTGACCAACCGCGCCTATCAGTTCTACTTCGCCAAGCCCGTCACGCCGATCCAGTACCTCGCGGGGCGCACCGGCGCGCTCGCGCTCGTGGTGGGGCTCCTCGTGTTCGTGCCCGTCGCGATCCTCGGCGCGATCCTCGTCGGGCTCGGGCCGGAGGCGGAGCGGCTCGAGCGCGTCGGGCTGCTCTTGCCGGCGCTCTTCGACGCGACCCTGATCGCCGTGTGCACCTCGTCGCTCGCGGTCGCCTCGAGCGCGCTCTCGTCGAGCCGCGCGCTCACGCTCACCGCGTGGACGCTGATCCTCGTCGTCCCGTTCGCGCTCGCGTTCCTGGTGCAGTCGATCGGGCACGTCGAGTGGGTCTTCGCCGCCTCGCTCCCCGGCGCGCTCTGGTGCGTGGGCGACGCGCTCTACAAGGTGAGCGGCGATTGGACCGACCTGAAGTGGCTGCACGCGGCGCCGATCCTCGCGATCGCGGTGGGCGCGGCGAGCTACGGCGCGCTCGTGCGCATCCGGCGCGCGGAGGTGATCACGTGAGCGACGAGGTCGACGACGAGGCGGACGCGTCGGACGCGTCGGACGCGCCGGCGAAGCCCGAGCGACCCGCGAGCTCCGAGCGATCGGGGAAGCCCGAGAAGAAGCCCGCGAAGAAGAAGCGCGCGGCGAGCGCGCCGGCGCGTCACGCCGAGACCACGGACGGCGCGTCCGTGCGCGCGGTGCGGGTGAGCCGCTGGTACGGCAAGGTCACCGCGATCAGCGACGTCTCGCTCCACCTCGGCCCGGGGATCTGGGGCCTGCTCGGCCCCAACGGCTCGGGCAAGACCACGTTCATGCGGATGGTCGCGGGGCAGATCAAGCCGAGCACCGGCAAGCTCACCGTCTGCGGCGAGGCGCCCTTCGGCAACCCCGAGGTGCTGCGGCGCATCGGCTACTGCCCGGAGGCGGACAGCCTGTACGACGAGCTGACCGGGCTCGAGTTCGTCAGCGCGATGGCCGAGCTCTCCGGCTACCCGCCGGCGGTCGCGAAGAAGCGCGCGAAGGACGCGCTCGAGGAGTTCGGCCTCGCCGACGCGATGGACCGCGCGATGGGCGGCTACAGCCGCGGCATGCGGCAGCGCGCGAAGCTCGCGCAGGCGATCGTGCACGACCCGGACGTGCTCCTGCTCGACGAGCCGCTGACGGGGACCGACCCGACCTCGCGCCAGGCGATCCTCGAGTCGCTGCGGCGTCGCGCGACGGCGGGCGCGCTCGTGCTCTTCTCGACGCACGTCCTGCCCGAGATCGAGGCGCTGACGGATCGCGTCCTGCTCATCGCGCGTGGCCAGGTGGTCGCGCAGGGCGAGATGCAGGAGATCCGCGAGCTGCTCGACGAGCACCCGCACCACATCCGCGTGCAGTGCGACCGGCCGCGCGTGCTCGCCTCGGCGCTGCTCGCGAGCGAAGAGGGCGTCGTCGCGCTCCACTTCCCGGCGCCGGACCTGCTCGAGGTGCGCACGTGGCAGCCGGACGAGACGTACCGCGCGATCGCCGCGCAGGTCGTCGAGAAGGGCCTCGCGCTGCGCTCGATGACCAGCCCCGACGCGAACCTCGAGGCGCTCTTCCACTACCTCGTCGAGCGGGCGAACCGCGGCGCGGGGACCGGCGCGGACGCGGGCGGCGGTGGGCACGTCAAGCTCGAGAGCGCGGCGGAGAAGGCCGCGTACCAGCAGCAGCTCGCCCCGGGAGGCGGCGCGTGAGCGCGGCGGCACCGGCGGCGCCCGGGCTCGCGAGCTCGACGCTCTCGATGGTCCGGCTCGCGTCCCTGCGCACGCTGCGCGGGCGCAAGCTCCGCGTGGCCGCGATCGCGGCGTTCGTGGTCATCCTCTTCCCCGCGGTCGTCGCGCTCGTCGGCGACGACGACCCGGTCGGCGTCGTGAAGAGCGGCATCGACTGGGGCTTCTTCCGCTTGCTCGTGTTCCTCCTGCCGCTCTTGTTCGCGTCCGGCGCGATCGGCGAGGAGGTCGAGGCGCGCACGCTGCACTTCCTGGCGATGCGGCCGGTGCCGCGCGCGAGCATCGCGCTCGGGAAGTACCTCGTCGGCACGGCCGCGTCGCTGGCGATCCTGTGGGTGGGCCTCTTGCTCCTGCACGGGGTCGGCTACGCGGCGACGCCGACGCTGATGATCGACCAGCTCGGCGAGACGGCGCGCGCGGGCGCGGCCGCCTCGCTCCTGCTCGCGACCTACTCGGCGATCGCGCTCTTCTGGGGCACCATCGTCCCCGAGGCCGGCGGCATGCTGACGGTGGTGTGGCTCGGGTTCATCGAGTGGTTCGGGATGCTGCTCCCCGGCGTCCTGCGCTTCGCGTCGATGAGCCACTTCGCGCGCGAGCTCGGCGGGCTCGAGCGCGCGGGCTGGGATCCGGTCGAGCTGCTCGGCGAGACGGTGGTGCGGGTGCCCGACGTCGAGCTGTGGATCTGCGCGACGGTGGTCGCGAGCGAGTGGCTGCTCGTGCTCGCGCTGACGCTCTTGATCATGCACACCGCGCAGCTCCGGTTCGGGAAGGCGTGATGCGGGCCGACGCGCACATCAGCGTCGCGCGCGCGAACGTCCGGGCCGGCCAGATCACGCGCCACGTCGCGCAGAAGCTCGAGTCGGGGCGCGCGTACGCCATCTCGACGGGCCTCGGGATGCCGCGCACGTGGCCGTTCGCGACGAGCGCCGTGCTCGAGGGCTTCGCGAAGGGCCTCGCCGAGACGGAAGGCCTCGCGGACGCGGCGGCGCGCCTCCGCACCGCGACGAGCGAGGCGCGCGCCGCGCTCGCCGCCGCGTGCGATCGGCTCGTCGAGCGCGTGCTCTCCGACGCGACCCTCGTCGGCCTGTTGCTCGCGGACGACGCGCTCCACGTGATGAGCGTCGGGCCCGGGCGCGTGTACGTGCAGCGCGAGGGCAAGCCCAAGCGCCTGACCGCCCGCGAAGAGCAGAAGGGCGGGCTCCTCAGCGCGCGCCCGTCCATCTCCTCGACGCCCGTCGAGCCGGGCGACCTGGTGCTCGCCGGTTCCGTCACCGCGTTCTCGGTCGGCGCGGTCGCGCGCGCGGTCAGCGTGCTCACCGAGGACCCGACGACCTCGCCCTCGATCCTCGGCAGCGTCCTGACCGACCCGGCCGCCGCCGCCGGCGTCGGCGCCGCCGCGGTCGTCTTGCGCGTCCGCTGAGTTGGCCGAGGTCAGCTCCGCTCGAAGGCCGAGAGCTGTACGAGCTCGCCGTCGAGCGCGAGGCCGTTCACCGCGATCGGCGGCTCGACGAGCTGGGCCGACACCGCCTCGCCGAGGCCCGCCTCCGCCGGCGCGAGCGAGACGGGCGCGGCGAGCAGCGCCTCGAGCACCGCCGCCGCGTCGGGGCTCGGCCGCGCGATCGGCGCCGACGCGAGCGCCTCGAGCGCGTGGCCCCGCACGATCCGGTCGTGCATGCGCGCCCAGGCCGCCTCGGACGAGACGAGATCCAGCGCGAGGAACCGATCTCCGATCCAAGCGAGCAAGCCGCGTTGTCCGCTCGTCACGGCGGACTGGCTGGCGATCGCCTCGACCGACTCGCGCCGCGCCTCGAACGCGTCGGTCATCGCGCCCGTCCGCGACCGCACCTCGAGGACGCGGCTGCGATGCTCGACGTCCTGCCAGACCGCGCACTGATCGATGGCGCTGCGTCGGTCGGCGGCCCGGACCGACGACGACGACATGGCGTCCATGTGACGGCGCAGGCCGGTGTACGCGACCTGCGGCGAGGAGGCGAAGCGACCGTCGCGCTCCGCGCCGTGCGTCCAGCGCCCGCGCTCGATGCAGCTCACGGGGACCTCGTGCGTCGCGTCGCCCGCGACGAGCCAGGTCACGTTCAGCACGCGGTTCTGCTTGGCGCCGACGACCTCCTCGCCCGCGTAGAGCAGGACGGGAGGGCCGGGCGGGGCGTCGAGCAGCAGGCAGTTGACGTCCGGGCTCGGGCGCTCGCGCAGGACGCCGCCGTGCTCGAGCACCTCGGACAGGGTCCGGTAGAGGGGCGCGCGCGTCGGCCCGAGGATCGGGACGAGCGTGAGCTGCCCGACGCGCCGTGGCGGACCCACGGTGAGCGGACCGGTGAGCGTGGCGAGGGTCACGGCCGGGGCGGGGAGGTGAGCGTGCATGGGGCCATGGACGCGCGGCGCGCCGACGACTGACACCGCGGCTGGCCACGCGGCGTCGCGCGGCCTATCTCGCTCGCGATGTTCGAGGCGCGTGATCTGACGGTCGGGTACGGCGGCGCCGCGATCGTGCGCGGGCTCTCGCTCGCGCTCGCGGCGGGCGAGCGCGCGACGCTGACCGGCCCCTCCGGGTCGGGCAAGACCACCGCCCTGCGCGCGCTCGCCGCGCTCGATCCGCCGATCGAGGGCGCGATCACGCTCGACGGACGCGCGCCCGCGGCGCACGGCTACCCCGAGTGGCGACGCCGCGTGGTCTACGTGGCGCAGCGCGCGACGCTCTTCGGCGGCACGCTCGAGGACGAGCTCGCGCGGCCCTTCCGCTACCGCAGCGCGCGGGCGCCGTTCGAGCGCGCGGCGGCGCGCGCCGCGCTCGACGCGGTCGGGGTCGCGCACGCGCTCGACGCGGACGCGAGCCACCTCTCCGAGGGCGAGCGGCAGCGGCTCGCGCTCGTGCGCGCCGTGCTCGTCGCGCCCGACGTGCTGCTCCTCGACGAGCCGACGAGCGCGCTCGACGCGGACACGACGCGCGCGGTCGAGGCGTGGCTCGGCGCGCTCTCGCCGGCCATCCTCTGGGTCACCCACGATCCCGCTCAGCGCGATCGTGTTGCGCAACGGTCCTTGCACCTCGGGGCGCGCCGTGGGTGAGGGCGCGGTGGTGATCGAGGCGTGGCGCCTCTCGCTGAGCGCCGGCTTCGTGCTCGCCGCCGGCGCGGTGAGCCTCGGCCTGCGGCTCGGGCTCGAGAAGACGCTCGCGGTCGCGAGCCTGCGCACCGTCGTCCAGCTCCTCGCGGTCGGCTACGTCCTCTCGTGGATCTTCGCGCTCGACTCGCCGTGGCTCGTCGCGCTCCTCGCCGCGCTGATGATCGCGGCGGCCTCGCGCGCGGCGGTGCAGCGCAGCGCGCGGCGATTCGCCGGCGCGACGACGGGCGCGTTCGCGACGCTCGCGATCACGGGCGTCGCGACCACCCTCGGGGCGACGACGGTCGTGATCGGCGTGGAGCCCTGGTGGAAGGCGCAGTACGTCGTGCCGCTCCTCGGGATGGTGCTCGGCAACGGGCTGACGGGGATGAGCTTGTGCCTCGACGAGATCACGCGCAGCCTCGACGAGGGGCGCGCGCGCGTCGAGACGGAGCTGGCGCTGGGCGCGAGCAAGTGGGAGGCGGCGCGCGACCCGCTGCGCGAGGCGGTGCGCCGCGGGATGATCCCGATGATCAACACGATGATGGTCGTGGGCATCGTGTCGCTGCCTGGGATGATGACGGGGCAGATCCTCGAGGGCGCCGATCCGCTGCTCGCCGTGCGCTACCAGATCGTGATCATGTTCATGCTCGCCGGGGCGACGGCGTTCGGCTGCATGCTGCTCGCGCTCGTCGCGTACGCGCGCCTCTTCGACGAGGCGCACCGGCTCCGCCCCGACCGGCTGATCACGCGCTGAGTTTGCGGAGGGGCTGTTCCAGCCCCTCCCCCCATGCGGCAAAGCCGCATGGGGCCCCCCACCCAAGACGAACGCGGCCGGGCCGCGTTCGACCCCATCGCGGGGCGATGGGGCCCCCTCGACCTACGCCCGTCGCTGCGCGACGGGCTGGTCTCGATCGGTGCCGTCAGCCCCGTGTGTTCTCGATTGATCGACAGCCTTTGTCCCCGAGGCGACCGACGCCCGTCGCTGCGCGACGGGCTGGTCTCGATCGGTGCCGTCGGCTCCGTGCGCGCGCCATCGATCGACGGCGCGGAATCGGTTCGACCCGCCGGAGAACGGCGTTATCGTGCGGCCGTGGAGGCGGGACGCATGGCGAATCGGTTCGCGTGGGGGGTGGCGCTCGCCGCGGGGTGCCTCGCCGGCCCGGCGTGCGGCGGCGGCTACGACGCGTGGGCGCAGACCCGCGAGCCGGGGTACGGCGGCGCGAGCGGCGCCCACGCGCCCGCGGCGGTCAGCGCGGGCGCGCCCGCCGACTACGGGGACGTCGACGAAGGTCGCTACGAGCTCCCCCGCCCGGAGCGCGAGGCTTCGCCGCGCTACGCGCAGGCCGAGACGCCCCCGCGCGCCGAGCCGACGGCGACCGACGGGCGCCAAGGCCCCTTGCTCATCTACACCGCGCAGATCGGGCTCGCGGTCCACCAGGTGTCCGACAAGCAGGACCGCGTCGAGGCGCTCGCGCGCGAGGCGGGGGGGCATCTCCACCGCCGGACGGACGCCGAGATCGTGATCCGCGTGCCCGCCGGCCGCTTCGAGCAGGTCCTCGCGGCGATCCTCGAGGTGGGCGACGTGCTGAGCCGCGACGTGTCGGTCCAGGACGTCAGCGAGGAGTTCCGCGACGTCGAGACGCGCATCCGCACGCTCGAGGCCATGTACGCCCGCGTGACCCGCCTGCTCGAGGGCGCGACCAACGTCGAGCACGCGCTCTCCGTCGAGCAGCACCTCGAGCGGATCACGCTCGAGCTCGAGCGGCTGCGCGGGCGCCTGCGCTTCTTGTCGGACCGCGTGGCGTTCTCGACGATCACCGTGCGCTTCACCGAGCGCGCGACGGTCAGCCCACCGCGCTTCGAGCTGCCCTTCGCGTGGCTGCGCCAGCTCGGGCTCCCGAGCCTTCTGAGGTTGCAATGAGGGCGACGCTCCACCTCTCGCTCGGCGCGGTCGCGCTCGCCGTGCTGTCGGCGTGCGGACCCGGCTTCACGCTCACGCTGCCGGACCGGTTCGTCACCCTCACCGACGATCCGTCCCTGCGCGACGGGCGCTACGAGATGCGCTCGACGACGTCGGACGGCGTGGTCGTCGGCGTGCAAGCGCTCGAGCACCGCGTCGACGGCTCGCTCACCTTCTGGAGCGAGGCGGTCGCGGATCGGCTGCGCGACCAGCAGGGCTACGCGCTGCTCGGCGAGGAAGACGTCACCGCGGCGAGCGGCGAGCGCGGCCACCTCCTGCGGTTCGGCCGCGACATCGAGGGGCACGCCTACCGCTACACCGTGGCGTTGTTCGTGACGCCGAGCCGGATCTTCGTCGTCGAGGCCGGCGGCCGCGAGGCGGTGTACACGGCGCTCGAGGCGGACATCGAGCGCTCCATCCGCGCGATGCGGTTCTGAGCTCGCTCAGAAGACGCACTCGCCGCTCGCGAAGGAGCAGCGCAGGGACGGGTCGAGCATCGAGCAGAACGCGTCGCCGCCGAGGGTCGCGCAGTGCGGCGCGCAGCGCTGGAAGGTGAACGACCAGCAGACGTTGCCGCCCGCGCAGTCCAGCGTCGAGAAGCACGCGCACGCGAACTCGTCGACGAGGCCGTTGCCGTTGTCGTCGGCGCCGTTGCAGCACTCGTCGAGCGTGCCCGGGAACGGGTTGCAGTCGTCGTCGGCGCAGTCGACCGGGCCGTCGCAGTCGTCGTCGAGGCCGTTGGTGCAGAGCGCGAGCGTGCCCTCGGCGGGCAGGCACATCAGGCCGCCGTCGCCCGGCGTGCCCGCGTCGCCGCCGCCGCAGGCCGGGTGCCCGAAGCAGTCGGGGTCGGCGCAGTCGCGCAGCCGGTCGCAGTCGTTGTCGAGGCGGTCGTCGCAGATCTCGGGGCGCGGCACGCAGCAGTCGGGGGCGCTCGCGCAGGCGGGGTCGTCGCAGTCGACGCGCCCGTCGCAGTCGTCGTCGAGGCCGTTGAAGCAGATCTCGGGGCCGGTGGGCCGGCAGCAGACCTGCGCGGTCGCGCAGTCCGGGTCGTCGCAGTCGACGCGGCCGTCGCAGTCGTCGTCGCGCCCGTTCGCGCAGCGCTCGGGCGAGGGCACGCAGCAGAACGGCGAGAGCGCGCAGTCCGGGTCCGCGCAGTCGGGCAGGCCGTCGCAGTCGTCGTCGCGCCCGTTGGCGCAGAGCTCCATCGTCGGCGAGCAGCACGACGGATCGCCGCCGCAGTCCGGGTCCGCGCAGTCGACGCGCCCGTCGCAGTCGTCGTCGAAGCCGTTGGTGCAGGCGAGCTCGAGCGGCGTGCACGCGCCGCACTCGGGGAGCGTCGCGCACTCGGGATCGTCGCAGTCGACGAGGCCGTCGCAGTCGTCGTCGATGCCCGAGGTGCAGAGCTCGAACGGCAAGCAGAACAGGCAGAACGGCGAGCCCGCGCAGTCGGGGTCCATGCAGTCGGTGAGCCCGTCGCAGTCGTCGTCGCGGCCGTTGCGGCAGTCGGCGCCCTGCTCGCGCACCGCGCAGCCGGTGAGGCAGATCGGATCGAAGCGGCAGGCCGGGTCGGCGCAGTCCGCGAGCCCGTTGCAGTCCTCGTCGATCCCGTTGTTGCAGCTGAGCTCGAACGGCAGGCAGAGCGCGCACGCGGGCGTGCCGGCGCAGTCCGGGTCCATGCAGTCGACGAGGCCGTCGCAGTCGTCGTCGCGCCCGTTGCGGCAGAGCTCGGTCGGACCGCACGGTGCGCACACCGGATCGCGCGCGCAGTCGGGATCGTCGCAGTCGGCGAGGCCGTCGCAGTCGTCGTCGCGCCCGTTGCGGCAGCGCTCGGGCACGCACATCGCGCACGCCGGATCCATCGCGCAGTCGGGGTCGGAGCAGTCCGCGCGTCCGTCGCAGTCGTTGTCGATCGTGTCGGTGCACACCTCCGGCGTGCAGACGCGGCAGGCCGGGTCGAGCGCGCAGTCGGGGTCGGCGCAGTCGATGCGCCCGTCGCAGTCCTCGTCGGCGCCGCCCGTGCACACCTCGGGGCGCGGCACGCACATCGCGCAGCGCGGGACGGAGGCGCAGTCGGGATCGTCGCAGTCGATCAGCCCGTCGCAGTCCTCGTCGGCGCCGCCGCGGCAGATCTCGGGCGAGGGCACGCAGACGCCGCAGCGCGGGTCGGCGAAGCAGTCCGAGTCGAGGCAGTCGATGATCCCGTCGCAGTCGTCGTCGGCGCCGTTCGCGCAGTCCTCCGGGCGGCACATGCGGCACGCGGGGTGATCGAGGCAGTCGCGATCCGAGCAGTCGGTGCGCCCGTCGCAGTCGTCGTCGGCGCCGTTGTCGCAGACCTCGGCGCGCGGGACGCAGCACGCCGGATCGGTGGCGCAGTCCGGGTCGACGCAGTCGGCCCGCCCGTCGCAGTCGTTGTCGATCCCGTCGAAGCAGAGTTCGGGCGAGGGGACGCAGCAGCGCGGGCTCGCGAAGCAGTCGGGGTCGGCGCAGTCGGGCAGGCCGTCGCAGTCGTCGTCGATGCCGTCGTCGCAGAAGCGCTCGAAGGGCGCGCAGCCGCGGCACGCGGGGTCGAGCGCGCAGTCGGGGTCGTCGCAGTCGACGCGCCCGTCGCAGTCGTCGTCGCGTCCGTCCGTGCACACCACCTCGAGCGGCAAGCACGGGCCGATGCAGCGCGGGTCGGTGAAGCAGTCGGGGTCGCGGCAGTCGACGAGGCCATCGCAGTCGTCGTCGCGCCGGTCGTCGCACACGACCTCGCGCGGCAGGCACGGGCCGACGCACTCGGGCTCGAGGAAGCACTCGGGGTCGTCGCAGTCGGTGCGCCCGTCGCAGTCCTCGTCGAAGCCGTTGGCGCAGTCGAGCTCGAAGGGCAGGCAGGGCTGGCGGCAGAACGGGCTCCCGAAGCAGTCCGGGTCGTCGCAGTCGGTGCGCCCGTCGCAGTCGTCGTCGCGGCGGTCGTTGCACACGAGCTCGAAGGGCTGGCACGTCGTGCACCACGGGTCGCGCGCGCAGTCGGGGTCGGCGCAGTCGACGAGGCCGTCGCAGTCGTCGTCGCGGCTGTCCGAGCAGCGCACCTCGAACGGCTCGCACGGCCCGATGCACAGCGGGCTCGTGAAGCAGTCGGGGTCGGCGCAGTTGACGAGGCCATCGCAGTCGTCGTCCGCGCGCGTGCGGCAGTCCTCGAAGGGCGCGCACGTCGCGCACGCCGGGTCCTCGCGGCAGCTCGGGTCGGCGCAGTCGAGCCGGCCGTCGCAGTCGTCGTCGACGCCGTTGGCGCAGTCCTCCGGCCGCGGCACGCAGCCGCACGCCGGGCTCGTCGCGCACGCGCGATCCGCGCAGTCGACGAGGCCGTTGCAGTCGTCGTCGCGGCCGTTCTCGCAGCGCTCGCGCGCGCCGGGCCGCACGCCGGGGCGGCGATCGTCGCAGTCGTCGCCGCCGCACGCCGCGTCGACGAACCCGTCGCGATCCGCGTCGGGCCCGACGTGCAGGCACCGGCGCAGCGCCTCGTCGCAGCGATCGATCGTGCACGCGACGCCATCGTCGCAGCGCACCGGCATCGCGGGCAGACAGCCGAGCCGCGGCATGCACCGCTCGAGGCCGTTGCAGAACACGCGGTCGTCGCAGATCGCGTCGTTGGGCGTGAACACGCAGCCGCCGAGCCGCTCGCTGCACTCGTCGACGGTGCAGTCGACGCCGTCGTCGCAGAGGGGTGCCGCGCCCGGCGCGCACGCGCCCCCGATGCACCGCTCGACGCCGTTGCAGACCTGGCGGTCGTCGCAGTCGGCGTCGACGCGGCAGGGCACGCCCTCGCAGCCGACCCCGACGATGCACATCGCGCCGGGCGGACAGCGCGACGCGTCGGGCGTCGACTCGCACGCGCGCGTGGCCTCGAGGCACGCGTCGAGCGTGCACTCGATCCCGTCGTCGCACGCGACCGGCGCGCCGGGGGCGCAGCGCCCTTCGACGCACGCCTCGGCGCCGTTGCAGAAGAGGCCGTCGTCGCACTCGGCGTCCGCGCGGCACGTCCCGCCGCCGGCGTCGGGTCGGAAGTCGCGCCGGTCGGCGTACGTGTCGAGCTCGGTGCGGCCGCAGCCGATCGCGCCGAGCGCCATCACGAACCCGCCGATGCGAAGCCATCTCTCCACGGTTCACCCCCGCGCGATCGATCGAGGTGGCCGGCGCCGCCGCGATCCGTCGATCCGAATGGTAGCGCAGCTCAGCGTACGTACTGCCAGGGCACTCCGGGGCGCAGCTCGAGGTGGAGGTGGTTCTGGTGCGCGCGGTCGAAGTGCGGGGTGAGCACGATCTGGAAGAGCTCGCTTCGCGCCGCCTCGCACACGAGCCGCCGCAAGGCCGCGGAGGTCGCGGCCTCCTCGTGCTCGCCCTCGCACGGCGGAGCGCCGCGCTCGCGCGCCTCCCACGCGGTCAACACGTCGTGCGCGGTCCCGTCGTCGGTCTCGAGCACCGCGAGATCGATGGCCAGCCCGCCCGCGTGCCCCGAGGGCCGACCGGTGGTCGCCACCCGCGCGCTCGGACGAAAGACGCTGTAGTGCAGCAGGCGGCGTACGCCCGCGGCGCGCAGCGCGGGCGCCCACGCCAGGACCGCGACGGCGAGCCGACAGTCCATGATCTCGTGCAATTCCACGTGATTGCGGCTCTCGAGCGCCACCCCACCGAGCGTCCCACGGAGCAGTATCGGGATACCGACACCCTCCGCTTCGGGCCTCGCTTCGAACACGACCCCTGCCTCACGCAAGATCGTGAGGCAGGGCTCGGGCTCGAGCGCAGCGATCGCGCGCCCGGTGGGGAGCGTGGAGGGAAGGTGGGTCGGGGACGCCGCGACCGGCGCCCGCGCGGTGACCGCCGCCACGCAGTCGGTCTCGACGCCGTCGGGGCGCAGCGGGGCGGGCTCGTCGGCGCGCGCCCCGGCGGAGAGGAGCGCGAGCGAGCCGACGAGCGCGAGGTGAGAGCGCACGCCGCAGCGTACGAGAGGTGGTGAGATGTATCCAAAATACCTACCAAGCGGAAGGGGTGGCGCTCCTTTCACCGATGAGAAACGGAGCGGGAATAAACGAGTTTTCCCGAGGTTTGGGGCCCCGCGAAGACCTTGACTTGCGAGCGACGACGGTTATCGTCCGCGCCCGCTTCACGGTTTGGAGAGGCTCCCGCATGAGCGATGTCATGATCGAGGCCCACGGCCTCGGGAAGAGCTACGGGTCCTTCGTCGCGCTGAAGAACGCGAGCTTCGAGCTCCGTCGCGGCGAGATCCTCGGCTTGCTCGGCCCCAACGGCGCCGGGAAGTCGACGACGATGAAGATCCTCACTTGCTTCATCGCGCCCTCGACCGGCACGGCGAAGGTCAACGGCTGCGACATCTGGGAGGACTCGATCGGCGCGCGCGCCGCGATCGGGTATCTGCCGGAGAGCACGCCGCTCTACCAGGAGATGCTGGTCAAGGAGTACCTCGACTGGGTGGCCGCGATGCGCGGGCTCTCGGGCGAGAAGGCCGAGCGCCGCGTGCTCGAGGTGGTCGAGGAGGTCGGCCTCGAGCCGAAGATCGCCGCGACCATCAAGGAGCTCTCGAAGGGCTTCAAGCAGCGCGTCGGGCTCGCGCAGGCGCTCATCCACGAGCCGCCGATCCTGATCCTCGACGAGCCGATGAGCGGCCTCGACCCGAACCAGGCCGCGGAGATCCGCGAGCTCATCCGCCGGATCGGCGAGGAGCGCACGGTCATCCTCTCGACGCACAACCTCGACGAGGTCCAGAAGACCTGCCAGCGCGTCCTGATCATCCACGAGGGCCGCATCGTCGCGGACGACACGCCCGAGGCGCTCATCGCGACCAGCGGCGGCCCGCGCTACCGCGTGACCTTCCTCGACGGCCGCCGCCTCGAGGCGGGGAGCCTGCGCGACGCCAAGGGCGCCCCCGACGCGCGCGCCGCCTTCGGCAAGCTCGCGGGCGTCGACGCGGTGCGCGAGCTCTCGAACAAGGACGGCGAGATCAAGGTCGAGATCACCGCGACCGCGAAGGTCTCCGACCTGCGCCCCGAGATCTTTCAGGCCGCCGTCGAGGCGGGGATGGTCGTCGTCGGCCTCGAGACGAAGACGCAGAACCTCGACCAAGTCTTCCGCGACCTCACGACGGGCGAGCCGGAGCCCGAGGAGCGCCGGCGTCCGAAGAGGCGCGCCCCCGCGCCCGAGGAGGAGTGAGCGATGCAAAACGTCTTCAACATCGCCTGGCGCCAGTTCCGCAGCTACTTCAACGGCCCGGTCGCGTACATCGTCGCGATCATCATGCTCGGCGTCGTCGGGTTCATGTTCTGGACCTTCTTCTTCCTGCAGGGCAGGGCGACGGTCCACGAGATGTTCAACTGGATGGGCTACGTGATGGTCATCGCCGCGCCGGCCATCACGATGGGCCTCATCGCGGAGGAGAAGGCGAGCGGCACGATCGAGATCCTGCTGACGATGCCGGTGAAGGAGTCCGAGGTGATCCTCGGGAAGTTCTTCGGCGCGTTCGGGCTCTACCTCGTCATCGTGCTCTTGACCTTCGTGAACCCGCTCGCGGTCTCGCAGTTCGGGCAGCTCGACTGGGGCCCGGTGATGACCGGCTACCTCGGCCTCGTGCTCGAGGGCTCCGCGATGATCGCCATCGGCCTGGTCGCCTCGAGCACGCAGTCGAACCAGCTCGTCGCGTTCTTCATCTCGCTGTTCCTGCTCGCGTTCGTCGGCTGGCTCGTCCCGGCCGCGGCGCGCTTCCTCGCGACCGGCTGGCTCGCGAGCGCGCTCGAGACGATCTCCTTCACCCACCACCTCGAGAGCATGGCGCGCGGCGTGATCGACACGCGCGACGTGCTGTTCTTCGTCTCGCTGACCATCGCGGGCCTGGTGCTCTCGTTCCAGGCCGTCGAGTCGCGTCGTTGGAGCTGAGCCATGGCCGACACCCACGACAAGAAGCACGACAAGAAGGCTGATGCGCAGAGGGGCGACGCCAAGAAGGCGCCGCCCGCCAAGGGCAAGGGGAGCGGCCGCGCGGTCGAGTCGATCACGTTCACGCTGATCACGCTCGTCGCGCTCGTGCTCCTCAACGTCGCCGGCTACTTCGTGTTCTTCCGCTTCGACCTCACGAAGAACCGCCTCTACTCGCTCTCGCAGGCGTCGCAGCGGCTCGTCGCCGAGCTCGACGACGACATGGAGATCACCGCGTACTTCACGTCGGATCTGCCGCCGCCGTTCAACGCGACCGAGCTCTACGTCCGCAACATCCTCGCCGAGTACGAGGCCTCCTCGAACGGGCGGCTGCGCGTGCGCTTCATCAACCCGGACGACGAGGACGAGCGCCAGGCGGCCCAGCGCGACGGCGTGCAGGAGGTCCCGCACCAGCTCATCGAGAACGACTCGGTCAGCGTGCGCAACGGCTACCGCGGGCTCGTCATCCGCTACCTCGGCGACCGCAAGGTCATCCCGGTGATCCAGGACACGCGCGGCCTCGAGTACGAGATCACGCAGGCCATCCGGCTGCTCGTGCGCGAGCCGCTCCCCGTCGGCGTCGTCGAGGGCCACGGCAGTCCGTCGCCGACCGAGGGCATGAACACGCTGCGCTCCGCGCTCGAGCACTACAACTTGACGACCGTCGACGTCTCGCAGGAGATCGACACGAACCTGCGCGCGCTCTTGCTCGTCGGGCCCACCGAGGAGCTGACCGAGACGCAGCTGCGCCGCATCAACCAGTACGTGATGCGCGGCGGCTCGCTCGGCGTGTTCGGCGGCACGATGCGCATCGACATCCAGGGCCCCGCGCCGACCGCCACGCAGGTCCAGACGGGCGTGAACCAGCTGCTCGAGCGCTGGGGCGTCGAGATCGGCAGCTCGCTCGTCGCCGACGCGCGCTGCGGCCGCGTCCCGATGCGCACGCCGATCGGCATCCCGATCCCCGTCGCGTACCCGCCGGCGCCGATCGTGGTGTTCGACCAGGAGGCGCAGGAGCACCCCGCGCTGTTCCGCATCCCGCAGGCGCCGTTCTTCTTCACCTCGCCGATCCTCGTGCGCGACCGGTTCCACGAGCTCAACGGCACCGTGCTCGCGCGCTCGAGCGAGGACGGCAGCTGGCTGATGAGCGGCACGACGATCCAGCTCGAGCCGCGCGACCCGCGCGAGTGGCGCATCACGCAGGAGCGCGGCCCGCACAACGTGATGGTCGCGCTCTCCGGCACGCTCCCGAGCGCGTTCGACGCGGCGGGCGAGGGCGAGGGCTCGATCGCGGCGCCGGCGCAGTCGGAGCGCGAGGTGCGCATCCTCGTCGCCGGCTCCGGCGCGATGCTCCGCGACGAGTTCCTCCCGCAGGAGGAGCGCGCGCGCGCGGGCAGCGGCGTCGCGCTCGCGCTCAACGCGGTCGACTGGCTCGCCGGCGACGCCGACCTCATCGCGATCCGCGCCAAGAACGTGGAGGACCCGGCGCTCGACGTGCCGCAGTCGCTCCTGTCCGCGCGCGAGGAGGCGATCGCGGCGGCCGAGGAGGGCGACGAGGCGGGCGTCAACCAGGCGATCGATCGTCACAACCAGGCGCAGCAGGCCTGGGAGAACAAGAAGCTCATGTACCGGCTGGGCATCACGTTCGGCCTGCCCGTCATCGTGATGTTGTTCGGGCTCGTCCGCTGGCAGCTCCGGAGCAACAAGCGCGCGAACCTCGAGGAGCTCCGCAAGAAGCTCTCCGCCCAGAAGAAGACGAAGAAGGCGGCGTGACCATGGAGTGGCAACGATATCGAGCGGTCATCATGACGGTCGTCGCCGTCGTCCTCGTGGGCGCGGTGTGGTGGGCGGTGCGCTCGCGCACCGGCGACACGCCGGTCGACGAGGCGGCCGAGAGCGCCTCGGCGCTCCCCGAGGTCACGCGCGAGGACATCACCGAGCTGGAGATCCGCCTGCCGGGCAACGAAGAGGACGGCACCGAGGTCGAGACGGTGCGGCTCGTGCGCGGCGAGGGCGACGTCTGGCGGCTCGCCGCGCCGGTCGAGGCCGTGGCCTCGGAGAGCGCGGTGTCGACGGCGCTCGACAAGATCTCCACCCTCGAGATCGCGGGCCGCGCGGCGACGCGCAGCGAGCACCACGCGCGGCTCGAGGTCGACGCGGCGCACGGCGTGCGCGTCATCGCGCGGCAGGGCGCGACGACGCTGATCGACGTGTGGATCGGCGCCTACCGCTCCGGCAACACGATGGTACGCCAGGAGGGGCAAGACGTCGTGCTCATGGCGCGCGGCTCGATCAAGTTCGCGTTCAACAAGCGCACGGCCGACTGGCGCAACCGCGCGATCGCGGAGCTGACGGTCGCCGACGTGCGCGAGGTCGAGTTCCGCAACGCGAACGGCCACTGGTCGTTCACCCGGACCGAGGACACCTGGGCGGAGCGCGTGCCCGAGCCCGCCGAGGGCGAGTCGCCGCGCGCGCCGATCGAGAACTTCGATCAGTCTCGACTGCGCACCGCCCTCTCCACGCTCGCGCGTCTGCGCGCGGCGGGCTTCGCCGACGTCACGGCGGAGGCGGCGGGCCTCGGGGAGGACGCCGCGATCGTGCGGATGGTCGCCGGCGAAGGCGACGCGACGGAGACGGTCGTCCTGCGCGTCGGCAACGAGGCCGAGGACGGCCAGCGCTACGTCTCGCGCGAGGGCGACGCCACGATCTACCTCGTCTCGCGCTTCAACGCGGAGCGCCTGATCCCGACCGTCGAGGCCTTCCAGCCCTCGACCGATCCGGAGCCCGCGGGCGACGCGCACGGCGACCACGGTCACGGCGGCGGGATGCCCGGGATGCCCGGCATGCCCGGCGGCGGCGAGGGCCAGATCCCGCCCGAGATCATGCGTCAGATCCAGGAGCAGCTCCGCAACCAGGGCCATTGACCGGGCGGAGGGGTCGTTCAACCCTCCGCGCCTCCTCCTCTCTCGTCGTCTCCCGCAACAGACGGGGGGATCTGGCGGAGGATCGTCCCCGCGGTCGTCGAGGGCCGCGCGCGGCGGTGCGCCGGGCGCTGACGGTCAGCCGCACGCGTCGAGCGCGTCGATCACGCGTGGGACCTCGTCGAGCGCGTTGGGCCAATGCGGCGCGAAGCGCAGGCGGCCGTCCGGGCTCGAGCACGCGACGCCGCGCTCGCGCAGCGCGCGCGCGATCGCGGCCGCGTCGGTCCCCGCCGGCGGGCGCAGCGACAGGATGCCGCTGCGAAGCGTGGGGTGCCGCTCGCTCGCGAAGCCGCGCTCGATCAGCGCGGGCTCGAGCGCGTCGTGGTAGCGCTGCACGTGCTCGAAGATCGCCGCGACGCCGATCGCCTCGATGCACGCGACGGAGGCCTCGAGCGCCGCGAAGCCGAGCGCGTTGATCGCGCCCGTCTCGAGCATCGTCGCGTCGCGCTTGAAGGGGCGGTCGTAGCGGAGCTGGCCGGGCTCGAAGAGGAAGCGCGTCGGGTCCTCGTGGCTGAGCCAGCCGGCGACGCGCGGGACGAGCTCCGCGCCCGCGCGGACGTAGAGGAACGCCGCGCCTTCGGCGCCCATGAGCCACTTGTGCGAGCCGCAGCCGAGGTAGTCGACGCCGAGCGCGCGCACGTCGAGCGGGACCACGCCGACCGCCTGGATCGCGTCGACGAACACCTCGGCGCCCGCCGCGTGCGCGAGGCGGACGATCTCTGCGAGCGGTGTCGCGAGCCCGGTCTGGAACTCGACCGCGCTCACCGCGACGAGGCGCGCCCCGCGCGACAGCTCCTCCGCGAGCCGCGCGAGGCCGCGCTCGCCGCCGAGCGAGTCCGCCTCGAGCATCACCACCTCGAGCCCGAAGGTCGCCGCGGCGCGCTGCCACGGCGTGACGTTCGTCGGGAACTCGCCGGCGAAGCAGACGACGCGGTCGCCCGCGCGCCACGGGATCGACAGCGCGGCGTCGACGACCGTCCGCGTCGTCGACGGCAAGAGCGCGAGCTCCGCCGGCGCCGCGCCGATCAGCGCCGCGAGCCGCCCGCGCAGCCGCTCGCGTTGGCGCTGCCAGCGCAGGAACGAGTCGACGCCGTCGCGCGCGTAGTCGTCCATCATCGCGCCGAGCGCGCGCCGCACCTCGCGCGACATCGGCGAGATGGCGGCGTGGTTGAGGTACGCGAACGACGCGAGGCCCTCGAAGAGGGTGCGATCTCCGAGGCGCGCCGCGCTCGGATCGGGCGCCCAGCCCGGCTCGTCCGTGGGGCTCACAACAGATCGATCTGCCGCAAGAGGGCGTCGTACTCGACCCGGCACTCGCGCCCGCTCGAGCGGTAGGTGCGCGCGCCGGTGCCGACGAAGCGGTCGCGCTGCCAGCTCACCGTGAAGCGGTTGCGCGGCGCGCTCGGGCCCGAGGCGCCCGCGAGCGTCGCCTCGCCGGTCACGCGGTCCTGCGCGTCGATGGTGACCTGCCAGGTCGGCCAGTACTGCGAGTTCGTCAGCGTCATGCGCATCTCGCGGCTGCCCGGGACGCCGTGGACGGGCGCGATGAACGTCGAGACGTAGCCGGTGGCCTCGTCGTCGTCGCAGGTCGCGCCGCGCGTGCGCGTCTGAAAGACGTACATGCCGGGCCCCAAGACCGTCTGCGCGCCCTGCGCGCGCGCGGCGGGGGATGGCGCGGCGGCGCTCGCGCACAGCAGCGCGGCCACGAGCGGGAGGAGCGAGCGGGGGCTCACGCGTCTGGGTCTCACGCGTCGAGCATGCCGGAGGAAGGGCCGACTTGCGAAGGGGCACCTCGGCGGTGGCCCCGTGGTAGCGTGGCGAGTCCGGCCGAAGCCCGAGAGAAGCCCGAGAGAAGCCCGAGAGAAGCCCGAGAGAAGCCCAAGACAGGAGAGCTCACGTGTCCGACGTCCACCCGAGGTTCCTGGTGCTCACCGATCTCCTGCTCGGCGCCGTCCACGCCGACGAGCGCCTCGAGGGCGAGGAGGAGGACGCGGTCCGCGACTACCTCCTCGAGATCCTCGGTGGAGACGAGCTCCCGCTCGCGCTCGAGGCGCGCATCGCCAACTTCGAGCCCGCGTCGTTCGACCTCGAGGCGAGCGCCGCGGAGTTCGCGATGGACCCCGCGGTCGAGCGCCGCAAGCTCCTCGAGCTCGTCGCGGCCGTCTTCGACGCGGACGGGGTCGTCGACTTCGCGGAGGACGACTACCTGCGCCGCCTCGCCGAGGCGCTCGAGGTCGACCCGGCGCACTACGACGACCTGGTGATCCAGTACCACATCGAGGAGGTGCGCTCGTCGGCCGAGGCCGTCGTGCCGCTGCCTCCGCCGCTCCCGCGCGGGACGAAGAAGAAGAAGGCGCGGAGGGGGCGCTGACGCTTGCGCCCGCGGCGCGCGTTTGCGATGGAGCGTCTCATGAACGCTCGTGACGCGCTCCTCTGCGCCTCGCTCGCCGCGCTCGGCTGCGGCGTCCCGCCCGAGCCCGCGCCCGCGCCGCCCGAGACGTCCGGCGCCGAGCGCGTCGCGCCCTCGTCGCGCTCGGAGCTCCAGGCGCTCAACGCGCGCGCGCGCGAGGGCGCCGTCGTGGAGACGCTCCACGGCGTCGCGATCGACGATCCGTACCGCGCGCTCGAGGAGGGCTCCGAGCTCACGCGCGGGTGGATCGACTGGCAGACGGCGCGCACCGACGCGTTCCTCCGCGAGCGCTCCGACGCGGGCGCCGCGGCGCGCATCGACGCGCTGCTGTCGATCGGCGCGATCGGCGCGCCGGTGGTCGCGGGCACGCGCGTCTTCTACACCAAGCGCGAGGGCGATCGGGAGCAGCCGGCGCTCTACGTGCGTGACGGCGCGCGCCTGCGCGAGACGCCGCTCATCGACCCCGTGAGCTACGGGGAGCGCGCCGCGCTCGACGGCTTCGTGCCGTCCCCGAGCGGGCGCTACGTCGCGTTCCGCATCTCGGAGAACGGCGACGAGCGCAGCGTGCTGCGCGTGATCGAGGTCGCGAGCGGGCGCGTGCTCGACGAGGTGATCGAGCACACCAAGTGGTCGAACGTGACGTGGCTCCGCTCCGAGACCGGCTTCTACTACTCGCGCTACCCGCGCGAGGGCGAGCCCGACTGGGACGCGGAGCACCAGGACGTCTACCACGTGCGCCTGTTCTTCCACGCGCTCGGCACCGACCCGGGAGCCGACCCGCTCGTGTTCTCGCCGGCCCGCGGCACCGACTTCCCGAGCGCGTCCGTCAGCGCGGACGATCGCTGGCTCGTCGTCGGCAACTTCCGCGGCTGGTCGCAGTCGGACGTCTACCTCTTCGATCGCGGGCGCGCGGCGCGAGGCCGGCGCGTCGCGCCCGACGAGGCGCACCCGCTCGTCGAGGTCGCCGTCGGCGCGGACCATCTCTACTCGGCCACCGTCCACCGCGGGCGCCTGTACGTCACGCACAACGAGGGCGCGCCGCGCTACCGCGTCGACGCCGTCGCGCCCGAGCGCGCGGCCGAGCGCGCCGCCTGGGCGCCGGTCGTGCCGGAGGGCTCGGGCACGATCGACGGCGTCGCGTTCGCCGCCGATCGCGTCGTCGTGCACACGATGGAGCCCGAGGGCGGCATCGCGTCGCACCTGCGCGTCTACCGGCTCGACGGCATCGAGGAAGCGGAGATCGCGCTGCCCGGCCGCGGCGAGGTCTTCGGCCTCGACGCCGACCGGGAGACCGGGCGCGTCGCGATCGGCTTCTCGAGCTTCGTGCACCCGCCGATGCTCCTCGAGTGGACCGCGCGCGCGCGCGCCGTCACCGAGCTCGATCGCGTCGCGAGCGACTTCGACTTCGCCGCGCTGCGCCTCGGCCGCGCGGAGGTGCGCTCCCGCGACGGCACGATGGTCAACGTCTACTACGTGCACCGCGCCGACGCGCCGCTCGACGGCCAGCGCGCCGTGCTCCTCTACGGCTACGGCGGCTTCAACGTCTCGCTCCTGCCCGGGTTCCAGCGCAACGCCCTCTACTGGATCGAGCGCGGCGGTGTCTTCGCGGTGGCCAACACGCGCGGCGGCGGCGAGTACGGCGAGGCGTGGCACCGCGCCGGACACCTCGCGGACAAGGAGCGGGTGTTCGAGGACTTCGAAGCGGTGATCGAGTGGCTCGGCGGCGAGAGCGGCGTCAGCCGGCCCGAGCGCATCGGCATCCAGGGCGGCAGCAACGGCGGCCTGCTCATGGGCGCGATGGTCACGCGCGTGCCCACCCGCTTCCGCGTCGCGCTCGCCGGTGTCGGGCTCTACGACATGGTGCGCTATCACCGCTTCCCGCCCGCGGAGCTGTGGATCAGCGAGTACGGCAGCGCCGACGCGAGCCCCGAGGAGCTCCGCTACCTCCACGCCTACTCGCCCTACCACCGCGTGCGCGATGGCATGTCGCTGCCCGCCGTGCTCATCACGACGGCCGACCACGACACGCGCGTGCATTGGGCGCACTCCACCAAGTTCGCCGCGCGCCTGCAGGAGGCGAGCGGCGAGGCCGACCCCGAGATCTACTTCCACATGGACCGGCAGGTCGGGCACGGCGCGGGGACGCGCCGCTCGGACCTGGTGCAACGTTACGTGCGGATGTACACGTTCCTCGAGCGCTTCGTGGGAAGGCCTGAAGGCGCCGAGTGAGGATCGCACCCGCCGCGCTCACGCTCGGGCTCCTCGCCGGCTGCGGGCCGCACCACGCCGTCGCGGCCGGGCCGCGGCGGGACGAGCCGGGAGAGAGGCAGCCCGCCCTGGCCCGCCCCGACGCCGCGCCGCGCGCCTCGGGGCGGCCTTACGCGGACACCCCGATCAGCGAGGTCGCGGAGGAGCTCACCGACCTCGCGCTCGCGGTCGCCGACGGCCGGCCGCCGCCCCCGACCGAGGTGCGCCTGCGCTCCGCCCTCGACGGCGCCGAGCAGGCGCGCTGGCACACCGACCGGCCGCGCGAGGCGCCGCTCGTGATCGGCATCGCGTTCGAGCTCGAGCTCATCCTCAAGCGCGGCGTCCCCGACGACGACGCCGAGCCCGCCGAGCGCTGGGGCTCGCTCCGCCTGACCCTCGCGCTCAGCCGGAACGGCCTCCGCCTCTACTCGGTCCGGCCGCGCACGATGTCGCGCGCGCTGCCGGGCGGCCCGCTGCCCTCGGCGCTCGCGGGCCTCGGCGCCCTCGCCGCGGGCCTCGTCGCCGCGCTGCGGTCGGGCGACGTCGCCGCCTACGCGCTCGACGAGGCGGACCGCGCGCTCCTCGGCAACGACGAGGTGTGGGCGCAGGTGCAAGAGGACCGCGTGCGCCCCGAGCTCGTCACGCAGATCGCGGCGATGCTCGCGACGCTCCCCGACGCGCCGCTCGCCTACCGGCTCGCCGACGTCGCGGTCCTCGCGGCGGACGCGGACGGGCGGCTGTTGAGCTACGCGATGAGCTGGGACTTGGAGGGGCAACGTTTCGTGCTCGCGACGGAGCCGCTCGTCGAGATCCGCCAGCTCTGGCCCCGCCCCCGCGCGCCGTGAAGGGCGCGCCGAGCGAGTGCCCTTCACGGCGCGCGCGCAGGCGCCGCGGACCGGCCTCGACCGCGACGTGACGCTCGGGCACGAGGCGCGATCCTTCTCCGACGGTGGTCGGGTACCCTCGGGCTCGAGTGGCCGCCGTGCACGACGAGGAGCTCGAGACGCTCGCGCGCACGCTCGCGGTCGAGCGGCTTGGCGCGACGATCCGCCCGCGCGACTACGAGGTGGCCGCGACGATCGCCTCGGGCATTCGCACGCTCGAGGGCGCGCTCCCCTCCGTCTCGCTCGGCGAGCCGTCGGCGTTCGTGGAGCCGGGCGAGGGGTCCGCGCTCGAGATGGTGGGCGTCCTCGGGGAAGGGGGGATGGGGCGCGTGCTCCTCGCGCGCCAGGGCTCGCTCGACCGGGAGGTGGCCGTCAAGGTGTTGAAGTCGAGCGCGGGCGCGAGCTCGGCGCGCGCGATGCTGCACGAAGGGCGCATCCTCGGCTCGGTCGCTCACCCGAACGTGCTCCCCATCCACGCGCTCGGCTCCGACGACGCGGGGCAGCCGGCGCTGATCACGAAGCGCATCGACGGGGTCGCTTGGCGCGAGCTGATCCTCGACCCCGATCACCCGTTCTGGAGCGAGGTGGAGACCCTCGCGCGCGATCGCCTCGGCGCGCACCTCGAGATCCTCATGCACGTCGCGCAGGCCGTGCAGTTCGCGCACGAGCGCGGCGTGCTCCACCGCGACATCAAGAGCGAGAACGTGATCGTCGGCCGGTTCGGCGAGGTCTGCCTCGCCGACTGGGGCATCTCCGTCCGGAAGTCCGCGCTGAGCGCGGGCGGGCCGCCTCGCATCGTCGGCACCCCCTCGCACCTCGCGCCCGAGATGGCGCGGGGCGACACCGCGTCGATCGACGAGCGCACCGACGTCTACCTGCTCGGCGCCACCCTCCACGAGATCCTCACCGGCGGCGACGGCCGGCACGTCGAGCCCCCTGGAGCGGCCGACGGCGGCGGCCTGTTGTCGGCGCTCCTGCGCGCGATCGAGTCGGCGCCCGTCGAGCACGCCGCCTCCGTCCCGCGCCCGCTCGCCGACATCGAGAACCGCGCGACCGCGAGGGCACCCGACGAGCGCTACCCCTCGGCGCGCGCCTTCCGCGAGGCGATCGCCGACTACCTCCGCCACGCGAGCTCGGTCTCGCTCGCGAGGGCGGCCGAGGAGCGACAGGCGGAGCTCGCCGCCTTGCTCGCGCAGGCGCAGGCGCCGCTCGACGCGGTCTATCGCTTGCTCTCGGAGTGCCGCTTCGGCTTCGCGCACGCCATCCGCGAGTGGCCCGACAACGACGAGGCGCGGCGCGGGCTCACCGAGAGCGTCACGAGCGTCGCGCGCTTCGAGCTCGCGTCGGGCCGGCTCGCCGCGGCGCGCGCGCTGGTCTCCGAGGTCGCGACGCTCGATCCAGAGCTCGAGCGCGCGTTGCGCGACGCCGAGGAGCGGGAGGCGGCCGAGGACGCGCGCACGCGTGAGCTCGAGCACCTCGAGCGTGACATGGATCTCACGCTCGGGGCGCGCCGCTACTCCACCCTGTTCGGCACGCTCGGCGCGCTCGGCGTGGTGCTCGGCGCCGTCATCCTCGTGCTGCGGATGCGAGGCTACCGCCTCGATCCCCTCGGCCACACGCTGATCTCCGCCGCGGGCCTCGTGGCGCTCGTCACCGTCGTCGCAGTCAAGCGACGCGTGCTGTTCGACCGGCGCGCGAGCCGCGGCGTCGTCGGCCTCGTGATCGCGATCTTCACGGCGGTCGTCGTGGACCGCGGCGCCGCCGTCCTCGCCGGCGCGAGCGTCGATCAGATGAACGTGTCCAACGCCGCGCTCGCCGGTGCTTGCTGTCTGGCCGGCGCGTTCCTCCTGCGCCCGTGGTTCGCGTGGCTCGCCCTGCTCTTCTTCGCCGTCGCCCTCGTCGCCCCGTTCTCGCCCGGCAACGCCGGCCTCTTGTTCTTGGGCGGCGCGGCGCTCGCGACGCTCTTCGCCGCCGTCTTCTGGAGGCGTGACCAGCGGCGCGGCGAGGCGCCGGGAGACGACTCCGTCGCAGGCCGCCGCTGAGATTCGCGGCTCGCCCCGCGAGAGTGGCGTACGGAGACTATGATGACCACATCCTCGCTCGACCCGCGCTCGCTCCTGATCGTCACCGGTCAGAACCGCCTCGAGGCCCTCGACCGGCGCTCCGGCGCGTTCCTCTGGCGACAGACGACCCAGTTCTCGATCCGCCGCTTCGTCCTGACGGAGGACCGCGTCTACGCGTTGACGTCGAACGGCGAGCTCGCGTGCTTCGAGCTCGCGAGCGGCGCGCCGCTCGGGACCGTGCGCGCCGTCGATCGAGGCGAGGCCCTCCTCTACGAGGACGGAGTGCTCTACGTGGTCGGCGCCGAGCAGGTCGCCGCGTACGACGCCTCGAGCGGACAGGCCCGGTGGTCGCAGCCGCTCCAGCCCCACCACGGCCACGGGCTGCGCGGCGCCGGCGTGCTCGGCCTCGTGATGCAGCCCGACTACGACACGTACAACCCGTAGCCTCCGACGGACCGCCGACTGATGGCGGCGCGCTGCGTGCTCGCGTCACCGGTCTTCGAGGAGGCGCTCGAGCGGCGCGAGGTCCTCCTGGTTCGCCCGGCGCATCGCCGCCGTCATGAACGGCGCCTCGATCTGCCGGAGGCCTCACGGCGGGCGTCGAGCTCGCGCGCGAAGCGCTCGAGGCCTGCTGCGAACGGGTACGGTGCGTCGGCCCGGCGGGCCCACGCCAGCGCGTGCTGACAGCGCGCGAGGTACGCGTAGGTCCGCAGCGCGGCAACCTTCGCGGCCCGCGCGTCGTCGTCGGAGAGCGCATCGCTGGCGTCGCGGTAGGCCCGGATGAAGCCCTCGACCCACGCCGCGGTCGGCGGGGGCGCGAACGCGCGGCGCGTATCGAAGCCTGACGCGAGCGCGGCGACGCCGACGCTCACCGCGTGATCCTCTCGGTGCAGGCTGTCCCAGTCGTAGACCGCCGACACCGCGTCTCCGTCGAGCCACACGTTGTGCGCGGTCCAGTCCGCGTGGGCGACGACGATGGAAGGGTTGCGCGCGGTGAGCGCGTCGGCCGTCCACGCGCCGATCGCGTCGATCGCCTCGGCGCCCTCGCGGCTCGCCTCGAAGTCGAACACCGGGGAGTGCGGCGGCGGCCACGGCTTGGCGATCCCCGGGGCGCGCGCGAGGGCGCCGGCGTGGGGGTTCGCCGAGCCGACGCGCACGAGCCGCGCGAACGCGCACGCGCGCGCGCGGAGCTCCGCGTCGGTCGATGATGGCGGCGTCTCGGACGCGTCGAGCCACCCCATGAGGACGACGAGGGCGCCGCCGTCATCGAGCGGTCCCGCACGCAACATCGGGCAGGGGAAGCCGATCGCGGCGAGCGCGTCCATCAGCGCGTAGCTCGCCTCGAGCGGCGCGAGGGCCGCCTGCCTCGGGTGCTGCTTGAGGAGCACGCGGGTTCCATCCTCGAGCGCCCAGCCGAAGACCGCACCCATGCTGAAGCTCGCGTGGAGCAGCGCGCAGGGAGCGCTGCCGGCGAGCCGCTCGGTCAGCGCGATCACGCGATCGACGAGCGCGTCCCGAGACTCGAAGTCGACGATCGAGCTCGCGATCCGCCGGCGCTCGGGCACCGACGCGACCTCGGCCAGCCGGGCCAGCAGCGCTTCGCGCGCCGACGTCATGCGATCCGACCGCCGCTGCTGTGCTCGCCGCGCGGGTGAGGTGAGACGAGGGCCGAGCCTCCGCGGCGGCGCGCGCTCACTGGCCGGGGAACGCGCAGTCGCGGCCGCGGTTCTGCTCTTCGAGGTAGGCGGTCAACGGCGCGTAGTACTCGAGCATGGGCTCGGCGGTGAGCTCGCGGCCGGTGGCCTCGCGCAGGACCTCGCGCCAGTCGCGGCTCGCGCCGGGGGCCATGATGGAGGTGAGGAACTCACCGACCTCGCGGCGCTCGTAGTAGTTGCAGGCGTGCGGGTCCTGGCCGAGGAGGTTGCGGCAGATGTGGTCGTGGAGCTGGTAGACGAGCACGTTGGCGAGCGCGTAGTCGTAGTACTGCGCGGGGTCGTCGTTGATGTGCGTCTTGGTGCACGCGTCGCAGCCGCCCGCGCGCGCGGAGGGCGGCGCGATCCCCTGGTAGCGCGCGACGATCTCCCACCAGCGGCGGTCGAGCGCGTCGGCGCCGAGCTCGTCCGCGTAGAGCTCCTTCTCGAAGTGGCTCATCGTGCCGGCGGCGAACGGGAGGAAGACGATCGGGCCGGTGAGCGCGCTGTCGAGGAGCCAGCGGAGCTCGTCGATCTCCTGCTCGTCCGAGAGCAAGCCGATCTGACGCAGGTACGGGGGCTGGCTCGCGGCGAGGCCGATGAGGTCGCCGATGCCCTCGTGGTAGCTGCGGTTGGCGCCTTCGCGCAACAGCGGCGGCACCTCGGGGCGCGCGTACGCGAGGTAGTAGTAGATGTGGCCGAGCTCGTGGTGCGTGGTGGTGAACCAGTCCCACGTGGGCTCGACGCTCATCAGCGAGCGCACGTCGCGCTCGAGGTCGACGTGCCACGCGCTCGCGTGCGCGTTCTTGCGGCGGCTCTCGCCGTCGGGCACGGGGTAGAGGTCGCTGCGCTCGTAGAAGCTGCGCGGGAGCGCCTCGAGACCCATCGAGACGTAGAAGCGCTCGGCCTGCTCGACGAGCCACTCGCGCGGGCGGCCCTCCATCATCGAGTCCATGTCGACGCCCTCGACGAGGCCCGGCCAGCTCTGCCCCCAGCGGTTGCCGATCCAGTGCGCGGGGATGAGGCGCGGGGCCTCGCTCACCCCGTAGCGGCGCGCGAGCTCGTGGCGCGCCCAGCAGTGGAGCTGCGCGTAGAGCGGGCGCGTCTCTTCGATGAGGCGTTCGAGCAGCGCCATCATCTCGGCGGTCGTCATCCCGTAGTTCGTGACCTGGAACTGGAAGAAGTCGGGGTAGCCCATCTCGCGCGCGACGCCGTTGCGCAGGCCCCGCAGCTCGATGAGGCCGTCGCGCAGCGTGGGGCCGACCGCCTTGCTCTCGCGCCACGCGTTCAGGCGCTCGTCGAGCGCGCGCGACTCGACCAGGACGCGGTCGAGGTCGTTCGTCGTCGCGGGCTGCGTACACTCTGCCGCCGCGTCGCGCGCGAGGCAGAAGCGGAAGCCGTCGAGCCGCGCGCTCTGCGCGCTCTCGGCCGCGACGCGGGCGCGCGCGAGCTCGGGGTTGGTCATCGGCGCCGACGCCGCGAGCTCGAGCATCTGCCGGAGCTGGCGGACCGTGAGGTCGTTCAGCTCGCTCGGGCGCTCGAGGAGCCCGCGCGCGCGGCGGATGATCTCGGCGTTGCCGGCGAACGCGCTGAACGCGGTCTCCGCGCCGGTGCGCGCGCCGGTGTGCGCGTCGCTGACGTCGGTGCTCGCCGCCCACGCGGCGCGGTTCGACTCCGTGCTCAGCGCGAGCAGGATGGGGTCGTAGAGGCTCAGCAGCGCGTCGGCCTGCTCTTGGGCGGAGCGCTCGGTCGGGTGCGCGGGCGCGGGCGCACCGCCCCCGCAGCTCGAGAGCCAGAGGGCGAGGAGACAGCACGTCGGTCGGATCATGGCGCGGGAACTTGCCAGCCCGGGGGCTTTACGACAACCGCCGCGGGTCCTAAGTGAGCGCCCCATGAGCCGACCCGTCCTGGCTGAAGCCCAGATCCACCCCGCGATCCACGAGACGATCGCCACCTACCAGTCCGACCTGCTCGACGAGGTGCGCGCGGCGATCGAGCGCGACGCGATCGTCGTGGTCGGCATGGCGCAGAACCCCGTCGTGAAGAAGGCGCGCAAGCTGCTGAAGGAGCGCGGGCTGGCGTTCACGTACCTCGAGTACGGGAGCTACCTCGGCGAGTGGCGGCGGCGCCTCGCCGTGAAGATGTGGACGGGCTGGCCGACGTTCCCGATGGTCTTCGTGAAGGGGACGTTCGTCGGGGGCTTCCGCGAGCTCACGAAGCTCGCGGAGGCCGGCGAGCTCGACGCGATGCTCGGCGGCTGAGCGCGAGCGCGGCGAGCAGCAAGGGGAGCAGGCCTCCGCTCGCGCTTCGTGCGGGCGCGGCGCGGCACACGCACCCGCCGCCGCCACCGAAGCCGGGAGGGTCGCCGCCCGGCGGCGGCCCCTCGCCGCCGTCGAGCCCGGGCGTGACGCCCCCGTCCGGGCCGACGACCGCCGCGTCCGCGCCGACGCCCCCGTCGGGACCGGGGACCTCGCCGCCGCACGGGCTCTCGTCGTCGCGGTTCTCGACGCCGTCGCCGTCGCAGTCGCCGTGCCCCGGCGCGGTGAGCTCGCGGCCCCCCGGCTCGCGGATGCACGCGGGCGGGAGCGGCCCGTCGATGTGCGGGCAGTAGTTCGGCGCGCAGAACGCGCGCATCGCCGCCTCGTCGCGCACCTCCCGCAGTCCGTCGGGGCACACGAACTCGGGACCGCCGCAGAAGAGCTCGCGCTCCGGCTCGGCGGGCACGCACTCGAGGCCGGTGCGATCGGCGGTGCGCGCGCACAGCCCCTCGCGGCCGGACGGCAGCTCGCAGCGCTGATCGAGGATGCACGTGATGGTGAGCGGCGCGCAGTCCTGGGTGCCCGGCACGTGCACTCCGCGCGGGGTCGGGGCGACGCACGGATCGGTGTCGCGCGCGACCTCGATGCCGTTCGGGACGCCGTCTCCGTCGCAGTCGCCCTCGACCCACGGCACGAGCCGCCCCTCCCGCGTGTGGCAGGCGCGGACGGTCGCCGCGCTCGGATCATCGGCGCAGTACGTCCGGACCGGATCGAGGCAGATGCGCAGGTCGAGGTCGGGCAGCGCCGCGCAGCGGCCGAGGCTGCCCCCGACCGCGCGCGGGCAGTCGGTCGCGTCGTCGCAGCAGGTCAGGCTCGCCTCCGGCAGGCAGTAGAAGTCGTCCTCGATGCGGCGGCAGCGCCCGTCCATGTCGAGCACGCGGCACGTGGTCCCGGCCGCCGCGCACTGGCTCGTGATCGCGGGGTCGAGGTCGACGCACATCCCGTCGACCACGACCCCCGTGTCCGCGCCCGCCGATCCCGCGACTCCCCACGCCGCCACCAACGCCGCGGCTCCCCAGCATCGATTCATCGGCACACCTCGCAATCGAGAACCAAGCTCCGACAGCATGACGGCTGCGCGCGGTCGGGTTCAAGCCGCGATGCTACGGTGCGCCGATGGCGGAGCGCATTCTGGTCGTCGAAGACGACGCGCAGCTCGGGCGGCAGATCGTCGAGCAGCTCGAGCGCGCGGGCTGGGCGGTGAAGTGGATCGACGACGGCGACGTCGCCGCGCGCGAGGACCCGGCGCCCTACGCGCTCGTGATCCTCGACCTGATGCTCCCGGGCACCTACGGGCTCGACGTGCTCAAGCGCTACCGCAAGACGAGCGACGTGCCGGTGCTGATCCTGACCGCGCGCGATCACCCGGCCGACCGCGTGCGCGGGCTCGAGCTCGGGGCCGACGACTACGTGACCAAGCCCTTCTGGCCCGAGGAGCTCGTCGCGCGCGTGAAGGCGCGCCTGCGGCGCCCGGTGATGACGCGCGCCGAGGGCGTCGTGGTCGGCGCGCTGCGCGTCGATCTCTCCGCGCGCGTCGCGGAGGTCGCGGGCGCGCCCGTCGAGCTGACCAAGGTGGAGTTCGACCTGCTCGCCGAGCTCGTGCGCCGGCCGAACCAGGCGATCACCCGCGACGCGCTGGTCGACCGCGTGCTCGACCCCGAGCGCATGGGCAACGCGCGCACGCTCGACGTCCACATGTCGCGGCTCCGCAAGAAGCTCGGCGTCGAGTCCAAGCGCATCGCGACGGTGTGGGGCATCGGCTACCGCTTCGACGCGAGCGAGGACGCGTGAGGCTCCGCGCGCGCCTCGCGCTGACGCTGCTGGCGCTCGCCGTGCCGATCGTCGGAGGCTTCGCGCTCTACACGACGTGGAACGCGCGGCGCGCGCTGGTGAACGCCACCTACGAGGCTACCGTCGAGCGCATGGAGGCGCGCGGGCGCGAGATCTGCGAGGAGCGCCCGGAGGCGTTCGTGCGCGGGCCCGTGGGGCGCCGGCCGCGCCCCGGCGCGCTCGGGCCGGGGCGGCGCTTCGGCCGCATCCTCGGCGTCTACGACGAGCTCTACACCCCGCGCTCCCCCGAATTCGCGCCGCTCGACGCGCCGCTCCGGGCGGCGCTCGCGGCCGGCGAGAGCGTCGCGGCGGACTTCGCCGCAGCGCGCGTCCGCGTGGCGATGCGGATGCCGTGGGACGGACCGTGCAGTGTCGTCGTCGTCGAGCGCCCCCTCACCGGGCCCGCCGCGTCCGAGAGCGCGCTCGGCACGGTCGAGTTCGCGCTCAGCGCGGTCGTGCTCACGGTGCTCGCGGCGCTCGTCGCGCTCGGTCCGGTGGTGCGCCGCATTCGAAGGCTCGAGGCGGCGGTGCGCGGACAGGCGTCCGGCGGCTACGAGGGTGACGTCCCCGTCGAGGGCAAGGACGAGGTCGCCGACCTCGCGCGGGCGTTCAACGACGCGAGCGCGCAGATCCGATTGCGGCTCGAGGAGGTCTCCGCGCGCGATCGCGCGCTGACCGAGTTCCTGCAGAGCACCACGCACGACGTGATGGTCCCGCTCACGGTGCTGCAGGGACACCTGAGCGAGCTGCGCGCGCGCGGCGGCGACGACGAGCCGACCGTGCGCGCGGCGATGGAGGAGGCGCACTACCTCGGCGCGCTCGTGAAGAACCTCAGCGCCGCCGCGCGCCTCGACGCGGGCGAGCCGATGATCAAGCGCCACGAGCTCGACCTCGGCGAGCTCGTCGAGCGCGTCGTCGCGCGGCACGCGCCGATCGCCAAGACGCGCGGCGTCGCGCTGAACCACGCCGTCCCCGAGGCGCCGGTGCGCGTGCGCGCCGACTCGACGCTGCTCGAGCAGATGGTCGGCAACCTCGTCCACAACGCCATCCGCTACAACGAGGAGGGCGGGCACGTCGCGGTGATCCTCGAGCCGGGCTTCACGATCGTCGTCAAGGACGACGGCCCCGGCATCCCCGAGGAGGAGCTCGCGCGCGTCGGCGAGCGCGAGTTCCGCGGCGGCGACGCGCGCCAGCGCCGCCCGACGGGGCTGGGCCTGGGGCTGCACATCGTGCGCGACGTCGCCGAGCGGCACGGCTACGCGCTGACGTTCGAGTCGCCCGAGGAGGGCGGGCTCACCGTGACGATCCGCGGCGTCGAGGGCTGACCGAGCCGCCCAAGCGCCGCTCGCGCCGGTGTGGATCGCGCGTCGCGAGCCCCGCAGCCGAGCGGCGTGGCCGCCGGGCGACGCTTGTCCCCGCGCCCGGGCGCACCTACCGTCGGCCGCGTGGACGACGACGCGTTGATCATCGTGGGCGCGGGGATCGGCGGCCTGACGCTGGCGGCGGCGCTCGCGCGCGACGGCCGGCGGGTGCGCGTGCTCGAGCAGGCCGACGCGCTCGGCGAGGTCGGCGCCGGCGTCGGGCTGTGGACGAACGCGGCGCGGTGCCTCTCGGCGATCGGCGTCCCGCCCTCGCTGTGGGAGCGTGGCTCGGAGGTCCGATGCGGCGAGATCGCGACGGCGAGCGGTCGCGTCGTCTCGCGAGTCGACGTCGCGGGCATCACGAGCGCGTTCGGCGCCGGCTCGTACGTGGTGCACCGCGCGGAGCTGCACGCGGCGATCGCGTCGCTCGTCGATCCGGCGACGGTGACGCTGGGCGCGCGCGTGAGCGGGCTCGAGCAGGACGCCGATGGGGTGACGGTACGGCTCGACGGCGGGGGTGCGGTGCGCGGCGCGCTGGTCGTCGGCGCGGACGGCCTGCGCTCCGCGGTGCGCGCGGCGATCCTCGGCGAGGCGGCGCCGTCGTACGCGGGCGAGACCTGCTACCGCGGGGTCTGCGATCTCGGCGCGCGCGAGCCGCACGTGCTGCGCGAGGTGCAAGGGCGCGGGCTGCGCTGCGCGGTGTGCTCGATCGGCCCCGGACGCATCTACTGGTGGGCGACCCGGCCGGCGCCCGAGGGGGAGCCCGACGTGCCCGAGGAGCGCAAGGCGGCGCTCGCCGCGTGGTTCGACGGCTTCGCGTTCGGCTTCCCCGAGGCGCTCGAGGCGACGCGTCCGGACGCGATCCTGCGCAACGATCTCTACGATCGGCCACCCGCGCCGAGCTGGAGCGCGGGCAGGGTCACGCTGCTCGGCGACGCGGCGCACCCGACGACGCCCAACCTCGGGCAGGGCGCGTGCATGGCGATCGAGGACGCCATCGTGCTCGCGCGCGCGCTCGCCGCGCACCCGACCGACCACGCGCGCGCCTTCGCCGCCTACGAGCGCGCGCGCATGCCGCGCACCTCGCGCATCGTCGAGCAGTCGCGCCGCGTCGGCCGCATCGGCGGCTGGTCGAGCGCGCCGCTCGTCGCGCTGCGGAGCCTCGCGTTCGCTGCGACCCCCGACTTCCTCGTGGACCGGGTGATGCGCGCGCAGCTCGGCTACGACGCGACGCGCGCGCCGCTGTAGCGCGCGCCGGGCGCGTCCCCGCGGGCCAGCTCCGCTCCCGCCGCGTGGGCGAGCTCGCCGAGCGGCGAGCCGCGCGACGCAGACGGTCGGCGTCGTCGGGAGCCAGAGCAGGTGCCCGCGGGCGGTGTTCACCTGTCGGAAGAGGTGGTGCGGCGCGGTGAGCCAACCGACGAGCGCGCGGGGCAGCGGACCGACGCGCGCTTCGAGCGGCGCGAGCGCGTCCCGCCCGAGCGTCGGCGCGACGAGGCGCCAGGCCACCCCGCCGTCGGGGTCGACCGCGCCGTCCTGCATGTCCTCGGGGACGCCCGCGTCCTCGGCGTCGACCCGCGCCTCGCCGCGCGGCGCCGTCCGCGCGTGGAGGGCGTCGAGCCAGCGTCCCTCCTCCTCCTCGGTCAGCATCCGACGGGAGCGTCGCCGCCTGACGCACGCTCAGCGTGCGGTGCGGCGGCCCGCGACGACCGCCACGCCGGCCACGATCGCGGCGGCACCGCCGAGCATCCGCGCGCCGAGGGGCTCGCCGAGCACGACGGCCGCCAGGACGAGCCCAACCAGCGGCTGCAGGTAGATGAAGATCGCCACCGTCGACGCGCGAGCGTGCCCGAGCGCCCAGGTGTTGAGCAGGTAGGTGAGGATCGTCGGCACCAGGACGACGTAGAGGAGCGCGAGCCCAGAGGACGGATCGAGCGCGGCGATCGAGGGGTGGAGCTCGGGCGCCCCGAACGGGGCGACGGCGATCACCGACGCGCCGAACGCGATCGCGATCACCCGCCGGCTCCCGTGGCGTCCGACCAGGGGCCTGACCAGCACCATGAAGAGCGCGTAGCAGAGGGCGTTGACGACGATCAGGGCGTCACCGATCAAGCTCGTCGCCGACACGCGCGCCTGCTCGAGCGGCACCACCGCGAGCACGCCGCCGAGCGCGAGCGCGAGCCCGAGCCCGCCGCGGCGGTCGAAGCGCTCCCGCCCGAGAAGCGTCGCCGCGGCGAACGTGAAGACGGGGACCGTGGTGATCAGCACCGCGGCGTTGGCCGCGCTCGTGCGCTCGAGGCCGACGAGGAACAGCACCTGATTGCCCGCCACGCCGAGCAGCCCACACCCCGCGATCTTCAGGACGTCGAGCCGCGGGATCGGCGCCTCGCCCCCGCGTCGCAGCGCCATCGCGCCGAGGACGACCGCCGCGCCGACCATCCGCACCAGCGAGAGGGCGAACGGGCCGACGGCGGTCATCGCGAGCTTGCCCGTCACGGGCAGCGTGCCGAAGGCGATCTGCACCGCGATCAGCGCGAGGTTGACCCGCAGGGCGCTCGGGGCCTTCGCCGGGCTCGAGGTGCTCACGGCCGCGGAGCATGGGCTCGCGCGCGGGTCGGGGCGAGCGAGAGGCGTCGAGGGGCCGCCGCGAGAGGCGTGAAGGGCGCGAGAGATCGGTCGATTGCTTCACGCGCGAGCGCAGCCGCGGGTAGGCTCCCGCGCCGATGCGAGGGGTCGTCGCCGCGGGAGATCGCCGCACCGCCGAGGCCGGGCGGGACGTGCTCGCGGACGGCGGCAACGCGGTCGACGCGGCCGTCGCGGCGGCGTTCACGGCGTTCGTCGCGGAGCCGCTCCTCGCGAGCGCCGGCGGCGCCGGCATGATGACGGTGGCGCTCCCCGATTCGCCGCCGCGCGTCGTCGACTTCTTCTCGACGATGCCCGGCCTCGAGGGCGCGCCCGCTGCGCCGGACTTCCGCAGCGTCGAGGTCGACTTCGGGTCCACCACGCAGACGTTCCACGTCGGGCGCGGCTCGGTCGCGCCGCCCGCCGCGCTCGAGGGGTTGCTCGAGGCCGCGCGGCGCTTCGGGCGGCGCCCGCTCGCGGAGCTCGTGCGTCCCGCGGCGCGCCACGCGCGCGAGGGCCTCACGCTGTCGGCCCAGAACGCGATGGTCTACGGCCTGCTCTGGCCCATCCAAACCCAGAGCCCCGAGGCCCTCGCGCTCGCCAGCGGCGTCCCCCCGACGGAGCAGACCTCGCTGACGAACCCGGCGCTCGCGGAGCTGCTCGAGGAGACGGCCGCGCTCGGCGCGCCGCCGTCGCGCTTCACCGAGGGGCTGATCGAGGCGTTCGGACCCGCGCGCGGCGGCCTGTTGAGCGCGCAAGATCTCTTGCGAGCTGCTCCGCGCGTCGTCGAGCCGCGCGTTCTGCGGCTCGGCGCGTGGACGGTGCTCACCTCGCCGCACGCGGGTGGTGAGCGCGTCGCGCGCCTCCTCACCGCGCTCGCGGCTCGTCGCGATCCCGAAGACGAGGTGGCGGAGGCCTGCGCGTTCGCCGCCGCGAGCCGCCTCGCCAGCGCGCGCGCGGCGCCGCCGGGCCACGGCTCGACGACGCACGTCAGCGTGCTCGACGCCGAGGGCGGCGTCGCGGCGGTGACGCTCACCAACGGTGAGGGGTGCGGCTTCGTCGTGCCGGGCACCGGCGTCCAACCCAACAACTTCCTCGGCGAGGAGGACCTCAACCCGGACGGCTTCCACGCGCACGCGCCGGGCGTCGTCTTGCCCACGATGATCGCGCCGACCGTGGCCCTCGACGGCGGCCGGCCCGCGCTCGCGCTCGGGAGCGGCGGCTCGAACCGGATCCGCTCGGTGGTCGGCGCGGTGCTCTACCGGGTCGTCCACGGCGCCTCGCTCGAGGGGGCGATCATGGCGCCGCGCATCCACGCCGAGGGCGATCACGTCTGGCTCGAGCGCGCCGGCTGGCGCGACCCCGACGCGGTCGAGCGCGCGCTCGGCGAGCGCTTCGCGCGCGTGCACCCGTTCCCCGATCGCGCGTTCTACTTCGGCGGCGTGAACGCGGTGCGCGTCGAGGGCGACCGCGCCGAGGCGATCGCCGACCCGCGCCGCGGCGGCGCCGTCGCGCACGTGACGTGAGCGAGCGAGGCGCGCTGGCCTCGCGCGTCGCGACGAGGGTCGATCGCGCCTGGGTCGATCGCGCGCTACCGTCGCGCGCGATGCGCGCACGTCACGTCCTCGCTCGCCACTTCGGGCTCGCGCTCAGCGCCGCGTCGCTCCTGAGCGCGCTCCTCACCGCCCCGGCGTGCGCGCAATCGTCGCGAGCGCGGACGTCCCGGGCGCGCGCCGAGGCGCGGCTCGAGCTCGAGGCGGCGCAGGCGCAGGCGGACGTCGCGACCGCGCTCTACGTCACGGCGGCGGTGATCCTCGGGGCCGGGCTCGTCGCCATCCTCGCGGGATCGATCCTCTCGTTCGACTGCATGACCGGCTGCATGCCGGCCGAGATCTCGATCGGCGCCGGCGCGGCGGGCGCGGGGGTGGGGCTCGTGACGTTCATCGTCGCGACCGCGCTCGAGGGCGGCGCCAACGACCGGCGCCGGCGCGCGCTGCGCGAAGCGCTCGGGCTCGCGCCGCGCCTGGAGCGCGGGGGCGTCGGCCTCGCGCTCGTCGGGTCGTTCTGATCCGATCCCGGCGACGTGTCGCGCGACGTCACGCGGGGCGACGGGGCGCGAGCCGCGTGCGGATCTGCGCGAGGGCATCGCCGAGCTCCCACGCGTCGCACCACCGCTCCACGTAGGCCCAGTCGATCGCCACCCCGGCGCCGTCCAGCGTGCGCACCACGGCCTCGATGTCGCTGGTGTCCTGGGTGCGTCCCGCGACCAGCTCGTAGGCGATGACTCGTTCGATCGCGGCCCGAGCGTCGACGAGCAGCGCCGCGATCTCATCGATCACGGGATCAGGCCCAGCCGGCGCGCGCGACGGTGGAGCTCGGCTCGTCCGAGCGCGCGCTCGTCGAGCTGGCGCTCGATCGCCTCGGTCGTGGGCGCCGCGTCGCCGAGCGCGAGCCCCTCGAGCACCTTCTCGATCCCGCCGCGCGCCGCGGCCTCGCGACGGCGCTCGTCGCCTTCGGCTTGCATCGCCTCAGCGATCGCCGCGAAGTGGCGCCGCTCCCGCTCGGTCATCGCCATCCGCCGCAGTATACCCCCCGAGACCGGAGGGCTGGATCCGGCGCCGCTCTGCGCGGCGACGTCGGGCCCGAGGTGGGCTCGAGTCGGTCACGGGGGCTCGCCGCCGACGAGCGCGGCGAAGCGCGCGGCGTCGGCGCGGAGCGGCGCGAGGTCCGGGTCGCGTCGCGCGAGCGCGCGGTAGTGCGCCGGCGGCCGCGCCTCGCCCGCGAGGAACGAAGGCGGCCCGGGCGATCGGCGGAGCGTCGCCTCGAGCTCGCGCGCGCAGCCGTCGAGGTCGCCCGTCTGGCAGAGCGCGCACGCGAGGTTGTAGCGGGTCGCGGGGACGCTCGGCCAGCGCGCCAGCGAGGCGCGCAGCGGCGCGATCGCGCCGGCGTAGTCGCCCCGCATCATGCGGCTCAGCGCGCGGCCCTCGTGCGCCGCCCACTCGTCGCGGTGACCGAGCCGGCAGCCGCGCGCGTGCAGGGCGAGCGCGCGCTCGAACCAGCCGTCGGCCTCCTCGGCCCGCGGCGGCTCGGTGCGCAGGAGCAGCTCGCCGAGCCGCACGCGCGCGGAGCTCGACCGCGGGTGCGCGCCGGTGAGCGCCTCGAGCCCGAGGATCGCGCCCGCGAGGTCTCCGCTCGCCGCGACCTCGGCGAGCGTGTCGACCTCGTCGGGGTCGTCGGGCGGCCCCGCGCAGTCGACCTGCGCTCCGCGTCGTGGACGCAGCGCGTCTGGATCCTCGGCCGCCTCGCGCGCCGCCTCCTCGCGCTCGCCGCCACAACCCGCGACCGTGAGCGCGACGAGCGCGACGACCCTCCGCGCCCGCGCGGGCCGGCGGGGGCTCACCACGCGAGCTGCATCAGGCGCGCGGAGCCGAGCGTGCCCTCCTCGGGCGACTCCATCGTGGCGAACACCACGCCGACCGTGACGCCGCCGCCGACGACGAGCACGAGCAGCGTCCAGAACCACCACTGCTCCGCGACGTTCATCCCGCCCTCGGGCTCGGGGGTGGGGCGCGGCGCCGGGCGCTCCTCGATGGGCGGCGGGCGCTCGTCGACGACGGCGGTGACGGCGGCGCCCGCGCTCTCCGCGGGGATCCGCAGCTGGAGCGGCTCGGCCTCGCGGCCGTTCGTGGCGAGCGGCGCCATCGACGGCGCCATCGCGACCAGGAAGTACGCGACGTCCGCCGGAGCGCGCGGGTCGCCGACGACCGGGATGCGAGCCATGAAGGTGCCGTCCGGGCGCGGCGTCATGACGACGCGCGACCACCCTTCCGTCGCGGTGCGGTAGGTGAGCTGCAGCTCGGACACCGCGTCGGCGCCCTCGCTGAGCCGCGCGACGAGCACGGGGGCCTCGCGCTGCGAGAGCCGCGGCGGCGTGTGCTCGATGCGCACCGGCACGAGCGGCGGGCTCGCCTCTCTGGCCCGCGCGAACGCCGAGAGCACCGGCGGGCTCGCGTCCGGATCGGCGAGGCGGTGCTGGGGGTCGCGCGAGTAGAGCAGGAGGAGCGTCTGCTCCGCGTCGCGCGCCTCGCGGTTCGCGATCTGCGCGACCGCGAGCAGCTCGAGGCCGGTGTTGCGATCGTAGGCGCTCAGGTCGCCGCGATCGAGGAACGTCCGCGCGGCGCGCACCGCCTCCGCGAAGCGGGCCCCCTGGACGAGCTCGCGCACGCGGGAGAGCGCGCGCTCGGCGTCCTGTGCGTGCGCGATCGAGGACACCGACAGGGCCGCGAGCACGGCGGCCGACGCGAGGAGTCTGCGCATGCGCGGAGCCTACGGCACGCGCGTCCGCCGCACCACGCCCGCGTGCGTCACATCCCGGTGGCGGCGGCGAGCCCGGCGCTGAGCGCGTCGAGCAGCGCGTCGCCGCGCCGCCGCGCCGCCTCGATCGTCTCCCCCTCGCCGATCGTCACGCGCACGTCGAAGTAGAACTTGATCTTGGGCTCGGTCCCGCTCGGCCGGAGCATCACGCGGTGTCCTCCCTCGACGTCCATCGCGAGGACGTCGCCGGGGGGCAGCCCGAGCGGGCTCTCGCGGCCGTCGCGGTCGATGCGAACGCCGCGCGCGAGGTCCGCGCGCGCGATCACCAAGTGCTCGCCGAGCGCCGCGGGCGGCGCCTCGCGCACCCGCGCCATGACCGCGGCGATGCGCGCGGCGCCGTCGCTCCCGGGCAGCGTGTGGCTGACCTGCCGGCTCAGGTACATGCCGTAGCGCCGCCACCCGAGCTCGAGCTCGTCGAGCAGGCTGCGGCCCTGGCTCTTGCACCACGCCGCCATGTCGGCGACGACGACCGCGGTGCCGATGCCGTCCTTGTCGCGCACGAGCGAGCCGACCGTGTAGCCGAGCGCCTCCTCGTAGCCCAGGACGAAGCGCGCCGCGCCGTCGGCTTCGAGGCGCAAGGCGGTGTTCGCGATCCACTTGAAGCCCGTGAGCACCTGCTCGAAGCGCGCGCCGTGCGCGGCCGCGATCGCGCCGAGCATCGGCGAGCTGACGATCGTGTTCACCACGAGGCGCCGGTCGCCGGCCGGCCCTTGGTCGAGGAGGTAGTGGCCGAGCAAGCAGCCGACGTCGTTGCCGGTGAGCTGCACGAACCCTCCCTCGCGATCGCGCACCGCGACCGCGAGCCGATCCGCGTCCGGGTCGTTCGCGATCACGAGGTCCGCGCCGACCTCTTCGCCGAGCGCGAGCACCAGGTCCATCGCGCCCTTCTCCTCGGGGTTCGGGAAGTCGACGGTCGGGAACGCGCCGTCGGGCTCCGCCTGCGCCGCGACGCTGTGCACGCGCGAGAAGCCCGCCTCGGCGAGCGCCTGGCGCGCGAGCCGATCGCCGACGCCGTGGAGCGCGGTGTACGCGATCGTGATGTCGCGGGGCAGGCCCGGGTGCACCATCAGCGCGCGGACGCCGTCGAGGTAGGCGCGCTCGAGCTCGGGGCCGATGATCGTGAAGCGGCCGTCGGCGCGCGCCTCGTCGAGGTCGCCGAGCGCGATCGTGTCGAGCCCGCCGAGCGCCGCGATGGCCGCTGCGATGCCCTCGTCGCTCGGCGGGATGATCTGCGCGCCGTTCTCCCAGTAGACCTTGTAGCCGTTGTACGCGGGCGGGTTGTGGCTGGCGGTGACCATCACGCCGGCGGCGGCGCGCGAGGTGAGGCACGCGTAGCCCAGGACCGGCGTCGGCACGACGTGGTCGAACGCGCGCACGCGCAGGCCCAGGCCGAGGCAGACGCGCGCGGTGTCCGCCGCGAGCTCCCTGCTCAGCCGCCGGCCGTCGTAGCCGATGCAGACGCCGCGCTCGCGCGCGCCGGGGACCTTCTCGAGCACGTAGGCGCAGAGCCCCGCGGTCGCGCGGATGACCACCTTGCGGTTCATCCGGTTCGGGCCCGCGCCGAGCAGGCCGCGCAGGCCCGCCGTGCCGAACTCGAGGTGGCCCGCGAAGCGATCGCGCAGCGCGGCCTCGTCGCCGGCGGCGAGCAGCGCGGTCACCTCGTCGCGGGTGGCCGGGTCGGGGTCGTCGGCGCGCCATGCCTCGGCGGCTGCGCGGAGCTCGGGATGGACCGTCATGCCCGGTCGATGGTGCCAAAGAACGCCGCCCCGGTCACCGCGATCGGCGGCGCGATGGATCGCGCGCCCCGACCGCTTGGGTGTCGCGAGCCGGTGCCACGACCGGTGGGGGGTGGCCGCGTAGCACGCGAGATCCATTGCGTTTTCGGGATCGACGCGCGCGCGCGGGCATGATCTAACCCGCGCCGTGAGCGCAGCGCCGAACGATGTGAACGACGCGACCGAGCCGCGGATCAGCCACGTGCGCCTCGCGGGAGCTCCGGAGCCGAGGTCAGGGGGGCACGAGCGCATGGAGACCCCGACGCCGCGCGTGGTGCTCGGGATCGAGCCGGTGACGATCGACCGGAGCGACGGCTTCGGCGCGATGCTCGAGACGCTCGAGCTGCCCGTCGCGCGGCTCTGGTTCGACTACGGGGACTCGCGCCTCGCCGCGTGCGATCCGCGCGACCGCTTCTTCCGCGCCGGGCCTGGCGGGATGCAAGTGATCTTGCGCGACGCGGTGGCGGAGGCGCGGGCGGGCCAGGTCCTCGAGAGCTTCGGCGCGGTCGACCTCGAGTGTCTGCCCGACCACGCGATCCCGCCCGGGGTCGTCGCGCACTACCTCCTCGGGTGCGACGCCGACGTGCACGAGCGCTGCGCGTTCTCGAGCTGGGTCGTCCCTCAGCTGCGCGCGCTCGGCTGGCACGTCGAGCTCGACGAGGGCTACCCCTACCGCGTCGTCGAGGACGCGACGTGGTACGCGCACGTCGAGCCGGAGGAGGCGCGGCCCGACTGGTTCGGGCTCGAGCTCGGCGTCGAGATCGACGGCCGGCGCGTGAACCTCCTGCCCGCGCTCGTGGATCTGTTGTCGTCGAGCGCGCGCGGCGCGTCGCTCGCCAGCCTCGTCGAGCGGCGCCGCACGATCGCGGTCGCGCTGCCGGACGGACGCTACCTCGCGGTGCCGCCCGAGCAGGCGCGCGGGCTCCTGCGCGTGATCGGCGAGCTCTACGACGGCGACGACGCCGAGCCGGCGGCGCTGCGCTTCGGGACGATGAGCGCGGGGGCGCTCCCGCGCCTCGACGAGGCGCTCGCGGGGGCGCGAGGGGGCGTGCGTTGGAGCGGCAGCACGCGCCCGCGCGAGCTCGGCGAGGTGCTCAGCGATCCGGCGCCGGTGGAGCCGCCGCGCGGGCTCCGCGCCACGCTGCGCGACTACCAGGCGGCCGGCGTCGCGTGGCTCCAGCACCTGCGCGCGTGCGGCGCGGGCGGGATCCTCGCGGACGACATGGGGCTCGGCAAGACGCTCCAGACGATCGCGCACCTCGCGATCGAGAAGGAGGCGGGCCGGCTCGAGGACCCCGCGCTGATCGTCGCGCCCACGAGCCTCTCGTTCAACTGGGCCCGCGAGCTCGCGAAGTTCGCGCCGCACCTGCGCGTGGTCGCGCTGACCGGCGCGCAGCGGCACGCGCGCTACGCGGAGCTCGACCGCGCGGACGTGGCGATCACGAGCTACCCCGTGCTCTTGCGCGACGAGGAGCGGCTCGCCGCGCGGCGCTGGCACCTCGTGGTGCTCGACGAGGCGCACACGGTCAAGAACCCGCGCAGCCGCGCGCACCGCGCGGTCAAGCGCATCGACGCCGCCCACCGCCTCTGCTTGACCGGCACGCCGGTCGAGAACCACCTCGGCGAACTCTGGTCGCTCTTCGACTTCCTCGACCCGGGGCTCTTCGGCGACGAGCTGACCTTCCGCCGCGTGTATCGCCTGCCGATCGAGCAGCTCGGTGACGAGGAGCGCCTCGCGAGCCTGCGCGACAAGGTGAGCCCATACCTCTTGCGCCGGCTCAAGCGCGACGTCGCCTCGGAGCTGCCGCCCAAGACCGAGATCGTGCGGCCGGTGGAGCTGCGCGGCGATCAGCGCGAGCTCTACGAGCGCATCCGCCTCGCCGCGCACGAGTCGGTGCGCCGCGTGATCCAGAAGCAGGGCCTCGCCGCCTCGACGGTGCCGATCCTCGACGCGCTCACGAAGCTGCGGCAGGTGTGCTGCGATCCGCGCCTGGTCGCGATGCGCGCCGCGCACGAGGTGCGGCGCAGCGCCAAGTACGAGCGCCTCTTCGAGCTGCTCGACGCGCAGCTCGGCCGCGGGCACCGCGTGCTCGTGTTCAGCCAGTTCACTCGCATGCTCGCGCTGATCGCGCGCGGGCTGAGCGAGCGAGGCGTGCCGTACCTGACGCTCACCGGCGAGAGCCGCGATCGCGCCTCGCTCGTCGATCGCTTCGAGCGGGGCGACGCGGACGTGTTCCTCATCAGCCTCAAGGCGGGCGGCGTCGGCCTCACGCTCACGAGCGCCGACACCGTGGTGCACTACGACCCGTGGTGGAACCCCGCGGCGCAGGATCAGGCGACGGATCGGGCCTACCGCATCGGGCAGACGCGGCCGGTGGTCGTGACGAGCCTCATCGCGCGCGGCAGCGTCGAGGAGCGGATGCTCGCGCTGCAGGAGCGCAAGCGCCGGCTCGCGGAGGGCGTGCTCGGCGGCGGCGGCGCGCGGCTCGCGCTCAGCGAGGACGACGTCGAGGAGCTCTTCGCGCCGCTCACGCCGTGAGCGCGCGCGGACCGCCGCCGCGGTATCGTCGCGTCGATGACCCGCGCGGCGCCGGCCCTCGCCCTCGCGATCGTCGCGGCGAGCTGCGGCGCGAGCTCACCCGTCGCGTCGCCGCGCGGCGACGACGCGCTCGTGCTGATCGGTGAGGTCGTGATCCCCGACGCCCCGACCGGCGCGCGCGCGCTGCGCATCGCGGACGGGCGCATCACGCACGTCCTCACCGCCGACGATCCCGCGCTCTCGGGCCGGCGCGAGCGCGTCGAGGGCGTGATCCTGCCCGGGCTCGTCGACGCGCACCTGCACCTCGCGGGGCTCGGCCGCGCGCGGCGCACCGTCGATCTGCGCGGGACGCGCAGCGAGGCCGAGGTCGTCGCGCGGGTCGCCGAGGCGGCGCGCGGCCTCCCCTCCGGCACGTGGATCCGCGCGCGCGGCTGGGACCAGAACGACTGGGACGACCCCGCGCTGCCCACGCACGACGCGCTCAGCGCCGCGGTTCCCGATCACCCCGCGTGGCTCACGCGGGTCGACGGGCACGCCGCGTGGCTCAACGCGCGCGCGATGGAGCTCGGGGGCGTGACCGACGCGACCGAGTCCGCGGCGGGCGGCGAGCTCCTGCGCGACGCGGCAGGGCGCGCGACGGGCCTCTTCGTCGACGCCGCGATGGACGCGGTCGCGCAGGCGCTGCCGCCGCCTTCCGCGCAGGAGCTGGCGGCGGATCTGCGCCACGCGCTCGCGCGCTGCGCCGAGGCCGGCCTGACGGGCGTGCACGACATGAGCGTGGAGCTCGACGAGCTCGCGGCGCTCGAGCGCCTCGAGGCGCAGGGCGAGCTCACGCTGCGCGTCACGGTGTACCTCGCGGGCGGCGCCGCGGGCGTCGGCGAGCGGCTCCGGCAGCCGCCCGACCGCGAGGGCCGCTTGCGCGTGGTCGGCGTGAAGTACTTCGCGGACGGCGCGCTCGGCTCGCGCGGCGCGGCGCTCTTCGACGACTACGCGGATCGCCCCGGCCACCGCGGGCTGCTCGCGCAGAGCCCGGAGCGCCTCGCCGAGCTCGCGCGCGAGGCGCACGACGCGGGCTACCAGCTCGCGATCCACGCGATCGGGGATCGCGGCAACGCGGTCGCCCTCGACGCGATCGAGGCCGCGCAGGGCACCGACCGAGCGCGGCGGCACCGCATCGAGCACGCGCAGGTGCTCCGCGAAGCGGACGTCGGGCGCTTCGCCGCGCTCGGCGTCGTCGCGAGCATGCAGCCGACGCACGCGACGAGCGACATGCCCTGGGCCGAGGCGCGCGTCGGTCCGGCGCGGCTCCGCTTCGCGTACGCGTGGCGCACGCTCGCGCAGGCCGGCGCGTTGCTCGCGTTCGGGTCCGACGCGCCGGTCGAGGATCATCGGCCCGCGCTCGGCCTCTACGCGGCGCTCACGCGGCAGGACGCGGACGGCGCGCCGCCCGGCGGCTGGCGCCCCGAGGAGCGGCTGACGATCGAGGACGCGCTCCTCGCGTTCACGCGGGGCCCGGCGCGCGCGCTCGGCGACGACGAGTCCGGCGTGATCCGGCCGGGCGCGCGCGCGGACCTCACGATCGTCGGCGCCGACCCGCGCGCGCTCGCGCCCGCCGCGCTGCGCGAGCTGCGCGTGCTCGCCACCGTCGTCGATGGTCGCGTGGTCTACCGCGCGCGCTGAGCGCGCTCCGGCGCGCCGCGCCGGCGGCCGCTCAATGGCAGCCGGGCCCGCGGTGGTCCGCGTCGGGCGCGCGGTGATGGCGGTGTCCGCGCCACCGCCGCGCGAAGCGGTGGCTCATCGCCCAGCGCGGCCGGCGATGCGCGCGCGCGTGCGGCGGCGGCGCGCGGAAGGCCGGCGCGCTCGCGGCGTGGCCTCGTTGCGCCGTCGCGGCGGACGGGCCGGCGTAGATCTCGACCGTGCCGCCCGAGCCGTCTTCGGCCACGCCCCGGTAGACGATCTCGCCCGTCCGAGGGTCAGTCGTCTGGTCGACGATCCGGTAGGCCGAGAGCTGATGAGTGGTGGAGGCACCGCACGCGGTCGAGAGGCTCGCTGCCGCGATCAAGAGAGTCCATCGCATGCGGATCAACATCACGCCCTCACGCGCGCCGCGCAAACGCGCCGCGAAGAATGGCGCGCTAGCCAGGGCCCGCGCGGTCGAGCGCGCCATCGCGACCCGCCCGTCGCGAGCGAGCGAATGACGAATGACGAGGATCGTCCCCTGTCGATGCCCTGTCGATGGCGCCATTCCGCGCCGCCGACGGCGGCATTCGAGGCCAGGCCATCGCGCAGCGATGGCCGTTGGCCGAGGGGGCCCCATCGCTCCGCGATGGGGTCGAACGCGGCTCCGCCGCGTTCGCACTGGGGAGGGGTGCGAAGCACCCCTCCGAAGACTCAGCGCAGGCGGCGGTACGTGAGCCGGTAGCGGATCTGGTCGGGGAGCTGGTCGGAGCCGATCGACGCGTTCATCGTGAGCTGCGTCCCGTCCGGGCTGAGCGCGAAGACGTTCGTGCGGTGGCCCTGCCCGTGGAGCTCGCGGTGGACGATCTGTCCGTTGCGGAAGGCGAGCCCGACGCGGATCGAGTCCCCGTTGGGGCCGCGCACGCTGCGCGGCGCGCCGCCGAGCTCGAACGCGTGCGGGCCCCAATCGTCGACGGCGATCGTCGCGCGCGTCTCGCTCTGGATCGCGAAGCGCACGCGCCCCTCCGGCTGGATGCGGCGGCGCATCTCCCCGCGCGCGATCTCGCGGATGAAGATGTTGAGCTGGTCGGCGACCCGGTCGATCCCCTCCTCGAGGTCGCGCAGATCGCGGCGCGTCCGGTTGAACTGCCAAGTCCCACCGAAGTCCTCGAGGGCGACCTCCTGCGAGCGCGACGGCGGCGCGGCGGCGAGCCCCAAGAGGAGCGCCGCGAGCGTCAGGATCGCTGTCTTCGCCCAGGTCGGCATCGGTTCGGCCGGGGTGCACTATACGTTCCAAACCCTCGGTGCGAAAGGGGCTACGCACCCGTGCCACGAAACCGGGACACGAATGTCCCGGTGGCACACCGAGGGTGCCACTCGGTCACCCCGCGTGAGATGACGCCTTGCCGCGCGGAGCCGCCCGAATAGGCTCGCCCGCCATGATCACCCTCGAGAGCTTCCTCCGCGGAGAGTGGGTCGCCGGACGCGGCGCGGGCGCGACGCTGCTCGACCCGACGACCGGGCAGCCGGTGGCCACGGCCTCGACCGAAGGCCTCGACCTCGGCGCCGCGGTGCGGCACGCCCGCGAGGTGGGCGGGCCCGCGCTGCGCGCGCTCACGTTCGCGGAGCGCGGGGCCGTGCTCAAGGCGCTGAGCAAGGCGATCCACGAGCACCGCGACGCGCTGATCGACGCGTCGATCCTCAACGCAGGGACCCCGCGCTCGGACGCGAAGTTCGACGTCGACGGGGCGAGCGGCACGCTCGCGTACTACGCGAGCCTCGGCAAGCGCCTCGGTGACGCGCGCTGGATCGCGGAGGAGTCCGAGCAGCTGACGCAGAGCGTGCGCTTCCACGGCCGGCACGTGTGGGTGCCGCTGCGCGGCGTCGCGGTGCACGTCAACGCGTTCAACTTTCCCGCGTGGGGCCTCGCGGAGAAGCTCGCGGTCGCCCTGCTCGCGGGCGTCCCCGTCATCAGCAAGCCGGCGACGGCGACCGCGCTGACGTCGTACCGGATGGCGAAGGTGATGGTCGAGACCGGCGCGCTGCCGCCGGGCTCCTTCCAGCTCCTCTCGGGCTCCGCTGGCGATCTCCTCGATCACCTCGGGCCGCAGGACGCGCTCGCGTTCACCGGCTCGGCGGACACGGGGCTGTCGCTGCGCGGGCGGCACAACGTCCTCGCGAGCTCCACCCGCGTGAACGTCGAGGCCGACTCGCTCAACGCCGCGATCCTCTGCGAGGACGCGAGCGACGAGACGTACGGCGCGTTCCTGCGTGACGTCGCGCAGGAGGTCACGCAGAAGAGCGGACAGAAGTGTACGGCGACGCGCCGCGTGCTCGTGCCCGCCGCGCAGGTCGATCGCGTGCAGGCCGACCTCATCGATCGGATCGGCCGCGTCGTGATCGGGAACCCGGCCCACAAGGACGTCCGCATGGGTCCGCTCGCGACGGCGCAACAGAAGGCCGACTACGTCGCCGGCGTCGAGAAGCTCGTCGCCTCGGGCGCGCGGATCGTGTGGGGCCACCCGACCGAGGTCGAGCTCGTCGACGCGGACGCGCGAGCCGGCTTCTTCGTCGGTCCGGTGCTGCTGCGCGCAGACGACCCGGCGAGCGCGGCGGCCGTGCACGAGCACGAGGTCTTCGGGCCCTGCACGACGCTCCTGCCGTACCAGACGACCGAGGAGGCGATCGCGCTCGTCGCGAAGGGCGGCGGTGGCCTCGTCGCGTCCGTCTACGGCGACGACCGCGATCAGCTCGGCGCGCTGGTGCTGGGCCTCGCGCCGTTCCACGGGCGCGTCCTCATGGGCAGCAAGAAGGTCGCCGACCAGGCGATCTCGCCCGGGCTGGTGTTGCCGAGCTGCGTGCACGGCGGGCCCGGCCGCGCCGGCGGCGGCGAGGAGCTCGGCGGGGAACGAGGCTTGCGATTCTACATGCAGCGCTGCGCGGTCCAGGGCGACCGCGCGCTGCTCGACAAGATGCTCGTCGGCTAGCTGACCTGGCTCACTCGTCGGCGAGGACGCCGGCCTCGCGCAGCAGCTCGACCTCGCCGAGCCGCGCCGCGTTCTCGCGCGACGGCTCGACGAGCACGTCGAGATCACCCGTCCAACGGGATACGCCGTGGACCGCCAGCGCGTGCGCCCCGACGATCACGAACCGGACCTGGGAGTCCCTCAAGTAGCTCGGAAGCTCGCTGAAGATCGGATCGAGCGTCGGTTCCAAGAGAGCGCCCCCGGAGCTGAGTCACGACCGCGACTCGCTCCGCGGGCGTCGAGGCGCTCGCGGCTCGTCGGATCAGCGCCTCGTTGTCTGCGAGCTCACCGAGGAACGACTCGCTTTCGTCGGCCTCGGTGATGACGCGAATCACGCGCGGAGCGTAGCTCAGTGGCTGGCCGACGACCGGCCCTCCGCGGCCAGCTCGTCCATGTGCATCCACTTCGTGAGGATCGGCGAGAGCGCGAGGCAGACGAGCGCCGCGACGAACGCGGCGATCGCGATGATCCCGAAGACGTCGCCGTACCCGGCGACCGTCTCGGTCGGCCCCGGGATGAACTGCAGGCCCTCCTCGCCGTGCGAGACACCGGTGAACTGCGCGATGATCGCGGCGAGGTAGTTCGAGAACGCGGTCGCGAGGAACCAGCCGCCCATGACGGTGCTCACGAGGCGCTGCGGCGAGAGCTTGGTGACCATCGAGAGGCCGACGGGCGACGAGCACAGCTCCCCCGTCGTGACGAACAGCCAGCCCAGCAGCAAGAACCCCATCGAGCTCATCCCGCGCGCGTCGGCGCTCTGCGCGCCCCACCAGAAGATCCCGAACCCGATCGCGAGCTGCGCGATCCCGAGCGCGAACTTCACCGGCGTCGAGGGGTCGCGGTTGCGCACGGCGAGCCAGGCCCACAGCGCGCTGAACGGGAGGCCGAACAGGATGATGTAGATCGGGTTGGCCGCCTGGTACTCGGACGCCGGGATCTCCGAGGTCGCGATGCCCATGCCGATGTCGTCCTCGGTCACCACCCACTCGACGACCGCCACGTCCGCGGCGCGCACGAGGGGGTCTTGCGCGGCGCGCAGGTACGTCAGGCCGGTCATCGTGAAGCGCTCGCTCGCGCGGACCGACGCGATCAGCTGATCCATCGCGGCTTCGCTCACGCGATCCTCCGCGCCGCGGTTCACGTTGCGCTGCGCCTCGACCGCGCGGATCGCCCGCCCGATCTGCTCGACGAGCGCGGGGCTCCCGTTGGTCCGACCGAGCTGCTCCTGCGACAGGAGCGGCAGCGCAGCGAGCGCGGGGTCGCTCGTGCTCGGCGCGACGCGGAAGCGCAGCGTGGTCCCGACCTCCGAGGCCTCGACGCGCCGGTCCTCGACCACGCGGTCGATGTTCCGGTCCGTCCAGTTGTTCAGGCTCGTCCCCGCCTGCTCGAAGAACGCCCAGAAGAGCATGTTGAAGAAGAACAGGATCAGCACGACGGTGAGCCGCTGGCGCGCGACCGAGTCGCAGCGCGCCACCATGTCGTAGATCACGTAGACGAGGAACACGACGCCGGTGACGTTGAGCACCCAGCCCGCCACCGAGTCGTTCTGGACGACGAACGCGAGCACGACCACGACGAGCGCGGTGCCCAGGTAGACCGCGTACTCCGCCGGCAAGAACCCGAGGAGCTTCTTCCTGAGCTTCTCCGGGTCGGGTGGCGCGCCGGCGCTCTTCGCGAGCGGCCCCTTCTGGAGCGCCATCACCGCGACGACGCCCGCGACGAGCAGCATGATCCCGAGGAACACGCGCACCGCGAGCTGGAGCAACGAGTCTTGCCAGAACGGCATCGCGACGGCGGTCGCGAGCGCGCCCGTGCCGATCAGCGCCTGCGTGAGGCGCGTCGGCGCGACGAACACCGCGACGCCGATGAGCATCCCGATCGTCGCGAGGCCGAACCCGTAGTGCCAGCCGTACGTCTCGCCGACGTAGCCGCACACGATCGGGCTCATCGCCGCGCCGAGGTTGATGCCCATGTAGAAGATCGTGAAGCCGGCGTCCTTCTTCGGAGCGGCGGCCGGGTACATCTCGCCGACGATCGTGGAGATGTTCGGCTTGAAGAAGCCGTTGCCCGCGATCAGCAGCGCGAGCGCGCCGAAGAAGGCGTAGCGGTGCTCGATCGTCATCAAGAGATGACCGGCCGCCATCAAGATCCCGCCGATGACCACGGCGCGGCGCCGCCCGAGCAGGCGGTCGGCGAGCATGCCGCCGAAGTACGGCGTCATGTAGACCAGCGCGGTGTACGCGCCGTAGACGCCGTAGGCCTCTCCGTCGTTGAGACCGAGGAAGCCCTTGATCATGTAGAAGAGCAGGAGCGCGCGCATCCCGTAGTACGAGAAGCGCTCCCACATCTCCGCGAAGAAGAGCTGGAACAGCCCGGTCGGGTGGCCGAACAGCGTCGGGCCCTCGGGCTCCGCGGTCTCGGTGGTCATGCGGCGCGACACGTACGCGGGCGCGCGCCGTGGTGTCAAGCCGCGCTGTGACGAGCCCCGCGCGCGGCCGTCATCGGCATGAAACTCGCGGGCGCGCCGCGGCGGGCGGCGGGAGGTTATCCTGCTCGCCATGAGACGGGATGGCTCCGCCGCGGCCTCGATCGCTCCTGGTACGCTCACCCCGAGGAGCGCTCGTCCGTGGTGGTGGGCGTCGCGAGGGCGCTGGGTCGCCGCGCTCGCCGCCTCGTGGCTCGCGACGTCCTGCGGCGGCGGGAGCGACGCGGAGCGCGAGCGCGAGCCGGCCCCTGCGACGCCGGCGCCGTCGGCGACCGGGCCGCTCCTCGAGCAGGCCGGCGCGCTCGACGCGAGCGACCCGAGCGACGGCCGCGGCCGCTTCGATCGGTTCTTCGTCGACGTTCGCGCCAACGATCGCGTCCTCGTCGAGCTGAGCTCGAGCGCGTTCGATCCGATCCTCGAGGTGACGCCGCCCGGGGGCGGCACGCTCGTGAACGACGACTGGCAGGGCGACCGGACGCGGTCGCGGATCGAGCTCCTCTCGCCGACGGCGGGCTCGATGAAGATCGAGGTCCGCAGCTACGGCGGCCAGGGGCTCGGCGGCTACCAGCTCGTCGCGCGGCGCGTCGGCGCGGACGGCGCGGAGCCCGACGTCCCGTTCCTGGTCGCGGGGCAGACGGTGGACGGAACGGTCAGCGGCGACGGCGACGCGTACGTGGTGCGCGCCGACGGGCCGGTCCGCATCGCGGTGAGCGCGCGCGGCGGCGCCGCGCCCTCGACGTCCGTCGTGAGCCCGAGCGGAGCCGCGCTCTCGCCGCAGGACGGCGCGTATCAGGGCGCCGACGCGGGCAGCTACCGCCTGCGCGTGAGCGGCGCGCCGGGGCTCGCGTACCGCGTCGAGGTCAGCCGCGGGAGCGCGGCGCAGCCGCTCCTCGCGCGCGCCCACCATCAGTTCACGCAGATCGTGAGCCAGCTCGCGGGGACCACGCGCTCGGGCGATCCCGGCGGCGACACGCCGCCGCCGCCGGGGCAGGCGGCCGCGGCCGGGACCGAGCGCGCGCTCCCCGTCCGCCTCGGCGATCGGCTCAACGGCAACCTCTCCGCGACCGACGCGCGCCTGCCGAGCGGCGAGCACTACGACGTCTACGAGCTCACCGTGGCGCAGCCCGGCGAGACGGTGGCGATCGAGCTCGAGTCGTCCGCGTTCGACTGCTACCTCCGCGTCGACGGACCGAGCGGCGCGCACTGGGAGAACGACGACTTCGGCGGGACGCTCAACTCGCGTGTCGACGTGCCGCTCACCGAGGCGGGCACTTATCGCATCGTCGCCACGAGCTACCGCGCGGGCGAGACGGGCCCGTACGAGCTGAAGGTGCTCTCGCCGCGCGACGCGCCGGCGGCCGCGGCGCCGGGCGCTCCGTCACCGACGCCGAGCGGCGCCGCGGGGGGCGAGCAGCGCATCGAGGGCGAGCTGCGCGCGGGGGACCGCACGCTCCAGAGCGGCGAGTTCTCGGACGAGCACCGCTTCGACTGGCCGGCGGGCGCGCGCATCCACCTCGAGGCGCAGTCGACCGAGTTCGACTCGTACCTGATCGTGCACCCGCCCAGCGGCCCGCAGCGCGACAACGACGACATGATCCCCGGCCAGACGCTGAACGCGGGGATGGACTTCCAGACGCAGGAGGCCGGGACGTGGCGCGTCATCGTCACGAGCTATCGGCCCGGCGAGACGGGCCGCTATACGCTGGTCGTGCGCGGCGGCGGCGGCGACGCGACGCCGCCGAGCGCGCCGACCGCGCCGAGCGCGCCCACCGCGGGCTCGCCGCCGAGCGGCGCCGCGCGCGTCGAGCAGGGGACGCTCGCGCAGGGCGACCGCACGCTGCGGACGGGAGAGTTCGTCGACCACTACCCGATGCGGTTCACGCCGCAGAGCGCGGTGTCGATCCGCCTCGAGTCGACCGACTTCGACACGTACCTCATCGTGCGCTCGCCGAGCGGCCACCAGGACGACAACGACGACCTCACGCCGGGGCAGGGCCTGAACAGCGGCATCGACATCCCCGTGGCCGAGCCCGGCGACTACGAGATCCTCGTCACGAGCTACCGGCCGGGTGAGACGGGGCGCTACACGCTGCGTGTGACCGAGGGGCCGTCGGTCGTCGCGCCGCCGAGCCCGCCCGTCGCCGCGCCGGGCACGCCACCGGGCGCCGCGCCGAGCGGCGAGGTCGGCCGCGTCTGGGGCCTCTTCGCCGGCATCACCGACTACCCCGGCTCGACGAACGATCTGCCCGAGTGCGCGAACGACGCGCGCAAGCTCGCGGAGGCGGTGCGCAACCAGGGCAACATGCCTTCGAGCCAGGAGTTCTTGTTCACGGACGCGCAGGTCACCGTCGCCGCGGTCCGCCAGGCGTTGCAGACGATCGCGTCGCGCATCCAGCCCGACGACGTGCTCGTGTTCTTCTACTCGGGCCACGGCGGGCAGACCGACTCGAGCGGCGACACGCGCGAGATCGACGGTCGCGACGAGTACCTCATGCTCTACGACGGCCGCCTGATGGACGACGAGCTCGGGCAGATCTTCGACACCATCCGCGCGCGCGTCGCGCTCGTCGCGATCGACGCGTGCTTCGCGGGCGGCTTCGCCAAAGACGTGATCACGCGCCCCGGTCGCGTGGGGATGTTCTCGAGCGAGGAGGACGTGACGAGCGCCGTCGCGAGCAACTTCCAGGCGGGCGGCTACCTCTCGCACTTCCTGCGGCTCGGGATCCAGGGCGAGGCGGACAACGACCCGCGCAACGACATCCTCACCGTCGGCGAGCTCACGCACTACACGTGGCGTCAATTCGGTTTGCATGCCTCGGATGTGCGGATGTCGAGCGGTTACCAGCACCTCGTGATCGACCGCGGCGCAGTGCCCACGACCGACGTGCTCTGGGCCGTGCGCCGCTGACGAGCGGCGCTCAGTCGCTCGACGCTGCGAGGTAGGTGACGAGCGCGCTCCACGCGAGCGCAAAGAGCGCGAAGCCGACGCCGAAGAGGCGATAGAAGACGGCCGCCCGGCGCAGCCCGGTCTCGTGATCGGGGGCCGTGCGATAGAGGAAGTGCCCGGTCTTGCGGTCGAAGCGCAGGAGCGTCTGCGCGGGCGTCACCGCGACGAGCACGCCGACGCCGGCGAGGACGAGGCCCGCGATCGGGATCACGTACGCCCACATGCTCGCCAGCTTAGGGGCGGGAGAGCCGCGCGGCGAGGCGGGGCAGGACCTCGCCGGCGCGCGCGTCGACGACCACGTCCGCGAGCGCGTCGCCGCGGCTCGCGCCGAGGTTCACGATCGCGATCGGCTGCCCGCGCGCGTGCGCGCGCTTGACGAAGCGGTAGCCGCTGAACACGGCGAGGGAGCTGCCGACGACGAGGAGCGCGTCGGCCGCGTCGACCATCGCGTAGGCGCGCTCGACCCGCTCGCGCGGCACGGCCTCGCCGAAGAAGACGACGTCGGGCTTGAGGGGGCCGCCGCAGCGCGCGCAGTCGGCGACGACGAAGCGCGCGACGAGCTCGGACGAGAGCTCCGCGTCTCCGTCCGGCGCCTGCTCGGCGCGGAGCGCGCGCCAGCCCGGGTTGAGCGCGTCGAGGCGCGCCTGGAGGCCGTCGCGCGGCTCGAGCGCGCCGCACGCGAGGCAGCGCACGTCGGCGAGCGCGCCGTGGAGCTCGACCACCGCCTCGGAGCCGGCCGCGTGGTGGAGCCGGTCGACGTTCTGCGTGACGAGCCCGGTGAGCAGGCCCGCGCGCTCCATGTGCGCGAGCGCCTCGTGCGCGGCGTTCGGGCGCTTGTCCGCGAGGCGCTCCCAGCCCACGAACGCCCGCGCCCAGTAGCGCTGGCGCCCCGCCTCGTCCTTCACGAACTCCGCGAAGCGGATCGGCGAGCGCGCGCGGCGCCGCGTCTCGGGCCCGCGGTAGTCGGGGATGCCGCTCTCCGTCGAGCAGCCCGCGCCCGTCAGCACCGCGACGCGCGCGTGCTCGAGCAGCCCCGCGAGCGCGTCGAAGCCGGCGCTCACTCGACGGTGTCGGGCGGCGGCGCGGGCGCGCCGTAGGCCTCGACCTGCATCCCCTCGTCCGAGGCCGGGTCCTCGTCGACGGGCGCGGGCGGGCCGCCGTAGATGTCGGCCATGCCCGGGTCGTCTTCCTCGCCGTCGCTCGACGCCGCGCCGCCGCGCGGCGCCGGCTCGGCGCGATCGCCATCGCCGCACGCGCCGGCGCCGAGCACGCCCGCGAGGAAGAGCGCGGCGCGGGTGACCGGTCGCGCGGTCCGCCGCGGCTCGCGCGGCGCGGGGCGCGGCGCGACGGAGCCGCAGAACGGACACGCGCCGCCGTCGTCGCGGACGTGGCGGGCGCAGTCGGGGCAGGGGCTCATCCGCATGCGCCGAGGATAGCATCGCGCGTCCGCGCGCGGCGCTGGCGGTCCGCCTGCGCGCGGGCCAGACTCGCGCTGTCCTCACCAAGGAGTCGGGCCGATGTGTCGTGCGAAGCTGGGGGTGTTGGCGATCGCGTGGGTCCTCGCGGGCGGCTGCAGCAGCGAGACCGCCGAGCAGGTGACGGCGACGGGCGTCGAGCGGACCGTCGAGGTCGGGCGTGGGATCGGCTCGGGGATCGCCAAGGGGATCCGGTCCGGTCGCGAGGGGTCGACCTCCACCGATGGCGCGCAGGTCGTGAGCACGTACGAGCAGCTCGCCTCGCGCGGCTCACTCGAGCTCGTCGTCGCGCGCGCGGAGGGCGAGCAGACGGTGGTGACGCTGCGCTTCGGCAACGACACCGACCAGCCGCTGCGGATCACGCACCTCGGCGACGCGGGCGCGGTCCTCGCGCTCGACGCGGACGAGGTCGCGTACCCGGACCGCGAGCGGCCGGGCGACTTCACGGTGCACCCGCGCTCGCGGCACACCGTCAACGTCGCGTTCGCGCTCCCGCTCGCGCGGCTCCGCAACGTGCGCGTCTGGGGCCACGATCTCGGGCAACCCGAGGTGCTCTGAGCTCCCTTCGAAACCTGTCGATTGATCGCTGACGGCGCCACTCGAGGCCAGGCCATCGCGCAGCGATGGCCGTTGGCCGAGGGGGGGTGCGAAGCACGCCTCGGCCAACGGAGACTCAGTTGCTGCGCGGGAAGGGGAGCGGGATCGGCAGGTCGCGCGGGATGGGGAGGCCCTCGGGGATGGGGAGGCCCTCGGGGATCCGCAGGCCGCCCGCCTCGCCCTCACCGGGGACGGGCATGCGCGGCGGCCGGTAGCCCGGCGTCCACTGCTGCGCCGTCGAGCGCACGATCGGGATGCGCACGACGCTCGGCGGGTGGGTCGAGAGGAACGCCATCACGAGCTCCTGGCCGCCGCGGTCGGCGACGCGGCGGAAGAAGTCGAGGTTGAGCAAGGCGCCTTCCTCGGTCCACGTGCCGCCCGTCCGCGTGCGCCCCGCCTCGAGCACGTTGACGAGGCCCCACATGTCCGACTCGACCTCGCGCGGCTGTCCGAACGGCGGCACGGTGCGCGAGAGGATGAGCGCGAGCTCGTCGCGCTGCACCTCCGCGTCGGTCCGCCCGCTCACGCAGTTCGTGTGGCCGCGGTAGTGGTGCGCGAGCTCGTGGCCGAGGATGAACGCGACCTGCTGATCGAACAAATGGACTTGTCGCGCCACCTTGTGCGCGTCGGTGGCCCAGGGCGCCTGGTGCGCGTTGGGGTCGACGCCGTGCGCGGCGCGCCCGGCGCGCACCTCCTGGACGACCGCGTTCACGTACGTCTCGTAGCTCGTCGTGCTCGCCTGCTCGTCGTAGGCCTTCGTCTCGCTGATGCCCGCGATCACCTCGAGCATGGAGGTCGTGATCATCATGACCGCGCGGCGATCCGCGCGCGTGCAGCCCGCGGCCGCGTTCGGCTCGTCCTGTTGCACGATCTCGAACGGGATCGCCTGCACCTGGCCGCGCTCGCGCTCGTCGAGCGCCGCGACGAGCGCCTGGTGGACGCGCTCGGCCTCTTGCTCGATGAAGGCCCGCGTGAGGAAGCCGCGCGCGTCGAACGAGCCCGGGGGCGCCGCGGCGAGCGAGCCGCGCGCGGGCGGCGAGGGGTCGGGGCGGTTCGGGTTCGGGATGGGCAGGGGGATCTCGAGCCCCTCGAGGCCGGGGATGCGCAGCGTGTTGCCCGCGCCGCCCGAGTTGCCATCACCCGTCGAGCCGGTCGAGTCGCTCCCGCCTCCGGCGGGTGTCGGCGGCGCGAGCGCGGGGTCGGGCGGCGGCGGCGGCGGCGCCGTGTCGTCACCGCCGAGGAGGTCGCACCCGCTCGCCAGGGCGAGCACCACCGAGAGCCAGATCGTCCCGCGCATCACGCCTAAGCTACCAGGGAATCTCCTCGAACGCGGCCTGGCGATCGCCGCTGGGTACCCGGTCGCCGCGGACGGTCCGCGGCGCGACGGCCGGCTCCGGGCGCGCGAGGCCGCGTCGCGGCGCCACGTTCGCGGGCGTGACGGGCGCCGCCTCGGAGGCGGCGAGCGCCTCGACGCGATCCCCGGCGGCGGCTGGGGCGCGCGACGACCGTCGCACAGGCGGTGCGCGGCGCGGGCGCGGTGGTCGGAGGAGGCGGCGCGGGCGCCGGCGCGGGGAGCACGTGCGCTCCGACGGCCGCGTCCGCGGGTGCCACCGGGCGCCCCGGCGCGTCGCTGCGCAAGAGCCACGCGGCGCCGACGCCCGCGGCGATCGCGAGCGCGGTGGCGCTCAGGATCGCGAACGCCGTGAACGAGCGGCGGGTCGGGATGGCCGGGATCGATCGATCCGGCGGCGGACGGCGCGCGCTGGGAGGCACGCGCGTCGGCGGCGGCGCGGGATCCGGCGGCGGGCCGAGCTCGATCTGCACGCCCTGGAGCGCCTGCGTCGGGATCGTGTCCGGAGGATCGATCGTCCCGAACGGCGGCAGGTCCTGGATCGTCGCGCCGCCGAGCAGGGGATCGAGCCCCGCGAGCGGCGGGAGCCCCGCGGCCGCGGGCGCGTCCGACGGCGTCTCGCTCGCGAAGGGCGAGGGCGGCAGGCCCTCGAGGCGCTTCGTCAGCGGGATCGGAGACGCCTCGGAGACCGAGGCCTCGCGCGGCCTCGACTTGGTGCCGAAGGTCTCGCGGATCCGCCGCTCCATGTCCGTGAGCCGCAGGCCGCCGTAGCGGCGGACGAACGCGCCGAGCTGCGCGCGCGTCGGGCGGCGGTCGCCGATCGCGTAGAGCAGCGCCTGACCGAACGCGCGCGCCGTCGAGAAGCGATCGTCCGGCTCGCGCTGGAGCGCCTGCTCGATCGCGTCGGCCACGGGGCGGGGCACGTCCGCGCGCAGCTCGTCGATCGAGGGGATCTTCATCGCGACGATCTTGTGGAGGACCTCGACGGCGGTGCCCGCGTCGAAGAGGCGCAGCTGCGTCAGCAGCTCCCACGCGCAGACGCCGAGGATGAAGACGTCGCAGCGGCGGTCGACCGGGTTGCCGCGCGCCTGCTCGGGGCTGAGGTACGCGAGCTTGCCCTTCATCTCGCCGTGCTGGCTCTCGGTCTGGCGCTCCATCGCCTTGGCGATGCCGAAGTCGGTGATCTTCACCTGACCGCCGACGTCGACGAGGATGTTGTGGGGCGAGCAGTCGCGGTGGACGATGCCGAGCGGCTCGCCCGTCGGCGCGCACGCCTCGTGCGCGTCGTGCAGGCCGTTGGCCGCCTGCGCGATGATCTCGACGGCGATCTCGACCGGGATGCGCTCCCCGCGGACCATCAGCTCGTGGAGGAGGTTCGCGACCGACACGCCGGTCACGAGCTCCATCACCAGAAAGAGGGAGTTGTCGTCCGCGCGGCCGAGGTCGAGCGTCGAGACGACGTTCGGGCTCGAGATGTTCGCGGCCATGCGGCCTTCGTCGAGGAACATGCTGACGAAGCGCGGGTCGTTCGCGAGCTCCGGCTTCATGCGCTTGAGCGCGACGAGCTTCGAGAAGCCGGCTTCGCCGAGCGAGCGCGCGGCGTAGACCTCCGCCATGCCGCCTACCGCGATGGGGAACAACGTCTCGTAGCGACCGTACTGGAGCCCGCCGGGCTGAACCGTCACCCCGCGAGGCTAGCCGGGTTCGGTGCGGATTTCATGTTCCGCGCAGCGCGGGCGGCGCCTCAACCCGCGTCGTCGCCGGCGTCGTGTCCCGCGTCGTCGCCGGCGTCGTGTCCCGCGTCGTCGCCGGCGTCGTGTCCCGCGTCGTCGCCGGCGTCCTCGCCGCCGCCGGCGTCGTCTCCCGCGTCGAGCGCGCAGTCCGGGTGCGGGGGCTCCTCCGCGCAGAGGTCGAACGACTGCCGGATGCAGCCGGCGAGCAGCGCCGCGCCGAGCGCCACCGCGACGATCGCGCGCCGCATCAGAACCGCACCCCGACGCCGCCGGGCCCGACCACGACGTCGATGTTCCCCTGCGAGGCCGGCGTCCCGCCGACCACGAGCCAGATCGCGGCGCCCACGATCGCGAGCCCGCCGAGCACGGTGAGCGTGCCGCCCGCGCCGTAGTTCGGGTCGGTCCCGCGCAGACACTCGCCCGAGCGGCCCTCTGCCTCGCAGATCCGATCGAGCAGCGCGTACACGCCGAGCCCGATGAGGCCGAGGCCGACGGCGCCGAGCAGGCTCGGCAGGATCCACTCCTCGAGCGCGCGGTCCGCGTGGAGCGGGCTCTCTACGGTGCCCTCCGGCGTCGTCGCGGCCTCGCCGAGCTCCGCGACCTCGGGCGTCTCGACGCGCGCGCGCGGGCGCGTCGAGCCCTCGAGCACGACGGCGCGTGCGCGCGAGCTCTGCGCGGCGATCACCGCCGCGCGCGCCGCCGCGACCAGCCCCGCCTCGCCGACCTCCTCGGTCGCGGTGAAGGAGCGATCCGGCGCCACGATCAGGCTCACGGTCAGCGAGCTCACCTGCGCGTCGGTCATCCACGCCGCGACCGCGGCCACCATCGAGACGCCGAGCTCGCGCCCGATCGCGTATGCGCACGCGCTCGCGCGGCACTGCGCGAGCCGCGAGGGCGGGACGCGCAGCCCGAGGTCCGCGTCCGGCAGCACCGCGAGCTCGTCCTCGACGAGCGCCGCCGCCACCGCCTCGCGCGCCTCGCGCGCCGCCTCGGCCGGCGCGTCGCCGCCGAGGCTCACGACCACCACGTCCTGCGCCGCCGCCTCCACGGGCAGCGCGCACAGGAGCCACGCCGCGATCCATCGCCTCCGCATCGGGCGCGGACCATATCCCCGATCGTGCCTCTTGTCCGGCCGGCGCCGAGGGGCCACGGTTCGCCCCATGAGCGACGCCCCCACCTCCGATTCGCTGTTCAACCCGACCGACGAGCACCGCATGCTGCGCCAGACCGTCGCCGACTTCGTCGCGCGCGAGGTCGAGCCGCAGGCGGCCGAGCACGACGCGCGGGGCGAGCTGAACGTCCCGCTCTTCCGCAAGCTCGGCGAGCTCGGTCTGCTCGGCATCACCGTGCCCGAGGCGCACGGCGGCGCGGGCATGGACGCGGTCGCGGCGGTGATCGTCCACGAGGAGCTGAGCAAGTCCGATCCGGGCTTCTGCCTCGCGTACCTCGCGCACTCGATGCTGTTCGTGAACAACTTCTTCCACTGCTCGAACGACGCGCAGAAGCGGCGCTACCTCGACAAGACGATCCGCGGCGAGTGGGTCGCCGGGATGGGCATGACCGAGCCCGGCGCGGGCACCGACGTCCTGGGCATGAGCACCACCGCGCGGCGCGACGGCGCGCACTGGGTCCTCGACGGCACCAAGACGTACATCACGAACGGCTGCGAGGGCTTCTGCTTCCTCGTGTACGCGAAGGTCGACGGCAAGGTCACCGCGTTCGTCGTCGATCGCGACTGCCCCGGCTTCTCCACGTCCAACCACATCGACAAGCTGGGCATGCGCGGCTCGACGATGGCGGAGCTCGTCTTCGACGGCTGCCGCGTGCCGGCCGAGAACCTCCTCGGCGAGATCGGCGGCGGCGTCGTCCACATGATGCGCAACCTCGAGATCGAGCGGCTCACGCTCGCGGCGATGAGCTGCGGCATCGCGTCGCGCTGCGTCGAGATCATGGTGCGCTACGGGCAGGACCGGAAGGCGTTCGGCGAGCCGCTCAACCGCTTCGGGCAGATCCAGCGCTACATCGGCGACGGCTACGCGATGACGGAGGCGGCGCGCTGCCTGACCTACAACGTCGCCCGCGACGTGCGGCCGGATCGGCGCGCGCGCGTCGGCTCCGACGCGGCCAAGCTCTTCGCCGCGCCCGTCGGCAAGACGGTGGCGGACTGGGCCATGCAAGTGATGGGCGGCGCGGGTTACTGCCGCGAGTACCCGGTCGAGCGGTTGTGGCGCGACGCCAAGCTCCTCGAGATCGGCGGCGGCACGCTCGAGGCGCACCAGAAGAACCTCACGAAGGACCTCACCAAGCTGATCGCGTCGTAGCTCGCGCTCAATGGCAGCACAGGCTGCCGGTCCACGCGCCGCCGCCCGACGCGCAGCTGCTCGCCGAGCCGCTCACGCAGCTCGGCGAGCCCTCGACGCAGCACCGGCTGCCGGTCCAGCGGCGGCCGCCGCCCATGCACGATGCGCCGTTTCCGTCGACGCAGAGGCCCGGCGCGGTGAAGCAGCACTCCGCGCCGGTCCACGCGAGCGAGGTGCCCATGCACGAGGCGCCGTTGCCCGGGACGCACGCGGTCGCGCCCTCGACGCAGCAGCGGCTGCCCGTCCAGCGCCGGCCACCGCCCATGCAGGAGGCGCCGTTTCCGTCGACGCAGAGGCCCGGCGCGGTGAAGCAGCACTCCGCGCCGGTCCACGCGAGCGAGGTGCCCATGCACGATGCGCCGTTGCCCGGGACGCACGCGGTCGCGTTCTCGACGCAGCACCGCGCGCCCGTCCACCGCCGGCCGCCGCCCATGCAGGAGGCGCCGTTCCCGTCGACGCAGCGCCCCACCGCGCGCAGGCAGCACGCCGCGCCGGTCCACGCGAGGGGGGCGCCCATGCAGGACGCGCCGTTGCCCGTGACGCACGCCGAGGCTCCCGCGACGCAGCACGTCGAGCCCGTCCACGAGCCTCCGCACGAGCTCGCGAGGCCGTCCACGCACAGCGTCGCGGTGGTCGACGGCGGCGCGAGGCAGTCCCCGGACGTGCAAGTCCCCGTGCACGATCCACAGGTCGCGCCGCACCCGTCGTCGCCGCAGATCCTCCCCGCGCACGAGCGCGTGCACCCCGCGTCGCGCGGCGGCGTGCCGGCATCCAGCGGGCTCGGACCGGCGTCGATCCCGGTCGCGGCGTCGATGCCGGCGTCCATCGCGCCCGCGTCCATCGCGCCCGCGTCGGGCGGCCCCGCACCTGCGTCCGGGGCCGCGCTCGGTGCGCAGCCGAGGTCCACGTCGCAGGCGGCGCCCGGCGCGCAGCGCGTGTCGTCGGCGAGCTGCTCGCACGCGCCGTCTCGGCAGCGGCCGCGCGCGCAGGCGATCGTCGTCGCGCAGTCATCGTCGCGCGCGCACGGCGCGCAGCGCTCGCCGAGCGCGCCGCAGCTCGGCGCGACGCACACGCCCGCCTGGCACTCGGTCGCGTCGGGGGCACCGGGTCGCGGGCACTCGACGTCGCGGCACGCACGGCTCATGACGGCGACGACGACACGGCTCGCGCGCAGCTCGACCGCGACGCGTCGGCTGACGAGCACCGCGCCGTCTCGGTCGAGCAGATCGACGCGGATGACGCGGTCGCCGAGGGGTACTCCGTCGAACGTCGCGATCCGGCGCCCGCCGCGGAAGTCCTGGCCCCTCAGGGCGGGGACCTCGGCCGCGCGCTCGCGGATGCCCGGCTGCGCCTCGAGCACGGCGCGCGCCGCGGCGAGCTCGTCGCCCGGCGCGAAGTCCGTGCGGACCTCGACGGCGAGCTCGGCCCCGCTCGGCGCGCACGCGAACGCCGCCAACCCGACGAGCCAGCGCAGCCGTTGCATCTGCCCGAGCATACCCTCCGCCGGCGCGAACGGGATCTCGGCGGCCCGGGGCCGGCTCGACCGCTACGTCGGCGAGCCGGGCGCGTGACCCGTCGACCCGCCTCTCACTCCTCTTCGCCGCGCTCTGCTTCGCGGCGCCGAGGTGCCGCGGTGGTCGGGCTCGCGTCGAGGGGCTCGATCCCGTCGGCCTCGCCGCGCGCGAGCTCGCCGTCCGTCGCGGCGCGCACCTTCAGCACCTCGGCGATGAGCGTGACCGAGCGCCCGGCCCACGGGTGGTCGAGGCTCACGCGCACGTGCTCCGCGTGGATCGCGACCACCCACGCGGACACGTTCGACGTGCCCTCCTCGAGCTCGAGCTCGGTCCCGACGTCGGGCAGCGCGCCGGGCGGGAAGGCGTCGATGGGCAGCGCGCGGTCCGCGTCCGTGCGCTTGGGCCCGACGAGCTCCTCCGGCGCGATCGCCTTCTCGAACCGCTCGCCGACCTCGCGCCCCTCGAACGCCGCCTCAATCGCTTTCGGGATCGCGCCGTGCCCGTGCAGGTACACGAACGGCACGCTCGCGCTCGCCGACTCGAGGACGGCGCCGGCGTCGTCGGTGAGGCGGAGCTCCGCGGCCACCACCCGATCCGCCTCGACCCGGCCCGCTGCTTCGCGCGTCACGCAGCCTCGCTACCACGTCCCGCGCTCGCCTGGAAGCACGCGCTCGCCCGTGCCCGTGCCCACTCGAACGAACGCGCGCCTCGCTCGAGGGCGACGGTGTCCTTGGCGCCGTCAATGGAAGTTGCGTGATCGAGGCGTCTCGCCCGTCGGCGCGCCCAGGCGCGGGACGGCGAACCGCTCGGCGACGAGGTGCACGACGCCGTGCTCCCGCTGGAGCGCGCCCTCGACCTCGATCACCGCGGCGCCCCTCGCGACCATGGCGTAGCGCTCGAAGACGTCGCGCCACACGACGAGGTTCACGAACCCGGTCTCGTCCTCGAGCGTCATGAACGTCACGCCGCTCGCGGTCCCCGGGCGCTGGCGGCAGATCACCATCCCGACGTACGTGACGCGCCGGCGCCCGGCCATCGCGTTCAGCGTCGCCGCGTCGGGGACCCCGCGCGCGCGGAGCGCCGGGCGCAGCCGCGCCATCGGGTGGCCGCGCGCGCTGTGGAGGCTCGCCGCGTAGTCCCAGCTCACCTCCTCGTGCCCCACGAGCGGGCGGAACCGCGCCTCGGGCGCGTCGCGCGGCGCGAGGTCGAGGGCGTCCTTCGCGTGCGCGGACAGGCCGCGGACCGCCCAGAGCGCGTCGCGCCGATCGAGCCCGAAACGACGGAGCGCGCCGGCCCGCGCGAGCGCCTCGAGCGCGCGCTTGCCCAGCGCCGCGCGACGCGCGAAGTCGGCGAGATCCGCGTAGGGCGGCGGCGCCGCCTCGAGCCGCGCGCGCTCGCGCTCGCCGAGCCCCTTGACGAAACGCAGGCCCATCCGCACCGCGTGCCCGTGCGGGCCGCCGCCGGAGCGCTCGAGCGTGCACTCCCACGCGCTCTCGTTCACGTCGATCGGGAGCACCTCGACCCCGTGCCGCCGCGCGTCCTCGACCAGCGTCGAGGGCTGGTAGAAGCCCATCGGCCACGCGTTGAGGAGTGCGCACGTGAACTTGTCGTGGTGATGGCACTTGAGCCACGCCGTCACGTAGCTCAACAGCGCGAAAGACGCGGCGTGGCTCTCGGGGAAGCCGTACTCGCCGAAGCCGCGGATCTGCGAGAACACCCGCTCGGCGAAGTCGCGCGGGATGCCGCGCGCGATCATGCGCCCGACGAGCCGCTCCTCGTGCTCGTCGATGCGCCCGCGCGAGCGCCACGCGGCGATGTCGCGCCGGAGCTGGTCGGCCTCGCCCGGCGTGTAGCCGGCGGCCTCGACCGCGAGCTTCATCACCTGCTCCTGGAAGATCGGCACCCCGAGCGTCTTGTCGAGGATCCGCGCGAGGCTCGGGTGCGGGTAGGTCACCGGCTCGACGCCCTCGCGCCGGCGCAGGTACGGGTGGACCATGTCGCCCTGGATCGGCCCCGGCCGCACGATCGCCACCTCGATGACCAGGTCGTAGAACGTCTTGGGCCGAAGGCGCGGCAGCATCGACATCTGCGCGCGGCTCTCGATCTGGAACACGCCCACCGTGTCGGCGCGGCCGATCATCTCGTAGGTCGCCGGATCTTCCGCGGGGACGGTCGCGATCGTGAGCTCGACGCCCTCGTGCGCGCGCAAGAGCTCGAAGCACCGATGGATCTGCGTGAGCATCCCGAGCCCGAGCAGGTCGACCTTGAAGAGCCCGAGGTCCTCGACGTCCTGCTTGTCCCACTGCACGACGGTGCGCCCGGGCATCGTCGCGGGCTCGACGGGACAGAGCGTGTCGATCGGCTCGGCGCCGAGCAGGAACCCGCCCGGGTGGACCGAGAGGTGCCGCGGGAAGCTCTGGAGCTCGTCGACGAGCCGGCGGAGCTGGCGCACGCGGCGCGCGCCGAGATCGAGCCCCGCCTGCGCGAGCACCTCGGGCGCGAGCGGTTCGCCCCAGCCGCTCGAGAGCTTGCTCGCCATGTCGAGCGCGGTCGCCGGCAGCCCGAGCGCCTTGCCCACGTCGCGCACCGCGCTCTTGGTCCGGTAGCGCACGACGTTGGCGACCATCGCCGCGCGGCGCCGGCCCCAGCGCTCGTAGACGTACTGGATCACCTCCTCGCGCCGGTCGTGCTCGATGTCGAGGTCGATGTCCGGTGGCTCGGCGCGCTCGCGCGAGAGGAAGCGCTCGAACAAGAGGTCCATGCGCACCGGGTCGATCGCGGTGATCCCGAGGCAGAAGCAGACGGCGCTGTTCGCGGCGCTCCCGCGGCCCTGGCAGAGGATGTCGTGGCGGCGGCAGAACTGGACGATGTCCCACATCGTCAGGAAGTAGCCGCCGTACTCGAGCTCCTCGATCACGGCGAGCTCGCGCTCGAGCTGGCGGCGCATCGGCGCGGGCACGTCCTCGCCGAAGCGCGCGCGCGCGCCCTGCCAGGTCAGCGCCGTGAGCCAGGACCGCTCGCTCTCTCCCTCGGGCAGGTGCTCGGCGGGGTAGCGGTAGCGCAGCTCCGAGAGCTCGAACGCGGCGCGCTCGGCGACCTCGAGGGTGCGCGCGACCGCGTCGGGCAGGTCGGCGAAGCGGCGCGCCATCTCGGCCGGGCTCGGGAGCGCGTGCTCCGCGTTCGGGCGCAGGCGCCGGCCGGCCGCGTCGAGCGTGGTCCCGTGGCGCACGCACGCGAGCACGTCGGCGAGGAAGCGGCGGCGGCGGTGGTGGTAGAGCACCTCGATCGCCGCGACGAGCGGGACGCCGAGCGCCTTCGCGCTCGCGCGGAGCGCCGCCTCGGTGGCGAGCTCGCCCTCGTGCCGGTGCCGCGCGACGAGCGCGTAGGCGCGGCCGCGAAACGGCTCGGCCAGCCACTCGAGGCTCTCCGCGTCGAGCGCGCAAAGCACGTTGCCATCGGCCGCGTCCGCGAGCTCGCGCACCTCCACGAGCGACTCGCCCTTGGGCCGGCGCGCGTGCCCGAGCGTCAGCGCGCGGCAGAGCCGCCCGTATCCCTCGCGCGTCCGCGCGAGCACGACCACCCGGCGCGCCGGGCCGCCGCCGGGCGGCGCGACGGAGACTTGTGCGCCGCAGATCACGCGCACGCCGCGCTCCTTGGCCCGCGTCCACGCGCGCACGAGCCCGTTCATCGAGTCCCGGTCGGTGATCGCGAGCGCGCCCAGGCCGAGCTCCGCCGCGCGATCGACGAGCTCCTCCGGGTGGCTCGCCCCTTCGAGCAGCGAGCCGTTCGACTTCACCCACAACGGGACGTACCGGCCGGCGGTCATCGCTCTCAATCCACGTCGCCATGGAGGAACCAGCCGCCGCTCGGCGCGCGGTAGAGCCAGAGGAGGGCGCCGTCGGCGCGCTCGCCGAAGAAGTAGTCACGCAACGTTTCTTGCTCCCACCAGCCACCCTGGATGCGGTACGGGCCGCTGAGCGCGACGAGCGGTGGCGTGGTCCGAGGGCGCCCGCTCCGGTCGGAGGGCAGCGGCGCGGGTGCGGCGAACAGGCGCCGGACCAAGGTCCCCTTCTCGCGCGGCTCGGGCGCAGGCGCCTCGAGCGCGGCCGCCGGCTCGTAGGCGAAGCGGTGCTCCGGCAGCCACGCGTCGCGCAAGACCGCGCGCGCCGCGGCGTGCGGACCGAACGCGGCGCGGAGCCGCGCGATCGCCCGCGCGGCGGCGTCCGGATCGCGCCGGCGCCCGGCGAAGAGCTCGAGCTGACGTCCGTCGAGCCGCGCCGGCTCTGCGCGAAGGGCGACTCGCTCGACCCGCGCCGGCAGCCGGCGGTCCGCGAGGCGCAGCCGCACGAGCTCGAGGAGCGCGAGCGCGTCGCGGGTCGGCTGCGCGGGCTCGAGCCGCTCGCGGTGGTGAGGCGTGCGGTTCGGTCGCTCGAGCTCGAGCGTGAGCTCGAGCGCACCGAGCGCGAGCGCGCGGCGGCCGAGCTCCGCCATCAGCGCGTGGATGCCGCCCTTGATGCAGAAGAGCAGCCGGTGGACGTCGTCGTCGGGCGGCTCGAGCTCGGCCTCCACGACGACCGGCGGTTCGAGGTGCGCCGGCTGCATCGGGACCTGGAGCGCGCCCGCGAAGCCTGCGTGCAGCCGGCTCGCGACGGGCCCGAAGCGCACGCCCACCTCGCCGCGCGGCAAGGCCAAGAAGCCCGCGAGCGTCGTCACGTCGAGCGCGAGGAGCGCCTCGCACAGCTCCGCCGGCAAGTCGAGGTCGACGACGCGCGCACGGCCGGCGCGCGCGGCCTCCTCCTCGGGGCTCGACAGCACGAGCACTCCGTCGATCCCGCGCGTGATCGCCCAGCACGGCAGGCGCGAGAAGCCGACGACCACCGCGCCGGTCAGCTCGAGGTCCGTCAACGTGTCGTGCACATGTATAGCCCATGCGTCGAGCGCGCCGAAGAGCGGGACGAGCCCCGCCGGATCGAGCCAGAAGACCCCCGGCCGCGCCGCGTCCGGTTCGACGCGCGGTGTGCGCGCGCTCAACGCCGCGAGCAGCTCCACGCGGAGCGCCTCGACGGCCTCTGCGGCGACCGGCGCCGCGCGCAGCTCGCGGCAGAGCGCGAGCGCGCTCGCGTAGCGCATCCCGGGGCGCACCGAGCAGGCGCGCGCGCGCGCGTCGGCCCAGAGGATCTTCGCCTCGGGCGCGTCCGCCTCGACCACGACGAGCGGCGCGTCGCGCCACCCCTTGCGCTCTCGCGCGAGGAGCTGGAGCGGCAGGGCGGGCACGTCGGCGCAGGCGATCCGCCCGCTCATGGGAGCCCCGGCGGGCCCGCGTAGACGAGCGGGCCGGGCAGGCGCTCCGGCCGCGCGCCGGACTTGTCCTTGTGCACCTCGGCGGACAGCGCGAAACGCCCCGGCCAGAGGCGCCTCCTCGCGGCCGCGAGCCGCAGCGGGATCAAGGGGCCGAGCGAGCCCTCGGCCGGCGCGGTCAACAGCACGCAGCGGCACGCGTGCTCGCGCGCGAGCGCGCCGAGCCTCCCGAGCCACGCCTCGCCGCGCGGGAGCGCCGCTCCGTCGGCGTCGATCACCACGACGCCGAACGCGCCCGAGCGCAGGACGAGCTCCGCGGCCTTGGGCAGGCTCGCGTGGCTCGCGGGCACGCGCGCCACGAGCAGGGCCTCGAGGTCGACGCCCGCCGCGGCCAGATCCGGGGGGAACAGCGCCCCGTCCTCGCGCTGGATCCACGCGGCCGGATCGCCCGCGCGCTGGCTCTCGAGGACGAGCTCGACCGCGAGCGTGGTCGCCGCCGCCCCCGGCGCCCGGACGAGCTCGAGGAGCCCGTCCGGAGGCAGGGCGCGACGCGCCCGGACGGGCAGATCGAGCGCGCGCACGAGACCAGTCGCGAGGACCATGGTCCTCCGATCGATGCCTGAACACTAGTTCAGTGTCAAGCCGAGGCGGCGGGCTCCGGCGCGCACGACCCTCCGCCAGCTCAAAGACTGTACGCGGCCGACGGGCCATTCGAGGCCAGGCCATGGGGGGAGGGGTGCGAAGCGCCCCTTCAGTAAACTCAGCCGAGCACGTCGTCGAGCGACCCGTCCGAGAGCACGCGCTCGGCCCAGCGCTCGAGCTCGGCGTCGGAGGCCGCGCGAACGCGGCGCTCGGTGGCCCGAGGGACACGACCGAAGCGAAGCCGGAGCTGCTTCAGGAGGATCTCCGCGCGTCCCTTCTTGCGCCCCTCTTCGCGCCCCTCTTCGCGCCCTTGGTCGAGCCACCTCTTCTGAAGCCCCATGACGACCTCCCTCACGCGCCCTGACAGCGTCGCTTCGAGCGCCTCGACGAGCGCGCTGCCCTCGTCGGTCCCCACAAGATACTGCACCACGTGCAGGAACGCCTCCCGCGCGCCGCTCGCCTCGGCCGCGTCGAGCTCGCGCGCCCAGCGCGAGAGCAGCGTGGGACCGAAGCCGACGCGCGTCGCGCGCAGGACCCAGACGACGACCCGCCCGAGCGGCGCGCCTGCGCGTGCGAGGAGCGCGGTCTCCGGCACGCGCGCGAGGTCGTCGATCAAGAGCTCGAAGTCGGGCACCCAGCGCGCCACCAGCGCACGGGCTCCCGGATCCCAGTCCGCCCAGTCGAGCATGGCGCCCAGGCTCCGCGGCGCGGTCCAGCCCTCGGGGCCGTGGTGGAGCACCACGGGCACGATGATGGGCAGCGGCTCCCGACGACCATCGCCCCAGAGCGCGCTCCAGACGCGGCCGAAGTAGACGTACATCCGGAGCGGCATCGATGGGTCGGGCCGGCTCTGGTGCTCGATGAGGAGGTAGAGCAAGACCTGACGCCCATCGAGGCGGACCGAGAAGAGCAGGTCGGTGCGCGCCTCGTCGCTCGCGTCGACGAAGGTGCCCGGTTCGCGCCGCAGCGTCGTGAGGTCCAGGCGCGAGAGCAGCTTCGGCGGCAGGACGGACTGCAACACGACGGCCGCGTTCTCGGGGATCGCGAGCGTGTGGCGCACGAGGTGGTCGTGCGGGCTGGTCTTGCGCTTCGCCATGCGCGTGATCCACCACGGACCATGCCGGAGATCCGCTCGTGTGATCTCGTGCACTTACGGATGCAGAGCGGCGAACGCGGCGACGGAGGCGCGGCGATCGCCGCCATTTCGGTGGTCAGGCGTGCTCTCGTCGGCGCTCGGCGCGTCGGGGGCGACGGCCGATCTTCACGAGCGCCTCGCGCGCGGGGGCGGCGGGCTCCGGCGCGTCGAGCGGCTCGACGACGAGCTCGAACAGGCCGTGATCGAACGGGCGGCCGCTCGCCGGGTCGGTCGCGACGAGGCGTTCGCGCAGCCCGCGCCGCGCGTGGTGGAGCGCGCGGAAGTGGCAGTAAGGGTCGTTGCCAGGCCGGCCGAAGAACGAGTGCGCGGTGAACGAGCAGCCGCCGAGGCAGGTGTCGGCGTAAGGGCACTCGGCGCAGAAGCCGGACAGGTCGGCGCGCGTGCGCGCGCGCGTGAACGCGAGCTCGGGCGCGTCCTCCCAGATCGAGCGCAGGCTCGCGCGAGTGGCGTGACCTCCGACGTACGAGGCGGTCTGGAGGGAAGGGCAGCCTTTGACCGCGCCGTCCGACTCGATGCCCATCACGTAGCGGCCCGCCTGGCAGCCGCCGAAGTGATCGCCGTCCTCGGGGCGCTGCGAGCGCAAGAGGCCCTCCTCCGGACCGAAGTAGCCGAGGTTGTTGCCCGGCATGAGGAGCAAGCCTTCTTGCAATCCTCTCGTCTTGAGCGCGGCGATCCTCGGCAGGAGCGCGAGCAGATCGTAGGGCTGGAGCAAGAGGTCCGGGCGGTCCGCCGCGCGGCCGAGCGGCGCGGTGAGCTGCACCTGCCAGGAGCGCACGCCGGCGTCCCGCAGGGTCTCGTAGAGCGCCTCGAGGTCCGGCGCGTTGAGCCGGTTGAGGTTGGTGTTCGCCGAGACGCCGAGGCCGGCCTCGCGGCACGCGGCGAGCGCGCGCATGCCGTCCGCGAACGAGCCGCGCCGGGCGCGCATGAGGTCGTGTGTCGCCTCGAGTCCGTCGATGCTCACCGAGACGCGCTCGAGGCCGGCCTCGCGCATCGCGCGCGCGAGCGCGGCGTCGAGCGCGCGGCCGCCCGTCGTCATCACGGGCGTGATCGAGCGCGCCGCGAGCGCGCGCACGATGTCGAGGAAGCCCTCGTGCAGGTACGCCTCGCCTCCGATGAGCACGACCTCGCCCGCGCCCATCGCCGCGAGCTCGTCGACGACCGCGAGCGCTTGCGCCGTGGTCAGCTCCGTGTCGCGGGCCACGCCCGCCCGCGAGCCGCAGTGCGTGCACGCGTGATCGCAGGCGAGCGTGAGCTCCCAGACGACGTAGCGCGGGTGGAAGCTCGACGTGTCGAGCACGTCGAGCCGCCGCCGTCGCGCGCTCTGGCTCACATCCCTCCGTCGGCCTCGAGGACGCCGTCGACGCCGTCGCAGTTCTGATCGATGCCGTCGCCCACGGGGTCGCTCGCGCCGGCGTTCACGCTCGCGTCGCTCTCGTTGCAGTCGTACACGCCGCAGTAGCCGTCCCCGTCGAGGTCGCTCGACGAGTCGCTGCACCAGGGGTTGTACTCCGGGCCGATCGGCGCGCCGTAGCAGGCCGAGAGCGTCATCGCGAGCAGCGAGCCCGCGCCGGTCGCGGCGAGGCCGCGCAGCACCTTGAGGCCGAGCGTCGCGGGGACCCGAGCGCCGCAGGCCGGGCACGCGGAGGCGCCCATGGGGAGGAACGACGAACAACTGGAGCAGGCGTTGAGCTTGGACATGACCCTCTCCTCAGCAACGAGAGTGCCACCGCGTGTCGGGGTGCCGCAAGCGTGCCTTGGTGTGCACGGTTGTGCCAGTGGCCTTCCGACCGGGATCCGTGCTGCGCGGTCCTCCGGCGGCGGCTAGGCTGCGCGCCTCGTGCGCCGCTGGATCGCCATCGCCATGGCCCTCGGGGTCGCCGCCTGCGGCGCGCGGACGAACGCCGCGCTCGACGAGTCGCCGCGCGGCCGTGACGGCGCGGTCGCGGGGCCGGACGCCGGCGCCGACGCGGCGCTCCCGGACGCCGGCGCGGACGCGGGGCTCGACGCCGCCTTCGACGGTGGCTGTGTCCCGCTCGGCGACGGCTGCCTGCCCGTCGAGGCGTGCGGCGACGGCGGCGACGACGACTGCGACGGGCTCGTCGACGAGGGCTGCCCGTGCGAGCCGGGCGCGGTGCAGGCGTGCTTCGGCGGCCCGCCCGCGCGCCGCGGCGTCGGTGCGTGTCAAGACGGCTCGCAGGTGTGCCTCGGGAGCGGGACGTGGGGCCCGTGCGCGGGCGGCATCCTGCCGAGCGCCGACGCGTGCACCGGCCGCGACGATCTCTGCGACGGGTGCAGCGACGCCCGCATCTGCCCGATCGACTGCCCGAGCCCGGGCGACCCGCGCGTGCCCGACGGACAGCCGTTCCGGCCGTACCCGCTCGCCGCGCGCGACTTCTACGCCGGGCCCGCCGACGGGTTCCGGTGGGTCGTCGAAGGCGGCCCGTGCGACGACCTCGCGCCCAACCTCACGAGCTTCGAGCTCAGCGGGGCGCGCGAGGAGGTGGCGGTGCTCACGCCGCGGCTGAGCGGGGACTACCGCGTGACGCTGCGCGTGCTCGTGCCCGGCGGCGAGCGGCTCGCGTGCTCGTGGCTCGTGCACGTGGAGGGCCCCGGGCTGCGCGTCGAGATGTGCTACCCGGAGTCCGAGACGGAGGACCTCGATCTCTTCCTGCACCGCCCGGACGACACGACCGACTGGTACCCGAGCGCACGCGCGACCGCACACCAGCCGCTGCCCGAGGCCTCGTGCGGCTGGCACAACTGCGAGGCGACGCTCCGCATGCCGAGCCACCCGGTCACCGGCGCGCCGGTCGGACGCGCCGACTGGGGCTACCCGCCGACGCCGCTCGAGCGCTGCGAGAACGGCCCGCTCGGCGACGCGTGGCGCGCGCTCGGCGAGTGCGCGAACCCGCGGCTCGACATCGACAACAACCTCTCCGAGGGCATCGGGGTGCCCGAGAACGTCAACGTCGACAACCCGCGCGACGGCGAGACGTTCCGCATCATGGTGCAGAGCTTCACCGGCGGGCTCACGCGACCGGTCGTCAACGTGTATTGCGGAGGACGACGCGTCGCCACGTTCGGTCGCGCGCCCGACGAGGTGCGGCTGTTCCGTGGCCCGAGCGGGAACCGCTCGATCGGCGCGATGTGGCGCGTCGCCGACGTCACCGTCGCGGTCGACCCGTCGAGCGGCGAGACGATCGGCTGCGACGTCCGCCAGCTCCACCGGCCCGGGCTCACCACCGGCTACCACCTCACCCTCGAAGACCCCACGTACTGAGCGCAATGAGCGAGCTCGACGACGCCGTGATCCTACGCCCCGCCGGTGAGCTCGCGTTCGACGTGGACGTGAGCGGCGGCTGGGGCATCTCGGGCATCCCGAACGGCGGCTACCTGTCGTACCTCGGCGCGCGCGCGCTCGCGGCGGTGCTGCCGCACCCCGACCCGCTGACGGTGACGACGCGCTACGCGCGCCCGGCCCTCGTCGGGCCCGCGCGCGTGGAGTGCGAGCTGATCAAGATCGGGCGCACGCAGTCGGCCGGGGTCGCCAAGGTGCTGCAGCAAGGCAAGGAACGTCTCCGCGTCACCGCGACGTACGGCGCGCTCGACGCGCTCGACGGGCCGACGCTCGAGACCGGCGCGCCACCGCCGATGCCCCCGCCCGAGGCGATCGCGCCGCGGATCGGCGCGCCGCCCGGCTCGACGTTCGGCGACCGGGTGGATCTGCGCTTCGCGCCCGGGACGGTCCCCTTCCTCGACGGCGAGCGCGGCCCGATGGCGCTCGGCGGTTGGATCCGGCTCGCGGACGGGCGCGAGCCCGACCCGCACGTGCTCCTGCTGTTCGCGGACGCGTTCCCGCCGCCCGCGCTCAACGGGGTGGACGCGCGCGTGTGGGTGCCGACGATCGAGCTCACCGTGCACGTGCGGCGGCGGCCCTCGCCGGGCTTCGTGCGCGCGTGGTTCTCCACTCGCTTCTTGATCGGTGGGCGGCTCGAGGAGGACGGCGAGCTCTGGGACGCGAGCGGCCGGCTCGTCGCGCTGAGCCGGCAGTACGCGCTGTTCTCGACGGGAGGCTGAGGCGTGGACAAGGACGCGACGTACGAGGCGACGCGGCGCGCGATCGACGCGCTGCTCGAGGGCGAGGACGACTGGGTCGCGGCGATGGCGACGGTCGCCTGCGAGCTGCACCACGCGTTCGACCACTACGACTGGACGGGCTTCTACCGCGCGATCCCTGGTGAGCAGCTCGTGATCGGCCCCTACCAGGGCACGCACGGGTGCCTGCGCATCCCGTTCTCCCGCGGGGTCTGCGGCGCGGCGGCGCGCACGCGCGCGACGCAGCTCGTGCCCGACGTCGAGCGCTTCGAGGGGCACATCGCGTGCTCGAGCACGACGCGCTCGGAGATCGTCGTGCCGGTGCTGCGCGCCGACGGCGCCGACGGCGCCGCCGGCTCCGTGCTCGCGGTGCTCGACGTGGACTCGAACGCGCCCGACGCGTTCGACGCGGTCGACCAGCGCCACCTCGAGGCGCTCTGTCGGATGCTGGGGTCCCGCTTCGGTTGAGCGCCGCCCCTACGCGGCGTGCTCGCGCGCGTCGCGCGGCGTGAGCACGACGACGCTCGTGGCGACGACCTCGGTCTCGTAGCGCTTCTTGCCGGCGAGCTCGTACACGCTCGTCGAGAGGCGCCCCTCGATCGCGACGGTGTGGCCGGGCCGCAGGAACGCGCGCAGCGCCTGGGCCCGATCGCCCCAGACGACGACGGTGTGGTAGCTCGAGCGCGTGCGCTCTTGCTCGTCCGCGCCGCGGTACGCCTCCTCGGTCCGCACGCGGAACCAGAGGCGCGGGAGCTTGCGCTCCGGGGTGAGCTTGAAGCGGGGCTCCGACGCGACGTCGCCGATCAGGAGCACGCGGTTGAGGCCGATGTGCGGCATGTCTCTCTCCTCGGTGTGGGGTGAAACGGGTCCGAGGGGGCCTCTTCACGGCGCGTGCCGGAGATCGGCTCGAATGATTCCGCGTACTTGGCGGCGCGAAGTGGCGAAACGGCGAAACGAGGCGCGGCGATCGCCGCGGTCCCGGCCTATTCTCCGCCACCCGCATGGCGTTCGAGACCCGCATCAAGGTCCGCTTCGGCGACGAGGACCACGCGCGCATCGTCTACTACCCGCGCTTCTTCCACTTCTTCCACTCCGCCTTCGAGGACTTCTTCGACGAGCAGGGCTATCCGTACCGCGCGTGCCTCGACGGCGACGGCGTCGGCTGGCCTGCGGTGCACGCGGAGGCCGACTTCGAGCGGCCCGTGCGCTTCGGCGAGTGGATCACCGTCACGCTCACGATCCCCGCGATCGGCGACAAGAGCGTGACCTTCGACTACGCGATCACGCGCGAGGACGGGACGCGCGCGTGCACGGGTCGGGTCGTGGTCGCTTGCATCGGGATGGACGACTACCGCGGCCGCGCCATCCCGCCGAAGTACCGCGCGCTCTTCGAGCGCCACCTCGCGCCGCGCTGAGCGGCATCTCGTCGCACCCCGCGCGGAGCGGCCTCGGGCTCGTGGTGAGGGAGGCCGCCGGCCTCGCGCCGCCCGACGAGGTCCTCGATCGCCGCCTCGACGAGGAGCTGGCTCGGCGCGCCGACCGATCGAGACGAGCCGGCTCCCTCAGCGGCTGCGGACGCGGACGCCGGCGGGCACCGACGCGCCGGTGAGGTAGGGCTCGAGCGCGGTCTCGCCGCCGAGGTGGCGGCGGAAGAACGCGACCGCGATCGTGCTCGTCGACGCGACGACCGCCGCCGGATCGGCGGTGCCGTCGGTGCAGGCCGAGCACGTGAAGCCGCAGCCCGCGGTGTCGGGCACGAAGTCCATGTGGTCGGCGCCCTCGAAGGTCCACTCCGCCGCCCACGTCGCGCGCGTCGAGCCCTCGTAGAACGTCTGGTAGTTCTGCGCCATCGGCGCGCAGGCCATGCCGAGGCTGCCGCCGGTCGCGTTGGTGAGCTCGCCGAGGTAGCCGGCGGCGAGGCCGAGCGTCTCGGTGACCGAGGGCACGATGTCCGGCAGGTCCATCGTGTAGCCGGTGATCGGGCTGCCGCCGTTGACGGGGTCGATGCCGAGCAGCGCGCTCACCTCGCCCACGACGCCCGCCGTCATCGTGGCGACCTTGCCGCCGAGGCTGTGTCCCATGACGCCGACGGATCCCCCCACGGGGAGGCTCTCGCGCGCCCACGCGATCACCGCGACGGCGTCGTCGCGCATCGCGACGTGCGAGACGGTGAGGAGCGAGGCGGGCGGGTCGGCCCGCACGACGACGAACCCGTGGCTCGCGACGCGCTCACAGAGGGCCGCGTAGCGGCGCGACTCGAGCTGGAAGCCCGGCAAGAACACGACGAGCGGCCACTCGCCCGCGCCCTCGGGCACGTAGGCGACGACCGGCGTGTTGCGGCCGGCGCGCCGGACCGTGTCGGTCCGCTCCATGGTGGAGAGCGGGCCTGGCCCCGACGGATCGACCGCGGCGCCCGCGTCGGGGCGCGCCGCGTCGATCGGGGGCGCCGCGTCGGCCGGGAGCGCCGCGTCGGTCGAGGGCGCCGCGTCGATCGGGACCGCGGCGTCGGGTGTGGCGTCACCGTCGCAGCCGGCGACCGAGGCGAGGGCACAGAAGGCGAGCAAGAGCGTGAGACCGCGGCCCATCGGCGCGAATCGTAGCGACGCCACGGGGCGCGAGCGAGGTCTCGCCAAACATGTCAGCGAATGGCTTGACAGCAAATGGTGTCATGGTAAATGGTGGTGCATCAGTCGGGGCGACGGTTGCCCCGCCGGGAGGAGCCCATGCCCACCACCGCGCTCGCGCCGCACCCCGCGGCGGCCAGGTCCGCCGCCGACACGAAGTCCCACGAGAAGAGCGTCCCCACCGACGAGGACCTCGCGCGCCTCGAGCGCTTCGGCGAGGCCATCGACGCGCTGAAGGCCCGCGTGCAGGCCGAGATCGGCGGAGAGGACGTCCGCTACATCGCGCGCGTCCAGCGCGTGTCGCGCGTCGCCGAGGTCCTCGGTCGCAGCCTGATCGTCGTCGGCTTCGACCCGCTGACGTACGGCGCCGGCGTCGTCGCGCTGTTCGTCCACAAGCAGCTCGAGGCGGCCGAGATCGGGCACACCGTGCTGCACGGCGCGTTCGACGGGCTCGAGGGCGCCGAGGCCTTCCAGTCCAAGGGCTACCGCTGGAAGATCCCGATCGACGAGGACAGCTGGCGCCGCGGCCACAACGCCCGCCACCACGGCGGCACCAACGTCGCCGGGCGCGATCCGGACATCCACTTCGGCAACGTCCGCCTCACCGACGAGACGCCGCACCACTGGTACCACCGCGGGCAGCTCGCCACGTCGGTCCTCGTCATCTGGCCGTTCTTCACCTTCCACATGGGCGCGCACTTCGCGGGGCTCATCGACGCGTACGTCGGCAACGGCCGCGAGGACGAGCTCGACTTCCTGCGCGACCGCAGCCCCGCGAGCGTGCGCGACGCGTGGCGGCGCGCGCTGCGCGGCTGGGGCCCGTACTACCTGCGCGAGTGGGTGTTCTGGCCGGCGCTCGCGGGCCCGCTCTTCCCGAAGGTGCTGCTCGGCAACGTGCTGTCCGACGTGATGCGCGACGTCTACTCGGCGGTGACCATCTTCTGCGGCCACGTCGGCGAGGAGACGGCGAGCTACCCGGAGGGCACGATCCCCAAGGGCCGCGGCCACTGGTACGCGATGCAGGTGGAGGCGAGCAACGACTTCGACGTGAGCTTCCCCGTCAGCGTGCTCTGCGGCGCGCTCGACCGGCAGATCGAGCACCACCTCTTCCCGCGCTTCCCGACGCAGCGCCTGCGCCAGGTCGCGCCCGAGGTGAAGCGCATCTGCGAGGAGCACGGCGTCGCGTACCGCAGCGCGAGCTGGCCCGAGACGCTGAAGAGCGCGCTCGCGAAGATCCGGCGCCTCGGCCGCCCGCAGCCCAGCGAGCAGGCGGCGTGAGCGCGCTCGTTGCGGTCGCGCCCGCGCTCTTGGACACTCGGCCGCGCATGGCGAGCCACGAACCGGCCGAGGGTGAGCTGACGATCGACGAGCTCGCCGCCTCGACGCGCGTCCCGAGCCGGACGATCCGCTTCTACCAGTCCAACGGCGCGCTGCCCAAGCCGCTGATCCGCGGGCGCGTCGCGTACTACGGCCCGCACCACGCCGAGCGGCTCGAGGTGATCGGCAAGCTGCAGGATCGCGGCCTGAAGATCCGGGCGATCCGGGAGCTGCTCGCGCGCGCCGACCGCGGCGAGGTCGACCTCGAGGAGTGGCTCGGGACCGACAGCCGCCTCTCGGCGGGCTTCCTCGAGGATCGCGCGCGCGTCGTCACCGAGGCCGAGCTCGTCGAGGCGCTCGGCGGCGATCCGCGCCCGGGCCTCGTCGGGGATCTCTTGCGCCACCGCCTGATCGAGGAGAGCGGCGACGGCTACGTGATCCGCAGCCCCGCGATGCTCTCGGTCGCGCTCGAGATCGAGCGCGCCGGTTTCGGGATCGACGCGGCGGTGCGCGCGCACGACATCCTCGCCAAGCACATCGCCCGCGCCGGCAAGGAGGTGGTCGCGCACTTCGCGAGCGAGGTCGCGGGGCGGCGCAAGCAGCCTTCGCCCAAGCAGCTGCAAGACGCGGTCGACGCGCTCGTCCCGCCGGGGCTGCGCACGGTGAAGCTCCTGTTCGCCAAGGCCATGCGCGACGAGACGCTCGCGCTCCTGTCTACGCGCGAAGGCCGCCGCCGCCGCTGAGCGCGTCCCGATCGCGAGGTCTGCGGATCGAGAGCGGCCTCGAGACGGGTCGCTCGCTGGGGAGGCGGCGGATCAGGCGAACGCTTCGCGGAGCTGTCGCACCGCGGGCAGGCGCGAGAAGAGGCGGCGGCGCGACGCGAGGTGCGAGAGCGCGAGCTTGCCCGCGGCCCGGCCCGACGACGCGCATGGGACGATCCCCGCGCTCATCGTCGAGGCGCCGCAGAGGAACAGGCCGTCGATCGGCGCGCGCGCGCCGAAGCGGAACGGCGGCGCCTGCGCCGGCGTGTGCGCGGGTCCGTAGATGTTGCCCGCCGGCGAGAGGGTGAAGCTCAGGTTCGTGGCGGGCGTGGCGATCTCCTTCAGCACGATGTGATCGCGCAGGCCCGGCAGGTGCTGCTCCGCGAGCTCGAGGTAGTGCGCGGCGATGCGCTCCTTCATGTCCTCGTACGCTTGGCCGCGCTTCATCGTCTTGTCGCCGAACCACGGCGCGAACGGCTCCGAGCGGCAGAGGGTGACGAGCTCCACGGTCTGCTTGCCGGCCGGCGCGAGGCCGCCTCGCGGATCCTTGTTCGTCGGGACGGTGAGGAAGAACGAGCCGCCGGCGCTGAAGTCCGAGAGCGCCGCGTCCGAGTACATCCGCTCGATGTCGACGTCGCCGTAGCTCCACACGTTCGCGCTCCCGACGGCGCTCGTGTCGAGCGCGCCGTCGACGCCGAGGAAGATCACGACCGAGCCGTAGGAGTGCTCGGTGCGCGCGAGCTTCTTGCGCAGCCGGCGACCGACGTGCTCGAGCCCCAACAGCTCGTACGTCGAGGTGGCCTGCGCGTTCGAGATCACGACGTCGCCGCGATACGTCTTGCCCGCCGCGGTCCGCACGCCGGTGACGCGCCCGCCGTCGGTCAGGATCCGCTCGACGCGCGCGTTGCGGTGCAGCACCGCGCCCTCGGCCCCGAGCGCCTCGACGTACGCGTCGCGCAGCGCGCCGCTCCCGCCGTGCGGGAAGTAGGCGCCGCCCGCGTAGTGCGTGAGCACGCCCATGTGCAGGATCGCCGAGAGCCGCGAGGGTGGCAGGCCCAGATCGCCACACGGCCCCGCGAGCGCCGCCTTCAGGCACGGATCGTCGAAGTGGTGGTCGAGCAGCTCGGCGAGCGTCGCGCGGCTCCACCGGATCACGCTCGGCGCGGTGCGGAGGAGCGAGAGCAGGTCGCGCGGGCCGCGCACGCGCGGCGCGGTCTTCAGCGTGGCGTCGACGTCGGCGAGCAGCGCGAAGAAGCGATCGAGCCCGGCGCGCTCGCGCGGGAAGTCCGCCGCGAGCCGGTCGCGGAAGCGCTCGAGGCCCACGCAGTTCTTCACCGAGTAGCCGGGGAACACGTAGTGATCGAAGCCGTCCGGGTCGAGCTCGGTGAACGCCACCCGAACGAGCCCGAGCTTGTCGAGCAGGTGCCGGAACGCGCCGCCCGGGCCCGCGTCGCCCACGTAGTGGATCCCCGGGTCGAAGTGGAAGTGCTTGCGCGCGAACGGGTTCGTGTACCCGCCAAATTGTTTTCCGGCCTCCAGCACGAGCACCGAGCGGCGCTCGCGCGCGCAGGTGAGCGCGGCGGTCAGCCCGCCGATGCCGGATCCGATCACGATGACGTCGTAGTGCTCGCTCACGTTCGCTTCGCTCGCTTTCGCTTGGATCGTTCTGGCTCGTGCGCCCGGATCAGCGCGTCGGTCATGGACGCCAGCAGCGCCTCGGCGTCTCGGCCCATCGCGAGCTTGCGCGCCAGCGACAGGGTCGCGACCCCGTGGATGCCCGCCCACATCGTGTGCGCGAGCTCGCTCGGGTCGCCGGCGAGCGCCCCGGCGGCGACCGCCTCGCGCACGACGTCGAACAGCACCGACCACGCCGCGTGGCCCGCCTCGCCGACGAAGGGGTACTCGTCCGGATCGGGCTGGCCGATCTCGAAGATCACCGTGAACTCCGCCGCGTGCTCGACCGAGAAGTCGAAGTAGGCGCGCGCGAGGCGGCGCACCCGCGCGAGCGGGTCGGACGCGCCCGCGAGGCGCCGGCGCAGGAACGCCTCGAAGCGCCGGAAGCCCTCGGCGCGCACGAGCGCGAAGAGCTCGGGCTTGCCCTCGAAGTAGCGGTACGGGGTCGCGTGCGAGCAGCCGAGCTCACCGGCGAGCGCGCGCAGCGTGAAGCCCTCGTAGCCCTCCCGGACGAAGAGGCGCATCGCCACGTCGCACGCGCGTCCGCGGAAGTCTTCGACCTGCGCGTCGGTGAGGACGGGGCGACCCACGACAATCGCTTACGATGTTAAATAAACGTCGTCAAGGAAAAGGGGCGGAGGCCTGGCGCCGACAGCGCCTCCATCGGACGAGCTATCCTGCGCGCCGAGAGCCGAGGCGGGAGAGCGGACGTGGACGTGATGCGAACGGTGGTCGTGTTGTCGGTGCTCGGCGCGTGGGCCTGCGGATCGTCGGAGCAGCCGGCGGAGCCGAGCGCGCCCGCCGCGCCGGCTCAGGGCGAGCCCGCGGCCCAGGGCGCGCCGGCGAGCGCGGAGCCCGCGCCGGCGGAAGCACCCGCGCCGAGCGCGCCGGCCCCGAGCGCGCCGGCCCCGAGCGCGCCGGCGCCGAGCGCGCCGCCCGACGACATCGACGAGACGGAGCTCGTCGATCTGCTGCGCGCGGTGCGCGTCGACGTCGCGACGTCCTCCGCGTACCAGGACCGCGAGAGCCAGGTCCGCGCGCTGGTCGACGACGACCTCCAGACCGCGTGGAACTCGCGCACCGGCGACCTCGAGGGCGCTTGGATCGAGGTGCGGATCCCGAGCGACGCGCGCGTGTTCTCCATGTCGATGACCGCGGGCTTCACGCGCGACGGCGGCGAGACGGATCTGTTCACCGGGAACCACCGGGTGTCGCGCGTGCGGGTGCTGCGCGACGGCGCCGAGCTCGCGACGGTGGACCTCGACGTCGAGTCGCGCGCCGCCCAGGTGCTCGACGACGTCGAGGGTCCGGGTGGCGTGTACCGCATCGAGCTCGTCGCGTTGACGCCCGGGACGAACCCGCGGTGGCGGGAGGCGTGCGTCTCGGAGCTGCGGATCCTGGGTCACGCGCCGAGCGCGCTCGAGGGCGAGCGGACGCCGCGGGTCGCGGTCGGGGCGCTGCCGCCGCCGTACGTCCCCCCGCCGGCGGACCGCGAGGCCATCGCGAGCGCGCACGCGCGCACGACCCAGTCCATCGCGACGGCGTTCGCCGACGCGTTGCTCGCGTCGGCTGCGGCCGACGACGGGTCGCGCGATCTGACGGAGAGCGACGTCGAGGATCTTCGTCGAGAGCGCCGCGCGGCGCTCACCCGCGCCGCCGACTACGTCGAGCCGGTCGACGCCGATCGCGCCGCCGGGCTGCGCGCACGCGCGAGCCGCGCGGTCGCGTGGACGGACCTCGGCGTCCGGCGTCAGACGTTCGCGGGCGATCTCGACGCGCTCGGCGTGGCGCTCGAGGCGGTCGGCGTCTGGCTCGGCGACGACGCCGCGCGCTGCCGCTGGGCGCGCCTGCACGCGGGGCTGCGCCTCGACCGGGTCGCGACCTACATGCGCGGCGCGGCGCCGCACCTCGACGAGGGCGCGCCGGCCGCGCGCTGGGGCGAGGTCGCCGACACGCTCGCGGAGCTCCAGGAGGCGTGGGGTCGGAACGCGCGCGGCGCGGCGCCGCGGATCGAGCGGGTCCGGCGGCTCGACGCGCCCGGCGTGGCTCCGGACTGGGACGCGCTGCTCGCGCAGGTCGCGCTCGCGCGCACGACCTGCGGCTGGTGATCGCCGGCGCGAGCGTCCTCGGGGCGCTGCGACGATTCGCCACAGGCGAGCGGCGCGCTCGGCGTGTACATGCGCCCTCATGAGATCACGAACGAGCGCCAGCCTCGCGCTCGCCGTCGCCGCGACCCTCGGCGCGGCGGCGTGGCCCTCGTGCGTGCTCGAGCTGAGCGACGGCCACGAGGCCACGCTCCGCGTGCGCGGCCGGACGGGCGAAGCGAGCAGCCTCGACGGGATCACGATCACGCTCGAGCAAGCCTGGTTGCACGTCGGAGGCGCCGAGCTCGTCGCGTGCGCGGGCGAGCCCGAGGCGCGGCGCGAGGCGCGCGCGCTCGGCCCGTCCGTCGCTCGCGCGCACCACGGCGCGGGGGACGGAAGGGCGATCGCGGGCGCGCACGCGGTCGCGCTGCACGGCCCCGCGCACACGCTCGGCGTGTTCCGTCCAGGGCCGGGCCGCTACTGCGCCGTGCGCCTCGTCGTGACGCCGGCGGGCTCGGCGGCGCATGGGCTCCCCGACCCGGCGATGATCGGCTGGACGCTCTTCGCGCGAGGGCACGAGGGCGAGCGCCCGCGCGAGCTGAGCGCGTACTCGAACGGCGCGTGGGACGTCGCGCTGCGCGAGCCGCTCGAGGTCGGCGAGGCGCCCGCGCGCGCCGCGCTCGACGTCCACCTCGACGTCCCCGACGCGCTCGCGCGCGTCCCGCTCGCGCCCGACGCGGATCCGCTCGGGATCGATCTCCTGCGCGCGCTCGCCGCCACCGCCCGCGCCGAGGTCCAGCTCGCCGAGTGAACGCCTGGGCACCCCCCGGATCGCGAGTCTTTTCGCGCGCTCGAGCGTCTCCGCTGCATGTCGCCGGCCGCGGACCGTGGGAATTCTCCGCCCGGGGTCTGGCCTAGTCACTCGGGCCTGAGTTACCTTACGCCTCATGCGTGCCCTCGCCCCCCTCGCGCTCGTCCTCGCCGCCTCGCTCCCCGCCGCCGCGCAGCTCCGCCAGCCGACCGGCGCGGAGATCCCCTCCGAGCCCGGTTGTCACGCCGGCCGCCCCACCGGGCTGCTCGCCACGTTCGCGTGCGTGTGCACCGAGGCGGGCGTCTGCAACATCGGCGACCCGTGCCCGAGCGAGACGAGCTGTCCGGACGGGCGCAACGGGACCTGCGAGAGCCGCATGTACCACGCGTTCAACGACAACACGTGCATCCCGAGCCTCAGCGACGGGATCGACCCGCGGCGCGACGCGTCGCTCACGCCCGAGACGTTCTCGCCGACGTGCGCGCTGACGTTCACCGTCGAGAGCCGCGGCACCGCGCTCTTCCGCAACGCGTTCGGCTGGTACAACGCGTCGACCGACGGGACGCCGCCGAGCCCCGACGACCTGCACGTCATGTTGCCCTGCGACGCTCCGGTCGGGACGAGCGTCGTGCTCGACGTGCGCAGCGAGCCCGCCTATCGCGGCGGCGAGATCGGCTTCTTCCTGCTCACGCCCGAGGAGCGGCCGAGCACCGCGCGCTGCGCGGGCGGCGACTGCTGCCCGACGATCGAGCGCTACCGCGGCGGGGTCGGCTACGCGTACTACTCGCAGCGCGCGCTCAACCCGGACGCGCGCGGCGCCGACTCGTTCATCCATCTGCTCGTCTACGACAGCCGGATCTTCGAGCGCACCTTCTACTTCGCGTGGGAGGACACCTTCAACACGGCGAACAACGACTTCACGGACCTCGTGACGCGCGTCTCGGGCGTCGAGTGCGGAGGCGCGGGCGCCGACTGCGACACGGGGATGCAGGGCGCGTGCGGGCGCGGCATCACGCGCTGCGTCGACGGGCGCCTCGAGTGCACGCCGCGCTACGCGGGCGAGCCGGAGCGCTGCGACGGGCTCGACAACGACTGCGACGGCACCGTCGACGACGGTGCGCCCTGCGCGGACGGACTGGTGTGTGACAACGGCGCTTGCACGCCGCACTGCCAGTTCGCGGTCGAGTTCCAGTGCAGCGGCGTGCGCATCGAGTGCAACACCGACACGGGGCTCTGCGTCGAGCCAGGCTGCCTCGGCGTCAGCTGCCCGACCGGCGAGGTCTGCCGCGCCGGGGTCTGCCGCGGCGAGTGCGACGGGATCGTGTGCCCGGCGGGCGGCACCTGCGTGCTCGACTCGTGCGTCGACGCGTGCGCCGAGGTGAGCTGCCCGTCGGGCTCGGTCTGCCGCGGCGGCTTCTGCATCCCCGGCTGCAACCAGTGCGACGGGCTCGTGTGTCGCCCGGGCGAGCGCTGCGAGGGCAACGGCGAGTGCCGCCACCCCGACTGCCCGGCCTCGTGCCCCGCCGGTCAGTTCTGCGACGGCCCGGGCGGCTGCCGCGACGCGTGCGACGGCGCCGTGTGCCCGCGCGGGCAGGTGTGCCGCGCCGGGCGCTGCGAGGGCCTGCGCCCCGGCGAGGACGGCGGGCTCGTCGGCCTGATGGACGGCGGCGCGGCCGGCGGCGGCGACGGCGGCGGCTCGGACGACGGGGGCCCGCGTCGCTCGCAGCCGGGCTGCGAGTGTGGCGCGGCGCCCGGCCGGCGCGACGCGCCGTGGGCGGCCCTCGGCCTGCTCGCGCTCGCCGCGCTCCGCCGCCGTCGTCGCTGACGTCTCACCCCGGCGCGCCGAGGGAGACCATCGAGAGATCGACGCGATCGAGCGCGGCGCTGAACGCGAGGTACGCGCCGAGGCGGTCGAGGTCGGTCGCCCAGGGCGCGACGAAGCCTCGCTCGTCGAGGTGCCCCGCGTCGTATCCGGGCGCGAGCGCGACGATGTCGGCGAGCGCGAGCCGCCCCGAGAACAGCCGCCGCACCAGCTCCGGGCGGCCCTCCGCGATCGCCTTGCGCAGGTACGAGTGCACGGCCACGAGCCCCGCGAGGTAGACGACGTCCTTCGTGAACGCGACGCGCCCGCGCACGTCGCCGCCGCGAAAGACGCGCATCGCGGAGCGCGCGCTCTCGTCCTCGCTCTGCCCCCCGTCGAGGAAGACGCGGAAGACCTCGACGAAGTCCGCCCCGTCGAGCGCCGCGTGGATCGCGACCGTGCGCAGCGCGAGCCGCCGCAGGCGCGCGATGTCGATCGAGTGCGTGATCACCTCGGCGAACGTCGCGAGGCCCTCCTGCGTCAGCGTGGTGCGCGGCGTGCTGATCCCCATGCAGCTCAGGACCGGCTGCGCGCGGCCGTTGAGCATCGTCGCGGCGTGGATGAAGCCCTCGTGCTCGCGGAGCTGCGCGACGTCGAGCTTGCTGAAGCACGTCCGCCCGCGCAGCCGCACCCGCGTCGCGCCCGCCGCGGCCTTGGACGCGAGGTCCGGGTCGACCTCGATCGACGGCGCCATCGCCCCGAAGAACTCGCCGAACGCTTGGCCGAGGTGCGAGGCGACCTCGTCGGCGGTGAGGCACAGGTCCACGTCGCGCACGATGCCGGCCGCGCGCAGATCGTCGGTGTTGGCGAGCAGCGAGTCGGCGAGCTCGTCGTGCGTGTGCACGCCGCCGGGCACGCGATCGTCGGGGCGCCCGTAGAGCGCGCTCGACAGCTCGGTGAACGCGGGCGTCCCGATCGACTCGAGCATGCGCGCGGCGGTCGAGTAGCTCTCTGCCGTGGTGCGCACGAACGCCTGGAGGGGATCGCTCGGATCGGCGGCGCGGGCGACCGCGTCGAGCTCCGCGCGCACGTCGGAGAGATCGGGCACCTCGAGCGAGACCTCGGGGAGCCTCGGCGCGCCCTCGCGCCAGCTCGCGAGGAAACCCTCCACGACCCCTTCGCTCCACGTCAGGCGCGCGAGGACGTTCACTTTGCTCGCCGCCTCGACGAGGCGGCGGTCGAGCTCCGTGGTGCGCGCCGGGTCCACGCCGCGATGATAGCCGCGGCGCCGGCCGGCGGAGAAGTCGACGGCCGCTCGCCCATCGCGCGCGCCGCGGCGGCCTGCTATGGCTCGCCGTGGCCTCGAGTCCCGAGCGGTTCCTGACGGGCTCGTTCGCGCTCGTGTTCGCGGCCAATTTCTTCCACGGCCTGGCGATCCACCCCTACCTGCACCTGCCGGGGCTCCTCGCGCGGTGGGGCGCGACGCCGACCCTCATCGGCCTCGTGTTCGGGATGATGAGCGGCGCCGCCATCGTCGTGCGCCCGTTCGCGGGCCGGGTGATGGACGGCTACGGCCGCCGCGGCGTGATGCTCGCGGGCGGCGTCGTGCACGTCGCGGTGTGCCTCCTCTACACGACGGTCTGGGAGGTCGGGCCGTGGCTCTTCGCCGTGCGCTGCCTCCAGGGCGTCGCGATCGGCGCGCTGTTCAGCTCGCTGTTCACGTACGCGGCGGACATCGTGCCGGCCGCGCGCCGCATGCAGGGGATCGCGCTGTTCGGCGTCTCCGGCATGCTGCCGATGTCGCTCGGGGGCCTGCTCGGCGACTGGGCGCTCGCGCGCTGGGACTACACCGAGCTGTTCATGATCACGGCGGCGCTCGCGAGTCTCGCGCTGCTCTTCACGATCCCGTTGCCCGAGCCCGAGCGCTCGCGCGCGACCGGGCGCGGGTTCTTCGGTGCAGCGATGCAAAAGGACTTGCTGCCCGTGTGGTTCGTCGGCTCGATGTTCGCGACCGCGCTCGCGGGGATCTTCGCGTTCCTCAAGGGCTACACGGAGGACTTCCTGCGCTTCGGCTCGGTCGGGGTGTTCTTCACCTCGTACACGATCAGCGCGATCGTGCTGCGCGTCGGGCTCGGCTGGCTCCCCGATCGCGTCGGCGCGATGCGGGTCTACTACCCGTCGATGGCCCTGCTCGCGATCGCGATGGTGGTGCTCGCGCGCGCGACGAGCGCGGAGTGGATCGCGGTCGCGGGCGCGCTCGCGGGGATCGGGCACGGCTACGCGTTCCCGATCCTGAGCGCGATCGCCGTCACGCGCGCGCACCCGGCGGACCGCGGCTCGGCCATGTCGCTCTTCACCGCGATCTTCGACGCGGGGATCCTCTTCGGGAGCCCGGTCCTGGGCTGGATCGTCGAGGTCACCGACTACCGCACGATGTACCTCGTCGCCGCCGCGCTCCCCGTGGTGGGGACGGCGATCTTCCACGTGTGGGACGGCCCGCACCGGCGCGCGGCGGGCGCGCCGGCGGCGTGAGGAGCGCGCGGCCACCTTCCCCGCGGGCGCGAGCTCCACTATCGTCTCCGACCGTGACGGTACGCGCGCCGGGGCCGATCGATCGGTGGAACGCCGCGGCGCTCGCGGCCCTCGCCGCCGGGGCGCTCTTCGCCACGCTCGGCTGCGCGGGGCCCGACGATCCGAGCCCGTCGCGGGCGACGGTCGTGGACGCGCGTCGCGAGGGCGCCGGGACGACGCGCGCCTCGCGCGAGCTCGCGGTCGCGGCCGAAGCGCGCGGTGAGCTCGCGCCGCCGCGCGTCGCGCCGGTCGCGCCGCGGCCGCTCGTGACGGTGCGGCGGATCGAGGCGAGCGAAGGGGAGGACGGCCGCGGTGCGCTGGTCGCGGCGGTGGACGCGGTCGCGATCGAGCTCGACGCGGAGCGCTTCGAGCCCCGCGCGCGCGATCCGATCCTCGTCGTCGGCGAGCTCTCCTTCACGCGCTACACGCATCCGTCGCCCGGCGTGCTGCGGTTCGTCGCCGCCGACGCGGGCGCGCTCCCGCGCGGCGTGCCGCTCTACCTCTCGTGGTCCGGCGAGCCCGACCACCGTGTCTCGATCGCCGACGCGCTGGAGCTGCCGTGAGGCGCGTCGCGCTCGCGCTCGCGGTGCTCGTCGCGCTCGGCTGCGACGGCGCGCCGCCGCCGCTGTCCGACGCGGGCTGCGGCGAGCCGGGGCGCCCGGCCGACCAGCCCTCGATCGGCTGCCCGGCGGTGGTCGAGCTCGGCTGCGTCGAGGAGGGCGGCGCGCCCCTCGACGTCGACGTCGCCGCCGCGAGCTGCGACGGCTCGCCCATCACCGTCACCTGCACGCCCGAGCGCGTCGTCGCCGGCACCACCGGCGGGACGTGCGCGGCCGTCGCGCCGAGCGGCGCGCGCGCCGAGTGCGCCTTCCCGATCCGCTACCGCGTGCGCGGCCCGGCGAGCCTCGGCTGCACGCCGAGCGTGACGGTCGCGTGCACGAGCGCGCGCACCGCGCTCGACGTGCCGCGGCCGAGCGTGATGGCCTCGTGCGACGGCGGGGACGTCGGCGACCCGACGAGCGACGCGCCGGGGGCGTTCGCGGTCGGCGTCACGAGCGTCACGTGGAGCGCGCCGGTCTCGGGCGGCGCGCCGCTCGCGTGCGTCACGCGCGTCGAGGTCACGGACGCGACGCCGCCGTCGCTCGCGTGCGCGCCGGTGACCGTGACGCGGACCGCGCCCGACGCGGCGATCGTCGTCCCGGCGCCGCGCGCGACCGACGCGTGCGACGAGGACGTCGAGGTCGCGCTCGCTCCGGTGCCGTCGGCGCGCGGCACGCACACCGTGCCGGTGACCGCGACCGACGACGCGGGCGGCACCGCGCGCTGCGACCTCGAGGTGACGGTGCGCGACGTGTTCGCGCCGGTCGGCCTGCGCGTGATCTCGGCCGAGCTCGCGGGCGACGGGACGACCGACGTCACCCTCGGCTGGGAGGACGGCGGCGGCGCGGACGCGACCGCCGTGCGCCTCGAGCGCGCGACGGCGCCGGACGGGCCGTTCGCGGCGATCGCCACGCTCGACGCCGCGCCGGGCGCCGCGACCTACACCGACGCCGAGGCCCCCGCGCCCGTCGCGTACTACCGGCTCGTCGCGCTCGCCGGCGCGGTCGAGGGCGGCGTGACCGCGCCGGTGCGCGCGCTCTCGATCGCGGCCGAGGGCTACCACCTGCGCGACGAGGCGGTGCCCGGGATCGGCTTTCGCACCTCGCTCTACGGCGTCGTGCGCGCCCCGATGGATCTCTCGCGCGGCCCGTTCCCGCTCGTCGTGTTCCTGCACGGCAACCACGGGACGTGTCGCCCCGCCGACGGGCGCGAGGACCAGTGCGAGACGCGCACCGTGCACGACTGCCAGGACGCGCGCTTCACCACCACGCCCAACGCCGAGGGCTACCTGTACTTGCAAGAGACGCTGGCGGCGTCGGGCTACGTGACGGTGAGCCTGAGCGCCAACGCGCTCAACTGCCGCGACGGGTTCCTGCGCGAGCGCACGCAGCTGATCCTCGAGCACCTCCGGCGCTGGCGCGGGTGGGCCGGCGCCGGCGGCCCGCCGTTCGGCGCGACCTTCGCGGGCGCGCTCGATCTCTCTCGCGTCGCGCTGGTCGGGCACTCGCGCGGCGGCGAGGCGGTCGCCGGCGCGCCGGCGGCGCTGCGGGCGAGCCCGATCGAGGGCGTCGCGATCGCGAGCGTGCTCGGCATCGGCTCGACCGACTACGAGACGCCGACGCCGACGGGGGTCGCGTTCGCGGCGGTGCTGCCCGCGTGCGACGCGGACGTGACGACGCTCGAGGCGCTGCGCCAGTACGACCGCGGGCTCGACCCGTACGATCCGCGCGATCGCGCGCAGGTGCTCTTCCTCGGCGCGAACCACAACTACTTCAACCGCGAGTGGCGGTTCGACGACAACGACGGAGCGCGCCGCGCGTGCACGAGCGCGCAGCAGGTCGGCGCCGCCGCGCAGCGCGGGATGCTCGAGATCGTCCTCGCGGACTGGCTGCGCGCGACGGTCGAGGGCGCGCCGACGCCCGCCTACCTGCGCGCGGAGGCGGGCACCCCCGCGTTGATCGACTTCTGGGCGGATCGCGCGCTCGATCTGCGTTGGTCGTACGCGGGGCCCGAGCGCCTCGTGGTCGACGACTTCGCCGGCGCGGGCGCCCCGCTCCTGAACGACCTCGGCGAGAGCAACCTCTACTCCGGGATGATCGCGGACATCACGTGCACGGGGACCTGCGCGCGCAACTTCAGCCACCGCGTGAGCGCGGTGCGGCCGGCCTGGCGCGACGCGCCGGCGCAGATGAGCTTCGCGCTCGGCGGGCTCGACGCGACGGGGTGGGAGGTGCTCTCGATGCGCTTCGCCTCGCGCATCGCGACGATCAACGACGGGATCACCGAGCACGACCTCGCGATCCGCGTGCGCGACGCGGGCGGCACGACCGCCGAGGTCACGCTGCGCGCGGTCGGGCGCGTGCCGCATCGCTACACGAGCCGGTTCGAGCAAGAGATCTTGTCCACCGTGCGGGTGCCGCTCTCGGCGCTCCGCGCGGCTGCGCCCGGCCTCGACCTCGGGCGGCTGACCGCGCTCGAGCTCGGCATGCCGCTCCCGGGCGGCGCACCCGCCGGCTCGGTGTGGATGAGCGACCTCGAGCTCGCGCGCGAGTGAGCGCCTTCAGTCGGGGAGGCTCGCGTAGAGCCGATCGAGGTCGAGCGCGGCGCCGCACTCGAGCGCGACCACGCCGCTGGTCGCGTCCCGGTACTCCCAGGCTCCAGACGGCAGCCGTCGATACCGCTCGACGCGCGGGCGAGCCTGGCTGATCAGGACGTACTCGCGCAGCGAGGGGATCAGCTGGTAGTGCAGCCACTTGGTTCCGCGGTCGTCCTCCTCGGTCGACGGCGAGAGGACCTCGACGAGGAGCGTTGGGTTCGTGATCGTCTGTCCCGACGGGTCCGCCGGGTCGCCGTCGATCTCGCCAGACACCATCGACGCGTCGGGGTAGGTCGCCTTGCCCGTGGCCAGCACGCGGACCTTCTGGTCCGATTGGAACGCGACGCAGTCGTCTGCCCTCGCGGCCTCGAGCGCCGCGCTCACGCGCGAGGCCAGCGCGTTGTGGCGCCGCGAGCCGCCCGCCATCGCGAAGATCTCGCCGTCGTCGTACTCGTGCTTGAGCCCGCTGTCGCGCTCGTAGGCGAGGTACTCCTGGTAGGAATGGTGGTGGCGCGAGGGCCGCGCGGAGCCTGTGCTGGACATGACGCATCTTACGATCCCGTGCGCGGTGTCGCCACGGGAGAGACGGTCGTCGGTGGTCGCGCCAGACACTCGCGCTCGCGGGTGCTCAGCGGCAGCACGCGTCGGCGACGACTCGAGCATCAGTGACGCACCGCCCGTCGGGGTCGAGGTGTCGTGTCTCCCCGCAGTCGCAGCAGCTCTCCGGCGCACCTACGCAACCGGGGAGCGGGTCGACGTCACGGCAAAAGTCGCAACACCCTTCGACGCGCTCGCCCCAACTCCAGCACTGTCCATCGGTGCGGAGGACCGCCCCCCAGCAGCGATCGCAGCACCCTTGTGGCAGGCGGAGCCCGGACGCGCTCATGCACTGGTACGCCTCCGAGCGATCCGGCATCGCGCCATCGCAGGTGCAGGAGGGTGAGACCGGAGCGAGGTCAGCGGGTCGGTGCAGGCGGCCGTCGGTCACCACGACCCCGTCGCACGGATCCTCACACGGTCCTCCGTAGGCCCACGGCTCGTCTGCGCGACCGTCCCAGTGCGCGACCTCGACCGTTCGCCCCGTGCAAGAGCACGCGAGGAACGTGTGAATCTCCCAAGTCCCGCGCCTCCTGCGCCAACGCCACTGCGTGGCGTCGCAGCCGTCCCCCGGCGCGCACCAGAGCCACTCACTGAGCCCGGCTTCTTCGTCGCGCTCGATGTCGACGCGGTGGCGATCGTGGGCCGGATCACAGGGCTCCCCTTCCACCGGCGATCGGCCGCACCCCGCGGTCGCGAGGAGCGCCCAGAGGAGCCCGAGGGCGCCTGCAACGTGCTTCGCCCGTCGGCGCATCACGCCTCTCGTCGTGGCGTCGTGCATCAGTCTGCCACGGGGAGCTCGTGAGGGTCGAAGCGCATGCTGCCGAACATGATCTCGCGTTCGGACACGTAGAGCGGCAGCGTGGAGCCACCGCTCTCCAGCCGGCGCAGCGACCCGTCACGGACGTCCACGATGTCGTAGCCGGCGCTCGCGCCTCGCCGCACGAGGTACCAGCCGCCGCCGTACATCGACCCTCCGCGCAGGTCCATGTCGCGGACGCGGCGTGGCGCGAGGGCAGCGGGGTCGCGGGTGTAGGGCGCGGTCCAGAGCTCGAGGCGGGCGTAGTGGCCGTCGGGCTGGCGGTCGTAGCCCTCGAACCACGCGAGGTCGACGCCGTCGGTGCCGAAGCCCTTGACGTCGCCCGGGTCGGCGCGGTGGAAGAGGCTGGCCGCCGTCCCGAGGTCGGCGTGCGCCACCCGGACGAGGTCGGCCCAGTCCTCCCACAGGACGTGCGGGCCGACGACGGTGACGTTCTGAGGGATGCCCTCGAGGGGCTCGTTGAGGTAGACGACGCGGCCGGTGGCCGGATCGACGGCGACGGCCCACGCGCCGGTCCAGAAGGCGATCACGTCCGCGGAGACGGCGACGGTCTGGGGCTGCACCCCGGGAGACACGATCGCGACCGGGGCCACCATCTCATCGAGGGCGGCCAACGGTCCGTGGAACACATGTTCGATGCTACGACCCGACAGCGTGCCATCGAAGTAACCGGGGACGATGGCAATCGTCCCGTCTCCGACGCCGAGGTCGAACAGACACACGTCCTCGCCTCGGCGAAGGAAGTAGCGCCAGGCCGCGAGGGTCCGGCCGGAGACCGCGACGAGGGCGAGCGTCGCCCGCCGGCTGTCGTCGATCGACGTCACTTGGAAGAAGCCTTCACCACCATCGAACCAGCCACGGCTGGTGTTGAGCCCGCGCTGGATGGGCCGGAGGCAGCTCGGCACGAGGTCACACGGCTCCCAGTCGACGCGCAGGACGGCCTCGGGGCGCTCGGCGCGCTCGAAGGTGCAGGCCTCGAGGGTGACCCACGGGGCCCAGCCGGGATCGCTCGGGCCGGCGTCGTGGCCCGCGTCGTGGCCCGCGTCGCGCGGGCCGGCGTCGTGGCCGGCGTCGGAGCCCGCGTCGCGCCCCGCGTCGTGGCCGGCGTCCTCGCCCGCGTCGGGGGCGGAGGGGCCGTCGCAGGTGGCGAGGAGCACGGCCGCCAAGGGCAAGAGGACTTGCCATCGTCGAGCCGCGCGCTGGGGCCTCAGAAGCACTCGCGCTCGCCTCCGGGCGCGCGGAGCAAGCTCGCGGCGGGGTGGTGGCGCACGCGGGGGGCGCGGCCGGGGACGAGCTCGGTCACGACGGTCAGGCCGGCGTCGTCGGCGCGGGCGCCGCCGGGCAGGAGCCGGCCCGGTCCGACGCGCCAGCCCGCGAGATACGCGGCGTCGCCCTCGGGCACGACGGCGAGGCGGGCCACGACGTGCACCGGCGCGCGCGCGGGCGAGGCCGCGACCCACACCGCGCCGTCCGGGTCGACGGAGAGCGCGTACGTCGCGTTGGCCGACACGCGCGGCCAGCTCGCGAGGCGCGCGGCGCGGCCGCCCTCGGGTGGGATCGCGAGGAGGCGGGCGGTGCGCACGATCTCGACGCGCGGCGAGCGGCCGAGGCGGCGCGTGGTGACGACCTCGTCGAGCACGAGGAGCCGGCGCGCGACGGGCGAGTACGTCGCGGCGAGCACGGTGCCCAGGGTGTGGTCGAGGATGGGCAGCGAGGTCCACGTCGCGGTCCCGACGTCGTAGCGCCAGAGGTCGCGCAGCTCGCCGCCGCCCTCGGCGTCGCGGCCGCCGACGGTGAACAGCGCGCCGAGGCTGGCGGAGAACACCGCGGCGTGACCCTCACGCGGGAGCGGGGCGGCCGCGTCGCTCCCGGCGCTCGCGGTCGCGACGCCGCCGCCCGCGGCGAACGGGCCGACGAGGTCGCACGGCGGGACGTTGCAGCCGAGCGGGACGTCGAAGAGCCCCCCGTCGAGCTCGTAGACCACGCGGCCCACGCGCGCGCCCTGCGCCAGGGTGGCGTATCGCAAGCCGTCTTGCGCGTGGAGCCAACGCCCGGTCTCGGCGGCGGGGACCCACGGCCCAGGGTCGTCGGCGAAGCCGGCGAGCCCGGGGAGGGGGCGGAGCTCGTTGGGCTCGATGACGAAGTCGCCGAGCTGGATGAAGGGGACGTCGAAGCGCACGCCCCCGCAGCCGGCGAGGGCCGGGAAGGCGAGCCAGGGCTGCGGGACGTGCCCGCGGCAGAAGGGGCAGATCGCGCTGCCGCCGAGGAACGGCGCGAACGGCAGGAAGCACGGGAAGGGCTCGCGCGTGGTGATCGGCGGCTCGACGCCGCCGCTCCAGTAGAAGCTGGCGAGCTGGCGGAACGCGCGGCTGCCGCCGGGGACGACGTCGAAGTTCGGCTGGCCGAGCTCGCCGGGCGTGTGGGTCCAGAGCACGCCGGGGAGCGGCACGCCCGTCGGGATCGACTCGAGGAGGTCGGGGCGGTCGGGGTTCGCGACGCGGTCTCGGAGCCAGCGCGGGACGTCGAGGTCATGGAGGCGCCAGCGGGTGGCGCGGTCGGCGTCGAAGGTGCCGGTCGGCGGGCCGTAGGTGTCGACCATGGTGGGGTTGGTGCCGAGGCCGGCCTGCGAGGTCCAGCGCCAGGGTGCGCGCTCGATGGGGTCGTCGTGGGCGTCGATGTCGAGCAGCTCGCAGAGGCCGTCGCCGAGGCCGAGATCGGTCTCCGCACATCGCGCGCGGGCCGCTGGTGAGTCACTTCCCGCATCCGAGCACCGACAGAACCGGAACGTCGTCCGGCCTCGGATCGAGTGCGCCGGCGCCGGCGGAGGGAGCGTGGTGCCGACGCGCGCGTCGAAGCTGATGCGGTCCATCGAGGTCGTGCGCCGCCCGAGCGGGTCGGTCGACGACGAGCCGACGGTCAGCCACGTCTCGGCGCAGGGCACCGGATCGCAGGCGTCGCCGGCGGGGCCCACGCCGAGGAAGGTCTCCGCCTCGAGGTTGCAGTTCTGCTGCGCCGGGTTGGGGTGGCGCGGGCAGTTGTCGCAGGCGTCACCGATGCGGTCTCCGTCGCGGTCGGCCTGATCCGGGTTGGCGACACCGGGGCAGTTGTCGCACGCGTCGATCACGCCGTCGTCGTCGGTGTCCGTAGGATCCTGCATCCACACCCGCGCGCGGCCGCCGCCCGGGCTGCGGAAGACCCGCGGGTTCGGGAAGTCGGGGCAGAGGTCGCACACGTCTCCGACGCCGTCACCGTCGCGGTCCGCCTGGTCGGGGTTGACGCAACCGGGCTGCATGTCGGGCTCTCCGACGCAGTCTTGCCGTCCCGCTCCCGAGGCCGACGAGCCCGCCGAGTCGGCGGCGGGTGGGTAGCGCGCGCAGTTGTCGCACGTGAGGTCCGGCAATCCGTCGCCGTCGTTGTCGAGGCCTTGCCGGCCGCTCCGCGGGCAAGAGAGGCCGACGGGGGCGCCGGCCACGACGGGGAAGCCGCTCGGGCTCTCCTCCGCGGTCAGGTCTCGCCACGCCGGGCAGGTCGCGACCTCACCGTGGACCTGCGGGCACGGATCGCACACGTCCCCGAGCCCGTCGCCATCGCTGTCGCGCTGGTCCAGGTTCGAATAGCGGAACTGCCACGAGAGATCGGGTGGAGGTGCGCAATTGTCGTTGCGGGTCGCGAGCCAGCAGCGATCGGGCCGCGGTGGGACGGCCTCGACGCACGCGTCGCCGCCTTCGGCCCGCGGCACCTCGCGGTACTCCGAGAGGCCGTCGCCGTCGAGGTCGATGTACCCGGGGATCGGGCCTCGGTCGCGGGCGTCGACGAAGCCGCGATGGATTCCGTCGCCGTCCGGATCGAGGAAGCGTCGCAGCTCCGGCCAGACGCGGGGGTGCAAGTGTGTCTCGAACGAGAGGTCGCAGAGCCCGAGGACCGCCAGGGGCCCGTAGGCAGCTACCACGCGCCGGCCGTCCGAGCGCATGCGGCTCGGCGGGAACGTGACGAGGAGCGGGCCGCCGAAGTCGATCTTGCCGAAGCCCGGCGGCTCACCATCACCGTGGAGGAAGTAGTTCTCGAGCCGGAACACGGTGCCGTCCGCGGCGACGCTCACTCGGTCCTCCCGTGGCGCGAGCGTGGTGGCGCCGAAGGCGACGTTGCGGGCGCCCAGGGGCTGCCCGCCGCCGCAGTTCGTGGCCGCGCCGTAGCCCACGGCGTCGCCGCGCGGGCGCGGCTCTCGCGTCCAGTACGCGAGGTCCGTCGACCCGTCGGGGAACGCCTCGGCGAGCGGGAGCGCCTCGAAGTCGTAGCGACGATCCACGCCCTCTCCGGCGCGCGCGACCCGCTCCGGGAGCTGGAGGAAGATGAGGCCGGAGATGACCTGGTCATCTGAGGCGAGCGGGGCGGGGCAGCTCTCCAGGTACCGGGCGTAGGTCCTGTTCTCCCCGCTCCCCGGCCCGTCGACGCCGGGCGGGTAGGGGTCCGCGTAGCGCTCGGGAGGCGGGATGTACGCTCGGCCCTCGAGCCAATACTGCTCTGGGAAGTCGTACCCCGGCTGCCATTCTGCGTAGTACGGGTGGAAGCAGCAGGGGGCGATCCCGCTCGCCCGGACCTCGTAACACGCGACGGGGTGCACGACGAGGTCGGGGCGGCCGCCGGCCGGATCCTCACCGCGCCGGCTGTCGCCGAGGACGTCGGCGCCGAGCGCGATCGAGTACTGCGTCAGACCTTCGCGAGTGTAGCCTTTGCCCCAACGATGGTACCCGAAGCTGCTGACCATCACGAGGTTCGGCGTGACGAGGGTCCCGTTCGAGCAGCGCGAGGGGCATTCGCCGACCGGCCAGCCCGCCGCGGTGTAGCTCCAGCACTCGCCGTCGACGCACACGCCGTTGGCGCACGGTCGATCGACGGGGCAACGGCGTCCGGACGGAACGAGATCGCAGTTATCCTCCCGTGATCCCGGAATCTCCGGGTCCCGTCCGAAGATGTCGTCGGGGGTACACACCACCGCGCGGAACGTGGGGTCCGGCGCGGCGACGCCGCCGGTCACCGCGAGCGCGGCGCTACCGATGTCGTCCCCCCCCCCGAGGTGGGCGCGGCGCAGGCAGCGGCGAGGAGGAACACGGACGGTGTGAGCGACGAGCGAGCCAAGGGCACCTCCCCCCTCCGAGGGCGGCGCCGCGAAGGTGACGAGAGGATAGCGCAACGTGCCTTCGTCGACGAGGCCGCGCGGCGGACGAACCTCGATGGCGGCGCGGTGCACCGACGCACGCGAGCTTCTCGACGCTCGCTCGCGACGGTCGGGTCGGGTCAGTCGTTCGTGACGCGGAAGGCGCCGCACGCGGGGTTGGTGATCCGACCCGCGTAGAGGCGGCCGGAAGGATCGACGGCGCCGTCCATGCCGACCGTCTCGTAGTTTGGTGGGCGCTCGATCCACGCACCCGGGCTGAGCGCGAGGCGTCGCGTGGCGGGCTGGTAGTCGCCCGCGAGGTGGTAGGCGCCGCGGGCGGTCGCGTGCTGGAAGCGGAAGATGGCGGCGACGCGTCGGCCGGTCACCGCGCGGATCGAGAGGGTGAGCTGGGTGTGGCCCTGCGCGCACTGGTAGGTCCCGCGCCAGCGCTGTCCGGCGCGGAACGGGATCGGCGGCGGCGCGGGCTCCATCGGCGCCGCCGGCGGCCGCGCGGCGGGCGTCGCGACCGGCCGCGGGGTGGACGCGACCGCCGGGGCCGGCGCGCGCGCGGGCACCGGGGTGACGGGGACGTCGACAGGGACGCCGATGGGGACGGCGGCGAGCGGGACGAGCGGCGCGCCCGCGTCGTCGATCGGTGCGGCCGGCGCCGGCGCGGGCCCCGCGGCGGCGACGTCGTGGTGCGCGGGCGCGTCGTCGCGCGTCGCGAGCGCCCACGCGAGGAAGCCGACGCCCACCGCGGCCGCGCCGAGCCCCAGCGCGAGCAAGCCGAGCAGCCACGGCGACGGGCTCGCGCGCGGCGCAGGCGCGGTCCAGCCGACAGGAGACGCCGGCGCCCACGGGCTCGCCGACGGCGCGTGCGGGCGCTCGCGCCACGCGGGGTGACCCGCGGGGGTCGGCCAGCCGGGGGCCGTCGCGGGCGCGCCGCCCGGCCACGCCTGCGGGGCCGGCGGTAGGGTGATCGGCGTCGCCGGCGCGAGGGCCCCGATCGGTACGGCGAGCGTGCCCGCGACGCCGAGGGCGGCGCGCGCGAGGATCGGATCGAGGGCCGCCATCGCCTCGCTCGCGTCCGCGTAGCGGTGCTCGAGCGGCCGCGCGACCGCGCGCGCGAACCACTCGTCGAAGCCCGCGGGCAACGCCGCGCGTGCGCCGCGCCGCGCCGCGCGAGCGCTCGCGGGCTCCAGCGGATCGACGTGCAGCTCCCGCAAGATCGCGTGCACGCCCGCGTTCGCGCCGAGCCAGTAGAGCTCGCCGGTGAGGAGCCAGAACGCGAGCAGCCCGAACGCCCACACGTCGGTGCGCGGCCCGATGGCGTCGCTCGCCTCCGTCTGCTCGGGCGCCATCCACTGCGGCGAGCCGATCGCGCCGGTCACCGCCGCGCCCGCGCGCCGCTCCTGCACCAGCTTCGCGATCCCGAAGTCGAGGAGCTTGACCGTCAGGCGACCACCCTCGGCGCGCGCGTCCGAGACCATCACGTTGTCGGGCTTGAGGTCGCGATGGACGAGGCGCTCGCGGTGCGCCGCGCCGAGCGCGTGCGCGATCTGCGCGAGGATCTCGCGCGCCTCGGCGGGCGGGAGCGCGCCGCGCGCCGCGACGTAGGCCTGGAGCGTCTCGCCGCGCACGAGCTCCATCGCGAGCCACGGGCGCCCGCTCTGTGCTTCGACCCCGGCCGCGATGACGTCGACGACGTGGTCGCTCGCGATGCGCGCGCCGACCCGCGCCTCGCGCTCGAAGCGCTCGCGGCTCGTCGGGTCGTCGGCGAGCCAGGGGTGCATGACCTTGAGCGCGCGCTCGCGGCCCGTGGAGGCCTGCCGCGCGACGTACACCTCGCCCATGCCGCCCTCGGCGAGCAGGCGGGTGATGGTGTACTCGCCGGCGAAGGTCGATCCCGGCGCGAGCCGTCTCGGCGACACCCTGCCAGCCTATCGCTCTTCGGCGGGTGGTGCCGGCGCGGCGAGGGGCGGCAGGCGCTTCTCGAAGCGGCGCAGCTCCGCGAGCGTGTCGATCATGAGGTCCTCCTGGTAGCGGTAGGACATCTCCTGTCCCATCGGGACGAGGAACGAGACGGCGTGCTCGCGGCAGACCTCGAGCAGCTCGCTCAGGCGCTGCACGATGCCCCGGAAGCGCTCGCGCGCTGCGGTGTCCGTCAACGTGGCGTGCGCGTCGAGCAGGTCGAGCTCCGCGCGCGTGATGCCGCCGCCGAACAGCTCGCGCAGCTCGCGCTCGAGCTTCACGCGGCGCGTGTCGAGCCGCCAGAGCCGGAAGCGGTTGAAGAAGCTCATCGCGTTGAACAAGAGGCTCACCCCCATGACGAACGTCATGAAGTTGCTGAGCGGGATCACGTCGACGATCCGCGGGAGGTAGAGGTCGACCAGCGGCGGGCCGCGGTTGTCGAAGTGCTCGCGCGCGACGGCGCTGAGCGCGAGCCCGTGCGGCTCGACGGCCCGGCGGTTGCGCTCGAAGAAGCCGGGGAGCTCGCGCGACAGCACGGTGAGCAGCGCGTGGATCTCGGAGCGCCGCGCGCACGGGCTCGCGAGCACGAGCGTGTCGAGCGCGAGCACGTCCACGTCGCGCCGAGGGACGCCGCGCACCGCGTCGTAGTGGCCGGCGTCGATGCGGTGCGCGCGCGCGCCGGGGAGCTGCGTGGCGACCGCGCGCGCGCTCGCGAAGCTGGCGAGCCGCAGGCCGCGCCGCACCGCGTCGCGCGCGAGCCCGGCGTCCTCGAACACGACGACCGCCGCGAGGTCGAGCTCGCCCGCGGCGGCGCGCTCGATCTGCGCGGCGACGGGCGCGTGCTCGAGCGTCACCTCGAGCCCGTCGAAGCCGGGCAGCGCGAAGAGCGCCGCGACCAGCGCGGCGGTGCCGCTGCCCTCGGGGCCCGCGCCGATCCGGCGGCCGCGCAGATCGCGGAAGTCCTCGATCGCGTCGGCGTCGCGGCCGAAGAAGAACAGCGTCTCGGGGCGCGGGAGCCGCGCGACGACCTCGATCCCGCTCGCCGGATCGAACGCCATGCCGTCCTGCACGAGCCCGAAGTCCACCTCGCACGCTTCGCCCGGCGCCGCGAGCCGCGCGAGGTTCTCGCCCGAGCCCGCGGTGGCGAGGTTGCGGACGCGGCCGCCCTCGCGCTCCGCGCGCGCCCGCAGCCGCTCGACCTCCGCGTGGTAGTGGCCGCCCGGCGCGCCGCTCACGACGCCGACGTCGACGTGCGCGAGGTTCGGCGCGAAGTCGACCGAGAGCGCGATCGCGAGGATCGCGAGGACCGCGACGGCGATCAGCGCGCCGCGGATCAGCGCGCGGCGGCGCGGGGAGATCGGGACGGGGCTCGGCTGGTCGGCCATCCGCGCGATGGTAGCCTCTCGGCGTGACGCGCCGCCTGCTTCCGCTCGCTTGCCTCTTCTCACTCGCCGTGGGCTGCGATCCCGCGCCCGCGCCGCTCGATCCGTATGCCCCGCCGAGCGAGGCATGGGTGGGCTCGGACCGGCGCCACCTGCGCGACGACACGGGGCGCGTGGTGATCCTGCGCGGCGTGAACGCGCGCGTCGACGGGGTCTTCGACGTGACGTTCGACGACGGCCGCACCGCGCTCGAGGAGATCCCCGCGTTCGACGAGACCGACGCGCGGCGGATGCGCGAGCTCGGCCTCTCGGTCCTGCGCCTGCCGATCAACTGGTCCGGGGTCGAGCCGACCGAGGGGACCTTCGACGAGGCGTACCTCGATCGCGTCGAGGCGGTGGTCGCGGCGTGCGCGCGCGCCGGCGTGCACGTGATCGTGGACTTCCACCAGGACGCCTACAGCAAGGAGATCGGCGAGGACGGCGCGCCGCTCTGGGCGATCCACCCCGCGCCCGAGATGCTGCTCGAGGGCCCGCTCGGCGACTCGCTGCCCGCGCGGATCGCGAGCGCGCAGGTCCAGCGCGCGTACACCTCGTTCTTCGTCGACGACGACGAGGACGTCGAGGACGTGCGGCTGCAGGCGGCGTTCGCGCGGATGGCGCGCCACGTCGCGGCGCGCTTCGCGGACGAGCCGCTCGTGCTGGGCTACGACCTCTACAACGAGCCGATCACCGCGGACCGGTACCTCGTCGCGTTCCACGATCGCGTCTCGCGCGCGATCCGCGAGGTCGACGCGCGGCACCTCCTGCTCTTCGAGCCGAGCGCGACACGGAACTTCACCGAGCGGGCGCCGCTCGCGCGCGCCCCGTTCGCCGACGACGGCGGCGTGTACGCGGTGCACCTCTACACGTTCGCGTTCTCCGACAGCCGCGCCGAGCTCGAGCGGCTCACGCGCGCGGACCTCGAGCCGAACGTCGAGAACGCGGTGAACGAGGCGGCGCGCTGGGACGTGCCGCTCCTCGTCGGCGAGTGGGGGATCGGGCCCGACGCGCCCAACGCGGATCGCTACGTGCGCTTCATGCACGAGCTCTTCGACGAGCGGCTCGCGAGCGCCGCGGTGTGGCTCTGGAAGGAGGAGAGCCAGGGCCGGTGGGGCTTCTTCGAGCAGGCGCCGGACGGGAGCTGGACGGAGCGGCCGGCGGTGATCGCGGCGCACGGTCGCGTGTACGCCGAGCGCATCGCCGGCGAGCCCGTCTCGATGCGCTACGACGCCGACACGCGCGTGTTCGAGCTCGCCTACGAGGGCCGCACGGACACCGCGCCGCACGTGATCTACGTGCCGGTGACGTACCCCGAGCGCTTCGTCGTGCGCTGCGACGGCGCGCCGCTCGATCCGCCCGCGCGCGACGCGGCGACGGGGCGCGTCGAGGTCCTGTGCGCGGGCGCGGGCCGCCGGCTGGTGCGGATCGAGCCCGAGTGAGCGCGGCGAAGGCGCGGGGGCACCGGCCGGCGCGAGGACGTAGACTGCGTCGTCGCATGCGCGCCGCCCTGCTCGCTTCGCTCGCCCTCGCGCTCGTGGGCTGCGTGCCGAACCTCGGCGGGTGGCGCGTGGTGCGCGAGGGCGAAGACGCCGGGCGCCCGCCGCCCTCGCGCGACGCGGGCAGGCCCCTGCCGGTGCCCGACTGCACCTCGCCGATCGTACTGGGCGCCGGTTACCGCGAGGGCTTCGAGGCCGGCCCGGGCGGCTGGGGCGTGACCACCGAGAGCGAGCGCACGCCGGCGAGCTGGGAGTGGGGCCGCCCGACGGGCGCGCAGATCACCCGCGCGTCGGAGGGCGAGCACGCGTTCGTGACGCGGCTCGCCGAGCCCTACGACGACCACGACGCGTCGCTGCTCGTCTCGCCGTGCTTCGACGCCTCGGCCGCGCGCGCCGATCTGCTCGTGAGCCTCGACTGGACGGTCTTCAGCGAGCAGTGCTGCGACCGGCTCTCGCTCGAGTACACGGCGGACGGCGGCGAGACGTGGCAGCTCGCGACCGGCGAGGCGCGGATCGGCTTCTACCCCGGCGTGGGCTGGAGCGGCGCGTACGAGTGGCAGCGCGGCTCGACGCTCTTGCCGGGCACCGCGGGGAGCCGCGCGGTGCAAGTACGCTTGCGGTTCCGCAGCGACGGCAGCGCGATCGGCGGCGACGGCGCGGCGATCGACGACTTCGAGCTGCGGCCCGCGTCGTTCGACCTCGCGATGAGCGCCTCGGAGGCGGCGCGGTGCGGCTGGATGGTCGCGACGGTGACCAACGTCGGCGGGCTCCCCGTCACCGGCTTCGAGATCCGCGGCGAGGTCGACGGCGTCGAGACGCTGCGCCGCCCGTTCGACGACACGCTCGGCTACCTCGCGACGCAGACGGTGGAGATCGGGGGGCCGCTCGCGACGACGACGCGCGCGACGGTCTCGACCGTCGGCGACGAGGACGCCTCGAACGACGCCGCGTCGTGGGGCCACGCGAGCCAGCCGTTCACCGGCTACTTCAGCGACTTCGAGGCGGACGACGGCGGCCTCTACGTGATGGGCGCGCCCTCGAGCTGGGCGTGGGGCACGCCGGCCGGCGCGCTGATCCGCAGCGCGGCGAGCGGCTCGCGCGCGTGGATGACCGGGCTGGGCGCGGGCTACGGCAACAACGAGCGCGGCGCGCTGATGCTCCCCTGCTACGACATGCGCGCGCACACGCGAGATCCGCAAGTTTCGTTGTCGCGCGCGTACCAGACGGAGGCGTGCTGCGACTTCGGGCGCGTCGAGGTCTCGATCGACGGCGCGGACTTCGTCACCGTCGGCACGCCCACCTCGGGCGGGACGAACTGGTACGCGATGGCCCGCGGATGGTCGGGATCGAGCGGCGCCGGCCAATGGATGGCCGCGCAACACCCTTTGATGGGTGCAGCCGGACACGGGGCCGTGAGAGTTCGCGTCCTCTTCCACAGCGACGGCAGCGCCGGGGGCGAGGGATTCGGCATCGACGACCTCGCGCTCGTACCCTGAGCGTGCCGGCCGGGTGTACCTTCCGATGGTCGTGCCGCACCGCCTCACCCTCGCGCCGCTCCTCTTCGTCCTGCTCACCTTCGTCCTCTTCGTCGCGTGCGATGGGAGCTCGCCGCCGGCCGACGGCGGCACCGACGCCGCGCTCGCCGACGCGGGACCTCCGCCGCCGCCGCCGCCGTCGGTGCGCGCCGCGACGCCGCTCATCGAGCACGTCGACCCGTTCCTCGGCACCGGCGGCTCCGGCTACAACGATCTCGGCAACACCTACCCCGGCCCGACGCGCCCGTACGGCATGGTGCGCCCCGGCCCGGACACGCAGAACGAGGGCGGCGCGCCCGGCTTCACGCACTGCGCCGGCTACGCGTTCACCGACGACTTCATCAACGGCTTCAGCCACGCGCGCATGCACGGCACCGGCACGCCCGGCTACGGCAACCTCGGCGTGATGCCGGTGCCGGCGATGGAGCCCGCGTTCACCGACCAGAGCGGGCACATGACGCGCCGCTCCGACGAGGTCGCGTCGGCCGGCTACTATGCGGTCACCCTCGAGCGCGGCGGCATCCGCGCGGAGCTGACCTCGACCGACCGCGTCGCCGTGCACCGCTACACCTTCGCGGAGGGCTCCTCGCAGGCGATCCTCTTCGACCTCGGGCACCGCCTCTCGAGCGACAACCACTCGGTCGACGGCGCGATCGACGTCGACGTCGCGAGCGGCGAGATCACCGGGTTCGCGAGCACCGCGGGCGGCTACTCGAGCCGCTTCGGCGGCCAGCCGCTCTGGTTCGTCGCGCGCGCGAGCCGCCCCTTCGTCTCGCACGGCGTGTGGGAACAGGACGTGCTCCACGCCGATCGCAGCGCGGCGACCGGCGGGCGCAGCGGCGCGTGGATCACGTTCGATCCGAGCGGCGGCCGAGAGGTCGTGCTCGAGGTGGCGATCTCGTACGTGAGCGTCGAGGGCGCGCGCGCCAACCTCGCCGCCGAGTCGCGCGCGTTCGACTTCGACGCGGTCCGCCGCGAGAGCGAGGAGGTCTGGGAGCGCTGGCTCGGGCGCATCGTGATCGAGGCGCGCTACGAGCACGACATCCGCCGCTTCTACACGGCGCTCTACCACGCGCTCTTGATGCCGACGCTCGCGACCGACGTCGACGGCCGCTACCGCGGCCTCGACAAGGAGGTCCACGAGGCGGACGGCTGGCTCTACTACACGGACTTCTCGCTCTGGGACACGTACCGCACGCTGCACCCGCTGCTCACGCTCGTGTACCCCGAGGTGCAGCTCGACTTCCTCCGCTCGCTCACCGCGATGGCGGCGGCCGGCGGCGCGATGCCGCGCTGGCCGCACGGGATCGGCTACACGGGCGGCATGCTCGGTGATCCGGCGGCGATGGTGATCGCCGACTCGTGGCGCAAGGGCCTGACCGACTTCGACCTGCGCACCGCCTACGACGCGATGCGCGCCGGCGCGTTCGGCGACGCGAGCCCGGCGTTCCGCGGCCGAGGGCACGCCGAGGTCTACGATCGGCTCGGCTACGTGCCCTACGAGACGGGCGGCTGGAGCACGAGCAAGACGCTCGAGTTCGCGTACGCCGACTGGGCGCTCGCGTTCCTCGCCGACGCGCTCGGCGAGGCGGCCGACGCGGCGCGCTTCCGCGAGCGCGCGGGGAACTGGCGCAACACCTGGGACCCGGCGCGGCAGTTCTTCGTCGGCCGCCACGAGGACGGCCGCTTCGTCGAGCACTTCTACGACGACTCGTGGCAGGAGGAGTACAGCGAGGGCAACGCGTGGCAGTACCTCTGGCTCGTCCCGCACGATCTGGTCGGGCTCGCCGAGCACATGGGGGGCCGCGGCGTGATGCTCGAGCGGCTGCGGTACTTCTTCGAGCAGTCGCTCACCGAGCGGCGCACGTTCCTGCCGCCGCGCTGGTACTGGCACGGCAACGAGCCCGACATCCACGCGCCGTACGTGTTCACCGCGCTCGGCGAGGGCGCCGAGGGCGCGCGCTGGGCGCGCTGGGTCGCGCAGTCGTGGTACGGCGACGGGCCGCGCGGGCTGCCCGGCAACGACGACGCCGGCACGCTGAGCGCGTGGCTCGTCTTCACCACGATGGGCCTCTACTCCCTCACCGGGGAGGACAGCTACCTGATCGGCGGCGCGCTCTCGACGCGCACCGAGATCCAGATCGGCGACGGAGTCTTCGTGATCGAGGCGCCCGACGCGAGCGACGCGCAGCCGGCGCTGCGCGAGGCGCGCATCGACGGCGAGGTGCTCTCCGACTACCGCCTGCCGCACGCGCGCGTGCGCGCCGGCGCGACGCTGCGCCTCGACACGATGGAGTGAGCGCCGCCGGTGACGCCGCGTGCCGCGCTCCTCGGCGTGCGCGCGGCCACGGGGCGGGGTGACGGCCCGTCCGTCGGTGCGGGTCGCGCGAGGGCCCGGCGTTGATGCTACGGTCGCGCGTCGTATGGAGCCCAACGTCAGACTGGAGCGAAGGCGCGCCCTCGCCGCGAACGATCATGTCGGCGCCTGTCTCGTGGCGCTGCTCGCCGTGGGGCTCGGCTGCACCCCGCCGCGCAGCAACGAGGACCGCCTGCGCGACGCCTCCGGCGCCGCGCTCGACGGCGACCCGGCCTGCGACGGAGGCGAGCTCGTCGCCTGCCGCGAGGACGGCGACGGCGACGGCTGGGGCGCCGGGCCGAGCGTCGAGGGGTGCGCGCCCTGCCCCGAGGGTTGGGCGCCCGACACGGGGGGCCGGGTCGACTGCTTCGATGGTGACGAGCGCGTGTGGCCGGGGCAGCTGCAGTTCTTCGCCGAGCCCTACGATCGCGACGGGGTGCCGAGCTTCGACTACGACTGCGACGGGCGAGAGACGCCGCTACGGAGCGAGATCTTCGTGGGCGGCTTGCCGTGCGCGAGCTGTCGGATCGGGTGGGTCGATCCCGTCTGCGGAGAGCGCGCCGTCTATCGCACCTGTCAGGAGCGCGTGGACCAACCGTGCCCGGGTGATGTCCATCGCACGGTACGTTGTCGCTGAGCGGTGTGCGCCGAGCGGCTCACGGTTCGCGCACCGAGCTCGGTGCGCGCGGCCACAGCGCGGGGGTGACGGGCGGTCCGTCGGCCCACGCGCGGCCGCGGTCGAGCGCCCGCAGGATGTCCTCGACGTGCCCGCCGTCGAGGCGCAGGCACACCTCGCGCTCGCCCACGAGCTCGCGTTGATCCTCGGTCGAGGCCGACGGCGCGAGCCGCCTGAACGGCGCCGCGCGCTCGACGAGCACCTCGCGTCCCTCCGGGCCGAGCTCGAGGAGGACCTCGCAGCGCACCTCCCGCACCAGCACGCGCTCGTCGAAGAGGTAGACCGAGAGGGCTCCGAGGCGGCTCGCCTCGATCCGAGGGATCGCGCGCGGCGCGATCGGCGCGAGCGCGCGGGCCGCCTGCGCGAGCGCCGGGTCCGTCCGCTCGACGGCGAGGTAGACCTCGTCGTGACCCGCCTCCGTCAACCGCTCGGTGATCGCGGCGAGCGTCGCCCCGGGCACGCGGCGATCGATCGCGATCGCCAGCGGCGCGCGAGCGCGGGTGAGCGCCGCCTCGTCGAGCCGCGCCCCGCGCGCATCGAACACGCCCTCCGGTCGGACGGCGATGTCGGCCCAGCCGAGCGCGTCGACGCCGATGCGGCGCGACCGCTCGCGGGGGAGCTCGAGCTCGGCGAGCGTGCCTGGCGCCGCGGCGCGCGTGGCGTGCTCGTCGAGCCGGTGCGACAGGAAGAGGGCGCTCGCGATCGCGATCGCGAGCCCTGCGAGCGCCGCGCCGCCGTGGGACAGCGCCGCCCGCGTCGGCGCGCGCGCGGCGAGGCCGAACGCCACCAGCGCCGGCGACGCCGCGACCGCGTATCCCCACGGGCCCCAGCGCCGGCCGAGCATGGCCGCGTCCGACGCCAGGCCCTCCGACATGCGCACGAGCGTCCACGGATCACCGTGCGTCGACGCGACGAGCACGCTGCTCTGGTAGTACGCCGCGTTGGCGAGGAGGGAGAGCGCGACGACGCCCGCGAGCACGATCGCGCCGGCCGCGATCTCCGGCACGTGCGCGCCGCCTCGCTCGCCGTCCCGCTCGCGGCGCGCGCAGATCGCCACGAAGGCGAGCGCCCCGACGCCCGCCCCGAGCCAGCGATACCACGCGCTCTCGTTGGGCCCGGTCGAGGTCGCGAGCACGAAGGCGGGGAAGGCGCCCGCGGTCGCGAGCGCGGCGAGCGCGGTCCCCCACGACCACGCGCCCGCGGCGAGGCCCGCGCGGAGCGCGCGCGCCGCGAGCCACCCCGCGCCGAGGGCCGACGCGAGGCAGAGGGCCAGCACCTCCCCCTCGGCCGCCGTGGCCACCGCGCTCGTCGCGAGCACCTGCGGCTGCGTGGAGAGCGGGCTCGACACCTCCGGCAGGACCGCGCCGGACGCGATCGTCGGCAGGGCGCCCGCGGCGAGCGCGCTCGCGCGCGCGAGGGCGGCGCGCGGCCACGCGCCGAGCGCGACGGCGAGCGCGCCGACCCCGGCGCTCGCCGCGAAGAGCTCGAGGTGCGCGGCGCCGGCGTTCAGCGCGAGCGTGGCGACGGCGGGGCCGCTCGCGAGGGCGAGCACCCCGATGCCCTCGAGGATCCGCCGCCCGTCCCGCGCCATCGCGAGCGTCAGGGCTCGGCGAGCCAGGGCAGATCGAGCGTCGTGCCGAACCACCAGTTGAGCTTGCGCGGCGGCGAGAGCCGCCACTCGCTCAGCCCCGAGGCGGGGCCGCCGGGACGGTGCCAACTCGCGAGGTTGGCGCGGCAGTTCGTGAGCAGGCGCCGCGTCGTCTCGAGCAGCGCGCTCGGATCGCCGCCGCGCGCGCGCCGCGCCCACGCGCCGCGCGCCACGAGCCCCGCGACGTCGCAGGCGTGCTCGATGTCCGGCGCGTCGCGCGTGACGCTCGAGACGAGGTAGTACGGCGACAGCCCCGCGCCGTCGGCGGCCGCGCCGGTCGTGCGCACGAAGTCCGCGAGCCCTGCGAGCATGTCGAGCACGCCCTCGTCTTCGGAGTGGACGTAGTAGCGGAAGAGCGCCTCCGCGAGCAGCGCGCTCATCCACGGCGAGCAGATGCGATCCGCGCGTCCGTCGGCCTCGTGCGAGTCGCTCGTGTGGAGCAAGCAGCCCTCCGGGGCCCAGCCGTTCACCGGCTCGCGCGCCATGCGCAGCGTCGCGTCGACGACCGCCCCCGCGCGCGTCGCGTACGCCTCCTCGCCGGTCGCCTCCCACGCGATCAGCGCGGCGTAGAGCGCGTAGGTCTGGTGCCGCTCCGTCCAGAACCGCGTCGTCGCGGTGTAGACCGGGTTCCAGCTGCTCCCCGCGGTCGCCACGGCGCGGATGCGCGCGAGGTGCCGCGTGTCGCCGGTGAGCATCAGGTCGGCGAAGAGCGCGCCGCCGTACGCGTACTTGAGGTCGCCCGCCGCGAGCTCGAAGTAGCCCGCGCTCGTCAGCCGCGACGCGTAGTACTGCGCCGCGCGGTGCGCGTGCCGCAGCCACGCGACGTCACCGCTGCGCACGTACGCGCCCAAGAGCGTGAGCGCGCGCTGGAAGAGCCACGGCTCCGCCTGGCCCACGTAGTCGATGCGGTTGCCCGCGGTGACGCGCGGGTCCACGTCGTTGACGCCGGTACGCGCGAACTCGGGGTACGCGTCGTCGAAGAACGCCCACTCGGGGTCCGTGCCGAACGGCTCGGTGCGCGTGCGCAGGATGCACGAGCCCAGCCACGACGCCGGGAACGTCACGAGCACGCTCGGCTCGCGCACGCCGGCGGGGTACTCGGTGGGGAAGAACGCGCTCGCCTCGATCGGCGTCCATCCGTCCCACGGATCACCCATGCGCGCGGGCGAGGCCGCGGGCGCGGTGCCCCAGTGGACGCGCAGGCCCACCGGCTCACGCGCGGTGAAGGTCCACGCGAGCTGGACGAGGGCCGCGCGCACGCCGCCGGGGAAGCCCGCGCCGCTGCCGAGCGAGCGCCAGCGCGCGAGCTCCTCCACGTGCGCGGGGATCTCCGCGCCGTCCGCCGTCGTCACGCGTACGCGGGCGACGTCGTCGACCACGCCGCGCGGGAACGGCACGCCGAACGAGACGACGGTCGGCGCGCCGAGCGCCACGCTCTCGTTCGGGTGCATCGTCGCCGCGACCGAGCCCGTCGCCGGCAGCGCCACGAACAGGTCGCCGGTCGAAGGCACGACGTCGGGGACGCACTCGAGCCCGGACGCGACGTAGCCCGCGTCGCACTCGCAGCGCACGGGGCCCTCGACGCAGGTGCCGTGGTCGCTGCACGTCACGCCGTCACAGCTCGCGGGGGGCGCCGCGTCGGGCGCCGCGCCGTCGGCCATCGCGCCGTCCGCGCGCGGCGCGTCGTCCGGCGCGCCGTCGATCGTCGCCGCGTCGCGCGCGCCCGCGTCCATCGCCGTCCCGCCGTCCATCGGCGGGTCGCCGTCGCAGCCCGCGAGCGAGAGCCACAGGGCGCCGAGCGCCATGCACCGTGCGAGCTTCATCCGAGTCCCCCTTCGCGTCAGCCGCACGCTATCACGCCCCAGGGCGCGCGCCGAGCAAGCTCGCTTGCGCGGGCCTACGGGGGCGGCCCGCGCCGCCGGCGCGCGCGTGAGTGGCCGAGCGCGTGGAGCGCCGCCGCGCCCGCGCTACGCTGGCGTCGATGACCGCGGCCGAGCCGATCCGTGCGACCTACGACGAGTACCTCGCCCTCGCGGCGGGCAGCGCGCAGAAAGCACGAGTACCTCCGCGGCGTCGTCTGGGCCGTGGCCCGGCGGCTCGATCGAGCACGCCCGCCTGCAGGCGGCGATCGTCCGTGAGCTCGGCGTCGCCCCCGCCGGCAAGCCGTGCGTCGTGCTGAGCTCGGGCGGCCGCGTCCGGGTCGACGAGACCGACCGTACGACCTACCCGGACGCCTCGGTCGTGTGCGGCCCCCGGCAGACCTCGCCGAGGGATCGCCACGCGGTCACGAACCCGGTCGTCCTCGTCGAGGTCTCCTCGAGCGAGACCGAGCGCGACGATCGCGGCGAGAAGTTCGCGCACTACCGGCGCCTCGCCTCGCTCGACGAGTACGTCCTCGTGAGCCAGGAGGTCCCGCGGATCGAGGTGTTCCAGCGGACGCCCGACGGCTGGATGCTGCGCGAGGCCGCGGCCGGCGATCGGCTCACGCTGCGCTCGATCGACGTCGTGCCCGACGTCGACGCGATCTACCTCGACCCGCCGGCTGACCCGCGCGCTCACGGTCTGCGCGCGTGGGAGCGCAGGACCTCCATCTGCATTCGGATCGTGGGCTCGGGCACGCGATCGAAGAGCTGCGCGTCGCGCGCGAGCCGGAAGCCCTCCTCGAGGTTCGCGGGGAAGTAGAGCGGCATGCGGCTCGGGAGCGCCTGCACCACGCTCGCCGCCGCGCTCCGCATGATCGACGCGATCAGGCCCGAGCCCTCGAGCGGGAAGATCAGGGCGTCGACCGAGGGGCGCACCTCCATGAACAGCGAGGTCACCAGCGCCCGCGTGCGGCCCGCCACCAGCAGATCCATCTCGAAGGGGTAGCCCGTGAACACGGCGAGCACCGAGAAGCGGCCGTGCGCGTCCCGCGCCGCGCGGTAGAGGCGGGCGCACGCGAGCACCCGCTCCTCGTTCAGCGACGCGTCCCAGTGCCCGAGGACCCACGGGCCGACCCGCTGGATGGCCCAGCCGTGCGCGCCGATGGGGGGCGTGGGCTCGTACTGCATCGCGTGACGAGCGCGCACTCTTACGTGCCGGGATCCGCCTGCGTCAAGCGCGACGACGGCGCGCCGAGTCGTCGAGGGAGCGCGTGCCCGCGGCGCCGAGATCACCGATCCTGCCACCGTGGGCGTGCGGGGGGCGGCGCTACGCGGCGCGCGGCGCCGCGCGCGCGAAGAGCACGGCCAGCACGAGGAGGCCGAGCGCGAGCGCGTTCCCGAGCCCGCCGAGCGCGCGCAGCTCGGCGGCGCCGGCGAGCCCCGCGACGACGCGGAGGGCGAGGCTCGCGTGGAGCGCGGCGAGCGGCGCGTAGAGGATCGGGTGGAAGGGCAGCTCCACGCGCGCGACCGCCGGCAAGATGATCGGCGCGTGCGCGAACACCATCGACAGCACGAAGCCCACGAAGACCGCGTGCAGCGTCGCGTCGTACGCGGCGGTGCGCTCGAAGCCCTTCGCGGCGAGCAGCGCGCCCGCGACCGCGAGCCAGCCCACGCCGGACAGCACGCCCACCGCCACGAAGCGCGGCAGGCCCGCGCGACGGATGGTGCGCGAGGCGACGTCGAAGCGCAGCTCCCAGAGGGCGACGAGCACGAGCGCGCCGCCGAGCGCGCGCGTCGCGATCGGCCACTGCGCGGCGAGGCCGGCGGCGATCGCGGTCACGACCAGCAGCGCGCTCAGCGCGAGCGTCGCCGCGCGCGGCGTGCGCACCAGCCGCGACAGCTCGAGCCGCTCCGCGACGATCGTGCAGACGAAGAACGCCACCCACGCGAGCGCGACCTCGGGGACCGGCCGCCCGAGCGCCGACGCGAGCGTCGCGCCGAACAGGACCAGCGCGCCGAGCAGCATCAGCGCGGTGAACGCCGCGGGCTGGCGCCGCACGATCGCGACGTCGACGGCCACGAGGCCGGCCGCGCTGCCGCTCGCGAGCCACGCCGCGGCGGCGTGCGCGCCGAGCGCGTGCGCGCCGATCGCCGCGACACCGAACGCGGGGCCCGCGTAGGCCCACCGCGCGCCGAGCGCGACCGCGCGCTCGAGCCCGATCACCGTCGCGAACACCCCGACGACGAGCAGCGGGCCATGCGCCGCGGTCCCCGTCCGCAACGCGGGCACGCTCCAGCCGAAGCGCGCCAAGCCCCCGAGGATCGCGCTGAGCGCGCCCGCCGCCGCGCCGAGCAGCAGCGCGCGCCGCGCCCCGATCTCCCGGGGCGACGGGCCGGCTCCGCTCACCGATCCCACCCGAGCTCGCGGCGCGCCTCGCTGCTCATGCGCGCCGGGGTCCACGGCGGCTCCCACACGAGGCGCACCTCCACCGCGCGCACGCCGGGGAGCGCGGCCACCACGCGGCGCGCGTCCTCGACGATGCTCTCGGCGAGCGGGCACGCGGCCGTGGTCATGGTGAGCTCCACGCGCACCTCTCCCTCGCGCACGACGACGTCGTACACGAGGCCCAGGGCCACCACGTCGAGCCCGATCTCCGGGTCGAGGACTTGGCGCAGCGCACCGCGGACGGTGTCGGTCGTCGGGGTCACGCCGGCTACCTACACCCCGGGCCGCGCGCGGCGATCCCACGCGGCGCGCGTAACGTTCGTTTCGGTCGCGCGCTCCGAGCGCACCCCGGAGGCGTCGGCGCGGACGTGCTCCGCCCCGCTCCGCGGCCCGGAGCGCGTGGGTACGGTGTCTGCACGGTACGCGCCCCATGCTTTGGAGACGCTCGACCCTCCCCGCGCTCTGGCTCTTCGTCGCCTCGACCTCGGCGGCGGGCTGCTACTGCTCTCACGTCGCCTCACCTCCGCCGGACGGAGCGCCCTCTGGCGACGGCGGCTCCCTCGCCGACGGAGGAGCGGCGCTCCCGCCCCTGCCGCCGGGTGTGATTCCCGTCGAGGCGCTCGAGGGTGAGTGGTGGCACGCGGCGGCCGTCACCCACGTCTCCGGGGCGCAGCCCGACGTCGGGCGCGGCGGCGCGACGGCGCCGTTCGTCGGCGCGCTGTCGCTCGGACGCGCGACGGACCGCGAGCCGACGCTGGCGCGGGTGCGCTTCCAGCTCACCGGCGACGAGGTCCTCCTCCTCACGGTGGACGACGCGCGCGCCGCGCCGCTCGCCGCGTTCCCGATCCTCGAGCGGCTCGACGTCGACCCGGAGACCGGCGCGCACTCGCGCGACCGGCCGCCCCACGAGCGGCGCTACCTGCGCGTGGGCTGGGATCGCGCGCTGCTCGAGGCCGGGCTCTTCGGCGCCACGCTCGACGGCGCGACCTCGGCGCTGCGCTACCGGCGGCGGCTCGCGGCGACCGGCGCGCCGGTCGCGCTCCACGTCGAGCGCGTCGCCGAGGATCCGAGCGCCGCGGCCCGCTGGCCCGCGCGCGACGCGGGGACGGTCCACTACTTCTCGGCCGGTGTCTCCGAGACGTGGACGCCCGAGGATTGTGCGCTCGCGCGCTGCGAGGAGCTCGCGGTGTCGCGCCGCCTGGCGTTCCTGCGAGTGCCCCCGACGCCGCGCTACGAGGTCCGGCGCCACCACGCCGACGAAGAGGCGCGCTTCGCGCTGCTCCGCGTCGCGGGCGAAGAGGCCGGCGCGCCCGTCGCGTACCGCGCGCTGCGCCAGCTGTGGGAGACGTCGCTGCGCGACGCGGCCTGCACCTCCGACGCGGCCTGTGATCCCTTCGACGGCTCGACGTGCGATCCCGTGGCGCGCCGGTGCACGCTGCCGCTCCGCGCGCGCGTGCCGGCGCGTGCCTCGTTCGAGCTGCCGCCCGACTACCCACGGCACCTCGTGCGCGGGGTCTTCGAGGCGGTGGCGCAGTGGAACGAGGCGCTGATGACGGCGCAGCGCGCGATCGACGGACGCGCGCCGCCGATGCGCGACGTGGTGACCTGCCAGCCCGACGACCCGACCGCGTGGTGCTACTGCGGCGGCGACGTCCGCGCGCCGGAGGTGATGCCGGACACCCGCGAGTGCTCCGCGCGCTCCGACTGGTTCACGCCGCCCGCCGCGCGCGCGCCCGGCGCGTTCGACTGCTGGATCGAGGGGCGGCCGGATCCCGCGCGCCCGTCGGCGCCGGATGCGTACGGGGACGAGGTCCTCGCGATGCGCTTCGTCGGCGAGGAGTGCCGGCTCACCGTCACGTTCGCCGAGCGCGCCCTCGAGGACCTGCGCGCGCATCGCATCCAGCACGTGCCCGACGCGGCGTGGTGCGCGATCGCCCAGCCGCGGCTCGATCCCACGACCGGCGAGATCGTCACGTCGCGCCTCCACGTCGGCGGCGGGTGCCTCGCGCAGCTCGGCGACATCGCCGACGCGCTCTGGCCCGTCCTGCGCGGCGAGCGGAGCGAGGGCGCCCTGTTCGGGGATCCCGCGTGGGACGGCTACTACGAGCGCATCGCCCGGATCGCGCTGCCGCGCGGCGCGGGTGGCGGCGGCGCGCGTCCGGGCCCGTCGCCCATCGCCTGGCGCGCGCCGGCGACGCCGCGGCGCCCCGAGCTGCCGGCGCGCGATCCCGGGGATCCGAGGTTCTCGCTCCTGGGCGGCGGACCCCCGGGCGCGGCGGAGCGCGAGCTCGTCGAGCCCTTCGTCGCGGAGGCCGCCGCGCATCTCCTGCGGGACGATCCGCTCGCCGCCGCGCGGCTCGGCGTGACGGCGGACGATCCCTCGCCGCGCGATCTCACGGCCGCGATCGTCGCGCTCTCGCCGCTGCGCGGCGGCGCGGTGCGCCCGCTGATCGCGCAGGAGCACCGCGACCGGCTCCTCGTCGATCACCTGATCTTCCACCCGCGCCCTGCGCACTACGCCGCGGGCCCGCAGCGCTACTGGGCGCGCGCGTTCGCGGGGCGCCCGGCGGGAGAGGCGAGGCTGCGCTGGCAGCAGGCGCTGCACCGCGCGCTCATCGCGCGCCTCGTCGGCCACGGGCTCGGCCTCGCGCCGAACCTCGCCGCCTCGCTCGATCGCGACCACTACCCGGACGCCTGGTTCGCGCAGGCGCTCGCCGATCCGATGCCGAGGGTGGAGGAGCACACCGACCCCGGCACCTCGGAGCTCGACGGAGAGCGCTTCTGGGCGGCGCACCAGGCGCACCGCGAGCGACGGATGGCGAGCGGGCTCGGCAACGCGTCGAGCGCGAGCGTGCTCGACGTCCACGGCGACCTGTCGGACCTCGCCGGCGTCGGGCGGTACGACCGGGCCGCCGCGTTCTTCGACTACTTCGATCTCGTCGAGGTGATCGTGACGGGCGGCCGCGGTGTCCACCCGTTCCACCTCTCGGACGACGGGCACGAGCGCTTGCTGCGCTCCGATCTCCACCCGCGCCGCCTCGTGCGCTGGTACGGCGGGGGCGAGCCTTGCGAGACGGACGCCGACTGCCCCTCGCGCGAAGGCAGCCCCACGCTCGCGAGCGGGCAGCGCGTCCATCAGCGCTGCTTGGCGGGCTCGCCCGTCCCGGTGCCGTGCGGCGGCGCCCGCGGGTGCGCGTGCTCCTCGCTCGCGTCGGATCTCATCGACTACGTCGAGGGCGCCGGGCCCCCGTCGTACGTCGCGGGCGATCCCGAGTGGCCCTCGTACCACCCGGTCGAGTACGCCGCCTGCGGTCCCGCCGACTCGCACGACGCGCACTGCAACCTCGACGACGCGGGCGAGAGCCTCACCGCGATCGTGGCCCACCAGCGCGCGCTCGAGCGAGAGGCCTACCCGTGGGGTCACACCAGGGCGTGGCCGATGCCCACCACGTCGGCGCGCGACCGGGTGCTCGCCGCGCGCATCGCGCAACACATGTTGCACCGCTACTACCACGAGCCGGTGTTCCGGCCGAGCCGCGGCCCGCTCGGGTTCACCGACCACTACGTCGCGATGCAGGCGGCGCACACGTGGCTGGCCGAGCTCGCGGCGCGACCGGACATCGGCCGCTACCGCTTCGACGCGGTGCGCGGGCTGTTCGAGCACGCCGGCGACGACCCGGGCGCGCTCGAGCTGGGTCGAGGGCTCGGTTTCTCGGTCGCGACGCGCTTCGACGCCGGCGGACGTGTCGCGGAGCTCGGCGCGGAGTGGGAGCGCGTGGCGGCGGCCGCGTTCACCGCGCACCGCGACTTCGGCATGACGTGGCCGAGCGGCCCTGGCGACGCCGCGTTCGCCGACTTCTTCCCGCTGGCCTGGCGCGAGCTCGTCACGGGCCTCGCGACGGATCACGCGCGCTCGGCGGGCCCGCGCGTGGGCTCGGACGCGACGGGCGCGCCCGCCCTCGCGACGCCGTGGCGGTTCGTCGCGCGCTGCCGCGACGCTCGCACGGGCGAATTCCATGCGTGCCGCGCGCCCCTCGCGGACATGCTCGGCGCCGACACGCCGGTCGTCGCGACGGGCACGCGATCGACGCGCCGCTTCGCGGGCGTCCTCGCCACGCCGCCGGCGGCGTCCGGTCTCTACGCGCGCGTGTGGCCGCTCGACGAGGCGGCGCCATGGCCGGACGCGGGCGCGTGCGCGGCGGGCGCCGCGTTGCCCGGCAGCGGCCACCCGATCTGCGCCGATCCCCGCACCGCGGCGTACCGCGTGCAGTCGTCCGCGACGGGGGAGCGGTGGGTGGCCGCGGCGAGCCCGGCGTTCCCCTGGCGCGACGGCGTCGACGAGTACCCCGACGTGGGCTTCGGGCTGCTCGCGACGATCCGCGCGCGGCACGCGGAGGCGGCCGCCCTCGAGGCGAGCGCGCCGCTGCGCGACGACGAGCGCCGGCGGCTCGCCTCCCTCCGCGCCGCGATCGCCGAGGACGAGGCGGTCGCGCGCGCGATCGTCGAGGTGGCGCGCGCCGCCGGGATCACCACCTGGATCCCACCGGCGCCGTGACACCGCGCCCGCTCGGCCGACGCGCGGGCCCCCTAACGTACTCAGCAACGTACGTTGACGCCGCGCCGGGCATCGTGGCGCGCGGCGCGTCACGCGGACCGCCGCGCGCGCGATCGATCCAAGGTCGCGCCGCCCCTGGGGTCGAGGAGCCGTGCGTCGCTTTGCGTGCGGAGCGATCTTGCTGGCCCTGTTCGCCACGACCTCGGCGGCCGCGCAGCAGCCGCTCGACGTGCCCGGCCATCACCCGTCGGTCTTCGTCGCGCCTGGCGGCGAAGGACCGCGGCCGGTCGTGGTCGCGCTCCATGGCAACTTCGATCGGCCCGAGTGGATGTGCCGCTTCTGGGCGACCGTCGTGCGAGGGCGCGCGTTCCTCCTCTGCCCGCGCGGGATCCCCCGCACGGACGCGCCAGGGCAGGACCGCTGGCAGCTCCCGCTCGCGGGCCCGCTCGCGCGCGAGATCGCCGCGGCGCGTCGCGCGCTCGGGGCGCGCTTCGAGGGTCGGCTCGACGACGGCCCCGACCTCTACGTCGGCTTCTCGCAGGGCGCGCACCGCGTCTCGCGCATGGCCGAGGCGCGGCCCGAGGCGTTCCCGCGGATCCAGCTCGTCGAGGGCGGCGACACGTTCTGGCGCGGCCCCGTGCGCTGGGCGCGCACGCGCGGCCGCGTCGCGTTCGTCTGCGCGGTCGGCTGGTGCGATCAGCGCGGGCGCGCGTCGGCCGCGAGGCTCGCCCGCGGCCCCGCCGAGGCGCGCGTCGAGCGCCGCCCCGGTGCGCACCACGACCTCGAGGTGATGGCGCCCGCGATCCGCGAGACGTTCGAGTGGCTGATCGAAGGCGACCCGCGCTTCGCTCCGGCCGGCGAGTAGCCGACGATGGAGGGTCACTCCGCGCAGTCGACGCCGCCCCCGCGGGTCCCCGCGGCGACGTCCGACACGCACCTGTCGACACACTGCGCGAGGTAGCTCGCGATGCGAGGGTCCTCGTACATGCCCACCCACCGCTTCAGGTTCGGGTTGCCCTGCGGTGAGCTCAACCAGATCCGGTACATCGCGTCCGCCTGCGGGTCGGCTTCGACGCAGTAGCCGTTGCACGCGCTTCGCTGGGCCTGCCCACGGTCAGACGCCCGAGGCCGGCGTGTGGCGAGCGCCCTGGTCGTCTTCGACCCAGCCGAGGCAGGGGGGGGCCTCCGCCGCACGCGAGGATCGGGATCGCGAGCGTCAGGTACGCCAAGGCTCGGGACCAGGTGCGGGCGAGGGGACGGGACATCGAGACGCGGTGAACGCTACGCGCAGCGGGCGCGTGAGCGCAACGGGAGCCGCCTCGCGGGGGACGCGGAGCCGCGAGCCGAGGGCAGCGGCGATGGTCGCCCGCCAACGACGAGGCCCCGCGCGCCATCGCGGCGTGCTACTTCATACCCCATGGGAAAGCAGAAGCTGCCGCCGAAGCTCGCCGAGTGGGTCGCCGCGCGCGGCCGTTACGGGCTCAGCCACGCGCACGTCCAGATGGCGCGCGAGCTCGGGATGAACCCACACAAGCTCGGTGGTCTCGCGAACCACCGCCAAGAGCCGTGGAAGGCGCCGCTGCCGGAGTACATCGAGCACTTGTACGAGAAGCGCTTCGGCCACGCGCGGCCCGAGCACGTTCGCTCGATCGAGGAGCTGGCCCGCGTCGAGGCCCAGAAGCGCGTCGCCCGCAAGGCCGCGAAGCAGCGCCGGCGCGAGCTCGAAGCGCAAGGCCTCTCCGCGCGCGAACGGGAGCGCGTCCCGCCGACGTCCGCGACGTGATGACCGTGCGCGAGGCGCGCCCTTGGGCGGGCCGCTGGTGCCAGAGGTGTAGAGCATGACGCCCGGCTGGGACTAGAGCACCGATCCGTTTGAAAGCCGTGTCATCTCGATCACTTGGCGCGCGGGGATCGACAGGAGGGGGTCGATCGTGATCGGCTCGCTCTTCGCGGGCCGTCTGGAACGCGGTCCGAGGAGGCGAGCATGGGTGTACCGCGCTGGAGGCCGGGGAGTGAGATCAGTAAGCGGGAGGCGTTCCTGCTGAAGCGGATGGTCCGGACGAAGAAGCTCTTCCGCTTGCTGCGCGAGCATCGGCTGGAGCTGTTCGACGACGCCTTTCAGGACGAGCTCGCTGAGATGTACCGGGACACGGGCGAGGGCAAGGTTCCCGCGCCGCCCGCGATGCTCGCGGTGGCCGTTCTCCTGCAGGCCTACACCGGGTGCTCGGACGCCGAGGCGGTGGAGAACGCGGTCGCCGACGCGCGCTGGCGAATGGTCCTGGGGGTGCTCGACGATGAGGAAACGGGGCCGCCGTTCTCGCAGGGTACGCTGCAGCGCTTCCGCGAGCGGCTCATCGCCCATGACATGGATCGGCGGCTTCTCGAGCGGACCGTCGAGTTCGCCAAGGAAGTCGGGGGCTTCGACCACCGCAAGCTTCCCAAGACGGTGCGCCTGGCGGTGGACTCGCGTCCGCTCGAAGGTGCAGGGCGCGTCGAGGACACCTTCAACTTGCTCGGTCATGCGGCTCGCAAGGTCCTGCGTGTTGCCGCCGCGCTCGCTGAGCGCGCGCCCGAGGAGCTCGCCCACGCGATCGGCGCCCCGGCGCTCGCAGCCAGCAGCGTCAAGCGCGGCCTCGACATCGACTGGAACGACCCGGAGCAGAAGGCGGACGCCATCAAGGTGCTGGTCAAGCAGATCGACCGGCTTGAAGCGTGGGTCGCCGAGCACCTCTCGGCAGCCGCCGAAGGGCCGCCGCTGTCGCAGATGCTTGCGACCATCGCGCGGCTGCGCGAGCAGGACCTGGAGCCCGACCCTGACGGTGGTGGGCCGCGAGTTCGCCCCGCCGTCGCGCCCGAGCGGCAGATCTCCGTCGCGGACCCCGACATGCGCCACGGACGCAAGAGCAAGAGCAAGACCATCAAAGGCTACAAGAGCCATCTCGGCGCCGACCTCGACACCGGCTTGATCGTCGCGTGCGCCATCACCCCGGCCAACCGCCCCGAGGCCGAGGCTCTGCCGGAGATCGTCCAGGACCTCTCCAGGTACTCGGAACGCAACGGCGTGGGCGAGCTGCACATCGACCGCGGCTACGTCGCCAGCGACCTCGTTCGCCAGCTCCATGCCGACGACGTCCCCATCCTCTCCAGGCCCTGGCGAGCCCCCGCCGGCGAGCTGTTCACCAAGCGCGACTTCAAGCTCCACCTCGGACATCGCACGATCACCTGCCCCGCAGGCCACACCGAGAAGATCGCTTTCGGAACCACCACACGCTTCCCAGCCGAGCGCTGCGACTCCTGCCCTCTCCGCGCGCAGTGCACGGACGCTGCTCGAGGCAAGGGACGCTCCGTCAGCATCGCCCAGGACGAGCCCCTGCAGAAGCAGCTGCGTACGCAGATCGCGACCTCCGACGGGCGCGAACGGCTTCGTGAGCGCGTCCACATCGAGCACCGAATCTCTCACCACGCGCGCCGCCAAGGCACCCGCGCACGCTACCGCGGGATCCGCAACAACACCTTTGACGCTCGTCGTCATGCGGCGACCCTCAACCTCGAGCACACACAGCTCGCCATGCAGCGTGCCCAGCTCCCCATGGCCGCGTAATCACGATGGATTCAAACGATTCGGTGTTCTAGGGGGGGGCCTGTGGCCTCTGGCCTCTGAATCGGATCCTACGTTGCTTTCGGATCTGTCGTCTTACGGGACGGCTCGGGGGCAGGTAGCGCATACCGCTGCTACTAGAGTAACGCAGTACATCGAACAGCCTGTTGCAGCTCGACGGCCTGGTCCGACAAGCGCACTGTGAGCTGCAAGTGCTGGGTGCTGCGATGACCACGGCGAGGACCGCGCCGTCGGCGTGATGCTATGTTGTTCCCAGGCGGGATGACGCCCGCGGGTTGCGGTTGCGGCGAAAGGTGGAGGGCGCGAGTTGCGCGTCACACATCGCGGGCGGCCCACCACGCGGTGAGGGTGGGCCAGAGGTGGGCCTTGGCGCCGCTGGAGACGACGGCGCCGACGTGGCCGCCGGGCAGGTGCAGGTGCTGCTTGTCGGCGGAGCCGGCGCGCTCGACCAGCGCGCTCGCGGAGCGGTGGGGGACGATGTTGTCGTGCTCGAAGGTGACGGCGAGGAGCGGGCAGGTGACGTCGGAGAGGCGGACGCGGCGGCCCATGAGCGAGAGCTCGCCGCGGACGAGGGCGTTGGCTCGGTAGACGTCGCGGATCCAGGTGCGGTAGCACTCTCCAGGGAAGTCGACGTTGTCGTTACCCCACGTCTCGAGGGCGAAGAAGCCGTCGAGGAAGCGGTCGTCCCACGCGCGGTCGGCGAGGGTGACGGCCTTGGCGAGGTTGAGGGTGGGGCGGAGCATGTGGAAGCTCGCTTGCAGGAGCGGCCATGGGACGTTGCCGAGGCCGTCGACGAGCGCGTCGACGTCGAAGCCGTCCGAGCGGGTCCACGCGCTGAGCAAGCCCTCGTCGTCGAACTCGACCGGAGCGGCGAGGACGAGGAGCGAGGCGAGGCGGTCGGGGAAGCGGGCGGCGTGGATCGCGGCGAGCGTACCGCCCATGCAGTAGCCCAGGACGTGGCAGGTGCCGCGCGCGCCGTGGCGCGAGGCGGCGCGGACGGCGCGCGCGAGCGTGCGGCCGCAGACGTCGTCGAACGTGAGGTAGCGGTCCTCGTCGGCGGGGGTGCCCCAGTCGATGCAGAAGACGTCGAAGCCCTGCGCGACGAGGTGCTCGGCGAAGCTCTTGCCGGGCAACAGATCGAGCACGTAGTGGCGGTTGATGAGCGAGGGGACGAGGAGGATGGGCGTGCGGTAGCGGACGCGCTCGGAGCGGTAGCGCAAGAGGCGCCACTTGTTCTCGCGGTGGACGACGTCCGCCGGGGTGGTGCCGACGGGAGGGCGGCCGCGGCGCAGGCGCTCGGCGAGGCGTAGCCAGCGGTTCATGCGTAGAGGGCGGCGAGCGCGTCGCGGTAGCGCTCGAGGATGAGCTTGCGCTTGGGCTTGAGCGTCGGGGTGAGCAGGCCCGCCTCGACGGTGAGCGGCTCCTCGACGATGGCGAACTTCTTGATGGTCTCGTGCCGCGCGAGCTCGGCGTTGACGGCGGCGATGCGCTTGTCGACCAGCGCCCGGCGCGCCTCGGGGCCGCCGGCGGCCTCGCGGACGGCGGCGTCGTTGAGCCACACGAGCGCGGTGAGGTACTTCTCGCCGTCGCCCGCGACGACGAGGTGCGCGATGTACGGGTCGTCGCGAAAGCGCACCTCGATGTTCGCCGGCGCGACGTTCTTGCCGCCCGCGGTGACGAAGATGTCCTTCTTGCGATCGACGATCTGCAAGAACCCCCCGTCGGTGAAGCGGCCGACGTCACCCGTCTTGAGCCAGCCGTCGGGCGTGAACGCGGCGGCGCTCGCCTCCGGGTCCTTGTGGTAGCCGGCGAAGATGCTCTTGCCGCGCGCGAGGATCTCGCCGTCCTCGGCGAGCTTGAGCTCGACGGAGGGCAGGGCCTTGCCGACGGAGTCGAACCGGAAGGCGTCGGGGCGGTTGAGGGTCAAGGTCGGGCTCGCCTCGGTGAGGCCGTAGCCCTCGACGATCAGGAGGCCCGCAGCATGGAAACGTTCCTTGACGGCGCGCTTGAGGCCGGCGCCGCCCGAGAGGCAGAAGCGCAGGCGGCCGCCGGTGAGCTCGTGGAGCTTGGCCTCGCTCTCTCTTGCCTCGACGGCGAGCTTCTCCCACACGCTCGGGACGCTCATGAGCACGTCGGGCCGCACGCGCGGCAAGTCCGCGATGACGGTGTGCGGGTGCGAGAGGTAGCTCGTCCAGCCGAGCGTGTTGCCGAGGCACGCCTCGCCGAAGCCGAAGATGTGGCTGAACGGCAGCCAGAGCAGATCGACGTCGCCCTCCTCGACGAGCGGAGAGAGGCAGCGCAGCCAGTCGCCGCCGTTGACGGCGACGTTCTCGTGGGTGAGCGGCACGCCCTTGGGCGGCCCGCTCGTGCCCGAGGTGTAGAGCATGACGCCGGGCTGACCGAGACCCACCGCGTGCATCGCGCGCTCGAACGCGCCCGGCTCCTCGCGGTCGCGCGCGGCGCCCATCGCGAGCGCGCGCGGCCAGGTGACGAGCCGCTTCTCGACCGCGGCGAAGGAAGGCACCTTGCGCCCCCTCGAGGTCAGCTCCGCGAGGATCGCGGCGACGTCGAGTGTCTCGTCGAAGAGCACGATCCGGCGCACGCCCTCGAGCTGGTCCCACGCCTCGAGCACGCGCGACAGCAGCGGCGCCGTGTCGACGAAGAGCACGCGCGCGTCGGCGTGCGCGACGATGTACCCGGCCTGCTCCGCGGTGCTCGACGGATAGACGGGGACCATCACGCCGCCCGCCGCCTGGATCGCGAGCGCGGCGGCCATCCACTCGACGCGGTTGGGCGCGAAGATCGCGGCGCGCGCGCCCCCCTCGAGCTCGCCGCCGAGGAAGAGCGCGGCGCGGCGGATGTCCTTCGCGTGCGCCTGCCAGGTCACCGCGCGCCAGTCGTCGCCGTCGGGGACCATGTAGCGGACGCGGCTCGCGCGCTCGGGCAGCGCGTCGAAGATCGCGCGCGGCGCGATCCGCGGCTCGAGGTAGGGCGTGGGGTCGACCATGTCAGGCTCCGTCGCGCTCGTTCCCGTTGCGCGTCTCCTCGAGGTCGGCGAGGCGCTCCTCGAGGTCGAGCAGCTTGCTCTGGATCTGGTTGAGCGCGTGGAGCGACCGCTCCTGGTCGCGCTTGGTCGGCAGGCCCCAGCCGCCCCAGAACTTGGCGAGCGCCTCGGCGCCCTGCGCGCGCGCCTTCATCGCCCCGCTCAAGAGGTGCCCGCTCGGGCCGAGCACGGCGGGGTTCTTGAGCACGTCCTCCATGTACGCGGCCGTCGCGTTCTCCCACGCGTAGAAGCCCTTCTTCCACTGATCCCACATCTCGGTCATGTCTTCACCTCAGCGTGATGCGCCGCAGCTCGGCGGCTTCCTCGAACGGGGCGGTGACGCCGAGCGCGCTCTCTGCGCGGGCGACCTCGCCGAAGCACTCGAACAACCAGCTCGTGATGCGGCGGCGCGCGGGCTCGCCGATCGCGGGCGTCACCGTGACCTGCTGGTCGAGACGGAACGCCTGGCCGAAGCTCCAGTCGGGCAGGTCCAGGCGCCCGGCGCCGACGACCTCGACCTCGTAGGTGTCCTCGCCGCGGTACGCGAGGCCGAGCGCGGTGCCGGCGCTGATCGTCCCGGTCGAGGTCCAGCGGCGGCCGGGCTCGATCGGGAGCGCGAACAAGAGGACCGGCGCGTCGTAGCGCAACAGCGTGCGGCCCTCGGGGGGGCTCGGCTCGGACGAGGCGACGCCGTGGAGCCAGAGCCCGCGCTCGTCGAGGTGGTAGGCGCCGAGCACGCGGCCGTCGACGTCGACCGGCGCGGCGTAGTCGGCGCCGGGGAAGTCGGGCCCGAACCACGCGTCGGACAGGCGCGTCGGGCCGACGCGGACGATGCGGTCGTCGGCGTAGTCGGTCGCGAGGTCCCAGCGGCGACGGCCCTCGTCGTCGACGGTGCCCTCGAGCCCGACGGGGCGGTTCTGCCCGACGAGGTAGCCGACGGTCTCGCCGACCGCGATGGGCAGCTCGCCCGCCTCGAGCACCCCGTCGAGGTTCGGCAGGCACTCGAAGCGCGGCTCGGCGCCGGGCGCGTACGGGCGCGGCCCGGGGAGCGTGCGGTTCTCGCCGCACGCGCCGAGGATCGGCGCGCAGAGCAGCGAGCAGAGCAGCGAGCAGAGGACGTTGCGTGTGCTCACAGCGTCACCCAGAGCTGGAGGCGCAGGAGCTGCGCGGGCTGCGCGTCGAGCCCGAGCGCGGGGTTGTTCAGGCCGGCGAACGGCACGAGCACCGCGTACTCGGCGACGAAGGACCAGCCCTCGTCGTTCTCGTAGCTGAGCGTCGGGTCGAGCTCGAAGCCGAGCAGGGCGTCGCCGCCGGGCGTGCTCGACGCCTCGAGCGCGGTGGTGAAGACGCCCGCGAGCCCGAGCCGCAGGCGCCCGGTCGGGTGCTCCACGAGCGTGAGGCGCGCGTGCGGGCGCAGGTAGAAGACGTCGGTGACGGTGCCGATGATCTCGCGGAAGAGGATGCGGTCGACGCGGTAGTTGGGATGGAAACGAAAGTTGTCGACGCGCATGTCGAACGGCGGCCCGAGCTGCGCGCCGTCGCGGTCGCCCGGGCGGCCCGGGCCGCGCGTGCCGGGGAACGCGCCGAAGCCGGGCGCCGGGTCGCCCGAGGCGGCGCCGAGGTCGAGGCCGAGCTCGAGCACGTTCGGGACGGGCACGAAGGTGGACTCGACGGCGAGCCCCCACTGGAGCGACTCGACCGGGTCGCGCAGGAACACGCCGGGCACGAGGGAGGCCTCTTCGAAGCGGCCGCCGATGATCGCGCCCTCGGCGCCGACGTAGCCCCACGGGCCGGTGAGGCGCACGAACGCGTCCCCCGCGACGGCCTGGTAGCCGCGGCCGACGAGCTGCGTGCGCGACAGCTCGTAGCGCTCGGGGCCGGGCAGATAGCTCGGCGACCAGTCGAAGAGCTGCCAGCGGTACGAGACGAACGCGCCGTACTCGAGCGTGGTGCGCTCGGCGCGCGTGCGGCGGCGCAGGGCGGTCCCGTCGCGCACGTTCATCACCGCGAACGTCAGCGTCGAGGTGTCGTCGAGCGGGTCGAGGTCGAGGAAGCGCACGCCGTCCGAGCGCGGGACGTTGGGGCCGACGGAGGTGAAGTCGAACGCGAGGGTCCAGAGGTGATCGGCGAACGCGGTCGCGAAGAACACGCGGTCCGCCGCGTCGTCGGTGTCGCAGCTCGGACAGTCGCCGCCGTTCGAGAGCATGCCCAGGCCCCAGTGCGAGCCGATGCGGCCGGCGGCGATGAGGCCGATCGGCGTGAGCACCTGCGCCCACGCGCGCTTGATCACGAACGCGCTGCCGGGGCTGCGCTGCTGGCGCGTGTCCGCGGGCGGGCCGACCGGGAGGCTGCCGAGGCTGAGGTTGTCGAGCACGTCGACGCGCACGTGCACGCTGACGGTGGACTCGGGCACGTTGAACGCGAGGTCGGTGCGCAGGCGCATGTCGCCGTGCGTGAGGAGCTGCGAGCGCGGGTCGGCCTGCGGGACCGGGAAGAGCGGTTCGCCGCTCGGTGTCGGGCCGCGGTCGAGGTCCAGGTTGTAGAAGACCTCGCCGCGGCTGCGGAAGAAGACGCGGTAGTCGACGAGGTTCGGCTCGCCCGGCGGCGGCACGCGCCGGACGACCGCCTGCGCCGCGGCGGTCGAGGGCGCGATCGACGGCGCGATCGAGCACGCGAGCGCGGCGAGCACCAGCCGGGCGCGCGCGCTCACGGGAGCGCCTCCTCGTCGGGCGCGCCGTCCTGGGCCGGCGCCGGCTCGAGCGTGCGGGGCGGCTCGGCGGCGCGCAGCGTCGGCGAGGTGTCTTGCTCGACCTCGGCCGCGAGGAACTCCGAGAGGTCGCGCAAGCTCGGGCGCGCCGCCTCGATCATCGGGAAGTGGCCGCAGCGCGGGTAGACGCGCAGGCGCGCGTCGGCGAGCTCGTTCTGGAGGCGCTCGCCGTACGACAGCGGCGTGACGCGGTCCTCGCGGCCCCAGAGGAGCAGGATCGGCGCGCGGACGTCGCCGTAGCGGCTCGACTCGAACGCCTGCATGCCGCGCGCGGCGGCGAGCGCGGCGGCGCCGGTGCCCGGTCGCGCGGCGGCGCGCTCGATCGCGTCGATCAGCGCCTGCGGGATCGAGTCGGGGTCGAAGAACGCGAGCGCGATGCGCTCCTCGGGGCGCTGGTCGTAGAAGAGGCCGAAGAGGATCTCCCCCATCCCGTCGGCGTCGGCCCACTGGAAGAACGTGTTGCGCTGCTCGGGGTAGACGTACGCGTCGTAGAGCGCGAGGCGGGTGACGCGCTCGGGCGCCTCGAGCGCGAGCTGGAGCGCCACGGAGCTCCCCCACGAGTGCGCGACGAGCGCCGCGCGCTCGATGCCCCGCGCGTCCATCAGCGCGAGCACGAGGCGCGCCTGCGCGGCGGGCGAGTAGTCGCCGCGCGGCCGGTCGGTCCAGCCGAACCCCTTGAGGTCGAGCGCGACCACGCGGTGGCGCTCGCGCAGCGCCGGGCGCACGCCCTCCCACGTCTCGAGCGAGCTGGCGAAGCCGTGGATCAGAACGACGGCGGGGCCCTCGCCCTCGTCGACGAAGCGCACGCGCGCGCCCTCGACGGACGCGTAGGTCGCGTCCGCCGGCTCGCCGTCCATCGGCCCGGCGTGGAACGACAGACACCCGCTCGCGAGGAGCATCGCAAACGACGTGGACAGGCGCGTCATGGCGCGATCCGCCAGAGCTCGTCGACGCGCGTGGGCTCGCTCGCGACGCCGGTCGCGAAGACCTGCGCGACGGTGCCCGCGCACGGCTCGACGTAGGAGTGGCGGCGCAGCTCGGTGACGAGCGCGCCGACGGTGCGGGTGATGCGCGTGTCGACGCGCCACACGTCGCGCACGCCCGCGGGGGTCGCGAGCTGCCCGCGCGCGTCGGCCGCGACGCGCCAGCGCTCGGTGTAGACGCTCGCGACGCCGGAGGTCACGCCGCTCACCGTGGAGGTCACGTCCCAGCTCGCGCCGACCTCGAGGGGGAAGCGCCAGACGGGCGCGGGCGGCGCGTAGGTGAGCTCGGTGCGCGCGAGCCCGCCCTCGGGCGAGACGACGCCGAGCAAGACGAGCGCGTCACGGTCGGCGCGGAAGACGCCGATGAGGTCGTCGCCCGCGCCGAGCGGGAGCGCGTAGGTCGCGTCGGGGAAGCTCCCCGCGTACCAGGCGCCGCTCGTCGATGTGCGCATCACCACGCGGTCGGTGTCGCCCGCGTACGGGCCCTCGAAGTCCCAGAGGCGCGTTCCGTCCGCGCGCTCGGTCCCGCGCGTGTCGAGCGCGACGTCCGCGGCGACGCGCTGGCGCTGCGGTACGCCGAGCGGCAGCGGCAGCTCGTCGGCCGTGAGGCGCGCGTCGCCGTCGTGGCAGGCGGGCGGCCCCGCGTCGGGCGCGGCGGCGTCGTCCAGGCTGGCGTCGGGGGTGGCCGCGTCGTCCGCGCTCGCGTCGAGCGCCGCGGCGTCGAGGAGCGGCGTCGCCGCGTCCTCGGGCGGCGCGCCCGCGTCCTCGCCCGGCGCGACGCAGCGCCCCTCGGGCAGGCACACGCCCGACGGACACTCCGCCCCGAAGCGGCACTCGTCGCCCGCCGCGCAGCCGAAGAGCGCGAGGGCGAAGAGCGCGCCGAGCGTCGTCGAGCGTCGAGCGTCGTGCGTGCGTGCGGTCGTCATGGCGCGGCTCCCGTGTCGCTCAGCGCGTGACCCCGAGCATCGGCGCGCTCGGCCGGCGCGCGCGCCGCCACGCCTCGAGCGCGCCGAGCACGGCGAACGACGCGAGCACGCCCTCCGTCGCGGTGGACGCGGGGTTCACGAACACCCCCAGACCGTAGACCGACACGAGGTAGTGCGTGAAGTGGACGAGCGGGCCCGCGAGCGCCGCGGCGAACACGAAGCGGGGGTCGAGGTCCTTCACCAGGACGCCGAGCGCGACGGGCGCGAGGCTCGCCGCGACCAAGCCGTAGACGCCGACCTGCGCGAAGATCCCGACGAGCTCCGGCGGGTCGAGCGCGAGCCCCGCCGAGAGCACGCCCATCAGCACGAGGATCCAGCGGCTCGCCGACAGCGCGATGCGCTGCCGATCCTCGGGCGCGCGCGCCCCGAGCACGCGGTCGCCGAGGTCGCCGAGCACGAGGTCGTTCGCGGCGATCGTCGAGGCGCCGACGAGGAGCCCGTCGAGCGTGCTCATGCCGGCCGCGAGGAGTGCGACGCTGATCAGCACACCGGCGATCGGCCCGAACGCCTGCGTGAGGTAGAGCGGCATCACCGCGTCCTGGCTCTCGATGCCCGGCATGCGGATGCGCGCGTAGAGCCCCGCGACGAGCACGAGCGCGAACACGACGCCGATCACCGCGCTGACCACGAGGAAGCGGTTCAGGTCGCGATCGCTCTTCAGGTAGAGGCTCTTGGTCAGGATGTGCGGCTGGCAGGTGAGCCCCGCGCCGACGACGAAGCCGCACAGGACGACGTCCCACCACGAGCCGAAGAGCGGGCTCGCCGCGTTCACCGGCGCGACGAGGTTCGCGTCCTGCGCCGCGAGTCGATCGAGGAAGGGCCCGAGGCCGTCCGCGAAGAGGTAGAGGCCCGAGCCGAAGATCGCGATCGCGACGAGCACCATCAGCGCGCCCTGGAACGCGTTGGTGTAGACGTGCGCGTACGTGCCGCCGAGCAAGATGTAGCCGAACACGAACGCGACGATCACGAGCACGCTCGTCACGTATCCGAGGCCGAGCGTGTGCTGCATCACGAGCGCCGAGCCCTTCACGATCAGCACGACGAACGAGACGGCGAGCACGAGGTTCAGGAGCGCGAAGTACGTGCGCATCCCCGAGTGGCCGAAGCGCGCGCCGATCCAGTGCGGGAGCGTCAACGCGGCGTGCTCCTTGCCGAGCCGCCGGAAGCCCTTGGAGAACACGACGAGCGCGACGATCACGCCGAGGCTCGCGGCGAGCCCGAGGTGCAAGAGCGCCGAGACGCCGTGCGTGTAGACGAAGCCGGGGTTGATCACGAACGTCGCCGTCGACGCGATCGAGGCGGCGAGCGTGATCCCGACCACGAGCGGGCCGAGGTCCCCGTTGCCGAGGGCGAAGCCGCTGAAGTCCTTGGTCTTCTTCATGCCGCGCAGCGCGAGCGCGGTGGTCAAGACTACGTAGGCGCCGAAGGCGCACCAGGCCGTCAGGTCGCGATCCATGGCTCGCACCTCTCTCGGTTCGTCGGGGGTCGTGGGGCTCGAACTAGAAGGGCTCAGAAGCCGAGCCGACGGATCTCGGCGGCGCGGCGGAACTCGATCTCGGTCTCGTTCTCTTCGGAGACCACCGTGGCGACGGTGCCGAAGCACTCGGCCACGAAGAGGAACTGGCGCGTGACGGTCCGCGTGAAGCCGACCGTCCGCGTGAGGGTGACGCGCACGCGCAGCGCGTCGAAGGGGGCGTAGGGCGTGACGACGTCACCGCGCGCGTCGACCTCGACCTCGTAGGTCTCGGTGAAGTTCGCCGCGAGGCCCGAGGCGAGGCCGGTCACGCGCGTCTCGGTCGTCCAGCGATCGCCGCGCGCGAGGGGGAAGCTCAGCATGCGCACGGCGGGCTCGAAGCGGAGCTCCGTGCGGCCGACGCCCTCGAGCGGCGAGACGACGCCGAGCAGCTCGAGCGACGCGTTGGTGACGCGGAACACGCCGAGCAGATCGCGATCCTCCGCGAGCGGCGCGACGTAATCGGCGCCGGGGAAGCGGTCGGCGAACCAGCGTCCGTCCGGCGCCTCGGTGCGCACGTCGAAGGGGTGATCGCCCGGGAGCGCGCCGCCGTAGTCCCAGCGGCCGCCCGCGCCCGCCGTGTCGACCGGCACGCCGCCCGTCACGACGTAGCGCGCGGCGAGGCCCGGGCCGAACGGCGCCTCGGCGCGCGAGACGACGCCGTCCTCGTTCGGGACGCAGTGCGCGGGCGGGCCCGCGTCCGGGCGGCCCGCGTCCGTCCCGGGCGGCACGAACGCGTCGGGGCTCGGCGCGCCGCCGTCGGCCTCCTGCTGCGGTGCACACGTGCCGTCCCCGAGGCAGACGCCGGAGGCGCAGTCCGCGCCGACGGTGCAACGGCCGACGATGGGGCCCGGCGTGCACGCAGCGAGCATGCTGCCCAGCAACATCAGCGTTCCCGTGCGCCCCATCGAGCGTTTGAATACGCCCGCGCCGAGGTGGCGTCAAGCGGAAATGGTGCAAAGCAGCATAGACGGGGGGATCGGAGGGAAAGTTCGCCGAAATGCTGCCGAATAGAGGGGTTCTCGGCCTGTTGCGTTGCAATATAAGCGCGACGCCGTCGCCTCCCGACGCGAGAGGACGTCCGCGCCCGCCCGTCGCGATCCGGGTCGCGAGGCCGCGGCTCGCGATGCTCACCGCGATGCGGGCCTCGGCGCTCGCGCTCGGCTCCGGCATGATCGCCGGCTCCGCGCCGACGATTCGTTCGGTCCGGGCATGACGAGCGCTTGCGACGTCACCGCCAGGGCAGGCGCGCGCGCGCGCCGCTTCCGGTGGCCAAGCCGGCGGCAGCCCGCTCGACCTGACGCTTGGCCTCGGCGAGCGGCGGCGTCGTCCCAGTCGCCCGATCCTGGGCGAAGCGTGCCCAACTCGAGAGCTCGGTCGCGTGCTTGCCGCTCGCCGTGTGCACCTGCGCGCTCGCGGCGAGGAGGCGTGTCTCGAGCGCCTTCGCGGCCTTGCCGCTCGCGCGCACGACGCTCTCGCGCTCGACGCGTTCGAGCAGCGCGCGCGCGTCCGCGTCGAGCTCCTCGAGCTGCCAGCCCTCGCGCGCGCTCCCGATCGCCACCAGCGCGGGCCAGAGCCGGCGGTGGACGAAGCACACCTTGCCCTCGACGAGCTTGAACGTGCACACGTCGGCGTGCGCGTCGAGCGCGCCCGCGGCGTCGAAGATCCGGTTCCCGGCAGGGTGCCCCCACCACGAGCCCTTCACCGTTTCGCCGGCGACCAGCGCGGCGAGGCTCGGCAACCGGGGATCCTGCAACAAGAGGATGCCGAGGCGATCGATCTCGATCAGCGCGCGCTCCGCGTCGGAGGTCATGAGGGGCAGGGTACCGCGGGCGGTCGCGGGTGGCTCCGTCGTACGCCCACGCGGGCGCCGGCGTGTTGCGAAGCAGCATCGCGCGACACCGTCTATGGCCAAGAAGGCCTGAGATTCGAGGGAAATGGTGCGCGAATGCTGCGGACGCAGCATTCTGTCCTTGACCGGGCGGGGGCGGGCGCTTAGCTTCGCGGCCATCGACGGCACAGCGCCGTCCACGACAACCCGATCCGAAGGAGAGTCCCATGGCCACCCGCAAGACTTCGCAGGCGCAGCACGAGAGCCCCGCCAACCTCTTCCCCGCCGTCCCCGGCGCCGACGCGTGGCGCGCGATGATGGAGGCGCAGGCCGAGCGCTTCGAGCAGCTCGTCTCCGAGCTCGCCAAGCTCGACGAGGAGCGCCACACCCGCACGATGCGCGCGATCGACGACGTCACCCGCCTCGTCAAGAGCAGCGTCGACTACCAGGCGCAGCTCTCGACGCAGTGGCGCGAGCTCGGCGTCGAGGTCGCGAAGAAGAGCATGAGCGCGATGCAGCCCAAGGCGGAGGGCTGAGCGTGATCGGACGCGCCGTTCCGACCGAGGGTGCCTCGGCCCGCGTCGCGCCCACGCCTCGCGACACGATCCTCGCCGACGGCACCGCGCGCCTCTTGCGGTTCCGCTCGGCGGGGGCCGTGCCCGGGCGCCCGCCCGTCCTGTGCGTGCCGTCGATGATCAACCGCTGGTACGTGATGGACCTGCGCGAGGGCGTGAGCCTCGCCGCGGCGCTCGTCGAGGGCGGGCACGACACCTGGCTCCTCGACTGGGGCGTCCCCGAGGACGAGGACCGCTACCGCACGTGGGACGACGCCGTCGAGCGGCTCGCCCGCATGGTGCGCCGGGTGAAGCGCGAGACGGGCGCGGAGCGCGTCGTCGTGCTGGGCTACTGCATGGGCGCGACGCTCTCGAGCGTGTACGCCGCCTTGCACCCCGACGAGCTCGCCGCGCTGATCAACCTCGCCGGCCCGATCGACTTCGAACAGGGCGGCCTCCTGCGCGCGCTCGTCGACGAAGACCACTTCGATCCGCGCGCGATGACCTCGGCCGGGAACCTCCCCGCGGAGATGATGCAGTCCGGCTTCGTGGCGCTCGGCCCGACCGGGCAGCTGTCGAAGTGGGTCGCGCTCGCGGACCGCGGGCTCGACCCCGAGTTCCGCGCCGCGTTCGATGCGCTCGAGGCGTGGGCGGGCGACAACATCCCCTTCCCCGGGGCGTGCTACGTCACGTACATCGAAGAGCTCTACCAGAAGAACCGGCTCGCCAAGGGCGAGCTCCGCGTGCGCGGCCGCGCGGTGGACCTCCGCAACGTTCGTTGTCCGGTCCTCACCATCGTCGCGAGCCGCGACACCATCTGCCCGCCCGAGGCGGCGACGGCGCTCAACGCGCTCGTCGGCTCCGAGCGCGCGGACGTGCTCGAGGTCCCCGGCGGCCACGTCGGCGCCGTCGTCGGCAGCCGCGCCCCGAAGGCCCTCTACCCGAAGATCGTCTCGTGGATCCACGAGCATGCGAGGAGTGAAGTGAACGATGCAGCTCGGTGACTCGAAGGTGATCGTGACCGGCGCGGCCAACGGGATGGGCGCGCACTTCGCGACCCGGCTCCACGAGGCCGGCGCGATCGTGGCCGCGGGCGACGTCGACGAGGCCGGCCTCGCGAAGCTGCCCGAGGGCGTCCTGACCCGGCGGCTCGACGTGGCGGACGAGGCGAGCGTGGCCGACTTCGTCGGCTGGGCGATGGGCGCGATGGGCGGTCTCAACACGCTGATCAACAACGCAGGCATCATCCGCGACGGGCTGCTCGTGAAGCAGGATCGGGAGACGGGCCGCGTGGTGCGCTTCCCCTCCGAGCACCTCGACGCGGTGACCGCGGTGAACCAGCGCGGCGCCACGCTCATGGTCCGCGAGGTCGCGGCGGCGATGATCGAGGCCGAGGCGCGGCCGGGCGTGATCGTGAACATCTCGAGCGTGAGCCGGCACGGCAACCGCGGGCAGACCGCCTACGTCGCGGCCAAGGCCGCGCTCGCGGCGAACACGGTGAGCTGGGCGCGCGAGCTGTCGCGCTACGGCATCCGCGTCGGCGCGGTCGCGCCGGGGATGATCGAGACGCCGATGACGCAGGGGATGCACCAGAAGGCGCGCGACGCGCTCGTCGCCGCGATCCCGGTCGGGCGCATCGGGCTGCCCGAGGACATCTGGCAGGCGGTCCGCTTCGTCATCGAGTGCGACTACTTCAACGCGCGCTGCGTCGACGTCGACGGCGGCCTCGTGATGACGTAGCGTGGCGCGCGCGATGGTCGTGAAGAAGTACGGCAACCGTCGGCTCTACGACACCGACGAGAGCCGCTACATCACGCTGGAGGAGCTGGCGGCGCGGATCCGCGCCGGCTCGCGCGTCCAGGTGGTGGACGCCAAGAGCAACCAGGACCTCACGCAGCAGACCCTCGCGCACATCATCCTCGAGAGCCGGGGCGCGTCGAAGCTCCTGCCGGTGCCGCTGCTCGAGCAGCTCATCCGCATGGGCGACGGCGCGCTCGCCGAGTTCTTCGGCCTCTACGTCTCGACCGCGCTCGAGATGTACCTCCAGGCCAAGGCGAACGCGCAAGCCATGTTGCCCTACGGCAACCCGTTCCTCGGGATGCCGATGGCCGCCTCGAGCGCGTTCTCGCGCATGATGAACCCGTGGGGCGCGCCGCCCGTGCCGGCGCAGCCGCCGCCGGCGCCGTACCCGCCCGCGCCCGACCCGACGGCGAGCGCGGTCGCCGAGCTGCGCCGGGAGCTCGCCGAGCTCAGGGCGGCGCTGCGCGCCGCGCCCCCGCCCGACGACGACGACGACGCGCCCATCGAAGACCCCGACGACGAGGCTTGAGCGCTACCGCGCGCGGCCGACCCGCGCGATCAGCACGAGCACGAGCGCGACGGCCTGCGCGAACACGAGCAGCACGAGCCACGGGCTCGCGCCCGCGAGCTCGGCGAACGTCACGCGGCCGAGCGCGCCGACCCGCGCGAGCGCGGGCATGATCCAGGGCTGCGCGAGCCCGAACGCGAGCGCGCCGACCACGAGCCCGGAGAGCCCGGCGACCCACGCGTCGAGCCGGCCCTCGCCGGCCTCCGCCGCGATGGTGCCGGGGCAGTAGCCGGCCGCCGCCATCCCGACGCCGAACACCACGCCGCCCACCGCGTTGGCGAGCAACGACGTCGGCGGCACCGGCACGCGCTCTCGGAGCCCGAGGTCGAGCCCGAGCTGCACGAGCACGCCGGCGACGACGAGCGCGGTGAGCATGAAGCGCATCACCGTCATGTCGCGCAGGCGATAGACGTTCACGATCCGCGCGTAGTGCGTGAGCCCCGCCTTGTGGAGCGCCCAGCCGAACGCGACACCGAGCGCGAGGGCCTTCAGCACGTCGAGCGTCACGCGCTCCTCCCGCGGTAGACGATCCACGCGGTCGGGATCCCGCCCGCGAACATCCCCGCCATGAAGACGAAGGCGCCCGGCGCGAGCACCGCGCCGCCCGAGATCGCGAGGCCGCTCGTGCACCCGCCGGCGATCCCGGCGCCGAGCTGGACGAGCGCGGCGCCGACGAACGCGATCGCGAGGCGCTTGCGGCGGCTCGGGCCGAAGCGCGGCTCCCACTGCGTGTCGGGTAGCCACCGCCAGCGCGCCTGGCCCGCGAGCTTGCTCGACGCGAACGCGCCGAGCGCGACGCCGACGACGAGCCACACCTGCCACGTGATGCCGGGCGTCATCACGTGGCCGTAGTACTGGCTCGTCGGGAACAGGAGCGCGCCGGGGTACGCCGCGAGCTTGTCGAACGCGCCCGACGCGGCGAGCGGGCGGCCGCAGAGGACCTCCGCGATCGCGACGACGACGCCGAGCAGCGCGCCGGCGGCGTAAGGGGTCCACGTCGCCTCGCGTAGCCACGCGCCGAGCGCGCGCCTCGGCGACGACCCGCGCGCGCGCCGGATCGCGAGGTAGAGGAGCGCGGCCAGCGCGAGCGCGAGGGCGGCGAGGACGCGGTCCGCCGTGGCGCCCGCGGTCGGCGGCGACGGGGGCGCGGCGGCGGGCGGCGTCGCGGGGGCGGCGCGCTCGGAGGCGGAGTAGCGCGCGGCCCGCGCCTGCGCGTCGGCGTGGCATCCCGCGCACGACGCGCTCGGATCGACGAGCGGGGAGCGGAGCCCCACGTGCGCCGGCGCCTGCGCCGCGGCCGCGGGGTCGCCCCCGTGGCACGAGGCGCAGAGATCGCCGAAGCCGTGGTCGACGTGCCAGGGTTGCGCGCTCGTGAGCACGGGGCGCAAGCCCTGCGTCTCGTGGCAGCTCACGCACGAGGAGGCGTTCGAGGTGCACTGCGCCCGAGCGGGGCCCGTGAGCGCGAGGAACGCGAGCGACGCGCAGAGCGCGTGGGCCGGGAGCGCGGTGCGCACGCGCGTGAAGGTCGCATGGCTCGTGCCACGACGGGGGGACCTCGGCGGGTGCTCGCATCGGGTGGTACGCTGCTCGACGCCTGGGAGGTCTCATGTCGCTCGTCGTCTGCACCGCTTGCCAACGTCACGTCCGCGCGGACGAGGCGTGCTGCCCGTTCTGCCACGCCTGCGTCGACGCGGGCGAGCTCGCCGCGCCCTCGACGCCGCCCGGCCGCCACGGGCGCGTCGCCCGGATGGCGTTCGGCGCCGGGTTGCTCTTCACCGTGACCGCGTGCCCCGCGTACGGCGGGCCGGACCCGGACTTCGACGGTGGCCCGCTGCCCGACGCAGGGAGCGACGCGCAGGTGCTGATGGACGCGGGCCACGACGCGGGCGAAGCGATGGAGGACGCCGGCGAGGCGATGGAGGACGCCGGCGAGGCGATGGAAGACGCGGGCGAGCCGACGGAAGACGCAGGCGAGCCCGAGGCGGACGGCGGCTGAACCGCGCGCCGGCGTGCGGCGGCGCAACCGATCGGTCGCGCTCGGGCCGCAGCGGGGGAGGGTGCGAAGCACCCCTCGGCGACGAACCTTCAGCGCTCCACGAGGAGCGCGTGAGGGGAGGGCGTCGCGTGCCAGCGGGCTGCGACCTCGATCATCCGCGCGAACACCTCGCGCGTCTGCGCGGCGCACCGGATCCGAGCGAGCCCGTCGCGGACCGTGGCGCGCAAGTTCGCTTGCGCGTTCACGGCGAGCAGCGCGCGGCGCACGTCCGCGGTCAGGAGCGCGCGCGCGCTCGGCGCGTCGCCGCGGATCAGGAACACGGGATCGAAGGACGGATCGCCGAGCTCGACCTCGCGGCGCAGGCCGAGCGTCTCGAGCAGGTCCTCTAGGATGCCCTCGGGATCGAGGCGCAGGACGGCGGCGGGCGCCACGGTCGTCTCGACGGTGGCGAACACGCTCGAGTCGTTCTCCTTCTTGCCGATCGCGATCGTGAGATCGATCGGCGCCTCGCGCGCGCGAAACCGCGCGCTCCACGTGGCGTAGCTCCGGTAGTCGAGCGAGACGTCGGCCGCGTGCGCGCGCGCGGCGTCGCGGGCGGCGTCGAGGATCTCGGCCGGCGCGAAGCTGAGCGCCTCGCCGATCGAGGCGAGGACTCCCTCGGGAGGCGGCCCGCGACGCGGGAGCTCGGGCGCGGCGGCCGGCGCGTGGCGCGCGCGCTCGAGGGTGGCCTCGAGGCGCGCGATCCGATCGTGTCGCGCCTCGAGCGAGCCGAGCGGACGCTTCGACGGCGGGTCGATCCCGAAGACCGGCGCCGCCCGCTCCCAGAAGATGGGAGTGAGCCGCGCCTCGAGCCCGGCGATCTCGGCGTCGAGCGCGGCGAGCCGCTCGGCGCTCGCCTCCCCGTCTCCGCGGTAGGCCACCGAGCGACCGTAGCATCGCGCCCGGCGGCGGGGGCGGACGGCGCGCCGCGCGGTGGCCTGACGCGGTACGCTCGACCGCGGAGGTCCGCATGGTTCGACTCGGGATGCTCACTGCGGCGCTCGCCGCCGCCCTCGCGCTCGGTCTCGGGATGAGCCAGGCGCCCGATACGCCGACGCCGGCGACCGCGCCCGCCGCGGATCCGCTGCAGGGCGGGAGCTGTGGCGACTATCGCTGCCAGCCACCGGAGGACTGCCGCTCCTGCCCGCAAGACTGCGGCGACTGCTGCGGCAACCACCGCTGCGAGCCGCCGGAGGACTGCCGCTCGTGCCCGCAAGACTGTCCCTGCTGAGCTGCGCCGAGACCTCGGGCGGCTCACACGCGCGCCGGGCTCGAGGTCTGTCGAGGAGTCTCGCGTCGCCCCCTGCCGCCGACGCGGGGCGCTCCGCGGCCTCGCCGCGGCTCGCCGTGTCCGTCGCACCACTGCTCGCGTCGCCCGGCGGTTGGGCCCACCTCGACCGCGGTGCACGGTCCGGGGTGCCGACAGCCCTTCAGCCGGGCGGGTCGAGCGCGGCACGGATCCGCGTAACGTGCTCGAGCAGCCGATCGGTCGCCGCTCGCAGCGCGGGGTGGTGGCGCTCGAGCTCGCCGACCAGCTCACGGAGCCGGTCGGGCCGCAGCGGGGTCCCGTACGCGTGCCGCACGACGTGACGAAACGCGCGCAGCTCGTGCAGCCAGGCCCGCAGCGGCGGGTCGAGCAGGGCGGGCCGCACTGACGGGATCTCGGCCGCCATCTGCTCCACGAGTGCGCGGTGCGAGTCTTGCCCGACCGGTACGTCACCATCGAGCGCGCGCGCGATCCTCTCGAAGAGGACCTCGGCAGCGGTGAAGTAGTCGTGCAGATCGAGGGCGACCAGCGCCAGCGTCGCGCGCGCGGGCTCTGCGAGCGCGAGGTCGCGCGCGCAGGCCGCGAGCTCGGCGGCGATCCGGTCGAGGGCCGAGACCTCGACCTCCGCCTCGACGAGCAGCCGCGACAGGCGCGCCCGCACGGCGTCGTGATCGGTCACGCGAGCCTCACGCCCCGCTCCTGGATCCGCTGCTGGAGCGAGGCGGGCGCGTCGTCCAGATCGAGCAGCGTGACGGAGCGGTCGGCGATCGCTTCTGCGTCGGCGGCCGCGAGGGCGAGCGCGCGCGGCGTCAGGCCGACGACCGCGAGGTCGATGTCGGAGCCGTCGTGGAAGCCGCCCCACGCGAGCGAGCCGAAGAGGTACACGGCATCTGCGCCGTGCTCGTCACGCAGGGCGTGTGCGATGGACTGCGCGCGCTCGCGGGCCTCGCGCTCCGCCGCCTCCCGGCGCTCGCGGGCGCGACGAGCCCGATCGACGAGCGCTTCACCCGCGGCGCGAGGCGTCACCGACACGGTCGGATCGTAGCACGCGACCGCGCAGTCCACGGCGCGTCCGCGGCGCCCTCGTGGACTGGTCACCCGTCACCGAGATTCGTGCGAAATCTCGCCGGCCGGCCTCTAGAGCACCGAGGTGCTCTAGCTCTAGCCCGCGGAGCGCCGCTCGCGCGCGCGGGCGAGGCGCTCCTGCTGCGAGCGGCGCACCACCTCGTCGGTCGTGGGCACGGCGACGTACTCGTGAGTCGGCGCGGGGCCCTCCTCCTCGTCGAGCGTCGCGACGCGGACGGGCCGCGGGACCTTCATCGCCTCGACGAAGAAGAGCTCGCGCACCTTCGGGCGCAAGAGCGCGTAGAGGCCGTAGACGCCGAGCGGCGGGCACACGAGCGCCCACAGCGTCCACGCCAGCGTCGCAGCGTACCAGCCGAAGCGCTTGCGCATGTGCATCCCCACCGACGCCACGCTCGGCAGCACCGCGAGCGGCAGCGCCGCCGCGGTGACGAGCAGCGTGGCGAGCCCCCCGTCCGCGAGCTGCACGAGGAAGTTCGCGACGCCGCGCGCGTCGAGCTGCAGCTCGCCCTGGAACTCGTAGGGCGAGAAGACCGTCGCCGCCGCGACGGTGACGAGCGCGCCGAGCACGCCCGCGATGGGCAACAGCGCCTCGCTCGCGAGCAGGTGCCGATCCGTCCGCAGCGTCTCTTCGTCGCGCAGCCCCGCGCGCAGCCGCGTGATCGTGAGGCGCAGCTCGGCGACCTCCGCGTCCGCGTCGTCGGCGTGGCGCCGCGCCCGGGCGAGCTCGAGCTCCAGCGTCTCGATGCGCACGCGCATGGCCTCGGCGTCGTCCCGATAGCCCACGGGGATCCAGTCTGCGCGCGCGGGGCTGCGGTGGGAAGTGCATCGCGCGCGACGATTCGCTAGATTCCTGCCCATGCCGGCGGCACGGCTCGCGTTCTTGGTCACGCTTCTCCTCGCTTCGACCGCCGCGGCGCAGGCGCGCCGCGTCGAGGTGCGCTTCACGCCCACCGCGCGCGCGCAGCTCGCGGTGTGGATCGAGAGCGCGGACGAGGAGCGGTTCGCGACCCTGCGCCTGACGCAGTCGGTCTCGTACTACGGGATCGGCAATCGGCCGGGCGCGCTGCAGATGAACAGCGGCTTCCGCTGGCCGTTCGGGCGTCGTGAAGGGACGCTGCCGATCTGGGCCCATCGACGCCTCGCGCACCAGGGCGTCGCGTTCCCGCGCGTCATCTTCAACGGGCGCAGCTCCGAAGGCGCCGCGTCGGTGAGCGGCGGCGAGCCCGGCAACACGCGCGACGACTACTTCTGCCTGAGCTTCCAGCGCGAGCGATCGGGCCGCGAGGCGCTCGACGCAGTGACGTGCGCGTCGACGTTCAACAGCAACAAGGGGCGCTACGCCACCGCGGACGACGTCGCGCGCGGCTACGGTGAGCCGTTCGAGGCGACGCCCGGCGCCGGCTCGATGCGGCTGCTCGGCGAGACCTCGCTCTACCCGCCGCGGCGCGACGTGCCGCCGTGCAGCGCCGGCGGATGCAACGACCACGAGACGGTCGGGCGCTACGCCGCCGACGCGCGCGCGGTGATGCCCGAGATCGACGCGGTCACGATGGCGACGCCGGCCGGCGACGTGGAGCAGCGGATCGTGTGGGACGTCCCCGCGGGGTGGCCCGACGGGGACTACGTCGTCTACGTCGAGGTGAACGTCGAGGGCGACTACAACGCGGTGTACAACGACGCGACGTTGCCCACGCCGCAGAGCCCCTCGGGCCTCTGGGACTACTGGGCGATCAACTACGGCTACGCCTACCGCGGGCAGCCCTCGATCGTCTATCGCGTGCCGTTCCGCGTCGCGTCGACCGGGGGCTCCGCGAGCACGGCGACCGTGGCGGGCTTCGGCGCGATGCACGGGGAGGACGGCGAGCTGCGCGCGATGGACGGCACCATCGTCGACGATCCCGCGGGCGCGCCCGGGAGCGGCGCGGACCGGCTGCGCCGGAGCCCGACCGGCGCGCGCGTCGCCGTCGAGGTCCCGATGTGGGACCTCTGCAGCCAGCCCGTGCCGCCCGTCGAGTGCGGGTGGGAGTGCGAGCCCGGCGACGGCCGCTGTGGCCGCGACCTCATCTGCGGCCCCGAGAACACCTGCGTCGGCATCTGCGACGTCCCGATGACCCCGGCGCCCGTCGCGGACCTCAGGGTGTGGCCGCACGAGGAGCAGTCGCGCTCGCACCAGTGGGCGCGCTTCTCGTTCCGGGTGCCCGAGCTCGCGCGCGGCCTCACGCGCTACGAGGTGCGGGTCGGCACGCACCCGATCGTCGACGAGGCGAGCTTCGAGCGCGCGCTCCCCGCCCGCGAGGCGGCGATCGACTCGATCGAGCTGCGCGTGCCGACCGACGCCGCGCCGGGCGCGCTCGTCGAGCTCGCGCTCGGCGGTCTCACGCCGCAGCAGCACTACTGGATCGGCGTGCGCGCCGTCGACGGATGCAACGTGCGGAGCCCGATCGCGGTCGGCGAGGTCGAGACGACCCCGATCCACTTCACGACGGTGTCGCCGTGCTTCGTCGCGACCGCCGCGTACGGCTCGCCGCTCGCCGCGGAGATCGGCGCGCTGCGGCGGCTGCGCGATCGTCACCTCGCGAGCAACGCGCCCGGCCGCGCGCTCGTCGGCGCGTACTACGCGGTCGGCCCGCACCTCGCGCGCGCGATCGCGCGGGACGAGTCGCTGCGGGGGACGGCGCGCGCCGCCCTCGCGCCGCTCGTCGCGCTCGCGCGCTGGCTCGGGGAGTAGCGCGCCGGTGTCCGCCTCGCGCGCTCGCGTCGCTTCGGTCGGTCTCCGCCGCGGACGCGCGAGCGCTGCGATCGTCGCCGCGCTCGCGGCGCTCGCGGGCTGCGACGGCCCGAGCTGCGGCCTCGTCGTCGTCGACGTACGCTCCGACTTCGCGCCCGGCGTCGAGGTCGGCTCGATCGGGCTCTCGGTCACGCCCGGCGGCGCGGTGCGCGAGCGCGCGGTCACCGGCACCGACGATCTGCTGCGCGGCGTGCGCGTCGCCGAGCTCGAGGGCGTCGAGGCCGGGACGGTGCGCGTCACCGCGACGCTGCGGGCCCGCGGCGGCGCCGCGCTGTTGAGCCGGACCGCGCAGGTCGAGCACGGCTGCGCGAGCGCGATCGTCGTGTCGATCACCCGCAGCTGCGCCGGCGTCCGCTGCCCCGGCGCGGGCGATCCGGCCGACGCGACCGAGTGTGTCGACCGCCGCTGCGTGCCGCCGCGCTGCGACGACCCGACGTGTCCGGGGAGCGCGTGCGTGTTCGACGCGGACTGTCCGTCGACGGGCGCCGAGTGCGTGGCCCCGCGCTGCGTCGCGGGGAGCTGCTACGACGTCCCGCGCGACGAGCGCTGCGCCGCCGACGAGGTGTGCCGGGCCGAGCTCGGCTGCGTGCCCCGGCCACCCGACGACGCGGGCGCGCCGTCGCTGGACGCGGGCTCGGGGCCGCCCGACGCCGGGCCGCCGCCCGACGCGGGCTGCGAGTGCACCCCCGGGACCTCGGACGTCGTCCCTTGCGGCACCTGCCAGAGCCGCGCGCGCAGCTGCGGCTCGACGTGCCGGTGGAGCGAGGGCGCGTGCCTCGACGACGACGGGCGCTGCAGCCGAGAGGCGCCGACGTGTGTCAACGACCATTGCTGGGGATGGGCGCTCCGCACCGCGGCGGGGGTCGAGTGCGTGGACATGGCGCGCGACTACGATCCCGAGCCCGCGACGCTCGGCTGGTTCCACCAGACGATCTTCGGCCGCCCCGGCGCGAGCTGGCGCAAGCAGAACCGGCAGGTGAGCTGCCCCGGCGCCGCGTGGACCGACGCCGAAGGCGGGACGATCGCCGCGTCCGGCGAGGGCGACTGGAGCTTCTCGTACGGGTTCAGCGACTGCGCCAACACCATCCTCGGGAGCTGGGAGAGCCGGATGCAGATCGTCGACGTCGACGGCACGACGTTCCTCCTCCCGGACGCCGTGCCGGGTCGGTTCCACAACAGCACGTGCTCGGCGGACCGCGCGAGCTGCGCCGCGGTCTCGAGCTTCTGTCCGACGCCGTGAGCGTCCTCGCGAGGGTGGTAGGCTCCGCGCCGGTGACGCGCTCGTCCCTCGTCGTCGTGATCGCGCTCGCGGGGCTCGGGCTCGCGGCGCCCGCGTCCGCGCAGCGCGTGGGGCCCGAGCCGTGCGCGCAGACCGCGCAGACGGCCGACTACGGCGCGCTCGCGGTCGGCGCGGTGGTCGTGACGCACCGCCACCGCTTCGTCGGCGGTGATCCGAACTGGGACCCGCGCATGGGGCGGTTCCTCGGCCGGGTCGCCCGCGTCGTGCGGCTGAGCGGCGTGGACGAGCGCGGCTGCCCCGGGGTGCGCCTCGACGTCGACGGCGGGCGCTGGTTCTGGCGCGTGCGCGATCTGTCGATCGGCGCCGAGCCGCCGCCCACGCCCCAGGGACCTCCGTCGAGCGCGCGCGGCCCCGAGCGGTGCGGGCTGACCGAGGAGGCCGCGGTCTACGGGCGCGTCCACGTCGGGGGCGAGGTCGTGCTCGGCCGGCACCGGCCGGTCGGCGGCGACGAGAACTGGCACGAGGACATGACCCCGTTCGTCGGGCGCGCCGCGCGCGTCGTGCGCCTCGCGGGCGTCGACGAGGCGGGCTGCCCGGGCGTCAACGTCGACCTCGACGGCGCGGAGTGGTTCTGGCGCGTGCGCGACGTGCGCGTGCCCGTCGGGGACGAGCCGCCGGTCGCCTACCGCCCTGGCCTCGCGAGCGATCACGGCCGCCCCGACGGAGACGACGCGAGCCCGTCCGCGCCGGACGCGCGCGTCCCGCAGGCGTGCGCGTCCACGGACGAGACGGTCGCGTGGGGCGCGCTCGAGCCGGGGCGGCGCGTCATCCTCGGCGCGCACCGCGCGGTGGACGGAGAGCGCAACTGGGTGGACGAGATGGAGGCGTACGTCGGCCGCATCGCGCGGATCGTCCGCCTCATCGGCGTCGACGATCAGGGCTGCGGCCTCGTCGAGGTGGACATCGACGAGGGCGCGTTCTACTGGCGCGCACGCGATCTGCGGCTCGCAGAGCCGTGAGCGGCCTCACGCCGTGCCGTTGGTGCGTCGGGCGTGATCCGGCACCGTGAGAGACTTCGCGCGCGCACAGGGACGGGGCGCACGCCGGACAGGGGTGGAGATCATGCTGTTGTTGGGGATTTCCGTCGGCTTCATCGCCGGCTGCGCGGCCACGCTCGCGACGCTCTTCATCGCGACCCTCTTGAGGCCGCGCGCCGCGCTCGGGTGAGCGCCGTCGCACGGGCGGCGGCACAGGCTGACACCGACGGGCCGACGTTCGGTCGGAGGCCGGGGCTGGCACGGGCGATGCGAAGTCTCGCGTCGTTCCATTCCATTCCATCCTCCATCGATCACGGCCGACTGGCCCCGGTCGCCGCCACGGCGGCCGGGGCCGCCGCGCGCTCGTCGTGCCGCCTGCGGGTGAGGTTCCGGTATCCTCGCCGCGATGACGACGCGGCCCGCTACCCCGAGTCGCCTCGCCGCGCCCGTCGCGTCGGCCATCCTCGAAGCGTTCACGCAGCACCGCGACGGGTTCCTCGAGGTCACGCGCCGCGCGCGCGAGAGCTTCGCGACCCGCGACTGGGCGCGGCTGCGCGCCGATCAGGTGGCGCGCCTGCGGCTCTACCGCGGCGCGATCGACGCGGCCGAGGTGCGCATCCGCGTCTTGCTCGGCGATCGCACGCGCGACCGGCTCGTCTGGGTCAGCGCGAAGGCGGTCTACTCCGCGCTGATCGGCATGCGCGAGGACTGGGACGTCGCGGAGACGTTCTTCAACGGGATCACGCGGCGCATCTTCGACACCGTCGGCGTCGACCCGCTGATCGAGTTCGTCGCGAGCGACTTCGACGCACCGCCCGTCGAGCCGATCGCGTCGTGTTACGCGCGCTTCGCCGGCGACGGCACCGCGGTGCTCTTGTCGCACGCGCTCGAGAGCTTCGACCTCGGCGTGCGGTGGGTGGACGTCGAACAGGACGCGCGCCTCGTGGCCGCGCGGCTCGCCGAGCGGGCGGCGCGCGTCGGGCGCGGGGACGTGGTCGCGATCGAGGTGGTCGAGAGCCCGTTCTTCCGCGGGACGGCCGCCTACCTCGTCGGCCGCGCCGTGCTGCCGGCCGGCGTGGTGATCCCGCTCGTGCTCGCGGTGCGCCACGCGCAAGGCGGCGTGCGCGTCGACGCCGTGCTCTCGGACGAGGACGACGTCTCGATCCTCTTCGGCTTCACGCGCAGCTACTTCCACGTCGAGGCGCCGTGCCCGTACGAGGTCATGCGCTTCCTGCGCTCGCTGATCCCGAAGAAGCGCATCGCGGAGATCTACATCGCGATCGGGGAGCCCAAGCAAGGCAAGACCGAGCTCTACCGCGCGATGATGGACCACATCGGCGAGACCGCGGATCGCTTCGTCCACGCGCCCGGCGTGCCCGGCCTCGTGATGGTGGTCTTCACGATGCCGACCCTCGACGTGGTCCTGAAGGTCATCCGCGACGAGTTCCCGCCGGAGAAGCACGTCACGCACGAGGTCGTGCGCGACCGCTACCGCTGGGTCTACGACCACGATCGCGCGGGGCGCCTCGTCGACGCGCAGGAGTTCGAGCACCTCGCGTTCCCCAAGGCGCGCTTCGAGCCCTCGCTGCTCGAGGAGCTGGTCGGGCAGTGCGGCCGCGCGGTGCGCATCGAGGGCGACCGCGTGATCGTGGAGCTGGCCTACGTCACGCGGCAGGTGATGCCGCTGAACCTCTACGTGCGCGCGGAGCCCGAGCCGCTCGCGCTCGCGGCGATGGAGGAGTGGGGCGAGGCGATCCGCGACCTCGCGCGGGAGAACATCTTCCCGGGCGACCTCCTGCTCAAGAATTTCGGGGTGACGCGGCACGGGCGCGTCGCGCTCTACGACTACGACGAGCTCGCGCCGCTGACCGACATCCACTTCCGGGATCTGCCGCAGACCGACGACGTCGAGGACGAGCTGCGCGCGGAGCCGTGGTACGCGGTCGGCCCCCACGACGTGTTCCCCGAGGAGTTCTCTCGCTTCCTCGGGCTGCCGGCGCGGCTGCGGGCCGCCGTGATCGAGCGCTGCGCCGACATCTTCTCGGCGCGGTTCTGGCGCGAGACGCAGGCGGACGTGCGGGCCGGCCGCATCCACGAGCCCGCGCCGTACCCCGCCGACCGCAGGCTGCGCCCGTGACCAAGGCTCGTCCGCCGCGGCGAGTCGGAGGCGCCATGCACCTCCACATCGTGTCGCCGTGCGGCGAGGACTGGGACCACATGGAGGCCGTCGGGCGTGGCCGCCACTGCGCGCGCTGCGATCACGTCGTGGTCGACCTGTCGCGCATGCCGCGCGCGCGCGCCGAGGCGCTGGTGCGCGCCCGGCGCGGGCGCGTATGCGGGCGGCTGCTCGTCGACCCCGCCACCGGCGAGGCGTGGTTCCCGCCGGAGCCGTCGGCCCCGCCGCGCGGGGGCGGGCTCGCGTTGGCGGCCGCGCTCGCGGGCGCCGGCTGCAGCGCGGCGAGCGCCGAGCCCGACGAGGCGGTCCCCGTCGCGGTGGTCGAGGCGCCGCTCGAGCCGGCGGCGCCGCTCGAGCCCGTCGCGGCCGCGGCGCGCGAGCCCGAGCGGACGAGCGGCCCGGTGTCCGCGAGCGAGCTCGCGGCCGGGTGCGAGCTCGACCCACACGACACGCCGACGCCCGAGCAGCGCCGGCTCACCGCCGCCAAGCACGCGCGCGGCCTGCCCCCGGCGGCCGCGTACCCTCCGCCGCACGTCTACCCGATGCTGGGCGACATCGCGTACTGACCCGCCGTCAGCAGGTGTGGAACAGGCAGGAGAAGAGGCCCGGGCACGCCGAGAGCAAGCAAGTGATGTTGCTCCCGCACCCGCTCGACGCGACGCAGCCGAACGACTCGAGCAAGAGCGACTGCGCGCTCATGCACGCGCGCGCGAGGCAGTTCCCGAAGCACAGCGGGTCGCCCATGCTGCAGCCGACCGCGCAGAAGAGCGTCTCGGAGCAGCTCGCGACGCCGCACGGGCCGCAGTCGGCCGGGCACGCGAAGCAGCTCTCGCCCATCAGCGTGCTGCACGTCCCGTCGCCGCAGCCGCCGGGGCACGGCCCGCAGTCGCGCGGGCAGCGCATGCAGTCCTCGCCGAGCATCGCGTCGCACACGCCGTCGCCGCAGCTCCCCGGGCACGGGCCGCAGTCGACCGGGCAGCTCTCGCACGTCTCCATCTGACGTGGGTCGCAGAGGCCGTCGCCGCAGAAGCTGCACGGCCCGCAGTCGGTGGGGCACGTCGTGCACGTCTCGCCCTGCGAGGCGCTGCACACGCCGTCGCCGCAGGCGCCGGGGCAGGGCCCGCAGTCGGCGGGGCAGCTCAGGCACGTCTCGGTCTGATCCGGCCGGCACGCGCCGTCGCCGCACGCGGGCGGCGGGCAGGGGCCGCAGTCCGTCGGGCAGGTGAAGCAGCTCTCGCCGTCGATCGGCGCGCACGTTCCGTCACCGCACGTCGGGCAGCGCCCGCAGTCGATGGGGCAGTTGGCGCAGTTCTCCGAGTCGCGCGCGCGACACGCGCCGTCGCCACACGTCGGCGGCGGGCAGGGGCCGCAGTCGACGGCGCAGCTCGCGCAGCTCTCCATGTCCGCGGGGCGGCACAGGCCATCGCCACAGCTCGTCGGGCACGCGCCGCAGTCGAGCGGGCAGCTCATGCAGCTCTCGTCCGAGCTGCACACGCCATCGCCGCAGCCGGGCGGGCAACGCCCGCAGTCCACCGGGCAGTTGGCGCAGTCCTCGCCGGGCCCGCAGGTCCTGTCGCCGCAGGTCATCGGGCACGGCCCGCAGTCGCCGGGGCACGTCGTGCACGTCTCGCCGGGCTCGCACGTCATGTTGCCGCACACCGGCGGGCAGGGCCCGCAGTCCGCCGGGCAGCTCGTGCACGTCTCGCGGCCGTTGCAGAGCATGTCGCCACAGCGCGGGCAGGCGCCGCAGTCCCCGGGGCACGTGCGGCACGTCTCGCCCGGCTCGCAGATCGCGTTGCCGCACGCGGGCGGGCACGGGCCGCAGTCGAGCGGGCACTCGAGGCACGTCTCGCGCGGGCTGCACACCATGTCGCCGCAGACGGGCGGGCAGTCGCCGCAGTCGGCGGGGCAGCTCGCGCACGTCTCGCCGTCGCGCGGGCGGCAGCGCCCGTCACCGCACGTCGGGCACGGGCCGCAGTCGGCGGGGCAGCTCCCGCAGGTCTCGCCGTCCGTCGGGCGGCACACGCCATCGCCGCACGGGCAGCGCCCGCAGTCGAGCGGGCACGTCTCGCACGTCTCGCCGTCGCGCGCGCGACAGCGCCCGTCGCCGCACACCGGCGGGCAGGTGCCGCAGTCCGCCGGGCAGGTCGAGCACGTCTCCATCTCCATCGGGTTGCAGAAGCCGTCGCCGCAGCGCGGGCAATCTCCGCAGTCGAGCGGGCACGTCGCGCAGCTCTCGCCGTCGCGCGCGCGGCAGCGCCCGTCGCCGCACGTCGGGAGCGGGCACGTCCCGCAGTCCTCGGGGCAGCTCGTGCAGGTCTCGCCGCTCATCGGGTCGCACAGCCCGTCGCCGCAGAAGCGCGGGCACGTCCCGCAGTCCTCGGGGCAGCTCGTGCAGCTCTCGCCGTCGATCGGCCGGCACAGCCCGTCGCCGCACGAGGGGCAGGGGCCGCAGTCGGCCGGGCAGCTCGCGCACGTCTCCATCTCCTCGAAGCGGCAGGCGCCGTCGCCGCAGCGCGGCGGCGGGGGGCACTCGCCGCAGTCGAGCGGGCACGTCTCGCACGTCTCCATCAGATCGGGCCGGCAGGCGCCGTCGCCGCAGAGCGGCGGCGGGGGGCACTCGCCGCAGTCGGCGGGGCAGCTCGCGCAGGTCTCGCCCGCGCCGCACACCGCGTCGCCGCACGACGGCACGCCGCCGTCGATCCGCGCGCTCGCCGCGTCGGTGTCCGGCGTCACGCCGGTCCGGCCCCCGCAGCCCACGCCCAGGAGAGTGCCCAGCGCGAGGGCGGCCCACGTAGTACGGCTTCGCATCGATCTTCGCGCTCACGGTACGCCAACTTCGAGGCGGAGGGGAGATCCGCGCCGTGCGCCGTGCCATGCTCCGCTCCATGTCGCTGAACGAGAGGATCGCCGAGGATCTCAAGGCCGCGATGAAGGCCCGCGACGAGGTCGGCAAGCGCACGCTGAGGATGCTCAAGAGCGAGCTCGGCAAGCGGGAGATCGATCTCGGCCGGCCGCTCACGGACGAGGACGCGCTCGTCGTGCTCGCCCAAGCGGTGAAGGCGCGCAAGGACAGCATCGAGGCGTACACGGACGGAGGCCGCGTCGACCTCGCGGACGCCGAGCGCGAGGAGCTCGTGGTGCTCGAGCGCTACCTGCCGCGCGCGCTGAGCGAGGACGAGGCCCGCGCCGTGATCGCGGCGCTCGCCGCCGAGCTCGGCGTGACCGACAAGAAGCAGATGGGCGCGCTGATGAAGGAGGTCATGGCGCGCTACCGCGGCCAGATCGACGGCAAGGACGCGAGCCGCCTCGTCGCCGCGCTCCTCGCCTGAACGCCGCTACTCGCGGCGGCAGGCCGAGCGCTCGAGGCAGAACGGATCGGGGAGCACGATCCAGGGCAGCTCGGTGCCGCCCGAGGCGAGGTACCAGCCGATCGCGTTCAAGAGGTACTCGCCCTCGTCGAACACCTTGTCCGGGTCGACGGGGAGCAAGACGTGTTGACCGACCGGGATCGTCATCGCGTTGATGAGCAGCGAGACGCCGCGGAAGGTCGAGTCCGTGCGCCACGGATCGCGGCCGGGCGCCAGCGCGGCGGGGCGGCTCTCGCGGCCCCAGCGCAGCGGCGGGTCGAGGCGGTTCGGGCGCAGCCCCCCCTCGGCCTCGGGGCGCTGGCGGTTGCCGCTCGGCGCGAAGAACTGCCGCCCCTCGCTCATGTCGTCGACGTCGAACAGGAAGCGCGGCGCGCCCTCGACCGGGTGTCGTCGCAGGTCCGCGAGGCCCTCGTGCACGTGGTAGGCGGCCAGCACGTCGTCCGGGCTCGTGACGCCGTACCGCTCCTGGAAGCGCGCGGGCGCGCGCCAGTCCGCGAAGTCGTCCGGCGCGTCCGGCGGCATGAACGCGAGGATGCCCGCCGCGCGCGCGTACGCGTTGCCGGTCGCGGGCGGCACGGTCGTGTCGCCGGCGGTGTTCATCACCCAGATCGAGCGCGTGCGCGCGGGCACGTCCTCGGCGCTCGCGGGGCGCAAGAAGACGTGCCTCGCATAGTTGATCGGATCGCCCGGCTCGAGCGCGATCTGCGCGAGCCCCGCGAGGCGCCGCAGGTCCTGGGACTGGCGGCGCAGGCCGAGCCCCTCGGCGGGCGCGACGAGCGGCGAGCCCGGCTCGAAGAGCGTGCCGAGGTAGCTCCCGCACGAGCCGCACGTGCCGGGCGCGCGCGTGAGGCCGTAGCTCGAGCGCCAGGTGTCGACGACGTCGCGCACCACGGGCTCGCCGGGGCCCTCGAAGTGGCACTCGCCGTACTCCATCCGGTCGCGCGCGCCCGCGAGGATCGCGAGGCGGAGCGGATCGCCGCGGTCGGCCGGGATCGTGAGCCGGAAGACGCCGTCGGGGCCGACGCCGGCGCAGCGCACCTCGCCGTTGCGCAGGTTGGTGAGCACCACCGCGTCGCCCTCGACGAGGTCCGCCGCGGCGACGCACGCCGCTTCCGTCGTCGCCTGATCGTTCAGGTTCGGCAGGCGGAAGAAGATCGAGCGCTCGCCGTCCTCGCAGGCCGTGCTCCCGTCGCGCCCGCTCGAGGGGCGGCTCGCGATGATCGGGCCCAGCACGCGCAGCCAGATCGGGTGGCGCGCGGTGCCGAGGCTCGTGCGCATCCCGATGTCGAAGAGGCCTCCGCCGCCGCTGACCGGCGCCGCGCGATCGATCGCGGGCTCCACGCCGGCGTTGAGCATCGAGATGATCCCGCCGAGCGAGGAGCCCCACTGGCCGTAGCCGACGCTCCAGCCGCCGAGGTCGGGGCGCCCGTCTCCGTCGAAGTCGCCGGCCGGGTCCACGTCGCCGTCGCCGTCGATGTCTCCGTCGAACGCGAGCGGCGGCCCTCCGTCGCGCGGCTGCACCTCGCCCGCCGCCCACGTCGGATCCGCGACGCCGGGCTGGCCGTGCCACGTCCGCAGGATGCGCGTCGCCTGCATCCAGTCGACGACGCTCTGCCGCAGCGCGTCGCGCGTGTGGAACATGTACGCGCTGAAGAAGAGCCCCGCGCTGTCCGCGCTGCCATCGCCGTTGAGATCGCGCGCGCGATCGAACGCGAGCGCGCGGCCGAGCGGCGCGAGGCAGTTGCGGCCGAGCACCGCGGTCAAGAGCGGGCGCAGGTCGTCGCCGAGCGGCAGCCCGTGTCCCTGCGCGTCGATCGACACGGTGGCGACCCCGTGGTTGGCGACCTGCGCGGCGAACGCGATCGCCTCGAGGTTCAGGCTGCCGTAGCCGTGCGCGTAGAGCGTGGTCGGGAACGGCTGCCGGTGCGTCGCCGTCTCCTTGGGCACGATGACGAACATCGGCACCACGTCGCGCGCGATGCGCGCCTCTCCCGTGGCCGCGTCGAGGTCCCACGTGTCGTTCACGTCCTCCGCGTCCGGGTCCCCGAGCAGGTAGGGCGACTCGAAGAAGCCGAAGGCCATGTGCGAGACGCTCACCTCGAGCGCCTCGAGCACCGCGTCGAGCTGCGCGCTCGGGATGCCGAGGTCGTCGACGGGCAGGCCGTCGAGCGCGGCGCGCAGCTGCGCCGGAGTCACCGTGCGGACGCGCGGCCCCGGCTCGCACCGCTCCGTGCGCGTCCCGCCGCGCAGGGGCGCGACGACGAGGTGCGGCGGGAACTCCTCGGCGAGGCGCGCGAACGGGCCGCGGCCGTAGAGCCCCTCGCGCAGCGCGATCAGATCGCGGCGCACCGACTGCGTGGTGAACGACCACGCGAACGCGACGCCGCGCCAGCCGTCCGCCGCGAGCGAGCCGTAGAGGTCGGGGCGCGCCGCGAGCACGTCCGGGAGGTTCGCGAGCGACTCGCGCTGCCCGAGGTGGTGCACCCAGTCGAACGGCGAGCGCACCGGCGCGCCGCCCTCGCCGGTCAGCCGGCGCGTCACGACGACCGCGTACTCCGTCGCCTCCTCGAGCGGGACGAGCGGGCGCAGCACGAGCGTCGAGGACTCGCGCTCGTAGAACCACGCCATCCGATCGATCGTCTCGAAGGGCTCTCCGCGCAGCGTTCCGTCGAACGTGTTCGGTCGATCGAGGACGCCGTCGAAGTCGGTGTCCTCTCCGGGGTCGAGCACGCCGTTGCCGTTCTGGTCCTCGTCGACCGTCTCGAACAGGAGGTTCGACTCGCCGCGCCGCGGGTCGGCCTCGTAGTACGCGTTCGGGTCGGCGGTCACGCGCGGGAGCAGGCCGCTGTCGACGTCGAGCGGGACGGGCACGCCCGTGTCGAGGTCGATCACGTAGACGGCGTGCTCGGCCCACGCGCTCGCCGAGAAGCGCCCGCGACCCTGTCGGGCCATGAGCTCCTCCACGTCGAGCGGTGCGTCGAACGGGATGGTGATCGGCGCGAACGTCCCCCAGCCGTCGAGGCGATCGAACTCCGCGCGCAGCCGCGCCTCCATCTCGGTCGGCGCGATCAGGCTCGCGTTGATCCGCCGGCCGGTCGGCGAGGTGGGATCGGGCCACGTCGCGACGTCGTTGGGCAGGGGGATCTCGGGGAGCGGCTCCGCGTCGAGGTCCCAGACGATCCGCGGTCCGTCGCCGAGCGGCGTTTCGGCGAAGCCGGCGGCCAACCCGCCGCCCTCGCAGCCGGCGACCAAGAGGGCGACCCACGCGAACGGTACGGCGCGCATCCGGCCTCCGACTCTATTCGATCCCGAGCCCGCCGGCTCGTGCTACGCCGTGGGGCATGCGCATGAACGCGATCGCCATCGTCAAGATCGACCCCGCGGTGGTCACGGCCGCGCTGCCGGCGCTCGCCGGCGAGGGCCTCCATCGCGGCGAGGACGGCGCGCCGGTGCGCGTGCGCGCGCTCGAGGACGCGACGCTCGTCTACCTCGACGCGCCGCTGACGGAAGAGCCCGACCTCCTCGGGATGCGGCTCGTCGCGAAGCTCGGCGACCTGCTCCTCGCGCACCTCGAGCCGCGCGGCGTGCCCGCGTTCCCGGAGTCGTACGCGCTCGCCGCGACGCGGTGGGACGCGGCGCTCGCGGAGCTCGGCGACGCCGCGGAGTGGCTCCCGCTCCCGCGCGCTGCGGCCACGATGCCGGATCTGTCGGCGCTGCTCGGCGCCGGCGCGCCGGCCGGGCTCGCGGGGCTCGCGGCGCACCTCGAGACGGAGGCGGGCGCGGCGATGCTCGAGCAGGCGATGCAGATGGCGCAGCGGCTCGCGTCGAGCGGCGCGCTCGACGACCTCGCCGCGCGGATGCGCGCGGGGGGGGATCCGACGGCCGCGTTCTCCAACGCGTCGGCGCCCGGCGGCATGGACCTCGGCGCGATGATGGCGCAGGCCCAGTCGATGCTCGCGGCCGATCCGGAGCTCGAGCGGATGCTGCGCGCGCAGCTCGGCGCGGACCCGGACGACGGTGACGGCGAAGGCGGCGAAGAGCGCTAGCGCGGGTGGTCAACGGCTCGGGGCTCGACGCGCGCCACGATGGGCCTACCATGGAGGTATGGCGCGCTGGATCCTCAACCTCCTCCTCGCCTTCGCGCTCGGCTGCGGGGGCGGCACCTCGAGCGCGGCGCGCGACACGAGCGCCGGCGACGAGGACGACGCCCACGAGCACGACGACGAGCCGCACCCCACCTCGCACGCGTCCGTCGACCCGACCGTGACCAACGCCGCGCTCGAGGGCGCGCCGCTGCGCATCCCGCCGTTGGTGCTGCGCCCGCTCGACGGCGTCAGCGAGGCGGAGGACGGCGAGGGACACGTCGTGCGCGCCGAGCGCGCGGTCGCGTTCGAGGTCGACGCGCGCCTCGTCCCGCGCCGCGCCGAGGGCGCGCCGCTCATCCTGCACGTCGGCGACCTCGTCCTCGAGCGGCCCGAGACCCCGCGGCCGGGCATCTTGCGCTTCATCCTCGCGGACCGCGCGAGGGTGCGCGAGGGCGCGGCGGTCACGATCCAGTACGGCGACTCGGACGCGACCGTCGTCGTCGTCGATCCGGTGCTCCACCTCACGTGGCAGTGAGCCCTCAGGGCCCGAAGCAGCGCAGCGTGTCGAGCAGCGTCACCGAGTCCGCGCGCACCACGAGCTCGAGCGCGCGCACGCGGCCTTCGGCGTCGTAGCGCGGCCAGCCCGCCTCGTGGATGCTGCAGGTCGCGAACACCGGCGAGGCGATCTCGTAGCGCCCGACCGGGAGATTCACGCCGATCGCGACGCCGGTCGCGTCGGTGGCCGTCGCGTCGACGCTCGGGACGCCCCCCGCCGTATAGATGACGCGCTCCTCGGCGCCCGTGTCGAGGTTGCGCAGCGAGAACACCGTGCCCGTCACGTCGCCGCCCTCCGCGGGCGCGGCGCGGATCGCCATCTGCCCGCGGGTGCGATCGGTGCGCTCGCCGATCGCGCCGCCGAGGATCATCACCGTCGCGCGGTCGAGGACGCGCAGGGTCGAGGCGTGCGGGACGTCGGTCGAGGTGTGCACCAGCACCGTGGTCAGGTAGCCGGGAGCGTGCACCTCCGCGAGCAGGTCCGAGCGGGCCGGCGCCTCGACGCGGAGGAACCCGTTGGGGTCGGTCGGGACGCAGTCGCAGCGGCGCGGCAGCTCGAGGCAGAGCTCGCCCTCGACCGGGACGTAGTCGTCGACGTCGAGGGTGAGCTTCGCGAGGCTCAGCTCGTACGCGAGCGGCTCGTCGAAGCCGCCGCAGTAGGGGTCGGGCGCGGGCTCCGCGCACGCGCCGAGCGCGAGCGCGGCCAGGGCGGCGAGGTCACGTGGCGTGCTCATCGGCGGATCGGGGCCAAGTTCGCTCCATTGTCGCGATACGCGACCGAGCTGGTCAAGTCGCTCACCGGGTACGACGCGCCCTCGACGGCGCAGAGGCCGATCATGTTGCCGGCGATCACCCCGTCGCGGAGCGAGAGGTCGACGTCGCGCTCGACGCGCACTCCGCAGAGCCGGCACTGCTCCGTGAGGAACCGCGTCAGCCAGAGTTGGCTGCCAGGCGCCGCCTCGACACAGACGTCGCCGCCGTTCAATGGGCCGCCGACCATGCCCACGTTGATGCCGTTGATCTCGCTGCCCGCCTCGGCGCGCAGCGCGAACTGGCGGTTGTGGTGGAGGTAGGTGCGCAAGAGGACGAGGCGGCCGCCGGAGCCCACGCGGGCCGCGCCTCCCTCGCTGCTCTCGATCGTGCCGTCCTCGAGGTCGACGGCCCCGCCCTCGACGTCGAGCGCGGGCTCGAAGCTGCGCGCGACGTACGCGCGCCGCAGGCGGACCCGCCCGCTCCGCACGAGCACGCCGCGACCGCTCGTGGGCAGGCCCCGCGGGAAGCGCACGACGAGGGCGTCGAAGTCCGCGCAGCGCACCTCGCCCGCGTCGCACGCGAGCTCGACCGCCGTCCCGCGCACGGGATCGACGACCACGCCCGCCGCGCCGTCCGTGCGCGCGCCCGGCCCCAGCCGCAGCCCGCGCCCGGTGCTCCCCGCGACGCGCACCCCGCTCAGCGTCAGCGCGCTGGCCTCGGCGTCGACGCCGCTGGCGGCGGTGATCGTCGAGGCGACGACGCGCACGCGCGCGCCCTCGCGCGCCGTGATGGCGAGGCCGCCGGCGTGCGTGAACTTCGTATCCTCGGCCTCGAGCAGCGCGCCGCGCACGAGCACCGCGCCCTCGACCGCGACGCCCGCGAGCGCGGTGTCCGCGCCGGCGTCGAGCGCGGGCTCGTCCTCGGGCCCGACGAGCGAGAGATCGGCGAGCGCGACGCCCGGGGCGCGCACCGCCACCGCGCCGAGGATCGTCGTCTCGTTCGCGCAGGCGCCGCGCAGCTCGAGCGCGCGCTCGATCGGCGGCGGGGCGTCGTGCGCGCCGCGCGCGAGCACGACACGCGCGCCGTCGGGCGCCGCCGCGAGCGCCTCGGCGAGGGTGCCGAACGGTGCGCCCGCGCTGCCGTCGCCGCCGCTCGCGCCGGCGCGCACGTGGAGCGTGGCGCGGCCGTCGTCGATCGGCGCGGGCCAGTCTCCCTCGGGGCAGTCCGTCCCCGGCGTGCGGCACGAGGCGGCGCCGGGCGGACGGTGCGCGCCGCCCTCGCACGGCGGCGTCTCGTCGGGGTCGGGCTCACAGCGCGTGTTCGTGCCGGCGGTCGTCACGACCCGAAACGCGAGCCCGTGCGCGGCGTCGACGAAGCAGTCCTCGACGCTCGGTGGGGTGAGCCGCGACTCGCTCCAGCAGAACGCCCGGCAGGACGGGTCGGCGCAGTCGACCTCTCCGTCGAGGTCGTCATCGATGCCGTTCATGCAGGCGCGCGGGCTCTCTTCGGGGGCCGCGCTCGGGAGGTCCACGACCAGCGTACAGCCGCTCGCCACGAGCGCGAGCGCGGCGGCGCGCCTCACCGCGGCCTCCGGGTGAACGTCGCGCTCGACGCGGCGATGTTCGCGTCGTCGGTGGCGAAGTAGATCGCGATGGCGGCCCCGAGCGCGACGAGGCCGATCCCGAAGGCGACGTCCGACGCGAGCGCGAGCGCGCTCGCTTCGTCGCGAAGGCCCGCGACCGCGCCTCCGCCCGGCGCGCTCCATCGCGCGCGGAACTGGTCCGCGCGCTCGAGCGCGAGGCCCGCGGTCACGCCTCCCGTGATGAGCGCCGCGAGCCCGAGCCCGCCGATCACCCAGGTGAGCGGCGAGGGCCCGGTGGGCAGCGGCGCGAGCTGCACCGTGAGCCACCCGCGCGTGTCGGCCTCGATCTCGAGCTCGCCCGCCCACGGCTGCGCGCCCGGCGCGCTCACGCGCACGCGGCGCGACGCGACGCGCAGGTCCGTCAGGACGAGCGGCGCGAGCCCGACCGGCTCGCCGTCGAGCTCGATCACCGCCTCGGCCACGTTGGCGGTGACCGTGACGTCGCCGGTCGGCCCGGGCGCGCGCTCGGGATCGACCACGAGCGTCGTGCGCTCGTCCGCGGTGACGACGACGAAGCCGCGCCACGGGCGGTAGCCGTCCGCGACGACCTCGACCTCGACGCGGCCGGGCGGGGTCGCGAGGTCGAGCGGCAGGCGCCCCGCGCCGACCTCCACGCCCCGCGCGTCGAACGCGCGCACCGCGGCGCCCGGCGGCCCCTCGAGCGCGATCGTGCCGACGATGAGCTCGGGCGCGAGCACGAGCGCGACCTCCTCGCCGAGGACCGCGACGACCTCGGCCGTCGCGCGCCGGTGCCCCTCGAGCTCCACCCACACGCGGTGCGGGCCCGGCGCGAGCGCGAGCACGCGCGGCGCGGTGCCGTAGCTGCCGTACTCGCGCTGGTCGACGTAGATCACCGCGCCCTCGCGCGGCGGCTCCACGCGCACCGCGACGCGGGCGACGCTCGGCGCGAGGGTGCGCAGCGAGGACTCGGCGAAGCCCCGTCGCGCCTCGGCGCCATCGCCGTCGTCGTCGAGCGCGAGGTACTCGCTCAAGAAGAAGAAGGCGTCGGCGGGCCGGCGCATGCGCAGGAAGCACAGGCCGATGTTGTAGACGGTGCGCGAGTTCGGGCTGAGGCGCTGCGCGAGGAAGAACTCTTGCACCGCGCGGTCGAAGCGGCCGGCGCGGTAGTGCTGACCCGCCTGCTCGTGATGGAACCGCGCCATCGCCGCGTCGTCGGCCCGCGCGACAGGGGCCACGAACAGCAGCGCGAGCGCGAGCAGGGCGAGCCGCCCGGTCATCGCGGCGACCCTACCACGGGCGCCTCACTGCGGCGCGAGGCCGGGGAAGGCGTCGGAGCCCGCGCGCCGGCGCGGGAGCGCGACCTCGATCGGCTCCGGGTCGCCTGGATCGATCGTGTGCTCGACCGTCGCGTAGCCGCGGCGGCGCAGCTCCACGCGCCGGGGTCGTCCGTCCGGCAGCGCGACGTCGAGCGGGGTCGCGCCGAGCCGCTCGCCGGCGGCGAAGACCTCGGCGCCCGACGGGCTGCTCACGAGGCGGCGCGTGATCGCCGTGGGCGCCGCCTCGACGATGCCCGGCTCCTCGGTCGGGGCGGGCGCTGCGGGCGCCTCGGGTGTCGCGGCGGTCGGCTCGGTCGGCTCGGTCGGCGCGCTCGGCGCGCTCGGCGCGCTCGACTCCGCCGCCGGGGGCTCGTCGGGCGCGCTCGGTGCGCTGCCCCACGCCCCGCGCAGCGCGAGCGCGAGCCCGCCGAGCGCGAGCACGCCGGTGACGCCCAGGGCGACCCAGCGCCCGGGCGCGCTCGGACGCGGGGCGTCGGCCGGCGGGGGGACCGTCGCGGGCGCCGCCAGCGTCTCGGCGCGCGAGCGCGCCCCCGAGCGCTCCACCGTCCCGCGCTCGGCGCTCGCGTCCTCGCGGGGCTCGCTTCGCGCCGCGCGCGCCGCGTCGCTCCCTCGCGCGCCGCCGCCGCTGCCGACGCGGCTCACGCGCTCGTAGCGCCCCGACGTGCGGCTCGACGCGAGCACCGGCACCTCGTCGCCGAGGCCCCACGCGTCCTCCCACGCCTCGAGCAGCTCCGCCGCGCTCTGGAAGCGGTCCTCGGGCTTCTTCGCGAGGCACCTCAGCACGAGCGCGGCGAGCGCCTCCGGCAGCTCGGGCCGGAACGTGCGCGGATCGGGCGGCGCCTCGGTCACGTGCTTGACCACGATCTCGTAGACGCCGGCGGCCTCGAAGGGCAGGCGCCCGGTCAAGAGCTCGAACATCATCACGCCCATCGCGTAGAGATCCGCGCGGTGATCGACGAGCGAGGTCGAGCGCGTCTGCTCGGGCGCCATGTAGAGCGGCGTGCCGACGATCTGGCCGGTGGCGGTGAGCCGCACGTCCTCGTCGCCGGCGCGCTGCTTGCCGATCCCGAAGTCGACGATCTTCGGGACGATCCGCCCCTGGCGCTCGTGCAGGAAGACGTTCTCGGGCTTGAGGTCGCGGTGCACCACGCCCGCCGCGTGCGCGGCGTCGAGCGCGGACAACACCGGGCCGATGATCGCGCGCACGTCGCGATCCGGGAGCCAGAGGTCGTCTCCCGAGGTCGCCGCCTCGTCCCGGTGGCGCTGCGTGCGCGCGCGCAGGTCCTCGCCGTGGAGGCGCTCCATCACGACGAAGACGTTGCCGCTCTCGGTCGTGCCCAGGTGCGTGACGCGCACGATGTGGTCGTGATCGATCGCGCTCGCCATCCGCGCCTCGTTGCGCAGCCGCGCGATCGAGGCGGCGTCCAATCCGCCGGTCCCCGCGACGATCTTGGCGGCGAACTTCGTCCCGAGCGCGATGTGCTCGACGAGGTAGACGGCCCCCATCGCGCCCTTGCCGAGGAGCTCCTCGACGCGGTAGGTGCCCTCGAGGAGCGCGCCGGGCGCGAGGTGCGTGCCCGAGGCGCCCGGGCCGGAGGCCCGGAGGGTCTGCGCCATCTCGTCGGCGTCGCTACGCCGCCCGTTGCCGCGCGCGTGCGACGCGCCGACGTCGTCGTCGCGCGCACCCTCGCTCTCGTCCTCGACCCCCTCGTCGGCCCGCATCCCTACCTCCGCGAGGATAACCCATCGCTCGGGTGGCCGACACGGGTGCGACGCCGCCGCGTCATTCGGCGGCGAGGCCCTCGAGCTGCAAGCCGCCCGCGCCCATCAGCTTGAACTTCGGGCGCGGACCCTGGGTCGTCTCGACGTGGTTGGCGTAGCGGTTCCAGTTCGACGCGCACGTCGAGATCATGTGGAAGAACCCGTCGGGGGTCATGCGCACGCTGGCGACGATCTTCGCGAGCGGGGGATCTTCCTCGGTCGCGCCGCCGCGGCCGGCGAGCGGGCAGAACTCGGTGAAGAACAGGGCGAACTCGCGCGTCGTCGCCGCCACCTGCGCGCCGTTCGCGAAGGCGGGCGCGGGCTCGTCGGACCAGTCGAGCTGGATGGTGATCTCCTTGAGCCGGCGCGGGTCGATGGTCTCGGTGGTCATCGGTCGACCATACCAGCTTGCGGAGGGCCGCCCGAGCGCGCAGAACCCGCGTCGTGGCGGTCTTGAAGGAGAAGCTCGAGGGCAAGGCGCTCATCACGGGCGCGAGCGGGTTCATCGGGAGCAACCTGCGGCGTGCGCTGCTCGACGCGGGGGTCGACGTGCTCGCGATCCGCCGCGGCGGATCGCCCGAGGCGAAGGAGGGGCGCTCGGTCGCGCTCGAGTACGACGACGTCGCGGGGCTCACCGCGCTCGTCGCCGAGGAGCGACCGGACTGGGTGTTCCACGTCGCGGGCGCGACCAAGGGCGTGACCTACGAGGACTTCCAGCGCGCGAACGTGATGCCGACGCGCAATTTGGCTTGCGCGCTCCTCGAGGGGCACCGCGAGGTCCGCCGCTTCGTGCTGGTCTCGTCGCTCACCGCGTACGGTCCGTCCGCGCCGGACCGGCCGCTCCGGGAGACCGACCCGCCGCAGCCGATCGAGCACTACGGGCGCAGCAAGCTCGAGGCGGAGGACGTCGTGCGCGCGCTCGGCGACGCGATCCCGTGGACGATCGTGAGACCGGGCGGCGTGTACGGCCCGGGCGACGTGGACTATTTCAACCTCTTCAAGGAGATCGCGAGCGGCCGCAACGTGTTCTTCGGCAACCGCGAGCGGTGGTTCTCGGCGGTGTACGTCGACGACTGCGTGCGCGCGATCGTCGGCGCGGCCACGAGCGAGCGCACGGTCGGCAAGGGCTACTTCGTCTGCGACGGGCGGCCGCTGACCTGGGGCGAGTTCCAGCAGGCGATCGTCGACGCCCACGGCAAGCGCGTGCTCACGCTCCACCTGCCCGAGGCGCTCGTCGGCGTCGCCGCGCTCGGGGGCGAGCTCGTCACGCGCATCGACAAGAAGCCGCGCCTCTTCAACCGGCAGAAGGCGAAGATGGGGGCGCAGCCCGCCTGGACCTGCACGCACGACGCAGCGCGCGCCGACTTCGGCTACGCGCCCGAGGTCCCGGTCGAGGAAGGCGTCGCTCGCGCCCTGCGCTGGTATCGCGATCGCGGCTGGATCTGAGCCCGCGCCGCGTGGGCTCTAGAGCGCGGCGTCGCCCTCGACGATCTCGATCGGCGTCCCCGGGCGCAGGCGGTAGCCGCGTCCGGCGCGCTCGAGCTCCGGACCCAGCCCGAGCTTGCGCAGGCCGTTGATCGCCACGTACACGCGGTTGGCGCCGACGCGCACGCCCATGCGCTCGCCCGGCCAGCCCGCCTCGCGCAGGGTGGCGACGTCGAGCACCGCGTCCGGCGCGACGGAGCGGGCGAGCACGAGCGCCTCGAGCAGGCGAGCCATCACCCGGCGGCGCGTCAGGTCCACGCGCCCGAGCCCCGCGCGCTCGAAGTACGCGCCGCGGCGGTGGATCCGGATCGGCGCGGTGGGCTCGGCGGCCGAGCCGAGCGTCTCGCGGATGCGCGCGCGGAACGCGTCGGGGTCGGGCCACACGCCGAGCAGCGTGCGGATGCGGTCCGACACGCGGATGGTCTTCGCGATGCTCGCGCGCACGCTCGGCTCCGCCGAGATCACGTTGCGCTCGATCCACAGGATCCGGCGCACGAGCTCGGCGTCCTCGCCGAGCGAGTTGCCGGCGAGGCAACGCGCGATCGCGGGCTCGAGGCGCACGAACGGGATCAGCGCCCGGGTCATCTTGAGGAGCGCGACGAAGTCGCCCTTCTCGCTGGCCGGCGCGCCGACCGCGACCTCGGGCGCCTGGAACACGGGCGAGTCGCCGATCGGCGCGCCCGCTTCGTCGCAGTACGCGACGTTGTGGCCGAGCCCGATCAGGAAGAAGTGCCCGGTCGACGTGAACAGGACGTTGCCGTAGCCGAGCGTGCCCACGCAGCCCGGGCGTCCATCGGGCGTGGTCACGCGGGCCGCGGCGCGGAGCGCGTCGCGCAGCTCGACGATGAGCCCGTCTGCCTCGGAGTGAGAGGCACGCAACGTCTTTTGCCCGGCGCGGCGGACCACCGCCTCGAGGTCGGTGACCGCCGGGCAGTCGAGCTCGACCACGCCGCGGCGTGAGTCGAAGGCCACCGCGCGTGCGATGACCGGGTGCGGGGCGCGCGAGTGCACCGCGTAGAGGCGTGCGAGGGCGCGCCGCGCGGCCTCGCTCGGCTCGACGGCCTCGACGCGGACCCCGCCCTCGACGAGCAGGAGGCGGAACGCGTGGCTCGCGCGCAGGACGCGGGGCGGGCTCGGTGGCATGGCTCCGGCGGCGAGGATGGCGCGCTCCCAGGCCGTGCGGGGCGTCCCGGGCGCTGCCTCCTCGTGGGGCTCGCGGGTCGACGGCTTGCGTTGGTCGAAGCTCACGGGCGCCCGACGCTGCGCCGGCGGATGGGTGATCGAGGCATTCGCGGGCGGTGCTCCTTCCTGCGAGGCGCGACTCGCGCACGACGGGATGGCATTCGGCGTGCCGTGTCGCGATGCGAGCGCTCGCCGGCCACGGCGACCTCGTCGGCGGGTGCGCGCGACGACGGACGTCGTCGCGCGCGCCGTCTCGCGTCACCGCGGGAGGAGCCGCGCCACGTACCGTGCGGGCGCGCGCACCCCGAGCGCGGCGAGCGCCGTGTCGGTCGGCTCGCCGAGCCGCGCGCGGACCGCGAGGGCGCGCCCCTCCATCCCGAGCGCGCCGAGCTCTGACGCCGCGCGCTCGAGCGTCGCCCGCGACCCGTCCGCCATGCCGGCGAGCGCGTAGCCGACGCCGGTCGCCCACGGGAACCCGCTCGTGACGAGCGCGCGGGCGGCGCGCGCGGCCGTCGCACGGTCGCCTCGCGCGAGCGCGGCGCGCGCCCGGAGCTCGAGCACCGAGAGCCGCAAGAAGGGCATGGAGCGTAGGAGCGAGCGGCCGAGCGCTCGCGCGAGCTCCTCGACCGCCTGCTGCGCGACCGCCGCCCGACCCTCGTGCAGCGCGAGCTCGATCCGCCCGAAGCCGAGGAAGAAGTGCAGGACCGTGAAGCCGTCGCGCAGCGCGGGCAGGGTCCGCGTGGAGCGCTCGAGCGCCGCTGCCGCGCGGTCCGGCCGATCGAGCGCGAGCTCGATCTCGAGCGGGACGCCGGTCTCCATCGCGAGCACCACGAAGCGGTCGTCGCGCGCCTGCGCGTCCCGCGTGACCTCGGCGCGGCGCGCGGCCGCCTCGGCGTAGCGGCCCATGCGCGCGAGCATCGCGACCTCGTAGGTGTCCGCGGTGACGCGCTCGCGCACCGCGCCCGGGCACTCGAGGTAGCGCGCGCGCGCCGCCCGCGCGTGCTCCAGCCCCGCCGCGTAGCGCCCGAGCGCGAACGCGAGCATGACGCGCGCGCCATGCGCGGTCGCCGCGACGTACGGGTCGTCGTGGCGCGCCGCGATCCGCTCGCACTCGGTGAGCGCGGCTCCGATCGCGCGCTCGGCGCGCGGCCCGGTGCTGCCGGCGTAGGCCGCGGCGTAGGCGAGCGCCCTCCCGTAGAGCCGCTCGTCACCCGCGCGCGCGGCCAGCCGCAGCGCGCGGCCGACGAGCTCCGCGCCGCGCGGGCTGTCGACGTTGGTGAGCGCGATGCCGGCGGCCAGGCACGCCTCGGCGCGCTCGACGCGCGCGCGCGCGCTGCCGCGGCGGCTCGGCGCGAACCGGGGCGGGCCCCACGAGAGCCAGGTGCGGTGCGCGAGCAGCGACGCGAGCGTCGCGGGCGTGGAGCGGAAGGGCTCGCCGATCTCCTCGAGCGCGCGCGCCATCGCGGCGCGCCCTCGGGTGAGGTGTCCGCCGCGCAGGAGCTGCTCGGCGGCGGCGCGCGCCAGGGCGCGTCGCTCGGGGCCCGCGGGGCTCGCCTCGCTCGCGGACTCGAAGGCGTCCGCGGCCTCGCGGCTCCGCCCCGCCGCGGCGAGGCACTCGGCGCGCGCGGCCTCGAGCGCCCCCGCGTCCGGCGCGCCGGGGCTCAGCTCGAGCGCGGTCGCGTAGAGGGCGGCGGCGCGGTCCCACGCGAGGGCGGCGCGCGTCTCGTGCGCCGCGCGCCGCGCGAACGCGGCGGCGCGAGGACCGTGGCCGGCGCCGCGCGCGTGGATCAGGCGAAGCTCGGCGTCGTCGACCCCCCGCGCCTCGAGCGCGTCGTCGAGCGCGGCGTGCAGCGGCCTCCGGTCGCCGGCGTGGTCGAGCGCGGCGAGGGCGATGCGATCGTGCGCGACCTCCACGTCGCGGACCGCGCCGTGGCGCGCGGTCGCCCACCGCGCGAGGCCCCGTCCGACGAGCGCCCGCACCGCGGGCGCGGTCGCGCCCTCGCCGATCGCGTGCGCGAGGACCGCGCGCGGCAGGGGCGTGCCCGCGACGGAGACGAGGGCGAGCGCGTGGCGCGCCTCGGGGGACAGCTCGGCGAGCTCGCGCGCGAGCAGGTCCTCGGCGCGCGCCGGCGCGTCTCGGGTGGCGGCGCGGCGCGCGAGCAGCTCGAGCAGGAGCGGGCTGCCCGCCGCCGCGTCGCAGAGCGCGGCCGCGTCCGCGTCCGGCGCGAGCGCGGCGACGAGGGCGCGCGCGTCGCCGTCGCCGAGCGGCGGCAGCGTGAGGCGCTCCACCGTCACGTCCGCCCGCTCGGCGTCGTCGAGCGCGCCCTCGAAGGCGCTCGTCCCGTCGTCGCGATGGCCGATGACGAAGAGCGTCCGGCCCGCCCCGAGGAGCAGCTCCCTCAATCCCTCCGCGGCGTCGGCGTCGCCCCACTGCGCGTCGTCGATCAGCGCGACGATCGGCTGGAGCGCCGAGAGCTGCGCGAGCCCCTGCGCGAGGAGCCGCAGGGCGCGGCGGTGGGCCTCGGGATCCGCGGGTCCCGCGAGCGGGAGGGGCTCGACGCGCGGGGTCAGCGACGGGAACATCCGTGTCAGGCTCGCGCTGTCCGGCGCGCTCGTGAGCATCTCGAGCACCGCGGGCTGCGCGGCGAGCGCGCCGCCGAGCGCCTCGACGAGCGGGTCGAGCCCGGCGAACGGAGAGTGATCTCCGGGGTGGCAGCGCGCGAAGAGCACGAGCGCGCCGGCGCGCGCGGCGTCCTCCGCGAAGGCGCCGAGCAGCGCCGACTTCCCTCGGCCCGAGGGCGCGCGCACGAGCGCGGCGGCCGTCGAGCCGCGCGCGACGACTCCGTCGAGCAGCGCGTGGAGCCGCGCGCGCTCCGGCTCGCGGCCGACGAAGGGCGCCACGCGACGCGCCGGGGCGCGCACGGCGCGCACGAGCTCGCTCGCCCACCGGCGCTCGGGATCGCGCTCGAGCAGCGCGTCCGCGAGCGCCGCGAGCGCCGGGTCCGCGTCCGGCGCGAGCTCGGCCACGCGGGGGGCGGGCTGTCGGATCTTGCGCGCGAGGGTCTCGGCGCCGCCGCCCGCGAACGGCAGGCGAGCGGTGAGCGCTTCGAAGAGCATCACCCCGACCGCGTACCAATCGGCGGCGGGCCCGAGCGGCGCGCGCCGCGCCTGCTCGGGCGCCATGTACGCGGGCGTGCCCGTGATGGCGTGCGGCGTCTCGCCGAGCGTACGCGCGAGGCCGAAGTCGAGCAGCACCGGGCGGCCGTCGGGCGTGACGTGGACGTTCTTCGGCTTGAGGTCGAGGTGGAGCACTCCCTCCGCGTGCAGCGCGCCGAGCGCGTCGGCGATCCCCGGCAACAGCGCCGCGAAGCGCGCGCCGGCCTCCGCGGGCGCCGTCGCGAGGTGCTCGTCGAGGGGCGTCCCCTCGAGCGGCGCCATGACGAGCGCGCACGCCCCGGCCTCGACCACGAGCTCGTCGATCCCGAGCAGGCCCGGGTGCGCGACCGCGCCGAGCGCGCGCAGCTCGCGCTTGACGTGCTCGAGCCCGTGGAGCGCGCCATCGCGTGGGACCTTGATCGCCACGCGCTCGCCGCGCACCAGGTCGTCCGCGAGCCACACGCGCCCGAACGCCCCCTCGCCGAGCAGCCGGACGGGCGCGAAGCGCGAAGGGAGCGCGGCGGGGGGGCCGGTGCGAGGCTGGACGCCGCTCGAGCGGACCGCGTCCTCGCCATCGCTCGGCTGCGCGCGCACGCGTCAGTGCCCTTCGTCACCCACGCGCAGCGTCTGCAGGCGCGACGCGAGGCCCGTGCGCGGGACGCCGAGGCGGCGCGCGACGTGGCTGAGCACTCCGTCGTGCGCGTCGAGGCAGAGCGAGAGGAGGCGGCGCTCCACGTCGTCGAGCCGCGCGCGCTCCTCGCGCAGCCGCGCCCAGTCGGCGTCGATCGACGAGGCGTCGAGGCGGAAGCTGGTCCCGGGCGCGGCGCCGGGGGCGAGCTCCCCGTCGAGCCCGAAGTCCGACGCCGCGAGGTGACCGACGCCGAGCGTCGTGGCCTCGGGGTCGTCGGCGAGCGCGCGATCGATCGCGCGGCGCACGAGCGAGCGCAGCTCGCGCACGTTCCCCGGCCAGTCGTAGGGGTGGCCCGCCAAGAAGCGCCGCAGCGGGAGCGCGAGCGCCCACACCCGGCTCGGATCGAGCTCGGCCGCGAGCAGGCGCGCGAGCTCCGGGATCTCGTCGCGGCGCTCGCGCAGCGGCGGGATGCGCACGACCAGACCCGCGAGCCGGTAGTAGAGGTCGCGGCGGAAGCGGCCGTCCGCGATCGCCGCGTCGAGGTCGCCGTTGGTGGCCGCCACGATCCGGACGCTCGCGTGCTTGGGCTCCGCGCGGTCCCAGCCCAGCGGGCGGAAGGTGCCGAACTGCGTGAAGTCGAGCAGGAGCTGCTGCGCGTGCGGCGGCAACGTGAGGATCTCGTCGAGGATCAGCGTGCCGCCGTGCGCGTGCTCGACGAGCCCGCGCCGCGTCGAGGTCGCGCCGGAGAACGAGCCGCGGAGGTGACCGAACAGCTCCGATGTGATCGTGTTGAGATCGTCGCTCGAGCCCAGCGTCGCGCGCACGACCGGGGTGCGCCGCGACGCGTCGGCGAACGCGCGCGCGACGAGCGTCTTTCCGACGCCGGACTCGCCGAGGATGAGGATCGGCGAGTCGCTGCGCAGCGCCGCCATCACGTCGCGGTGCACCGGCTCGAACGAGCGCGCGGCCAGGAGCATCCCGAGCGAGGGGGAGGGCGCGCGCACCTCGCTCGCCATCGCCGCCGCGAGCGCGTTCTCGACCCGCTCCGCGTCGAGGCGCTGCGCGACGACCGTGGTGAGCAGCCCGGCGACGGCGCGCACCAGCTCGCGGTGCGCGGGGCCGAGCAGCTTGCCGGGGTCGCGCACGTCCACGTACAGCACGCCGCGCGCGCGACCCGTCAGCGGCACGGCGTACGCGGACACGATCCCGAGCACCGTCGCGCTCTCTCCGGCGTCCCCGACCCCGTCGATCGCGACCGGCGCCTCCGAGCGCAGCGCCTCGGCCACCACGGTGCGGCTGACCTCCTCGCGCTCGGCGGCCGACAGCGAGCCGGCGGCGCCGCGCGCGCCGATCACGACGTCCGCGCCGTCCTGCGCGAGGAACAGCACGACGCGGTCGGCGCCGAGCGCGCGGACCATCGCGTCGAGCACGTCGTCGATCACGGCCGACGGCTCGCCGCGCCGGCCGACGGCGTCGAGCACGTCTCGGATCGCGTGCCACAGCGCCTCCGGTCCCGGATCGAGCTGCGCCCCCAAGCCCTCGTCGATGGCCTGCCCTCCCATACCCACGGGACGAAGATATGCGGGGCCGATCTTAACCGGTGCTTAATCTGCGCGTGCACGCGCGATCATCACGCATGCGGCGTGCCGCGGCGGCGCGCATCGCGAGCGGGCGTCGAGCCACGGCGCGGCGCGACGGTCGTCGTCGCGTCGGTGGCGACCGTCGTCGCGCTCGTCAGGGCGTGCAGGCGGCGTCGGGCAGCACGGTCAGCCCGTTGACCCACGTCCGCAGGATCGTCATCCCCGCCTCGTGCACCACCTCGGTCCCGACGGGTGGCATGAGCACGCCGGGCTCGCGCGTGCTCGCGCGGTGGATCGCCACGCTGTTCGCGGCGTCGCCGGGCATGAAGCGGCAGAGGGCCGCGCCGAAGGTGATCGAGCTCGGCACGTTCACGCCGGTGCGGAAGGTCGTGGTGTCCTCGACCGTCGCGCTCTGACCCACGAGCAGGCGCATGTAGAACATGCGCAGCGCGGCCGCGGGGTCGCCGCCCTCGCGGTGGCAGTTGCCGCAGTTCGTGTGGAGGTATCCGAGCGCGGCCACGTCGTCGGCGCCGCCCGGCACCTGCGCGTTGGCGAGCGGGATCATCGCGGTGAGGCGCCCCGCGTTGAGCGCGGTGAGCGTGACGCCCGCCTCGCCGTGGTTCAGCTGGAACGCGCTGAAGCCGTTGACCATGTCGTTGCCGTTCTGGCCGATGTGGCAGCGCAGGCACGTCGCGCCATCGGGGATGTCGTGGTTGGTGCCGAGCACGTTCTCGCGCACGGCGGGCGCGGCGTTCGTCACGTCCATCACCGCGTTCTGGGCCGCGTTCCAGAGGAACGTGCGCGCCGTCCACGCGGCGACGCCGACGCCGGCGCTCGTCTTCTCGAGGAGGCGCGTCTCGACGCGGATCCCGTCGACGGTGAAGTTCTTGTAGACGCGCGTGCCGACCGGGAAGACCCACTGGTCCGGGTTGGTCGTGTCGATCTGCATGCCCGGCGGGAGGTAGATCCAGCGGTCCTTGTGCGCGCCGTCCGTCCAGAGCTCGAAGCGGGGCTCGAAGGGCTCGAGCGCCGGGTCGACGATGGTGCAGTCCGGGTCGACGTAGAGCCCGGGCGGTCCGTCGCATGCGCGGCCCGCGTCGACGCCCGCGTCCTCGGGCCCGGCGTCCGTCCCCGCGTCCTGAGCGCCCGCGTCGGTCGGGGGCGGCCCCGCGTCGGTGACGGGATCGCCGTCGCAGCCGAGGGTGAGGGCGAGGCAGAGAGCGGTCAGGACGGCGAAACGCAAGCGGACCTCCCGGGAGAAGACGGCGCGGATCATAGCCCGGCCGGCGCGCGGCCGGCCAGGCGTGAAACCCATCTGTCGTGCGCGATGGTTCACGCCGTCGGCCGCCCCTGCTAGACTGGCCCCCGCCTCATCAACCGGGGGTTCCATGATTCGCTTCTGCGCGGCCTTCGTGGTCGCGATGACCACCGTCACGTTCGCTTCCGTCGCTCCGCTCGCCGCTCAGCAACCGACCGAGCAGCTCGACGAGGCGGCGCGCCTCACGTTCGAGTCGGCCCGCGAGGCGTTCGTCGCCGGCGACTACGAGCGCGCGCTCGGGCTCTTCCGCCAGGCCTACAACCTCAGCCCGCGGCCGGGGCTGCTCTACAACATCGCGCAGACGCTCGACCGGCTGCGGCGCGACGCCGAGACGCTGCAGGCGCTGCGCGAGTACCTCGAGGCGTACCCCGAGGCGCCGAACCGCACCGAGGTCGAGGCGCGCATCCGCGTGCTCGAGCAGTCGGTCGCGGCCGACGAGCAGCGGCGCGCGCGCGAGCAGCGCGATCACGAGCGCGCGGTCGAGCAGGCGCGGCGCGACGGCACCGAGCCTCCGCCTCCTCCGGGCGGCGGCCTCGGCGTGCTGCATCCGGCGATCTTCATCGCGGTCGGCGGCGTCGCGCTGGTCGGCGGCGGGCTGGCGATCTGGTCCGGGCTCGAGACGAGCGCGCTCAACGACCGGTACCGCGCGACCAGCGACCCGGCCATGGTGGGCCAGGCGTACAGCGACGCGGAGTCGATGCAGACCCTCGCGAACGTCTTCATCTTCAGCTCCGCGGGGCTCGCGGCGGTCGCCGTGGTGCTCGCGATCTTCACGGACTGGGACGCGTTCGGCGGCGGCTCGGGCTCGGCGGCGCGGGTCCGGCCGACGTTCGCGGCCGACGTGACGGGTGGGCGCATCGGCCTCGAAGGGAGCTTCTGATGAACGACGCCACGATGCGCGTGCTGCTCGTCCTGTCGGCGCTCGGCGCCGGCGGCTGCTTCATCGTCAACCCCGACCACCGCGACTCCGTGCTCGGCGGCGGCGGGCGCGACGCCGGTCCGCGCGACGGCGCCGTGGAGGAGACCGACACCGGCGTCGACGCCGGCGGCATGCCCAACCTCCTGCAGGACCGCTGCGGCGACCCGACGGTGCGCTACGAGATCCTGCGCGACTCGCGCCCGCCCTTCATCGTCGACACGCGCGATCTGTTCAACCGCATCTCGAGCTGCGGCGCCGGCACGGCGCCGGGCAACGACGGCTTCCTCGCGATCGAGGTGACGGCGGGCGATCTCTGGCACTTCCACGTCATCCCCGACCCGGCGACCCCGGGCCAGGACCGCAACCCGTTCCTCTACCTCGTCCAGGCGCAGGGGTCCTCCTGCGACACGCGCGCGTGCCGGCACTCGTCCAACGCGTGCCTCGGCGGCGGCGACGAGCACTTCGCCTTCACCGCGCCTGCCGACGGGATCTGGTACCTCGGGATCGACGACGTGAACCCGGGCGGTGGCGTCTACCAGATCGAGGCGGTCCGGCTGAACTGCGGCGACGGCATGAAGGTGCACGGTGAGGCCTGCGACGGCACCGCGAACTGCAACACGGCTTGTCAGGAGATCCTCTCGGCCGCTCGGCCCAACGAGATCGAGGCCAACGACAACGAGATCGAGGCGAACTTCCTGATGCTCCCCGCCGGCGCGCCGCTGACGATCGGCGGCGCGATCGGCGGCGACACTTGCACGTACCCGGATGTGTTCACGTTCCGCGTCCCCGTCGAGGGCTCCTCGCTCACCGTCGAGATCCTCAAGACCGATGGCTCGGTCTGCGACAGCGCGGTGCTCACGCCGTTCGACATCGTCCTTCGCAACGCGGCGGGCGAGGTCCGCGCGGGCCCGATGACCGACCCGGTGAGCGGCTGCGCCGAGCTCACCGTGACCGGCCTGTCGGCGGCCACGTTCTACCTCTACCTCGAGCACGACGCGCCGATCGAGGATCGGATCGTCCCCTATCAGCTCCGCGTCTTGATCACGGCACCATAGCCCCCACGAGGAACCGTGCTCCACCGAACGTCGTCGCGCCTCGCCGCTCTCGCGCTCGCCACCGCCCTCTTCGGGACGGCGGGGACCGCGCGCGCGTTCGAGCCGTTCGCGCTCCTGATCCCGTGTCGCGCCACCGCGCCGAACACCGTCGGCACCGTGCGCCCGTGCATCACGTGCCACAACAACCCCGACGGCGGCTCGGGCTGCGACATGAGCCCGTGCTTCAACGCCTTCGGCGAGGCGTTCAACGCGAACGGCCGCGTGTGGAACGCGGCCCTCGCGATGGCGGACTCCGACGGCGACGGCTACACGAACGGGCAGGAGCTCGGCGATCCGATGGGCACGTGGCGCCCAGGGATGACGAACCCGCGCACGTGCGCCTGCGCGACGCGGCCCGGCTTCGCGGCGTTCACGCCGGGCGATCGCGACGGGGACATGGACCAGTTCTGCTGCGTCGGGCGCGACGCGAACCGCAACGGGCAGTGCCTCGACGAGGGCGAGAACGACGGCATGTCGCACGACTGTGACGACATGAACGCCGCGGCCAACTCCGGGGCGATGGAGATCTGCACGAACAGCGTGGACAACGACTGCGACGGCCTCCTGCCCCTGTTCGATCCGGACTGCGCGTCGATCGTCGATCGCGACGGCGACGGCTTCTGTCCGATGGGGATCGATCTGAACCGCGACGGCAACTGCCTGGGCGCGGGCGAGAACACGACGGACAGCGACTGCGACGACACGAACCCGGCGGTGAACCCGGCGGCGGGCGAGAACTGCCTCGACGGGCTCGACAACAACTGCAACGGCCTCACCGACGGCGCCGACCCGATGTGCACGAGCGACGTCGACGCCGACATGGACGGCTACTGCCCGATCGGTCGCGACCTCAACGGCAACGGGAATTGCAATGATCCAGGCGAGGCGACGGCCGGGTTCGACTGCAACGACACCGAGCCGACCGTGAACTCGGCCGCGTCGGAGATCTGCGACGACGGGCTCGACAACGACTGCAACGGGCTCGTGGACTTCCGCGACACCGCGGCCTGCGGCGGCTTCTACGACGCCGACGGAGACGGCTGGTGCCCGGACGGCCGCGACCTGAGCGGCAGCCGGAGCTGCCTGACGCCGGCCGAGCTCGCGGAGCAGGGCGACTGCGACGACACGAGCGCGCGCGTGAACCCGGGCGCGATGGAGGACTGCCTCAGCACCGTGGACGAGGACTGCGACGGGCTCGTCGGGCTCGCCGACCCGGACTGCGACATCTACATCGACCGCGACGGGGACGGCTTCTGCTACGTCGGCGCCGACATGGACGGCGACGGGCTCTGCATCAGCCCCGGCGAGCAGAGCGGGCGCGGCGACTGCGACGAGACCAACCCCGAGATCCGCCCGACGGCGCGCGAGATCTGCGACGACGGCGTCGACAACAACTGCAGCGGCTCGGTCGACGGCGCCGAGCGCGGGCAGTGCGACGCGTACCGCGACATCGACGGCGACGGCTGGTGTCACGCCGGACAGGACCGTGACGGCGACGGCTTCTGCCACAGCGAGGGCGAGCCCGGCGAGCTCAGCGAGTGGACGACCGAAGAGGATCCGTTCACGACCGAGGGGGTCCTCGGGACGGAGGCCTCTCCCGTTCGGTACCCCGGCGCCCCCGAGCACTGCCGCAACATGGTCGACGAGGACCTCGACGGGCTCGTCGACGAGGCCGGGTACTGCCGCACCGACGTCGACGCCGACAACGACGGCTTCTGCCCGATCGGCACCGATCTCAACGGCGACGGCGACTGCGACGACCCGGGCGAGAGCGCCGGGCTCGACTGCAACGACTCCGATCGCACGGTGAACTCCGGGCAGATGGAGCGTTGCCGCGAGCCGGTCGACGCGGACTGCGACGGGCGCGTCGGGACCAGGGACGAGGACTGCTTCTACCTGCTCGACCTCGACGGGGACGGCGTGTGCGGGATCGGCGTCGACGACAACGGCGACGGCGACTGCCTCGACGAGGGCGAGGATCGCTTCGGCCGCGACTGCGACGAGCGCAACCCGATGGTCAACAGCCGCCAGCGCGAGGTCTGCGACGACGGCATCGACAACGACTGCGACGGCGACATCGACTACGACGACTCGCAGTGCGTGTGCATGTCCGACGACGTGTGCGACGACGGAAACTCCTGCACCGTGGACGCGTGCGATCGCGAGAGCGGCAACTGCGTGCGCACGCCGATGCCGACGTGCGGCGACGGCGGCGTGCCGATCGACGGGGGCATGCCCATGGGCGGCGAGGGCTGCAGCTGCCGCGCGAGCAGCCCGGCGCGAGCCCCGACGCTCCTGCTCCTGTTCGGAGTCGTCGCGCTCGTCGTGGTGCGGCGCCGCTTCGGACGCTGACGAGGACATCATGCCCCTGATCGAGTGCCCCGACTGCGGCCGGCAGATCTCCGACCGCGCCAAGGTGTGTCCCGACTGCCAGTGCCCGATCGCCGAGGTGATGGCGGAGCGGCGCGACGCGGAGGTGCGCGCGCAGCACGTCGCGAGCCGCGAGCGCGTCGAGCGCGAGGTCGACTGCGGGCGCTGCCACGGCCGCGGCTGGTTCGGGTTCGGCGACGGCCTGATCGCGTGGTGCATCGTCTGCGAGCACACGGGGCGTACGCCGCTCTGCCGCGCGAGCGACGGCTGGTACTCGGTGGCGCCGTACGCGGTCGAGCGGTTCCTCGCCGGTGGCCTCGACGCGCCGACGTCCGGCGTCGTCTACTTCCTCGGCGCGAACGAGCCCAAGGCGCACGCGTTCCCCGAGGCCGCGCACCGCGTCCCCGTCGATCCCGAGAGCCCGGCGATCCCCTGGACGCTCGATCCCGACGAGAAGCGCAAGCTCGGCGGCGCCTGAGCGAGGGGCGCGACGCGCCCCTCGGTACGCTCAACGACGCCCGGTGGTGCCGCCGCGCTTGGTCGCCGCGCCGCCGCCGCCCGCCGTCGCGTTGCCCTCGCGGGGAACGCAGACGCGCGCGTCCTCCCCGCGCGGGCAGCCGGGGCAGGTGCCGAGCCGCATCGTGCGGCAGCGCTCGCCCGAGCGGCAGTGCGAGTCCTCCTCGCACGCGCGCTCGTTCGGCTCGTACCACCAGTGCGTCCGGTAGATCGGCAACCGATCGCTCGCCTGCCAGGTGGTCTCGCGCCGCGGGCTTTCGTCGCCGCCGCACGCGCCGAGCGCGAGCGCGCCCGCGCACACCAGCGAGGCCAGGATCGTCGAGAGTGCTCGGTTCCGCAGCATGGGTCCTCCGGCCCGGTGGGCCACCGTTACCACGAAATTGTCCGGAGTGGGCGCCCGTTCGGCAACTTATTGCGCGTTCGGGTGCCCGGGCCGGCGGGTTCGTCGATCCCTTTCGCTTCGGCGCCGGCTTCTGTCATACTCCCCTCGGGCCGCTCCGGGATGCGCGGCCCGCGGAGGCTGGGATGCGAACGTCGATTAGGAACATCACGCTGGCGCTCTCGGGTGCCCTCGTCGCCGCGTGCGGCGCGGACGTGGGGGAGCATGGGACGCGGCTCGTCGTGGACGAGGCGCGGGTGACCTCCGAGGTCCTCTACATGTTGCCGGACGTCTCGCAGGTGCCGTTCACCGCGGCGGAGCTCGCGGCGCAAGGCACGGACGTCAGCGAGGCGATCCCCGTGCGCGTCGAGCTGTTCGACGGCGTCGCGGTCGCGTGGTTCGCGCCCGACGGCGTCGCGCGCATCGGCGGCGACTGGATCGTCGCGCTCTGGTCCGTCGAGCGCGTGCACGTCTCGGACGACGTCCGCGGGAGCGACGCGCCGGAGACGCGGACGCCCGGCGTCGGCACCGCGACGACCTACGAGGGCAGCGGGGACGTCCGCGAGAACCGCCAGAGCTTCGACATCCAGCTCAGCGTGACGGAGCACCCCGGCGCGCTCGCGATCATCGACTTCCTCGATCGCCTCGGCACGCCGGCCGAGCGCATCCTGCTCGAGGAGCTGATCACGTACCACCCCGGCTGCCTCTGAGCCGCGCGCGCGAGCCGCGCGCACCTCCACGTCGCTCCGACGATCCGCGTCCGCCCGGGACGTGATACATCGTCGGAGCGATGATCGTTCGAACCTCGCTCTCGCTCGTTCTGCTCGCCGCCGGATGCGGCGCTCCCGCCATCGTCGACGCCGCGCGCGTCATCGCGGCCGACCGCGGCTGTGACCCCGCCGAGCTGACGCTGACCGAGACGTTGGGCGCCGCCTCTCCTTCGACGAGGCGGCGCTCGCGGAGGTGGCGCGGCTTCGCTGCGAGCGGCTGTGGAGCCGACGGTGTGTTCGCGTGCGCGTCCGGCGCGTGCACCCCCGCGCCGGGCGGCGCGGACACGGGCTGGGTGGCGCAGGCCGAGCAGCTCTTCGCGTCGATCGGCGAGCGCGCCCTCGCGTGCAACGGCGGCGAGCCGTTCACCCTGCAGGTGCGGTTCGATCGCGACGGGCACGCCGACGGGCTCGCGTCCCACCCCGCGCTCGAGCCCGCGTCGCGTGCGTGCGTCGGCGAGCTCGTCGCCGATCACATCGCCCTCGAGGCGTTCTCGGGCGAACGCTTGGTCGCGTACCGCGTCGGCGCCCCCGCGGCGCCGGCGCCCGTCGACGGCGGCGCGGATGCCCTGCCGCCGGCCGACGCCGCCGACGAGCCCGACGCCGCCGACGAGCCCGCGGACGACGGCGGCGGCGCCGTCGCCGACGACCTGATCGAGTAGCGCGCTACTCCTTCGCCTCGGCCCAGCTCGCGCCGTGGCCGACGTCGACGACGAGGGGCACGCGCAGGGGCAAGGCGTGTTGCATGCGATCGCGCGCGATCGCCTCGAGCGTCGCCAGCTCGCTCGGCGGGCACTCGAACAGGAGCTCGTCGTGGATCTGCAGCAGCATCTTCGACTCGAGCTTCGCCTCGCGCATCGCCGCGTCGATCTGGAGCATCGCCACCTTGCACAGGTCCGCCGCGCTCCCCTGGATCGGCGTGTTCGCCGCGATGCGCTCGCCGTAGCTGCGGTCCGTGAAGTTGTTGCTCGACAGCTCGGGCACGTACCGGCGGCGGCCGAGGATCGTCTCCACGTACTTGTTCACGTGCGCATCGGCGACGGTGCGATCGACCCACGCCTTCACGCTCGCGTACCGCTCGAAGTAGCGGTCGATGTAGGCCTTGGCGTCCTTGCGATCGATCCCGAGCTGCTGCGCGAGCGCGGTCGCGCCCTGCCCGTAGATCGTCGCGAAGTTCACCGTCTTGCCGACGTTGCGTTGCTTGGGGTCGACCTCGGCCTCGGGCACCTCGAAGAGCTGGCTCGCGGTGCGGCGGTGCACGTCGACGCCCTCGACGAACGAGCGCATCAAGAGCGGGTCCTCGCTGAAGTGCGCCAGGATCCGCAGCTCGATCTGGCTCCAGTCCGCGCTCACGAGGACCCAGCCCTCGCGCGGCACGAACGCCTCGCGGATGCGCTTGCCGTCCTCGGTGCGGATGGGCGTGCGCTGCAGATCCGGGTCGGTCGTGATGAGCCGACCGGAGCGCCCCGTCGTCTGCTGGATCGTGCAGTGGACGCGGCCCGTCTCGGGGTGGACCGCCTCGGCGAGCACGCGCGTGTAGGTGTTGATGAGCTTGGCGAGCGCGCGCTGCCTCACGATCTGCGCGGCGATCGCGTGGCCCTGATCGGCGAGGCGCTCGAGCACCTCGGCGTCGGTGGAGTAGCCGGTCTTGGTGCGCTTGATGACGGGCAGCCCGAGGTCCTCGAACAGGACGGACGCGAGCTGCTTGGCGGAGCCGATGTTGAAGGGCTTGCCGGCGAGCGCGTAGATCTCGGCCTCGACCTCGGCCTTGCGCGCCTCGAACTCGACGCCGAGCCGGTCGAGCGTCGCGGGCTCGACGCGGATGCCGTCGCGCTGCATCCGCGCGAGCACGCGCGCGAGCGGCAGATCCACCTCTGCGAGGTGCTTCGTCTGCCCCTCCTCGTCGACGCGCTCGCGGACCCGCGGCCACAGCTCCGCGATCGCCGCGACGAGGTGGCAGGCCCACGGCGCGAGCGTGTCGAGCGGCACCTCGGCGAAGCGCTTGGCCTTCTGCCCGCTGCCGAGGATCGTCTTGTCGGTCGTCACCGGGCGATGGAGGAACTCGCGCACGACCTGCTCGAGCGGGTGCGGGATGATGCGCACCGGGTCGACGAGGAACGAGCCGAGCTGCGTGTCGAAGCGCGCGCCCTCGATCGGCGCGCCGTGCCGGAGCCACAGCGTCTCCTGGTCGCGCAGGTCGTGGCCGACCTTCGGCCGCGTCGGGTCGGCCAGCCAGCGCGCGAGCACGCCGAGCGCGTCGCGTCCGAGCCCGCCCTCGCCCGCGATCGGCACGTAGCGCGCGCGCGTCGGGCTCGCCGCGAGCGCGATCCCCGCGAGCGCGCCGGTCACCGGCGAGGGCGCCTCGCTCACCGAGTAGATCGCGACGGGCGCCTCGCCGAACGAGGCGAGCAGCGCCTCGAGCTCGGCGATCGAGCGCACCGCGCCGAAGTCCGCCTCCTCCGCCGCCTGCTCCACCTCGTCGCCCGCGGTCAAGAGCGAGTAGAACTCGAGCTCCTTGTAGAGCGCGTCGATGCGCTCGATCGACGGCTCGGGGATCACCAGCGCGTCGATCGCCAGCGGCAGCTCCACGTCTTGTCGGATCTGCACGAGCTCGCGCGAGAGCCGCGCGGTGTCGGCGTGCTCGGTGAGGGCGGCCTTCTGCTTGCCCTTCAGCTCGCCCGCGTGCGCGAGCACGCCGTCGAGATCGCCGTAGGTCTCGAGGAGCTTCGCGGCGCCCTTCTGGCCGATGCCGGCGACGCCCGGGACGTTGTCGACCTTGTCGCCGATCAGCGCGAAGAGATCGACGATGGAGCCCGGCGCGACGCCCCACTTCTTCTTCACGAGCTCGGCGTCGTAGGTGACGTCGCGCATCGTGTCGATCATCTTCACGTCGTCGCCGACGAGCTGCGCGAAGTCCTTGTCCGCGCTGATGATGTGGACCTCGTGCCCGCGCTCGAGCGCCTGCCGTGTCAGCGTACCGATCACGTCGTCTGCCTCGAAGCCCTCGACGCGCAGCGTCGGGAAGTCGTGCGCCTCGACGATCTTGTCGATCCACGGCAGCTGCGCGCGCAGCTCGCTCGGCATGCGCGGGCGCTGCGCCTTGTACTCGGGGTAGCGCTCGTCGCGGAATGTCGGCCCGGGCGGGTCGAACACCACCGCGCCCATCGCCGGCTTCTTGCCCGCGAGGATCTTGCGGAACATCAGCGCGAAGCCGTAGCTCGCGTTCGTCGGCAGCCCGCGCGACGTCTGGAAGCTGCTCGGGATCGCGAAGAACGCCCGATAGATCATCGAGCTGCCGTCGATGAGGACCACCCGCTCGCGCGCCATCACGCGACTCTAGACCAATCGGCGCAGCTCCGTGAGCGCGGGCGCTTCAGGCGTCGAGTCGCACCGAGGATCGCGGGAAGGTGCGCCGATCGGGCTCGAAGTACCCGAAGAAGCGCACGCGCACGGGGCCCCCTTCGTCACTGAGGACCGAGGCGCGGAACCAATAGCGCCCGTCGCGCACCCAGACGACGGTGCCCGCGGCGACCGGCGTCTCGGAGAGCGGGGCGCCGTCGTGGCGGGAGCGTCCCGACGGCATGGGCGTGAACCCGCCGATGCGGATCTCGGAGCGGTTCACGGTGCCCCGCTCGTTGCTCTCCCATCGCAGCGAGACCCGGCCGTCCGGGAGCGTTTCTGTCACCCGCGCTTGGAAGACTCCGCCGCCGCGGAAGCGCGCGGCGACCACTTGTCCGACCTGCAGCGGCGCGTCGGGCGGGGGCTCGACGGCGTCGGATGCCGGATCCACGAAGCTCGTGTGCCGCGGGACACCGACCACGCGCAGGCCCGGGATGGGCGTGGTGGGTGGCGTCGGCGGCAGCGGGGCCGGCGGCCCAGGGGGGGCGAACGTGATCGGAGAGTGCCCGGTCCACGCGGCGACCTCGGGCACCTCACCCTGCGAGCCCCAGCACTGGACCGCGCGCTCGCGGCGCGCGCAGTGGAACGTCTCGCCCGGCGCGAGCTCGTCCACCGCGCCCAGCGCCGGCGGGATCACCGCCAGCGTGCAGTCACCCGTGCATGCAGCCGTTCCCTCGGCGGTGATCGACCAGGTCGACGAGCCCTGCGCGATCAGGACGCGCGCGCCGGCACGCGGGAACGGCATCGGCGTCAGCGGGCCCTCGCCCGTGAAACCGAGCTGGCCTCGGTCGTTGCCGCCGCAGCACATCCACGCGCCGCCACCCTGGAAGCAGCCGTGGATCGAGGTCGTCAGCGCGTCGACCCCACGTGCGGGGATGCGGCACAGCGGCGTGAGCCCGACGGCCTGGAGCGCACCCCCGCTCGTCCGGACCGTCACTCCGGCGGTGGAGACGGCGACCTCGGCCGCGTTCTCCACGCGAGCTACCGCCATCGGCTGCGCCGCGCCGGTGACCCAGTCGGGCCAGCCGAAGCCGCCGAGGACGTTCTGGCCCCACCCGAGCACGGTGCCGTCACGAGTCACCGCCGCGGCGCGCATGCGCGCGAGATCGAGATCCACCGCGTCGTCGATGCCCGGCACGAGGATGGGCGTGCGGACGTCCACGTCCTGGGCCGAGCCCAGGAGCCCGCTCGCTGCTCGGCCCCAGCAGTAGATCTGGCCGCCGCGGGTGCGGGCGCAGCTCACGCCGAACGCGACGTCCACCTCGACCGCGTCCCTGATCCCCGCGACGGGCACGCCGGCCGTGGGGCTCGCGGTCGTCCCCCCGTTGCCCAGTTGGCCGAACCCGTTCTGACCCCAACACTGGATCGTCCCGTCGCTCATCACCGCGCACGCATGGGTCGCGGTGGCCGCCACCTGGATGGGGGTGACCGAGGGCCCACCTCCGCCCGCACCCGCGGGCTCCTCACCTCGCGTCGCGCCGCTCGACTCGTCCGAGCCGGACGAGCCGCAGCCGAGCAGCCCGACGCCGACCAAGAACCCCAACCATCGCAGACGCATCTCCACCTCCCGCTCGAGCGCGCTCGAGACGGCTGCCATCGCACGCGTCGTGCCGGCCCGAGGGGTCGAAGCTCCGGTCGCGACTGAGGGGAGCGGCCCCTCGATGTGACGACGGTCGTCGTCGGAGCTCGACGTCCGCCGCCGCTCGGGACCGATCAGCTCAGACCCGCTGGGGCGCTCGTGTCGGGAAGCTCCGTGAGCGCGCGGCGGATCTCCTCGCGCAGCCGCTCGGTCATGCGGGGGTGCATCTCGTGGCCGGCGTCCTCGATCTCCTCGTAGACGACGGGCAAGCCCATCGCGCGCAGGCGCGCGAGCCCGCTCCGCGTGCGCGCCGCGCCGAGCACGTCGTCGCGCGCGCCGTGGAGCGCGTGGATCGGCGCCTGTCGCGCGAGCGGGTCGAGCCGGGCCGGCTCGAACGACGGCGGGACCCAGCCGGCGACGGGGAACGCGCGCTCGATCGCGTCCGGGTGGGTCAGCGCGAGCGTCGCGGCGAGGATCCCGCCCTGCGAGAAGCCCGTCACGATCGGCCGGCCGCGCGTGGGGTGGCGCGCGCGCCACGTCGCCATCGCCGCGGCGAGCTCGTGCGCGCGCGCGTCGAGCGCGCTGCGCAGGGCGGGGCTCTCGCCGCGGTGCGCGCTCACCGGCATCCAGGCGTAGCCGTCCCCCGAGCGGAGCGGCGCGCGCGGCAGGATCACGCGGACGGGCAGGTCGAGGTCGAGGTAGGGCCGCGTCGGCGGCTCTGGGCGCGCGCCGCGGCCGTGCAGCACCACGATCATCGGGAGCTCCGCGTCGGGCGCCGCGTCGCGTGGCTCGACGAGCAGGTACTCGAGCCCGTCCGCGAAGTGTCGCGTGACGCGCATCTCCGACTTGCGCGCCGCGGCGGTCGGGGAGGGCTCGGCGGGGATCGCCAGGCTCGCGGTCGTCGCGAAGATCACCAGCGCGGCGAGCGCTCGCGTCGCCTCGGCTCCCGGCAGCCGCGCGCGCCCGGTGCGCACCGCGTCGCGGTGGGACGGGCCCCGCGGGGGTCGCTTCATCCCCTGGCAGCGCGAGCCCTCCGATCCGTCGTCCATCACCTCTGATGACGAGTGTCGCAAGCCGCGTTCCACGCGGCCACTTCGCCGCCCAGCCTCACGCCGGCCCGCCGCGCCGTGTCCTCGGGTCCGCGCCCCGCGACACGCGCGCCACACCGCCTCCGGTCTGCCGCGTGGCGCGACGCTGCTCAGCCGCGCAGGCGGGCGAGCGCGGATCGCGCGCGAGCGCGCGCGGCCAGGCGTCGCGCGTCCAGGCCGAGGCCTTCGACCGCTGCGGCTGGGGGGCTGCTCCCCATGTGCATCCGGGCGCTCCGTGTGGGTGCGAGGCGATCTGCGCGCGCGTCGCGGAGCTCAGGGCTCGGGGTCCGGTGGGAGGAGCGTGGGATCGAAGCGGATCGCTTCGGTGCCGGCGCCGCGGAACATGATGTCGCGCGCGCGGGCGTAGTAGGGCTCGTCGATCACGTAACCGCCCGGCGGGACGAAGGTGCGGCGCGAGCCGTCCCGCAGGCTGAACACCTCGACGCGCTGGGGGCCTTCGGTGATGCGACGCCACGCGATCCATCCGCCGCCCACCGCCGGGCGCGTGCTGTGCAGGTCGACGCGCGCGACTCGCCGTGGAGCTTCCATCGAAGCGAGGTCGCGCCGATAGGGCGCGGCCCAGATCTCGCTTCGCTCGAAGCTCCCATCGCCGCGCGGGCCATCGTTCTCGAACCATGCGAGGTCGACTCCGTCGGTGCCGAAGCCATAGAGCGTCCGTGGCATGGGATCGTAGTAGACGGTGGCCGGGCTCCCCCAATGCGCGTGGACGAGCCGCAGCCGCTCGAGACTCAGCCAGGCTTCCCAGAGAAGGTGGTCACCGACGACGACGGTGCCGCGAGGCAAGCCTTCGACGGTGCCTCGGCCGGTGAGCGTGGTCCACTCGCCATCGCGATAGGTGTAGAGACTTCCGTCAGGGCTCGCTTGGAGCGCGAGGAGCTCGGCGCTGATCCAGAGATCGTGGATGGTGCGGTCGCGCGAGACGAAGCTCGCGGGGAACTCGTGCACCCACTCGGGCGTCTCGCCGATCGTCTCGGGGGTTCCGACGTAGAGCCAGATCCGAGAGCGACTCGACTCGCGCCAGTTGCTGTAGTGAACGACGAACGCAGCGCGGCCGCCGCCCACCGTCTTCGCCGTCACGGCGCAATAGACCGAAGGATCGTCGCCCTCCAGTGGGGGCTCTCGCCACGCAGCAACGATCGTGCCGTCGTCTCGGGCGATGCCCACGACGCGTCCGACGAGGGCGCTGCCGCGGAGCATGTCGAGCCAGACATCGTCTCCATCGACCCACGCACTGGAGATCCCCAGATCGCGTCTACGTGAGGCTGAGCAGCCCGGGACCTCCGTACCGACGGCATCGGTACACGCCACCCACTCGACGGCGCCCTCGCGCGGATCGTCGAGGAGCAGGGTGAGCCCGTGCTCGTTCGCGCGCAGGCCCTCGGGCACGAGCCGGCCCGGACGGACGAGGAGGCCGGTGGGCACGGCGCGCTCGCGCCGATCGCGCCCGAAGCGGACGAGCGCGACGAGCGGGCCGTGCGCCCGCCCGCTCGCGAGGTAGAGCGCGCCGGCCGGGTCCGTCGCGAGCGCGAAGACGTCGTGCGGCGTCGCGCGCGGCCAGCGGGCCAGGACCTCGGCGGTGGCGTCTCGGGGGCCGGTCTCGACGCGCACGAGGCGCGCGTGGCGGCTCCGGCCCGGGCCGGCGAGCTCGTCGAGGACGTAGAGCGCGTCGTCGGGCGCCGAGTAGGTCGCGGCGAGCACGCGACCGAGCGGCGCGCCCGCAGGCGGCAGCTCGCGCCAGATCGGCTGGTCGAGGTCGAGCGCGCGCACGCGCGTGCTCGCCCCGTCCTGCTCGAGCGCCCAGAGCACGCGCCGCCGCGCCGACAGGACGAGGACGGGTGGGGGCGTGGCCGGCCCGCTCGCCGCCGTCAGCGTGACCGGGATCGCGTTGCACTGCTCGGGAGGACACGGCTGCTGCGCGTAGCGATCGTAGAGGTCGTCGCCGGCCGCGACGAGCAGGCGCTCCCACGCCGTCGCCTCGTCGCCCTGTCTGGGCGCGCGCTTGGTCTCCGAGGTCGCACGCTCCGTGTCGAGGCGGCCGCAGTCACCTGGAAGCACGGTCACCCTCTCGGCCTCACGGCTCGGGGTCCGGTGGGAGGAGCGTGGGATCGAAGCGGATCGCTTCCGTACCTGCGCCGGCGATCATGATGTCTCGCTCGCGGGCGTAGTAGGGCTCCTCCGTCACGTAGCCACGCGGGGGGACGAAGGTGCGACGCGAGCCGTCCAGCAAGCTGAACACCTCGACGCGCTGTGGATCCCCCGAGCGGCGTGCGACCCAGCCACCACCGACAGCCGGCCGGTTCGAGCGCACGTCCACGACCCGGACCATCCGCGGCTCGACATCTTCGATGTCGCGTCGATACTGTGCGGTCCACAGCTCCGTGCGTGCGTAGGTGTCATCGGGCTGGCGATTGTGTACATCGAACCATGCCATGTCGATGCCATCGGTCCCGAAGCCCTTGGTGTCGGATGGGGCTATGTCCCGCCAAAGGGCGGCCGGCTCACTCCAGCGAGCGTGGACGAGGCGAACGTCGTTGACGCTGCGCCACGCCTCCCAGAGAAGGTGGTCACCGATGATGACGGTGCCGCGAGGCAGTCCTTCGACGGTGCCTCGGCCGGTGAGGGTGGCCCACTCGCCATCGCGGTAGCTGTAGAGGCTGCCGTCAGGGCTCGCCTGCAGCGCGATGAGCTCGGCACTGATCCACAGTCCGACGATCAAGCGGTCTCGTGAGACGAAGCTCGCGGGGAACTCGTGCACCCACTCGGTCGTCTCGCCGATCGTCTCGGGCGTTCCGACGTAGAGCCACGCGCGCGATCGGGTCATGTCGGCCCAGTTCGAGGACTGCACAACGAACGTGGCTCGGCCGCCTCCCACGGCACGAGCGCTGACGAGGCAGTGGACCGAACCTGGCTCGGTCGACACCATCGGCTCGCGCCATGCCGCGGTGACACGGCCGTCCACGTGACCGATGCCGACGATCCGCCCGCCCACCGCGAGGGCGTCGCCGCCGATCATCCGGAGCCACACGTCGTCTCCGTCGGGCCATGCGCCGATGATGCCGGTCGCGCGGGTCGGGGTGGTGGTGCACCCCGGGATCTCTTCGCCCGCCGCGTCGACGCAAGGCACCCATCGGATCTGCCACACGCGCTCGGGGTGGAGCGCGCGCTCGATGGGGCACTCGTCGGGCAGGCCCGGTAGGCGCACCCAGCCGGGGTCGTCGGGGCCGCCGTCGCGCGGGCCGGCGTCGGCGCCCGCGTCGCGGCCGGCGTCGTGGCCGGCGTCGAGCCCCGCGTCACGGCCGGCGTCGTGTCCCGCGTCGCGGCCGGCGTCGGCGCCCGAGTCGCGCGCGCCAGCGTCCTCGACGCCCGGGCCGTCGCAGGCGGCGAGCAGGGCAACGAACGTTGCGATCGTCCTCAGAGGCACCGCCCGATCGCTCCCGCCGCCGGGCGCAGCGCGTCGTAGCCGACCGCGACCGGGAAGGCGCCCTCGCGCGGATCGTCGAGGAGCAGGGTGAGCCCGTGCTCGTTCGCGCGCAGGCCCTCGGGCACGAGCCGGCCCGGACGGACGAGGAGGCCGGTGGGCACGGCGCGCTCGCGCCGATCGCGCCCGAAGCGGACGAGCGCGACGAGCGGGCCGTGCGCCCGCCCGCTCGCGAGGTAGAGCGCGCCGGCCGGGTCCGTCGCGAGCGCGAAGACGTCGTGCGGCGTCGCGCGCGGCCAGCGGGCCAGGACCTCGGCGGTGGCGTCTCGGGGGCCGGTCTCGACGCGCACGAGGCGCGCGTGGCGGCTCCGGCCCGGGCCGGCGAGCTCGTCGAGGACGTAGAGCGCGTCGTCGGGCGCCGAGTAGGTCGCGGCGAGCACGCGACCGAGCGGCGCGCCCGCAGGCGGCAGCTCGCGCCAGATCGGCTGGTCGAGGTCGAGCGCGCGCACGCGCGTGCTCGCCCCGTCCTGCTCGAGCGCCCAGAGCACGCGCCGCCGCGCCGACAGGACGAGGACGGGTGGGGGCGTGGCCGGCCCGCTCGCCGCCGTCAGCGTGACCGGGATCGCGTTGCACTGCTCGGGAGGACACGGCTGCTGCGCGTAGCGATCGTAGAGGTCGTCGCCGGCCGCGACGAGCAGGCTCGCGAGCGCGAGATCGGGCGAGAGGCCCGCGTAGCGGACGTCGTCCTCGGGGAGCCAGCCGCCCGACTCGGCCGCGGCCACCCAGCGCGTGCTCGGGCGCGCGAAGAGCCCCAGCCACGGCGCGTCGAGGCCCGGCTGCGGCTCGAACACGAACGGGCCCAGGCGCAGCACGAGCCGCGGGTCGAGCAGCGGCGGGCAGCGCACGGCGGCCAGGCCGATCCACAGGATCGGGATCGGCCCGAAGCCCGCGGCGCCGAAGGCGGGCGCGATGCCTTGGATGCATGGGTACGGCTCGCGCACCGGGACCGGTGGATCGTTCGGCATGCGCCCGCGGCCGGACCAGAAGTGGCTGGCGAGCAGGCGCCCCCACTCCGTCGCCTCGCCGCCCGAGGGCGGCCCCGGCGTGTGGGTCCAGAAGACGCCGGGGAGGTTCGCGATCGGACCGTCGACGATCGGCTCGGCGAACGCGGTGCGCCAGCGCGGGACGTCCTCGTCGCGTACGTGCCACGCGGCCCAGAGGTCGGTGACGAAGCGCGTGCCGCCGTCGGTGACCGGGGTGTAGGCGAGGTCACGCTCGGTCCGCAGCAGCGGCGACGAGCGATCGCCCTCGGGGCTCGCCGGGTTGTTCGCGAAGGCCATCGTGGTCCAGCGCCAGTTGGGAGGCTCGATCGACTCGTTGTCGTAGGCTTCGGTGTCGAGGGGGCCGCAGTTGCCGAGGCGGACCTCGACGTCCTCACCACCGTCGCCCGGGACCGTGAAGTTGTCTTCCGGGATGCACCGTCCGCGCTCCTCCATGTCGTCGAGGCGGTTCACGAAGCGGCACCGGCAGAACCGGAAGCCAGTACGCCCGTCGTGCCCGACCGCGGAGCGCGCGTCGACGCGCACCGCGTTCGGGACCACCTCCTCGGCGGCGCGCACGCCGACGACTTCCGTCCCGACCGTGGTCTCGCCGCACGGCGTCGGGTCGCACGCGTCGCCGTGCACGAAGTCGCGCCGCGGGCACGACGGCTCCCCCGTCGGATCGGGCGGGCAGTCCACCTCCCAGAGCGCGAGCTCCGCGTCGAGGTTGCAGTCCTCCTGCAGTCGGTTTGGCTCGTCCCGACAGTTGTCGCAGGCGTCGGGGATGCCGTCCTCGTCGGCGTCCGCGTCGAAGTCGACGGTCGCGTCGTCGATTCCCGGGCACACGTCGCACGCGTCGGGCACGCCGTCGCGGTCGGCGTCCGCGGCGACGTCGGTGCGCGATGCGTGGAGGCTCGGGCAAGGATCGGCGGCGCTCGGGATGCCGTCGCCGTCGGGGTCGTCGTGGTCGCAGGCGGCGAGCTCGTCGTTGGGTGTGCCGGCGAAGTCGTCGAGGCCGTCGTACTCGTCGCACTCGTCGCCCACCCAGTCCCCGTCGGCGTCGCAGTGCTGTCCGCCGCACACCCGCGATGGCGCCTGGTGCGGGCAGAGATCGCGGATGTCCGGCAGTCCGTCACCGTCGGAGTCGGCGAGCGGCCCGGGCAGCCTCGCGGGGTCGCACGGCACCGTGCTGCCGAGCGCGCAGGTGCCGACGGGGTCGAGCACCGACCAGATCCACTCGATGTTGGGCTGCTTGCCGAAGTCCGTGGCGCCCTGCCAGAGCAGCGGCTGGCGCCGGCATCCACCGGCCGCTCCGTACGCCGAGTTGACGCCGACCACGGGGCCCCCCGGATCCTCCTGGGCGTCGATGGTGCCGCCCGAGTCGCCTGGCTGCACGACATCGTCCTGGAAGCAGATGACCGTCTGCCCGGCGGGGGAGAAGGCGCGGATGCGCTCGCGCCGGCGTGCGCGGAGGTTCGGGGGGCTCCCCGTGCGCTCGCGCGAGCGGAGCCCCGGCGAGGGCTCGCCTGCGAGACAGAGCCTGGGTGGTCCGAGCGCGCGGGGCAGGGCAGGGGCCGGGGCGTCGAGCTCGAGCAGCGCGATGTCGTGCGCTCCATCGAACTCACCGTCAGCTCTGCCGACGAGGTCGTCGCAGGCCGCGATGGGCCGGTCGCCGGATAGCGCGCCCGGGTGCGCCCAGCAGCCCACCGCGACCCGCGTGACGTCGGTGACGAGACCGGTGCTCGCGACGGTACGCACGATCACCCGAGGTAGGCGGCCCGCTCGAACGCAGTGCGCCGCGGTCAGCACGACCCGGGGCGCGACGAGAGTCCCGGTGCAGTTGCCACCGGCCGACTGCTGCAGCCAGACGGTCGCGCTCGAGATCGGGCCGGGCGGGTCGTCGAACAGGTCGACACCGAGCGTTCCGCGCAGCTCGGAGCCGGCGCTCGCGATCTCCTCGGTGGGCTCACTCACGCACCCGGTGAGCGCGATCCCGATGAGCAGTATTGCGGAACGGTAGTTGCGGGGGGGCATTCGGGCTCCTCGGCTCCAGACGCCTCCAAGATGAGGGATCGCCTCCCGTCTTGTCGAGCCGAGCTCGCGCCGCCGCCGCGCGACGCTCACCGGACGAGCGCCGGTTCGAGCGCCTGCGCGGGTTCGGTGGTCGTCAGCCGCGCAGGCGGGCGAGGCGGCGGCGGGCGATCGCGGAGCGCGGATCGCGCGCGAGCGCGCGCGTCCAGGCGTCGCGGGCGGCCTCGTCGTCGCCGGCGCGCTCGTGCAGGAGCGCGAGGTTCATCAGGGGGTTCGGGTCGCCCGCGTCGAGCTCGGCGGCGCGGTCGAGCGCGCGGATGGCCGGCTCGCGCTCGCCGAGGTGCATGAGCGAGATGCCCAGGCCGTTGAGCGCCGCCGCGAGCTCGGGCGCGCGCCGAAGCGCCGCGCGGAAGGCCTCGGCCGCGCCGCGGTAGTCCTCGAGGAGCGCGAGCGCGTTGCCGAGCTTGAGCCACGACGCCGCGTCCGCGTCCTCGCGCGCGATCGCGCGCCGGTAGGTCTCGACCGCCTCGTCGTAGCGCGAGGTGTCGCGCAGCAGATCGCCGAGCGCGAGGAGCGGCTCCGCGTCGTTGGGCGCGAGCTCCGCGGCGCGCGCGAAGTCGAGCTGCGCGCCGGCCACGTCCCCGTTGGCGGCGCGCGCGAGGCCGCGCCCCAGGGTGGCCTCCGGGCTCGTCGGGGCGGCGCGCAGCGCGGACGAGAAGCACTCGAGCGCGGCGCGGTGCTGCCCGGCGACGCGGTGCAGCCGGCCGAGGTTGATCCACGCCTCGTGCGCCCGCTCGTCGAGCGTGACCGCGCGCTCGTAGGCCTCGAGCGCGTCGGCGCGGCCGAGGATCTCGAGCGCGAGCCCGCGGCGGTTGTGGAGCGGCGCCACGTCGGGCGCCCGCGCGATCAGCGGGTCGAGGTGCTCGAGCGCGATCTGTCCCGCCTCTTCGTCGAGCGCGAAGTCGGCGGCGAGCAGGTGCGCGTGCACGTGCTCCGGATCGCGGGCGAGCGCGGCGCGCAGCGCGGCGCGCGCGGCGTCGGGCTGCGAGCGGCCGCGCGCGACCGCGGCGCGCAGCGCGAGCACGCTCGCGCGATCGCCGAGCCGATGCCACGCGCTCGTCAGCTCGCTCTCGGCGAGCACGAGGTCGCCGCGCTGATAGTCCTCGAGGGCGCGCGCGTAGGCGAGCAGACCGACGACCTCGGCGTCCTCGCGGCCGAGCTCCTGCGCGCGCTCGAGCAACGACACGGCGGTCGAGGCTTGGATGCGATCGAGGCCGGCGGCCTCCGTGAGCGGCGCCTCGAGGCGCGCGCGCGCGCGCTCGACGAGCTCGTCGGCGCGGTGGTCGCGGTAGCCCCCCCAGCCGATCGCGACGAGCGCGCTCAGGCCGGTGAACGCGAGGGAGAGCCAGAGGATGCGGCGGCGCATGGGTCGAGAGGACGCCGCGCCCCTCTGCGCGTCAAGTTTTCGGCCCTCGCGCGGAGCTCAAGGCGCGCAGACGTCGATCGGGATGCAGCGCCCCGTCCAGCACGAGCCGTCGGCCTCCGCGGACCATCCGTCCGGGCAGCTCGGGGGCAGCGCGAAGCAGAGCGCCTGGCAGGTCTCGCGGGTTACCAGGACGCACGGCTCGACCGGATCCATGAAGCCGTCGGCGGCGACGGCGGGCACACACCCCGGGATGTCACACGAGCGCGGGCCGACGACGCGCGCGCCCTCGCAGCCCGGCCGCGCGCCCGCGCACTCGCCGGGCGCGGGCGTCGAGCAGTGCGCCGCGTCGCAGGCGTCCCTCGCGTCGCGACACGTCCAGAACTGCCAGTCGGTACAGTCCGCGCAGCCTCCGGCCGGCTCACACGACGAGCAGCACGCGTCGTGGTAGGTCGCCACGCAGTCCGGCGCGCGCGCGAGGCAGCTCGTCCACGAGAGCGCCGCGCACGGCGCCGGGCCCGCGTCGATCGGAGGCGGCGGCGGCGGCGGCCCCGCGTCCGGCGGGCAGAGGCAGCAGCGGGACGTCTCGCGCCACACGGGACAGCCGCGCTCATCGACGCTCCTCGCGAAGTCGACGTCGAAGCCGCGGATGGTGTAGGCGCACGCGTCGAGCGACGGCGCCCAGCCGCCGCCGGGGAGCGGATCGAGCCCGACGGAGCAGGGCGTCACGCTCGCGGCGAGCGGGCAGCAGACGCCGCCGCCGTCGGGCCCGGGGACGGCGGCGTCCGTGCCCGCCGAGTGCGTCAGGTTGCAGCCCGCCGCCCACACGAGCAGCGCGAGTGTCAGAGTGTGTCGCCGCGTCATGGAGCAGGCGTAGCCTGCAACTCGTCGTCCAACTACTCGACGAGGAGCAAGCCCGCGCCGAACTGCAGGAGCGTGCGGCCTCCAGCGGCGGGGTGGGCGGCGCTGAAGGTCCCGCCGCTCGTGAGATCCGCGGCGACGCCGACGTCGAGCCCGTCCGCTTCCGACCAGCCGAGGACGGGGTGGCGCTCGAGCGCCTCGAGCGCGAACATCGCGTCGTAGCGCGGGACCACGATCGCGCCGTGCACGAGCGCGAACGCGGAGCCGAGCGGGCCGCCGTCCGCGCGCGTCGCCTCGCGCGGGTCGGCGATCGGGGCGCCGCCCGCCGCCGCCGCGTCGAGCGCCGCGCGGCCGATCGCGTAGACGTGACCGACGAAGGAGTCGTCGAGCCCGCCGACGAGCACGTACTCCGACTCCAGGGCCACGCCGCCGCTGAAGCTGCCGACGCCGGTGACGACGCGCGCGGCTCGTGGTCCGCTCGGCTCGAGCACGTAGAGCGCCTGTCCGTCACCGGCGCCCTCGAGCCCGAGGCCGTTCAGCAGGAAGCGCCCCGCGGCGGCGCGCGCGGCGTCGAAGTTCCCCGGCGCCGCGAGGCGCGTGAGGGCGCCGCCAGCGCCCACGTGCAGGATCTCGCCGCTGAAGCCGGCGTCGCTCAGCGTGTAGCCGAACACCACGTCCCCGCGCGCGCCCGCGACGTAGCCGCCGGGGAAGAGGAACGTCTCCGCGTCGTGCACGACGCTCGCCATCGCGAGCACCGTCGCCGTCGGCGTGGCCGAGAGGGCGGCCTCCCACTCGCTCACGACCAGATCGGTCCCGGTCGCGCTCGCCGTCGCGACGAGGTCGCGCACGATCGTCGTGGTCCCGTCGATCTGCGTTCCGAACGAGCTCGCGCTGCGGCAGAACACGCGCACGGGCGCGAGGTCCGCGGCGAGCGCCCCGTCCCAGCCCGACGCGTCCGCGCCACACGTCGCGACGCACACACTGCGCAGACAGATCTCGCCCGCGCCGCACGCGGGCTCGCACTCGGGGGGCGGGCCGGCGTCGTTCATCGGCCCCGCGTCGTGGCCCACCGGCCCCGCGTCGTCGTTCATCGGCCCCGCGTCGCCGTTCATCGGCCCCGCGTCGCCGCCGCCGCCTCCGTCGCACGCGGCCAACACCAAGAGCAGCCCGCCGAGCCACGCGCTCGGCATCCACATCGTCGTCTTCATCGCTGTCGCTTCCTTCGCTCCGCTCCCCGCGGAGCACGGGAGGCGGACGAGCGGCGACGGACGCGCCCCGGGGAACACTCCCACGCCCCGGGGAGCTCGCCCGCCTGGCGCGCGCGGCAGGTCTCCTGGCTGCCGGATCCTCCGGCCTCGGGCTGCCTTCCCGACGCTCCTCGCGGAGCCTCAGTGGCGTTCTCGCCCGGGCCGTCCCCGGTCACAGTGGCGGGGGCCGCGCCGGTCTCTCACCGGCTTCCCTCTTCGAAGCCCCTCGAGGGGCTCCTCCCCGTCGATCGCTCGACGGGCCGCGCGCGCATCTACAGGTTGTCAGGGGATCGAGCGGCTCTCCTACCCTCGCCTCGGCTCGACGTCAACGCCCCGCGTCCGCCATGATGCGTCGGCGATGCGGCGCGCCTTGTGGCTCCTGTTGATCTTGCCGGCGTGCGGGACGCCCTGCCCGCGCGATCCCCTCGCGCCGGTCGCCGATCCCGCGTGGGTGGTGCGGATGCACGAGCCACCGGACCTCTCGCTCCCCGTCGGGATGCCCGGCGGCGAGACGTTCACCGATCCGCCGGGCATGCAGACGTACGCGGCGTTCGCGCTCTACGACGGCGCGGGCCTGCTCGCGAACGAGCGCTGGCTCGACACCTACACGACGCTGCCGCGCGTCCCGGGGACCGTCAATGCGGCTTGCTCGATTCCGTCGCGGCTCGCGCCGGGCGTCCTCACGGTGCTGCTCGCCGACGGCACGCGCCCGGCGGTGAGCCTCGACGCGGCGAGCGGCGCGCGTGCGGGCGAGCTCGTCACCTACGCGAGCCCGCCCGAGGTCGCAGGGCAGCTCGTCGACCTCGCGGCCCTCGGCGACGGGCGCGCGCTCGTCTCGCGCCGGCGCGCCCCGGGCGGTGTCGGCGGAGACGTCCTGCTCGTCGACGACGGCGAGCGCGGGGTCCTCTTCACCTACGCGCTCGGCGCGCTCTCGACCGGCGCCGTGGAGCCGGGCGCGATCGCGCTCGTCGAGGAGGGCGGCGCGCCGACGCGCGCGGTCGTCGGGCTCGCGCTCCCCGGCGAGCCCGCGTCGGGCGCCGTCGCGGTGATCGACACGACGACCGGCGAGGCGCGGCGCCTCGATCTGCCGGGCCTCGAGCGCTGCGGCGCCGTCGTCGCGCTCGCGCCGAGCGCCGACGGCGTCGCGCGCGTCGCGGTGCTGTGCGTCGGGGACCTCACGCGCGAGCCCGCCGAGCGCGCGGGCGTCGGCCTCGCGCTGCTCGAGGCGCCGCCGGGCCTGCCCGTCACCGTCGCGTCCACGCGGCTCGCGAGCTCGCTCTTCAGCGGTCGGGTGCCCTCGCGCGCGCTCGTCGCGCTCGCCGGCGCATGGGTCGCCGTGCTCGCGGAGGGTGACCCCGACGGCTCGCGCCCGGACGCGGTGATCGCCGTACACCTCGGCTCGGACGCCGCGACGCTGTTGCTCGAGGCGCCGTGGACGGAAGCGTTCGGCGCCTCGTTGGGGCAAGGCGACTTCCGTGGGACGGAGCTCTGGTGGCCGGACGCGCGCGGCGCGGTGCACCGCTTCGCGATGCAGGGAGAGGACGAGCGCGCCACCTTCGAGCTGCTCGCCGGCGCGCCGCTCCCCGGGTGCTCGCGCCTGCCGCCCCGCGAGGTCCGCGCGATCCCGCCGCGCTGAGCTCGCAAAGCCGCACGGGCCCCTCCACGCGAAGGTACGCCGCGCGGGAATCTGCTTCGCGCTCGGTGACGGGTTGACGGGTCGCGTGCCCGTGCGCAGAGTGCTCCTCGGCGCTCACCCGGGCGCCTCCCATGACCCTCTCGCACTGAGCCATCGAAGCCCGCGCCCCACGAGCCTCCCCGCTCGGGCGCGCCGTCGTTCGTCTCTCGCTCGCGAAGAGGTCCTCGTGTCTCCGTCCGTCGTGCTCGATCGGGCCGGGCTCTCGTATCCCGGCGCCCCGTGCCCCGTGCTGGCGTCCGTGTCGCTCGAGCTGTCCGGCGGCTGGACCGCGGTGGCCGGTCCCAACGGTGCCGGCAAGTCGACCCTGCTCGCGCTGATCGAGGGGACCCTCGCGCCGACCGAGGGGCACGTGCGCGTGCGACCCGAAGGCGCTCGCGTCGTGTGCGCGCGGCAGGGCACCCTCGAGCGACCCGCCGAGGTCGTCGCGCTCGCCGACGACTGGAGCCGCGCGGCGATCCGGCGGCGCGCGCGGTGGTCGCTCGATCCCGACGCGCTCGAGCGCTGGCCCACGCTGTCGCCGGGCGAGCGGCAGCGCTGGTGTGTGGCGGCGGCGCTCCACGTGGAGCCGCAAGTCCTCTTGCTCGACGAGCCGACCAATCACCTCGACGCCGCGGCGCGCGAGACCCTCCTCGCGATGCTGCGCGGGTTCGCCGGGGTCGGCGTGCTCGTCGCGCACGATCGAGATCTCCTCGACGCGCTCGCGCCGCGCACCGTGTGGGTCGCCGACGGGCACGCCGCGCTGCACGCGGGGACGTACACCGAGGTGCGCGCCCGCATGCGCGCGGCGACGGAGCACGCCGCGCGCGAGCGCGCCGAGGCGAGGCGCGAGCTCGGACGGCTCGAGCGCGAGCACGACGCGCGCCGTCGCGAGCACGAGTCGGCGTCGCGCGAGCGCTCCTCGCGCCGTCGGATGAAGTCGCCGCAGGACGCCGACGCGCGCGAGGCGGGGCGCAAGGGCCGCGCCGCCAAGGCGCAGAAGCAACACGCCAAGGATCAGCGGCGGATGCGCGGCCGCGTCGAGGCGCAGCGCGACGTGCTCGGGGACGCCGTCGTCACGCGCGAGCTCGGCGGCGCGTTCGCGTTCGACGCCGCGCTCGCGCCGTGCTCGACGCTGCTCGCCCTCGAGCTCGGGCCGCTCGCCCTCGGCGCGCGCGTCTTGCCGGCGCGCACGTTCCAGCTCCGCCGCGACGATCGCGTGCACCTCGCGGGGCCGAACGGGGCGGGCAAGACGACGCTGCTCGCCGCGATCCTCGCGCGCTGGCCGCACGCCCCCGAGCGGCTCCTCCACGTGCCGCAGGAGCTCGACGTCGCCGCGCGGCGCGCCGCCGTGGAGCGGCTCCGCGCGCTCTCGCCCGCCGCGCGCGGTCGCGCGCTCTCGCTCGTGGCGGCGCTCGGCGCCGACCCGGCGCGCGTCCTCGCGAGCGACGCGCCGAGCCCGGGCGAGGCGCAGAAGGTCTTGCTCGCCGGCGGCCTCGCGCGCGGGGTGTACTGCCTCGCGCTCGACGAGCCGACCAACCACCTCGACGCTCCATCGATCGAGCGGCTCGAGGACGCGCTCGCCGCCTATCGCGGCGCGCTCCTGCTCGTCACGCACGACGCGCGCCTCGCCGCGCGGACCACGCGCCGCGCGATCACGCTCCCCGGTGGGGGTTAGCCGCGGAGCCGCGGCCAGCGGGCGACGGCGCGCCCGCCCTCGATCACCTCGTAGTGGTCGTACATCGCCGCGGTGATGCACGCGTGGCTCGGCCAGACGCGGACGCGCGCGCCGACGGGCAGCGCGGGCAGCGCGCCGGCGCGCGCGACGACGCGGCCGTGCACCTGGTTGAGCGCGTCGACGTGGAGGTCCTGCGCGAAGGGCGCGCCGTCGGGGCGGGTGACCTCGCCGTAGCCGCCGCCGAAGTCGTCCATCGCGCGCTCCGAGCTCAGCGCGAGCGTGCCGGCGTCGATCCAGAGCGCGTCCTCACGGCGCGACACCACGCTCGCGAGGACGCTCAGCGCGAGCTCGTCGCGCGCGCACGAGCCGATCGCGTGCTGGAACCGATCGAAGAAGACGTAGACGCCGGCGCGCACCTCGGTGACGCCCTCGAGCGAGCGCGCGTGGGCCAGGGTCGGCGTCGAGCCGACGCTCACGCCGGGGCACGCGAGGCCGGCGGCGCGGACGCGCTCGGCCGCACCGACCGCGGCCGCGCGCTCCTCCTCGGCGACGCGCGCCACGTCCTCGATCGTGCGGCACGCGTAGCTGTGGCCCGCGTGCGTGAGCACGCCGCGCAGCGCGCCGCCGATCGCGCGCGCGCACGCGACGACGCGCGGGTCGTCCGGGGCGAGCCCGCCGCGCCCCTGTCCCGCGTCGATCTCGATCCAAGCCGGCGTCGCGCGCGCGCCGATCGCGCGGGCGACCTCGACGTCGTCGGTGAGCACCGCGACGTCCGCGTCGATCGCGGCGACGGCGTCGAGCTTGTCCGGCGTGACGCCGACCGCGTAGAGCTGGTCGCGGATGCCGTGCGCCGCGAAGTGGCGTGCCTCCTCGAGCGTCGAGACGGCGATCCCGCGGCCCCCCGCGAGCCGCGCGACGTCGACCGACTTCGCGGTCTTGAGGTGCGGGCGCAGCGCGACGCCGAGCGCCTCGGCGCGCGCGCGAAACCGCGCGCAGTTCGCCTCGAGCCGCGCGCGATCGACGAGCGCGCACGGCGTCGCGAGCGCCTCGAGCGGCGCGCTCACGCCTTCCAGTCCAGGACGACCTTGCCGCTCTGGCCCGAGCGCATCACCTCGAAGCCGGCCTGGTACTCGTCGATCGGGAAGTGGTGCGTGAGCACCGGCGTCACGTCGAGCCCGCTCGCGAGCATCGAGGTCATCTTGTACCAGGTCTCGAACATCTCGCGGCCGTAGATGCCCTTGAGCACCAGCCCCTTGAAGATCACCTGGTCCCAGTCGATCGCGGTGTCGTTCGGCGGGATGCCGAGGATCGCGACGCGCCCGCCGTGGTTCATGTTCTGGAGCAGGTCGCGGAACGCACCGCCGTTGCCGCTCATCTCGAGGCCGACGTCGAAGCCCTCGGTCATCCCGAGGCTCCGCTGCACGTCCTTCAGCGACTCGGTGCGCGCGTCGACCGCGCGCGAGGCGCCCATCTTCTTCGCGAGCTCGAGGCGGTACGGGTTCACGTCGGTGATGACCACGTGGCGCGCGCCGACGAAGCGGCACACCGCGACGGCCATGATGCCGATCGGTCCCGCGCCGGTGATGCACACGTCCTCGCCGACGAGATCGAACGAGAGCGCGGTGTGCACCGCGTTGCCGAGCGGGTCGAGGAACGCGGCGACGTCGTCGGGGATCGAGTCGGGCAGCTTGTAGGCGTTGACCGCCGGGATCGCGAGGTACTCCGCGAACGCGCCCGCGCGGTTCACGCCGACGCCGACGGTGTTGCGGCACAGGTGCCGGCGCCCGCCGCGGCAGTTGCGGCAGTAGCCGCAGGTGATGTGGCCCTCGCCGCTCACGCGGTCGCCGACCGCGAGCCCGCTCACGTGGCTGCCGACCTGCGCGATGCGCCCGACGTACTCGTGCCCCGCGATCATCGGGACCGGGATCGTGCGCTGCGACCAGTCGTCCCAGTTGTAGATGTGGATGTCCGTCCCGCAGATCGCCGTCTTCACGATCTCGACGAGGACGTCGTTGGGCCCGATCTCGGGGACGGGCTGCTCCTGCATCCAGATGCCGACCTCGCGCCGGGCCTTCACGAGCGCCTTCACGCGATCACCCCCATCGCGCGGCCGACCTTCGCGAACGCCTCGATCGCGCGATCGACGTGCGCGGGCTCGTGCGCCGCGCTCATCTGCGTGCGGATACGCGCCGCGCCCTTCGGGACGACCGGGTAGCTGAAGCCGATCACGTAGATCCCCTCGGCGAGGAGCGCGTCGGCCATCTGCGTCGCGAGCTTCGCGTCGCCGAGCATCACCGGGATGATCGGGTGCTCGCCGGGCAAGAGCGAGAAGCCGAGCGCCTCCATGCCCACGCGGAAGCGCGCGCCGTTGTCGAACAGGCGCCGCCGCAGCGCGTCGTCGCCCTCGAGCAGATCGAGCACCGCGATCGAGGCGGCCGCGATCGCCGGGGCGAGCGTGTTGCTGAACAGGTAGGGCCGGCTGCGCTGCCGGAGCATCTCGACGATCTTCGCGCGGCCCGAGGTGTAGCCGCCCGACGCGCCGCCGAGCGCCTTGCCGAGCGTGCCGGTGATCACGTCGATGCGGCCCATCACGCCGCAGCGCTCGTGCGTGCCGCGGCCGCGCTCGCCCATGAACCCGACCGCGTGCGAGTCGTCGACCATCGTGAGGCAGCCGTGCTCGTCGGCGATGTCGCAGAGCTCGCGCAGCGTCGCGACGTAGCCGTCCATCGAGAAGACGCCGTCGGTCGCGATCATCACGTGCCGCGCGCCGTCCGCGCGCGCCTCCCTCACGCGCTCGCGCAGCTCGCTCATGTCGCGGTTGGCGTAGCGGTAGCGCTTGGCCTTGCAGAGCCGCACGCCGTCGATGATCGAGGCGTGGTTGAGCGCGTCGCTCACGATCGCGTCCTCGGGCCCGAGGAGCGCCTCGAAGAGGCCGCCGTTCGCGTCGAAGCAGCTCGAGTAGAGGATGGTGTCCTCGGTCCCGAGGAACGCGCTGAGCCGCTGCTCGAGCGCCTTGTGCACGTCCTGCGTCCCGCAGATGAAGCGCACCGAGCTCATGCCGAAGCCGTGCTTCTTCACGGCGCTCGCCGCCGCCTCGACGACGCGCGGGTGGTTCGCGAGGCCGAGGTAGTTGTTCGCGCAGAAGTTCAGGACGTGCTCGCCGGTCGAGACCTCGATGTCCGCCGACTGCGGCGAGACGATCACGCGCTCGGCCTTGTAGAGCCCTTGCTCGCGGATCGAGTCGAGCTCGCGCGCGAGCGCTTCGAGGAAGGACGGATCACTCACGGCAGGCCTCCGAGGGTCGGGTGGGGCGGCAGCATATCCAGGGCCCCCGGCGGCGTCGACGCGCGCCACGGACGAAGCTCACGGTGCTAGCGTGGCGGCCGATGGTGCCGGCGGAGCCCACGGAGCCCATGTCGCGCGTGCTCGTGCTCTACACGGGCGGGACGATCGGGATGCGCAAGAACGCGCGCGGTGTCTACGAGCCCGTCGCCGGCTGGTTCGCCGAGCAGATCGCGCAGCAGCCGCAGCTCCACGATCCGACGCAGCCGAAGTTCACGACGCGCCCGTCCGCGAGCGGCCGCCGCATCCACTACGACGTCGCGGCGTACGAGGTCCCGCTCGACTCGGCGAACCTCGACCTGTCGCACTGGGCGCGCTTCGCGACCGACATCGAGCGCGCGTACGACGACTACGACGCCTTCGTCGTCGTGCACGGCACCGACACGATGGCGTACACCGCGAGCGCGCTCGCGTTCATGCTCGACGGGCTCGCCAAGCCGGTGATCCTCACCGGCGCGCAGATCCCGATCGAGCGGCTGCGCAACGACGCGCTCGACAACCTGCTCGGCGCGCTCGGCATCGCGGGGCACTACGCGATCCCCGAGGTCGGCCTCTACTTCCACCACAAGCTCCTGCGCGGCTGCCGCGCGACGAAGGTCGACGCCGTCGGGCTCGACGCGTTCGCCTCGCCGAACCTGCCGCCGCTCGCGGAGGTCGGCGTGGACGTGAAGGTCGCGTGGCACCTCGTGCGGCCGGCGCCCGCGGGCCCGCTCCGCGTGCACACGCGCTTCGATCCGCACGTCGCCTCGCTGCGCCTCTATCCCGGGATCACGCGCCGCATCCTCGAGAACTTCCTCGCGCCGCCGCTCGCCGGCCTCGTGCTCGAGAGCTTCGGCGCGGGAAACGCCCCCGATCGCGACGACGACCTCATCGGGGTCCTGCGCGCCGCGAGCGAGCGGGGCGTCGTGATCGTCAACGTCTCGCAGTGCCTCAAGGGCCACGTGCGCCCGAGCTACGCCGCGGGCCAGGCGCTCGTCGACGCGGGCGTGGTGCCCGGCGCCGACATGACGCCCGAGGCCGCGCTCACCAAGCTCGCGTACCTCCTCGGCCAGGGCCTGCCGCTCGACGAGGTCCGCGCGCTCGCCGGCCGCTCGCTGCGCGGCGAGCTCACCGAAGACCCCTGACGCCGTGCTATCGGGGAGCGATGAGCATCCCGCTGATCTGTCTGCTCCTGTTCGCCGCGCACACCCTGCTCGTCGTCGTGGTCGGCATCGGTACGCCGCGGGTGAGCCGGGTGCTCTCCGGCGCGGCGCGGCCGGGCGACTTCCCCGCGGACACGCCGCACGGCGGCGAGCGCTACCGCCGCACGATGCGCGCGCACGCGAACTGCGTCGAGAACCTTCCGGTCTTCGCGTCGGTCGTGCTCACCGGGGCGGTCGCCGGCGCGAGCTCCGGCACCCTCGACGTGCTCGCGATGGTCTACCTCGGCGCCCGCGTGTGCCAGACGATCGCGCACGTCGCGTCGGGGCGGGGGCTCGTCGTCAACATCCGCTTCACGTTCTTCCTCGTGCAGATCGTGTGCGTCGTGTGGATGGGGATCCTCGTGGCGCTCCACCTGACGCGCGGGTAGCATCGGGGCGTGCTTCAGCCGGGCACGGTCATCGGGGGCTGCCGGGTCGAGCGGCTGCTCGGCGAGGGCGGGATGGGGACGGTGTACGTCGCGACGCAGCTCGCGACGGGCCGGCAGCGCGCGCTCAAGGTGCTGCACCCGACCTACGTGGCGAACCCGGCGTACGTGGAGCGCTTCGTCACCGAGGCGCGCGTGGGCTCGCAGATCCAGAGCGAGCACATCGTCGAGGTCGTGGGCGCGGGCGTCGACGAGGCCACGCGGCAGCCGTGGCTCGCGATGGAGCTGCTCGAGGGGCAGAGCCTCGATGAGCTCGTCACGCAGCGCGGGCCGTTGCCCGCCAACGAGGTGCTCAGCCTGTTCGAGCAGACCTGCCACGGCCTCGCCGCCGCGCACGCGGTGGGGATCGTGCACCGCGACCTCAAGCCCGAGAACCTCTTCGTCGCGAAGGCGCGCCGCGTCGGGCTCCCGTTCGTCGCGAAGATCCTCGACTTCGGGATCGCCAAGCTCACGCAGGAGGCGATGACCGCGTCGGGCAGCCAGGCGATCGGGACGCCGTTCTGGATGGCGCCCGAGCAGGCGCAGGCGCAGGGGCGCATCGGCCCGCAGACCGACGTGTGGGCGCTCGGGCTCATCGGGTTCTACGCGCTCGCCGGCCGCCCCTACTGGCTGAGCGCGCAGCCGGGCCGCGAGGGCGGCTTCGCGCAGTTCATCCACGAGGCGGTGGTGGCGCCGATCACGCCGCCGAGCCTGCGGATCCGCGAGCTCGGCGTGGGCGTCGCGCTCACCCCCGCGTTCGATTCGTGGTTCGCGCGCTGCCTCGCGCGCGACTCGAGCGAGCGCTACCCGAGCGCGCAGCACTGCCTCGAGGGCCTGAAGGTCGCGCTCTCGCCCGCGCACTACGCGGGCACCGCGATGATGGGCACGATGGCGCTCGACGCCTCGGCGCTCCCCGGCGCGGCGGGCTTCGCGCCTTCGGCGCCCGGCCACACGCCGCCGCCGTACGGCGGGCACACGCCGCCGCCGTACGGCGGGCACACGCCGCCGCCGTACGGCGGGCACACGCCGCCGCCGTACGGCTCGCCCTCGCCGCACACGCCGCCGCCCGGCGGGGGGCCGACCCCGGTGCCCTACGGCTCGCCGTTCGGCGCGGGCTCGGTCGCCGGCCCGATGACGAGCCCCGGCTACGCGTCGTACCCCGGCGGCGCCGTCACGCCTCCGCCGGCCTACCACTTCGGGCCTCCGCCCAAGAGCAACCTCGGGCTCTTCCTCGGGCTCGGCGCCGCGGCCGTCCTCGCGCTCGGCGCGATCGCGGCCATCGGCATCGTCGTCGCGATGGACCGCGCGGACGACTCCGACGAGCCGCGCTCGGCGCAGGGCGAGAGCGGCGACGGAGACGCGCGCGAGCCGGCGCCCACCGGCCCGAGCTACGAGCAGGCGCTCGCCGACTGCCACGCCGCGATCACCGCCGAGACACCGGCCGTCGCGATCGGGCACGCCGACACCGCGCTGCGCGTGCGTCCGGGCGACGCCGACGCGACCGCCTGTCGCGACCGCGCGTCGGCCCTCCAACAGGAGGAGGCGACCTACCAGAGCGGCGTCGCCGCGCTCACGCGCGGGGACCCGTCGACGGCGTTCGTCACGTTCGACACGCTCCCGCCGACGAGCAACTACCGCGCGCGGCCCGAGGTCGTGCAGGCGACCGGGCAGCTCGCCAGCCAGCGGCTCGCGCGCGCGAGCCAGTCGCTCGGCTCCGACCCGGCCGCGGCGTACCTCGCCGCGCAGTCGGTCACCTACATGCGCGGCGTCGCGCCGGCGCAGCTCGCGCAGGCCAACCAGCTCCTCGCGCAGGCGCGCGAGCGCGCGGGCGCGGTCTACGAGGGCCGGGTCATCGGCGGCTCGGGCGGCGTCTGCACCATCGCCGTGCGCGCCGTGCGCTCGGGCAACTTCAATTGCAGGTTCAACATCCGCTGCGGCGGCCGCGTCGTGTACGGTGCGGGCTCGAGCGGCTACAACCGCTGCCGCGCCGAGGGGCAGCAGTTCGTGGCGGCGTTCGATCCGGGGATGACCCACCAGGACGGCGACCCGGAGATGCGCTTCGACCTCTCGAGCCGCACCGCCCACGTGCGCGACCGCGGGCTCGACGTCCAGATGCAGATCGCGATGCCCGGCGAGCCGAGCGGCGCGCCGGTGCCCGTGCCGGTCCGCCGGTTCTGAGCCCGGCCCGGCTTCTGCGTCGATCCGGCTCGTGCTATCCCGAAGCATGACCTCCGTCGCGCCGCGCCGGAACCGCTACTCCTACGACGATTACCTCGACCTCGAGGCGGACAGCAACGTCCGACACGAGTACCTCGACGGCGAGATTCTACGCGATGGCCGGAGGGACCGTGGAGCACGCCCTCCTCGCGGGGGCGCTGATCACCGAGCTCGGCTTGCAGCTCCGCGGCGGCCCTCGCCGCGTCGCGACGTCGGATCTGCGCGTGCGGATCCTCGCGACGGGCAAGGCGACTTACCCGGACATCACGGTGCTGTGCGGTGCGCCGCAGCTCGACCCGAACGACCCGAAGGGCCACACCGTGCTCTCTCCGACGGTGCTCGTGGAGATCACCAGCGACAGCACCGAGGACGACGACCGAGGGGACAAGTTCGATGTCCACTACGCGCAGATCCCGACGCTCGCCGAGTACGTCCTCGTCGCGCATCGCGAGCGGGCGATCGAGGTGCGGCGTCGCGGCCCCGACGGCGCCTGGGTGCGCGTCGTCGCGGGCCCGAGCGAGCAGGTGGAGCTCGTGTCGGTCGACGCCGTCCTCGACGTCGACGCGCTCTACGATGCGGCGCTCGGCCCCGGGGCGCCCCGCGCGATCACAGCGTGACGGTGACGGTGTTGTCGTACTCGTCGGTCAACGTGACCGTGGTCCCTGCCGGCGCGGTCACGGTCACGCGGCCCTGATCGTCGGCGGTCAGCGTCTGCGGCTCGCCGCCGCCCGGGATCGTCGCCACGATCGTCGCGCCGCGCAGGGGCACGAGCTGGTTCGAGCGCGCGCCGCTCATGTCGAGCAGGCGGTAGCCCGCGGCGTTGAGCACCCCGAGGGTGATCGTCGCGTCCGCGCCCGCGCGCTCCACGCTCGCCTCGAGCGTCGCGGGCACCACCTCGAACGGATCGCTCGCGACGTCGTAGTTGCGGTGCGTCACGCGGAAGCGGTAGCGCCCGAGCGGGAAGCCGCGCCGCGCCGGCAGCGACTCGAGGCCCGGCATGCCCAGCGGCGAGGCGACCTGGAGCTCGACCGTGTAGTAGTGCGTCCGCGGGACCCCCGCCTCTCGGAGGATCGGGTTGGGCGTCCACGTCAGGAGCAGGTCACCGTCCTGGACGGGCCGCCCGCTGCGCCGCCGCACCGGCTCGAAGTCACCGGGCGCGACCTCGCGCTCGAGCACCACGCGCGGCGTGCCGCGGAGCGGGTCGTCGCCGATCCACGTGAAGAACACGTTCTCGATGCGCCGCACCGTCGCGGGCGGCTGCACGGTCGTGAGCGTCTGGAAGCGGTGCGCGAGCAGGTACTCCGGCGCCGCGCTCGGCACCGTGCCGCGCAGCGGCGCGTCGTCGAGCGGGATGTCGTCGGTCACGCGCGCGACGACCGGGTGCCCGATGCCGCCCGCGTTGCCGTCCTCGCGCTCCGGCGTCGTCGCGAGCCGCATGACGGCCGCGAGCTGCTCCGCGACGTACTCGCCCTCGAGCGGACCCCAGAACGAGATGCTCGGCTCGTAGCCGCCGGAGAGCCAGTCCTCCGGGCGCAGCAGGTAGCCGCCGTGGTCCTGCGCGTAGCCGACCACGATCGTGCGCTCGGGCGGCATCGGCGAGAGCGTCTGGACGTGGTCGCGCAGGAGCGTCACCGGCTCGCCGGGCAGCGTCGCGATCATCCACTCGCCGATGCGCAGCGCGCTCACCGTCGTCGTCGTCGTCTCGCAGAGCGGCGTCGGCTCGAACGGCACGTCGACGATCGAGCTCAGCACGTTCACGATCTGATCGACCTTGAGGCAGTTGTAGTAGGAGTACTCGAAGAGGTCGTCGGTCCCCGGCAGGAGCGCGCGCGGCAGGCGCAGTCCGAGGTCGTCGCCCGCGCCGCAGAGGGCCGCGCCGTGCGGCGCGTTGAACTCGTCGATGGGCGACAGGAGCCGGCCGTCGTCGCCGTAGACGCGCCCGTCGGCGACGCGCCGCCCGTCGAACTCGGCGTACGTGAGCGCGCCGTCGCGGATCGAGAAGGTGCGCCAGTCGGGGCCGAGCGGGATCGTGCGCGTGAGCATCTCGAGCGCGACCTCGGCCTGCATGTCCGCGCCGGCCGCCTCCCACGCCGCGCGCACCTCGGCGAGCGCGTAGTGCCCGATCGTCTCCGCGCGCGCGAAGTCCGTGCACACCCGCGCCCCGGCGCAGTCGGTCGAGCCCATGCCCGCGGGCGAGACGTCCCCGCCCGCGCCCTGCAGGTGCATCACCAGGACCTCGCGATCGAAGCTCTCCTCGAGCACGCGCTCGAGCCCGCCCGGCGCGTCGGTGGACACGATCGTGTTGTCCGCGTCGTGGATGATCCCGTGCATCCCGAACACCGGCAGCATCGCCATCGGCGCGCCGCCGGCGGTGTCCACGCGGATCACGAAGAGCTGCGCGTCGTCGAAGGATCCCCCGGCGAGCTCGTTGTTCTCGCTGCGCCGGTCGCGGTTCACGCGGTTGTCCGGGTCGAACCCCGCGTTCAGCGAGAAGCCGATCCGGGCCGGCTCGAGCGCGTCGATCGCGGCGCGCGCGGTCGCCGTGAGCTGATCGATCATCGCGCCGTACACCGTGCCGCGCAGGTCGCCGAAGCCGACCTTCATCCCGCTGTGCCCGGTGTAGTTGCCGAACGACGAGTGCGAGTGGCTCGCCGCGATGATCACCTTGCCCGAGTACTCGGGCCCGAGCGCGGCCTCGACGTCGTGCACGAAGCCCTGGTAACTGAGCGAGAGGTCCACCTTCATGATCACGACCGTCTCGCCGCCCGCGCGCAGCGCGAGCGCGCGGATCCGCGGGATCGTCTCGAGGCCGACGGACGGCGCGAACGCGTTGGCGAGCAGCGTGCGCCGGTTGTCGGGGCGCGGGATGAAGCCCTGGTTGCCGAAGCTCTCGGCGCGCGCGGTGTACGAGCCGACCGCCGTGCCGAGCGGGACGTCGATGAACGACTCGGCGACCCCGGCGCTGAGCGCGCCCGCGCTCACCGTGCCGCCCGCGCCGCCGGTCGGCGGCGCCGTCTCGAACGAGCAGTGCGCGAGCGACGCGGGCTCGACCGGGCCGGCGTCGCCGGGCGCGGCGTCGGTGCCGCCGTCCGTCGCCGTGTCGCCGTCGCATCCCGCGCCGAGCGGCGCCACGAGGGTCAGAGCCAAGAGCCAAGCCGGGCGAATCGTCACGAGCACCTCGATGGAGCGCGGCCGGCCTCGCGGCGGGTCGTCTCCGACAGCCAAGGAACCACATCCTCGCGCGGATCGGTCCGCGCGCGCCGGCAGTCTACCGCAGCGGCAGCTCGAGCTGCACGTTCGTGCCCGCGGTACCTGCCGCGCTCGCCGCGCCGGCGGCCCGCTCGCCGAGCGCCGCGAGGCAGCGCGCGGCGGCCGCCTCGGCGCGCGCCCGCTCGGGCGAGACGATGAAGATCATCTCCGTGTTCTCGAGGTGCGACGGACGCCCGACCTTGTTCCCCTTCGGGTCGTAGATGCCGATCTTGGCGCCGACGTAGCGCTCGTAGCGCGCCGCGACCACGCGGACGTGCCCGCGCGCGCCGAGCATCGCCTCGAGCTCCTCGCGCGCGAGGAAGCCCTCGTCGCTGAAGGACACGACGAGCTCGGGCGCGCGCACGCGCGCGATGACCTCGGCGAGCGCCGCGCCGATGCGGACGCGCGAGTTGAACGCGTTCTTGTACGTCTTGCACTCGACGCGCTTGTTCGCGACACCGTACGTCTCGGGCGCGTCCCAGCGCGCGAGCGTCTCCCACACGTGGTAGTTCCCGAGGTAGCTGTGTTGGTTGTACGGCGGGTCGAGGTAGGCGACGTCGGCCTCGGTCGCGGCGGCGTCTCTCGCGTCGAGCTGGAGCGCGGCGCCCTCTCCGGCGAGCAGCGCGGGCACCCGCAGCTCGAGCGCGTTGTGGCTGCGCGCGGCCCAGGACTTCAGGTAGGCCATCTGCACGCCCGCCGTCGAGTCCACGCGATCGGCCGCCTCCATCAGCGACGTGAGCGCGATCGCCTCGAGCGGCGCCGGCAGCGCGCGCGCCGCGATGGCCTCGCGGATCGCCTCGACGCGCGCCGCGTTGTGCGGCTGGAGGTAGCGGGCCTCGCGCGCGACCTGCCGCGTGAACCACCCCTCTGGCCCCGCGGGGATCGCCGCGAGCTCGGCGAGCAGCGCCCGCGCCGGCGCCGCCCACACGCGCGCGTCGGCGGCCACGTACGCGGCGGCCAGCGTCGCCGCGTACGTCAGGTGATCGTTCGCCGTGACGAAGAGCCCGCTCTTCTTGAGCGCGTGGCCCACGCGCGCCGTCCCGCTGAACAGATCGAGCGCCGAGCGCACGTCGGGCCCGAGCCCGCGGACCGCCGCGACGATCGGGCCCAACAGCACGCGCTTGCTCCCGAGGTACTTGATCACGTGCCCCGACCCTACGCGAAGCGCGCCCCACGCGCACCGCCGCGCGCCGCGGTCGCCCCACTCCTCTGGAGCCGCTAGAATGAGGTCGCATGAGCAAGCCGGCACCGAAGGGTGAGCGCGGCCCGTTTCGCGCCGACCAGATCCGACCCGGGGATCGCTACGAGCTGAGCGACGGGCACCCGATCTACTGCGCGCCGACGGGCAGTCGCGGCTCGCGGCGCAACCTCATCGGCGGCTCGGTGCTCGACACCGATCCGCTCGTGACCGAGGCGGGGATCGACACGGGCTACTCGCCCGCGCCCAACGCGCTGCGCGCGCCGGACATCGCGGTGGGCAACGTCCCCGACGCGCCGGGCTGGGTCGCGGGGAGCCCGCCGCTCGCGGTGGAGTACGCGGACAGCGGCCAGGACGAGCAGGAGCTGCAGGACAAGATCGTCGATCTCATGGGCGCGGGGACGCGCTTCATCTGGGTCGTGCGTCTCGTCGGCCCGCGGCGCGTGGAGGTCTACGAGGCCGGCAAGCCCACGCGCACGGTCGCCGAGGACGGCGAGCTCGTCGCGCCCGGCATCCTCGAGAACGCGGTGCCCGTCCGCGCGATGTACGACCGCGAGGCGGCGCACGAGGCGACGCTCCGCAACCTCCTCCAGCGCCGCGGCTACGCGAGCGTCGAGGAGCTGCGGGCCGAGGGCAAGGCCGCCGCGATCCTGTCCGTGCTCGCCGCGCGCGGCTTCGTCCCCGACGACGCGCTGTGCGCGCGCGTGCTCGCGTGCCGCGACGACGCCGAGCTCGACCGCCTGCTCGCGCTCGCGGTGACCACCGCGTCCATCGACGCGCTCGGCTGAACCGCTCGCGCCGACCCTCCTCGGTCGGCGGGGGAGCAGCAGTCGTGCTCGGGCAGGCAGACCAGCCGCTCGTCGAAGCCGCGGCGGCAGCAGCCGCTCCGGCACTCCGCGTCGCGCCAGCACGGTTGCCCGTCGACGAGCTCCGCGCTGGGCCGACACGTCGACGTCGCGCGGTCGCACGCGAGCGGTGGCTCGCACCACTCGACCGCGTCCCCGCCCAGGTACCTCGTCTCGCACGGCGCTCCCTCGCGCGACGCCTCCACGCAACGTCCGTTGCGGCAGGCGAGGCCGCTGCTGCACACGCCACGTTCGCTGCAAGGTCCTCCCGCGACGCGGGCGTCGATGCCCGGCCGGTCCGTACACCGCCCGCTGCAGAAGAGCCCTCGCGCGCATCGCTCGTGCCCCCATTGCTGGCACGGCTCCCCGATCCGGCGCCCGAGCTGGCAGCGCGGCTCGAGACGCTCGTTGGGCTCGCAGAACGCGGGAGGTTCGCAGTCCCTCGCCACGACCTGCCTGTCTGCGATGGCGACGATGGCGCAGCGCTCGCCGGCGCTGGCGCGGGTCTCGTCGAGGACCACCTCCACGCAGGTCCTCCCGGCGGCGCGCGTGAGGTCGCGCCCCGATCGGATCACCGAGCGCAGATCGACGGGCGGCGCCGCGCCGCGGCGCAGCGAGAGGCAGAGCGCCCGCCGGCCGCTCCCGCGCCGGCACTGCGACGCCGACGTGCAGCGGGCGCCCGGCGGCAGCGTCGGGACGCAGCGTCCCGCCATGCACGCCGTCTCCGGCACGCGGCCCTCCCGCGCGAGCTGCAGGCGATCGGGGAGCTCGCAGTAGAACCCCGGCCCACACTCCTCGAGGTTCTGGCACCACTCCCCGCCCCGCGTCGTGCACCGGCGGGTGAAGACCCGCCGGCACGGATCGTCGACGAGCCCATCGACGAAGACCGGCTCGGGCCGTCCGTCGGGGCTGCACACGTCACGCGCTGGGCGCTCGAGGCACGCCTGCGCCGCCACCGGGTCGAGGGCGAGCTCTCCGCTCACGATCCGATCGTCCGAAGGGAACACGCGCTCGTCCTCGTCGCGGTGCGCGCGGCGGCGCACGCACTCCTCCACGGTGGCGTACCGTCGCGCGCCGCAGTGGGGCTCTCGCTCGCAGCGCACGCGCTGGTGAGGGAGCCGCCAGGCCGCGACCTCGTCGAGCGTCGTTCGCGGCCGGCACACGATCTCGACCTCCGGGTCCGGCTCGATCTTCGGGGCGACACCATCCGCCGGCGGCGCACCCCGCGCCGACGCGAGCGGCGTCGGGCGTGCGGGCTCGGTCGCGGGCGCGCTCCCGGAACAGCCCAGCGCCGCGACGGCGCACAGGCCGAGGAACGCCGCCCGCGCTGGCGCCCCGCCGCTCCGCGCTCGCGCCCGTCGACCGGCCTCAGTCGCCCTCACGATCTCGGGCGACAGCGCCACCTCTCGCCTCGTGATCGCCTCATCCGTTCACGGCCTCGGCGCGTCCTCGCCCGGGCCGGGAGCCCAGCGCGGCGGGCGCGGAGGGTCGTAGCGCGGAGGCCACGTCGTGCGGATCTCCTCGCAGCCCGCGCCGGCGCAGTCGAAGTGACACTCGGAGCCCCGGCAGACCTGGCGACACGCACCCCCATCGCAGGACGCCTGACACCGAGCGTCGGCGGCGCATTCCTGCATACACTTGCCGCCATCGCAGGTGAACGTGCATCGACCGGGTCCAGCGCACCGCTGTACGCAGTTCCCGTGCGGGCACGAGACGTCGCAGACCGCCCGGTAGCACGAGAGGTGCACGCCCGGCGCGAGCGCCGCGATCTGGCACGTCCGATTCCAACAAGCGCACCCGGGGTCGCCGGCTCCCCCGCACGTCGCTCGATCCGCGAGCGCTGTCGGAAACCGGTCGCGCCGCAGATCCGGTGGAACCTCCCGCGTCGTCGCCGCCTCCTTCGCGGAGCCAGCCGCGCCCGCCGGCCGTCCTTCGGGCGGTGGGAGCGCCGGCGCCGGGACGTGGGCGGCGCACGACCCGCTCGCGATCAGGAGCGCGCCCACGAGCACGGTCTCGATACGCCCGAAGGGCGTGGCATGGGAGGTAGCCATCTCAGCATCGTCGGCGTCGAGGGAGGTGCGGCTCCAAAGTAGGGCGCCGCGCATCCGCAGTCCAGCGCGAGCGGCTCCGCCGTAGGTCCGCGCGCGAGGTCACGGCGACGTGACCGCCGAGCGAACGCCACCGCCCCGCGAGTGCTCGTGCGCTACGATGCCACCGATGCGACCGCCTCCCTACCTGCGTGGCGCGCGGCTCGTCCCCGAGCGAGTCGACGACCCGGAGCGGTTTCCGTTCGACCTGCCGATGGCTCGCCACCTGGACCTCGAGCTGGGCTCACCAGTGACCTTCTTCGTCGGCGAGAACGGCTCCGGCAAGTCGACGCTGATCGAAGCGCTGGCCGAGCTGTGCGGTCTGCCTCCGTCGGGGGGCGGCAAGAACGAGCTGACCGACCGCACGGGACCGGATGACCACTCGCCCCTCGCACGGGCGCTTCGGCCGAGCTTCGCCAGGCGACCGCCGGATGGTTACTTCTTCCGCGCCGAGCACATGGCGCACTTCGCCGACCTGCTCGACGAACGTCGCGACGACCCGGACTTCGCTGGCGATCCCTACGCCCGATACGGAGGTCGGTCGTTACACACGCGGTCGCACGGCGAGGCGTTCCTCCACCTGTTCACCGATCGCCTCGAGCAGGGGCTCTTCCTGATGGACGAGCCTGAGTCGGCGCTCTCGCCGCAGCGCCAGCTCGCCCTGCTCGTGCGGATGGCGGATCTCGTGGCAGACGGCGAGACGCAGCTCCTCGTGGCGACCCACTCACCGATCCTCCTGACCTTCCCGGGCGCCGAGATCCTGAGTCTCGACGATGGGCCGCCGACTCCCGTGCGGCTCGAGGAAACCTCGCACTACCAGATCACGCGCGGGATCCTCGAGTCGCCCGAGCGTTTCTGGAAGCACCTGCGGGGCGCGCGCGCTCCCGGTCGCGCGCGGTAGAGCACGGCGCACCGACATCCGCATGTCCACGGTCCGCATCGCTCCCCGCCATCGCTCGCGACCGATGCTCCCTTCCTGACTCTACTCCAGCTCCTCGCTCCACTCGAGGTGTTCCACCCAGCGCATGGAATGATGCACCTCGTGTGTCCTGTATTCGACCACGAGCCATGGCTCAACCACGTAGATGCGCTGATTCGCCGTCGCCCTCACACGATACTGGCCCGTCGGAAGCAGTGGCCGACTGAGTCTCGCGGTCTTGGCATGACGCAGCGGCGACTCGAGGGTACACCAACTGCTCGTTAGAAACGCCTCCGCCATTCTCTCAGCCCCCACGATCTCGCGGATGGAGTCGCAGATCTGTCGGAGCTGGACCCGGCTGTCCGGCGCGACCGTGAGAAGGTTGCCAACACCGGCGAGCACTCCAGGGAGGGCATCCGAGTGGGTGCGAGCCTCCAGGAGACTCTCGTTGGTGGTGGTCGCCGCGCTCCAGGCAGATGGGCTCTTGGCACGAGCCAGAGCCGAGGTGATCAGCGGTTCAACCAAAGACAGGATTCGCGGAACCGCCTCTTCGCAGCCGCCGACTTGCGTGATGAAGCTGCCCAGCCAGGATGGCCTGTCGATGGCGTCCCAGAACGTCCGCCAAGACCTCTGATGAAGCCGTGCGGTTCGAATCATGAGCGGAGAACCGCCGAGGGCCCTTACCACCTCGTGGGCCCGAATCACCCTTCGCCCCCCGAGGCCCCCACGCACCTTCGGTTCACAGGTCGTCCGTCCGAGGTACGGGTTTCGGCGCCCACCCCATGACAACGCTCATCAACGGTCACGCTGCTGGACCCCGCGTGCTGCGGACAGAGCTCATCACGAATCCGGCCCGCGGGTATCGCCCTCGAAGGGAGGATCTGGCGCGTGAGGATCGAGCTCTGCCAGGATGCGCTCGGCGATCGTACGCTCGAAGGATGACGCGACGATCTCGAAGGTCGGTATCTGTCGCTCGATCGTGCCCCGACCGTCCAGCCAACGCCGCAGCTCCTCGCGCTCGCTCGGTTCGAGCCGAGCGCTGCGGGCCGGCTGATAGATGGCAAATGCGCACAGGTGCAAGAGCGCGCGCTCCACGCGTAAAATAGCCTCATCGAAGCACTTCGGCTCCAGGTCGGACCGAATCAGCTCGAGCAGCATCTTGGCGCAGAGGACCAGTTCGTCTCTCGACGTTTCATTTCGGCACCCAAGTTGGTACCAAGCCACCATGGCACCTTCGAGCCAGCCTTGGACAATCAGGGTCGCCAGCGGGCTGGCGTGATAGCCCGCCGAGCCAATCGCGAGCCCGCCCGTCAGAGCGTCAGAGGCAAACCGCAGCCACGAGAAGCGTACGCAAGGGATCGCGAACAGGCGATGCGTGAGTTCGGTAAGCGCGCGGCATGAGACTCGCGCGGCGCCCGAGTGAGCCACAGTCGTGTTCACCGTGAAGTCGTTGGCAAGCGCCGGCCACTGGAAGGCACCGAGCAGCTCTCCGTGTGACGGATCGCGTGACACCTCCTGCTCGAGGAGACACGCTTCCTCGAGCGCCGCGCCGACCCACGCGACTTCTTGACGCATCCGTGTGAGCTCCTGAGCAGTCGGTGCGAGAACCATCGGCTCCTCCACAGGTGGCTAGCTTCTGGCTAGTGTCGGCGACACTCTAGAACGAGAGGAAGGTACAGTCGCACGGTGTTCGGACCCGCCACAGAAAGTCGTCGTCATGAACGCGGACCGGGCACTGGAAGGGGCAAGTGCAGCGCCACTGTGAATGGGGACACGGGTAGCGACAGTCTCGCGATTCGCCTCGGTAGCCGCAGTTGATGCAATCGCAGTACTCTCGCCAGTGCCCAGGCCCAATGGGGGGCAGCGGATACCGGGGTGCAAAGGGCGTCTCCGGCATGAGGCGGTGGTGATGCGAGGGCGGCGCCGGCCCGCCGGGAGGCGCCTCGGGTGGCGGCATGGGACGCGGGCGGCCGCCGTCCCACGGGAGCCCAGGGGTCGGCGCGTGGGGCGTGAAGCCGTGGCTTGGAACGCACTCCTCGTAGTCGATGCGCGTCGGGATGCCGACCGTGATGAAGGGGCGCTGGAAGTCGAATGTGATCGGGGCGTCATCGCGGCGTCCCGGGCATCGGGCAAGGTAGCAACCGACGGTCACAAGGAGGACGTCCAAGAGGGCTTTGATGGCCGCGGCGGGGACGACACACCCCCTCGCTTCGAGGGCTCCGGCAAAGGCCGCACGCCAGCGGCGGAGCCACTCGTCGTTGCGGTCAGCCGCGCGCTCCTCAGGTGAACGATCATCGTCCTCGTCCCCCGTCGGCGTCTCCCCGCATCCCATGAGGTCGGTGCAGCTGAGCGTGCCCATCGCCCGATCTGCATCGTGGAAGGCCTGCACGACGCAGCTATGCTCAGATGGTGTCAGCTCGTAGCTTCGACGGACCATCGTATGCAACGGGCCGCAGACGGACCACCGCGTGATGGGCACGCGGGTCGCCGGCAGGGAGCTCTCGCCGATGGCTCGGCGGACGGCGAGCCCCGGGAGAGCGGGTGTGGGGCTGCCGGGCGTCTCTCGCGGGTCGGCCTGCTCACCACACTCACATGCGCCGTCCCCGGCGCACGACCCGCATGCGCAATCCAGGACGCCGGCCTGGTCTCGAGCGCAGGCGAAGTCCCCGAGCGCGGAGGCGCCCTCGCGTGCGCGCGGGGTGACGTCGGGGTAGTGGCGAGCGACGCCGATGAGGCTGGGGGTGACATCGGGGTAGTGGCGTGCGACGCCGATGAGGCTGGGGGTGACGTCGGGGTAGTCGCGCGCGCCGCGCGGGGTTGGGGTGTGAGCCGGGAGGGCTACGGGCGCGGGTTGTCCGGCGAGCGGCATAGGCGTGGCCGGCGGCTCGGCGGTGACGAGGCCCTGGGAGAGACGGATCATGAGCAGCTCCAGGGTAGAGGGCGGCGCCGTCGACGTCCAGGCATCACGAGGTCTTCATCACGAGGTCGACGCTGAGGCGGGCGCGGATGTTCCCCCCGGTCTGGTCGCGGGAGCCCTTGACGCGCACGGCGAGCATCGAGCCCAGGGGCGGGTCGACGCGCTCGAGGCGGAGGGTGCCGGCGGCGGGGACGGAGTTGGAGTCGAAGATGACGACGCCGATGGGGTTCGTGAAGAAGTCGCGCGAGGGGTCGTCGAGGGTGTGACCGTCCGAGAGGACGGCGACCTCGATCGAGGCGCCGTTCGGGATCGCGGCGTCCGCGTGGACCCGGACGAGGAGGTCGAGGAGGTCGAACCCGGTGACGTCGATGCCCTCGGCGACGACGACCTGGAGGCTCTGTTGGTCGGCGAGACCGTCGAAGTAGAAGTCCCGCGGCGGGGTGACCCGAATCACACGTCCACTCATGTCTCATCTCCTGTCTGTGCGTGCGTGAGGCGAGGCGCCGCCACGGCGTAGGCGGTGGCCCGTCACGCTTCCCCCGTGCCGGGCGAGATGCCCGGAACCCTCGCACCGTACACCCCCCCCGAAGTTGTCAAGGCACACTGTCGTTCGATCGGCGCTTTTCTCCGGCGTTAACCCATTAGGGTTATCGCGGCGACGCGGCGGCGCGCACAAAGGCGCAAAGTCGCCAAGATGCCTTTGCAGCTCTGCGCCCTGGCACGATGGCTCGCTCGAACGCGACGTACGCTCGCTCGAACACGACACACGGAGGACTCGACGGCCATCCGAGGAGGGCGTGGCCACGCTGCAAGAACGCTACCACATCGTGCGCGGGAAGCTCGGCTCGCCCGCGCGCTCCGGGTCGGCTGCGGGAGAACACGACGCACGGCATCGGCTGTCCGAGGTTCTCATCGCTCTCCGCCCTCGTGACGTCGCTCTGGTTGGCTAGTGTCGAGAGCTGCGAGGCGCTCCGCGCCCGGGGCGGGAGGTCAGGCGCAGCGGCCAGCACGACAGCAGCCCGACTGACACTGCAACAGAGACTCGCACGGGGCGCCAGACTCCAGCAACGCACGGCACTGTCCGTGAGGTCCGCCGTGGGGTGCGCCGCAGTAGAGCCCGCGATTGCAGTGCTCGAAGTAAAGACATCGGGCACCCTCGGTACCCTCCGCCGGCATGCATCGGTCGTCCGCACCGCAGACGTAGCTCGTCGTGCCGTCGCACAGGAGCGCGGAGCAGGGGCTCCGGCCATCGATGCTCGCGCGATCGATGCACCGGCCGCTTCCAGCGGAGCCGGTGTAGTCGTCGCAGAGCAGATCTGGCTCGCACAGCTCATCGAGATCGCATGGTGCGCCCAACCCGCCCATCGGCCGGCAGTGGCAGCCTTCTTCGCGGTCCGGGCAAGCGCACACGGCTCCCGGGCTACATCCACCGACGATGAGCCGGCCCTCCGCGTCGCGCTCGCCGGGGCCGCACGCCTCGCCCACGAGGCGCCCATCGACGAGCACGTACGCGGTGCATCGGGCGTCGGAGCCGCATCCGGCGATCTCGTCGTCTCTGCCCGTAGGGAGGCACTCCGCGTCGCGCTCACACGGCGCCCCCAAAGGCACGCCCGGCCGGCAAACCCCGGGCTCGCACACCGTCCTGCGGTCGCAGTAGTGGTCCGACGGGCACTCCCAGTCCGCGAGGCACTCGACCGAGGCACCGCACGGTCGCATGGCGGCGCGGCAGGCGTCGAGGACTCGCCACCACGTGGCGACACCGTCGCTCCGACCAAAAGTGTCGCTGCGTTGACACCTCTCCTCCGCCGCTGCGAGGCACCGCGCAGACTCCGCGGGGTCGAGCTGCACGCCGTCCCGAGCGAGTCGAGTGAGCACGGAGAACCGAGGAAGAATCGAACTGTCGAGCGTGGCGCGATGCTCGCACTCTGCCGCCGTCGGGCCGGACGCGAACGAGGCCGCGCACCGCGAGCGGCTCCGACAGAAGGCCACGCCCACCGCATCGACGAACGCCATGGCTTCATCGCGTGAGACCCCGCACGTCGACCCCGTATCCGGCGCGAGCGCGTCCGGGGCCGGTACGGACGCGTCGCGCGCGGCACCGATGGGCGGCGGGGAGTGTGCGGCGAAACATCCCGACAGGCACGAGCCTACGAAGACGACGGACGCGACAGCGGCGAGGATACCCGATAGCGAGCGGCGGTCAGCGCGCGCAGAGGTCGTCACCAGGGCACCGGAGGAAGAGCTCGAACATGCGGGGAAATTCCAGCCGGTTGACATCCGATTGGCGGACCAAGAGATCCTGCAAGCCAAGCGTCTCCAGACAGACAGGGAGGCTGTCGTACCGATAGCAGGAGGTCAGCGCGCACGCGGCCCGCGGCGGGCTCGAGCCGGCGACGTCGCACCCTGGCGGGATGATCGAGAGCCAGCAGCCCGAGGTGTAGAACGACGAGCGCTCGGGCCCGCCGACGAGCCGGTCCGTGACGACTCCACGCGTTCGCGGGTCGCGCAGGAACCCGGCGAGCTCGAGCGGCTGGAGGTCGAGCGCGGTGAGCGCGTCGTCGTCGAGCAAGAGCCCTCGGGAGGGGAGCGCCATCATGCGTTCGGCGACCGCCGCGGTCACGGCGAGACCCGTGCGAGGGAGCGCCGGCGGCAGCGAGAGGCCGCTCAGGGTCTCCGGCGGTGCCGCCCTCCCGCCACGACCACAGCCTCTTCCCTGCGCGCCGCAGGGCCCGCATCCGCAGTCGTGGGCTCCGGACGAGCGGGGCACGCTCCCGTAGCCGCCGAACGCGGAGGCGTCCTCAGGTCCGCGCGGGGTGACGTCGGGGTAGTGGCGAGCGACGCCGATGAGGCTGGGGGTGACGTCGGGGTAGTGGCGTGCGACGCCGATGAGGCTTGGGGTGACGTCGGGGTAGTCGCGCGTGCCGCGCGAGGTTGGCGCGTGAGCCGTCGGAGGCGCGGGCAGGGGATGGCCGGCGAGCGGCAGAGGCGTGGCCGGGGGCTCGGCGGTCACGAGGCCCTGGGAGAGACGGATCATGAGCAGCTCCAGGGTAGAGCGCGGCGGGGGCGAGGTCCAGGCATCACGAGGCCTTCATCACGAGGTCGACGCTGAGGCGGGCGCGGATGTTCCCCCCGGTCTGGTCGCGGGAGCCCTTGACGCGCACGGCGAGCATCGAGCCCAGGGGCGGGTCGACGCGCTCGAGGCGGGGGTGCCGGCGGCGGGGACGGAGTTGGAGTCGAAGATGACGACGTCATCCTTCTCTACAGGTCGCCGCGTCGCAGCAGCGCTGATCACTCACGGCGTCGGTGACGCGGCAACAGCGGCCGGAGGAGCAATCGGAGTCGCGAAGGCACGCCGTGTCGAGCGGAAGAGCCCCGGCGCGTGCGCAACGGCGCGTCCCGGGGTCGCAGGTCAGCGGAGCATCGCAGATGCCCAGGCTCCCGTAGGTCATGCACGGAGCATTCTCCGCCGTTCCTGCTTCCCGACAACGCCCTTCGATGCATTGGGAGCCCCAAGCTTGGTCACAGGCGTCTCCTCGGGTACAGCTCTCTCCTATACGGACGACTCTCACGGGCGGAGACTCGACGCAACGTCCATTACCCTGCGTCCAGAGATTGTCGCAACGCGACCCCGTCGGGCATGCCGTGCTCGGGCCGCAGGGGGTGCGACCATCCGAAACCTCGCAGACCTGCATGACGCTTCCCGCGAGTCGTCGACAGGTCAGTCCGTCGGCACAGTAGACAGGCTCCCCATCCACCAGCGCGCATCGCTCGCCGACGGCGGCGGGCTCCGCACGGGGCCGAAGCCCGACGCAGACGCCGAGGAGTGACCCTTCCTCCATGTGGCACCACGCAACGGAACCGTCTGTGGGGCGCAGGCACTGTTCGAGCCGCGAGCACGTTCCGCCGACGGGCTGCCTCGGCTCGCAAGCTCCTTCACACACGTCGAGGTCGAACCGGCACCACATGGCCTCTCCACAGTCGCTCGGGCCGCGGCAGGGTGAGCCAGGCCCCACTGGGCATCGCGGTGGAAAGACTTGATGACATTCGGCGTAGTCCAACAGCCCCCACTGGGGGCAACCGGGCACGACTCCGGCGAGGCAGGCGGCGGCCGCAGCGGGGTCGAATCCGCGACGGCCAGCCCCGATCTCCGCCCGGTCCGGCAACACCAAGTCGACCAAGAACCGGTGCCATCCTTCGCCGGGACATCGATCCATCGAACCCTCCACGACAGCGACGCCCACGTCCTCGATAGGGCCGCAGCTCGAAGCGTGGGCGCACCACCCAGCGCTGAGAGCCGCGCGAACCTCCTCGTACTGCTCCAGTGTGGCTGCCGAACGGCACACGACTGGAGCGATGACGTCCCCGGATGACGAGCCAGCGTCGTCGCCAGGCGGCGTATGTCGGGCGAGGCATCCCACCAGGGACGCAGCGATGCCGTAGGCCGCGAGATGTCTAACGCTCAACAATGGCAGCCGTCGTCTTTGTCATCGCACGGCGCGTGCGCCTGAGAGGGCATCGCAGGCGATGCGAAAGCGATAAGGGTCTTCACGCGGGTTCGCCCGCCGCGTCAGCGGAAGCAAGCACCGCGTGCTGGATCCAAGTAGTGCGCGGCATGCTGCCTGCCCCCGTTCGAGAGGGAGCGGCTCGTTCTCCCATGGGTCGCAGAAGAAGTCCGCGACGGCTCCGTCGACCGTCTGAAATCGCCAACATCGCGTCCCCGGACGGCAGGTACCACAGGGACTGGTGACTTCGACATGGCAGGGGAGCCTGGGAACGCGTTGGGCTGTCTCCGTGAATGCTTCGAGAAGCGGTCCGGGAGGTGTCTCGTAGTCGGTGTGGACGCTGCCGTCGTGATGCAGCGGCCTCGGAGGCGCGCCGCACTGGCACGAGTCGCCGCACGTGCACGTCGGGACCTCCGCCGTCATTCTCGGCGCAACGTCGGGGTAGTGGCGAGCGATGCCGATGAGGCTGGGGGTGACGTCGGGGTAGTGGCGTGCGACGCCGATGAGACTTGGGGTGATATCGGGGTAGTGGCGCGCAACGCCGATGAGGCTTGGGGTGACGTCGGGGTAGTGGCGCGTGCCGCGCGGGGTTGGCGCGTGAGCCGGGAGGGCTACGGGCGCGGGTTGTCCGGCGAGCGGCATAGGCGTGGCCGGCGGCTCGGCGGTGACGAGCCCCTGGGAGAGACGGATCATGAGCAGCTCCAGGGTAGAGGGCGGCGCCGTCGACGTCCAGGCATCACGAGGTCTTCATCACGAGGTCGACGCTGAGGCGGGCGCGGATGTTCCCCCCGGTCTGGTCGCGAGAGCCCTTGACGCGCACGGCGAGCATCGAGCCCAGGGGCGGGTCGACGCGCTCGAGGCGGAGGTGCCGGCGGCGGGGACGGAGTTGGAGTCGAGGATGACGACGCCGATGGGGTTCGTGAAGAAGTTCGAGGCTCTAACATGGTTGGCCTCCCGGCCCGATAGCTGCTGCGAGCCTAGGTGCCACAGGTGCAGACAGCATGAACGATAGCAACCTCCCCGCCAGGCGCGGTTTGAAAGACAGCTAGCGACAGCGGCGCTTGGCCGCAGGTGGCGGCGTAGCTGACCACAGTGGAGCCTGTGCCACACGCAATCGTGATATGATGCCCTGGCGGACTTGTGTGGTACGCGCAATGCCAATCGTGCAGCCGCAGAAAGACGCGGCTTCGTGCGTCGTCACTTCGCACGTCAAACCTCTCCGGGGTCGCTGTATCCCCAACGCGAAAGCGCCACATCGGCCGAGGGCAGCGTGGTGATGACGGTACGAAATGTCCTGCGACACGGGGAAGTCGACTCGCGGCGGCGGTCGCTACCGGTGCACCGGCTGGGGTGCGAGTGCAAGAGATGCAGACGACGAGAGGTGCCAGCACTCCACACAGGTAGCGTAGCAGCGCGCTAATGCTTCCTCGTCGTCTACCGGACGCGGTAGCCACTCTGTACATACGGGCTCCGGCCGACTAAGCCACAGACCCGGGCCCCGCATCTGATCTCGGGCGAGAAGAGGAGTGTGTGGAAGTCTGCGCCGACTTGATAGGCCGCAACGGTTGGCCAGTCAACGCCATGACGGAAGCGCGCGCATGCTCGTTCACCGTAGGCCATCACGCACTCGTTGTAACTGAGGGAAACATCGACCCAGTCTCGCGTGGATTCTGCAATACATCTGCAGATTATCTCAGGCGTGACTTGTCCGCGGGCTTGAAAGTCCATCCACAGCTGCAATCTGGGGTTGACGGCGATCTGGCGTGTCAGCTCTGCACAGAAGCCCTCGATCCAAACGACGTCGCGCACGCCGGCCCAGCCCACCCAACTCGTAACAGGAGGACCTGCACCCTGGTTCGGGTCGCTCGCTCGTCCTAGCGCTATCATGAGAGCGTTGCGGAAATCGACGAACTCAGGGTCGCCGACGCCTATCTGGAACGCGAAGTTGGCACATGGACTCCGCACCGGTCGATACGGGTCGAATGTCTTTGCGCGCGAACTTCTAAGGTCGCCCGCCAGCAGGGCCTCGCGCGCGGCCAGTGACGGCAGTGCGGAGTCGGCGTGGACGCCGCCGTCATGGTGCAGGCGGCGTCGCGGTTCGCCACCGCAGTCCGCGCATTCGTGGGCCACCGGATAGGTAGGCAGAGACTCCGTGAAGTGGAGACCGGGGGGCGAAGCCCCGGGCGTCGCAAGTTGCTCTCGGAGGGGGCCGCTGCCGCTCGGGGTGACGTCGGGGTAGTGGCGTGCGACGCCGATGAGACTTGGGGTGACA